>NZ_CP118611.1:1091250-1692500 GCF_028993555.1 Ensifer adhaerens | reverse complement strand
TTAAGAGGAGGGGTGCAAGCTCTGAATCGAAGCCCCAGTAAACGGCGGCCGTAACTATAACGGTCCTAAGGTAGCGAAATTCCTTGTCGGGTAAGTTCCGACCTGCACGAATGGCGTAACGACTTCCCCGCTGTCTCCAGCATAGACTCAGTGAAATTGAATTCCCCGTGAAGATGCGGGGTTCCTGCGGTCAGACGGAAAGACCCCGTGCACCTTTACTATAGCTTTACACTGGCATTCGTGTCGGCATGTGTAGGATAGGTGGTAGGCTTTGAAGCAGGGACGCCAGTTCTTGTGGAGCCATCCTTGAAATACCACCCTTATCGTCATGGATGTCTAACCGCGGTCCGTCATCCGGATCCGGGACAGTGTATGGTGGGTAGTTTGACTGGGGCGGTCGCCTCCGAAAGAGTAACGGAGGCGCGCGATGGTGGGCTCAGACCGGTCGGAAATCGGTCGTCGAGTGCAATGGCATAAGCCCGCCTGACTGCGAGACTGACAAGTCGAGCAGAGACGAAAGTCGGTCATAGTGATCCGGTGGTCCCGCGTGGAAGGGCCATCGCTCAACGGATAAAAGGTACGCCGGGGATAACAGGCTGATGACCCCCAAGAGTCCATATCGACGGGGTTGTTTGGCACCTCGATGTCGGCTCATCGCATCCTGGGGCTGGAGCAGGTCCCAAGGGTTTGGCTGTTCGCCAATTAAAGCGGTACGTGAGCTGGGTTCAGAACGTCGTGAGACAGTTCGGTCCCTATCTGCCGTGGGTGTAGGAATATTGACAGGATCTGTCCCTAGTACGAGAGGACCGGGATGGACATATCTCTGGTGGACCTGTTGTCCTGCCAAGGGCATAGCAGGGTAGCTATATATGGAATGGATAACCGCTGAAGGCATCTAAGCGGGAAACCAACCTGAAAACGAGTATTCCCTTGAGAACCGTGGAAGACGACCACGTTGATAGGCTGGGTGTGGAAGTGCGGCAACGCATGAAGCTTACCAGTACTAATCGTTCGATTGGCTTGATCGTTCCCATTGCTTGTGTTCATCACAAGGCGAATGCAAAGCATTCGTCCGGATGAGCGACGTGTTCAAAACAAATGAAGTGAAAGCGATAAACCGCAGGCGGTTTACGCAGACTTCAACCAGCTTCTCAATCCGGTTTGCGCTTCGCTAGCGCAAATCTTGCGCTTTGCCGACCTGGTGGTTCTGGCGGGGTGGCTGCACCCGTTCCCATTCCGAACACGGCCGTGAAACGCCCCAGCGCCGATGGTACTTCGTCTTAAGACGCGGGAGAGTAGGTCGCTGCCAGGTCTGCAAATCGCAAGAAAAATCCGGAAATCAAACGATCATCTTCTCTTCATCCCTCGGCCCAGCCGAACACGGGCCGCCCTCAAGCGGCCCTTTTGTTTTGCTAGACCAAGACAAACAACGGGATTTTGCTTCGCAAAACCCGGACCGGATCAAACGGGATTTTGCTTCCGGCAAAACCCGGATAACGCGGGGTGGAGCAGCCCGGTAGCTCGTCAGGCTCATAACCTGAAGGCCTGAACTGCCCCCACTTTCGACCGGACACTCAGCATAAGCAGGAAGGCTCAAGCACAGGCTTGAGGATAGGCTTATGTCTAACGAGTTTCGACAGGTTGACCTGATGATCGGTGACGTCCGGCGGCGGCGCTGGACAACGGAACGCAAACTGCAGATCATCGAGGAGAGCTATGCCCCAGGGGAGACGGTTTCCTCTGCGGCTCGGCGGCATGGAGTTGCGCCAAACCTTCTCTATCGCTGGCGTCGGCTCTTGAGCGAGGGAGGTGCGGTGGCGGTGGACTCCGACGAGCCGGTAATCGGCAATTCTGAGGTGAAGAAGCTGGAAGATCGAGTGCGCGAGCTTGAGCGCATTCTCGGACGCAAGACGCTGGAGAACGAGATTCTTCGCGAAGCCCTTTCCAAAGCCCAGTCAAAAAAACCGATATCGCGGCCGATATTGTTGCCGAAGGGCGGTTCCCGATGAAGGCGGTGGCGGAGGCCTTACACGTGTCGCGTTCTAATCTCTCCGAACGTCTGAAGGGCAAGTCCAAGCCTCGCGGACCCTACCTCAAAGCGGACGATGCCGAGCTGCTGCCTGCCATTCGCAAGCTGGTGGATGCCAGGCCAACTTATGGCTATCGGCGGATCGCTGCCCTTCTCAACAGGCAGCGGCGGGCCGCCGATCAGCCGGTCGTCAACCGCAAGCGGGTCCACCGCATCATGGCCAACCACGCCATGATCCTTGAGAAGCACACCGCCGTGCGCAAGGGCCGCGTCCACGACGGCAAGGTCATGGTGATGCGGTCGAACCTTCGTTGGTGCTCCGATGGCCTGGAGTTCACCTGCTGGAATGGCGAGGTGGTCCGCCTTGCTTTTATCATCGACGCGTTTGATCGAGAGATCATCTCGTGGGCGGCGGTCGCCAATGCCGGGATCTCCGGTTCTGACGTCCGCGATATGATGTTGGAAGCAGTCGAGAAACGCTTCGGTGGCACGCGTGCCCCACATGCCATCGAACATCTGTCCGATAACGGCAGCGCCTACACAGCAAGGGAAACCAGGCTGTTTGCTCAGGCCCTCAATCTGGTCCCGTGCTTCACGCCGGTCGCCAGCCCTCAATCAAACGGTATGTCGGAGGCTTTCGTCAAAACCCTGAAACGCGACTACATACGTATCTCACCCATTCCCGACGCCGACACAGCGCTCCGGAACATCGATGGATGGATCGAGGATTACAACGAAATCCATCCGCATTCAGCGCTGAAAATGGCATCCCCAAGGGAATTCATCAAAGCATTGTCTCAATAGCTGACTTGTCTGGCGAAATGGGGGGCACTCCAAGGCCGCAGGTTCAAATCCTGCCCCCGCAACCAAATCAAACAAAAAGCCCGCCAGACAAAAACGTCCGCGGGCTTTTTGACGTTCAAGGACACCAAAACCGGCGAGGTGAGAACGCCCATCCGAAGATCAGCCACCGATCAACACCTCCATCCACCGTCCGAAACGTCACCGTCCGAGTTTCCAACAAGGAGAGTGGCCGCTGAGCGGCGCACCAACTGAACTCCAGCCTAGGGCAAAAGGATACCAGTAGGAGGAATAGGCCGGGAGGCGCGACACTCGCCGCCGCGCACTCCTATTCAGCGCGTAGTTTGCTCGATCAGCTTCGGCTGAAGTCCCCCGAACCTCATTGACTATCAGCGATTGTCGGGATCAGGAGCAACCACGAGCGACAGGATCCCGGCATCGGAGTTGCTGAGCACTTCGAAGAGACGCTTATTGTTGTCCTTGCCGATCTTATAGGTTGAGAGTGTGTTGTCGGCCGACCGCGAGACGCTGATCATCGAGGACGATCTGGGCAGCGAGTTTCGGTATCGGGGTGGCCCGATTCCACCGCTGAAAGCGCTCGATCAGGTCGGTCAGGTCATCTATGTCGGCGCCTTCAGCATGACGCTGCTGCAGTCTCTCCGCGTCGGTTACATGATCATGCCCAGGGCGCTTGCGGAAAAATGCCGCCGGCTGATCCAGGTTCGTTACAGGGCGTTGCCGCAATCACCGAACAGGTCGTCGGCCGCCTTATCGAGGACGGTCACTATGTCCGTCACCTTCACCGGATGCGCCGGATCTATGCCAAGCGCCAGAACTGCCTCTTACAAATCCTGCGGTCTGACTTTGCCGACATATTCGAGCCGCGTCGGGGTTCTACAATCTCTGCTATTACAGGGATCAGTCGGTGGATGAGGATGCGGTGCTAAACCGTTGCCGGCACAACAATCTTGGCGTCGAACAACTATCCTACTACTATGCCAACCGGAGATCGCCGCGGAAGGCACTTCTCGTTGGCTTTGCTGCGTCGACTGAAGATGAGATTGAATTCGCAGCGAAATTACTGAGGCGCTCTCTGGCGCCGACGTAGCGGTCTTGCAGACACGGTGTGCTGGAGGCATCCGTTGCTTGTTCATTGACGGTGGCCCGCTCCAGACGCGTCGCGGTGAGCGTGGTGGAGCAGGCCGCGATGGTGTGTTGCTACCTAACCTTTGATCTCGTGAAGCACTGCAATGTCCTCGCGCAGGAAGGGTATCCGGTCCCTATCGATCTGTTCCTGGTAGGTGCGGGCATATTCGTGTCCCGAATAGACGGCGGCGGCAATGAGACCAGGCGCCAGACAGTCGCCCAGCCGGACAACAGACTTGATCCCCGCATCGGCCCATTCCGCTTCCCGTGCTTTCAGGTCATGCCACAGGGTTTCATCGGGCAACCGCGCCGTGACAGGAACGAGGGTGCCACAGTCGATCTGCCGGGTCTTGCCGCTATAGACACAGGCAAGTTCAAGCCGGTCCTTCCTGCGGCCCGCGAGCGCCACGGCAGGAATGATCTCAACGCCGAGTTCGATGAGACGCCGTTGCACCCGGCCCTGTTCAAGCGTGTTCTTGCTCCAGGGTGAGACCTGAGGTTCGGGTGTCACGAAGACCACCTCCAGGCCAGCCTTGGCGAGCAGTTCGGCAAGCACGCTGCCGAGATAGAAGCTGTCGTCATCGAAGATCACGACCGGACCGTCGACGGACACGGCCGTCGCGCCGTCGGCAAGAAGCGCGTCGGGCGAAACGAGTGCGCCTTCTTTCAGGAATTCGAGGGGTTGCCGGTGGGTGCGGCCGACACCGTCGGATCGCCATTTCGCGCCGGTCGCGATCGCGACATGCGGAATGCCGTATTGCAGCACGTCGTCGGCGCTCAGCGGGCTGTGCAGATACAGTTCGGCATTGACCTGCGTGGTCAATTGGCCAACGCGCCAGTCCCTAACGCGGCCCCAGGTCGCAAGTCCTGGCAGGCGGCATTCGCGCGCGACCCGTCCGCCCCATTCGCCACTTCCTTCGGCAAGCACAACATCGGCGCCGCGCTGGGCAAGCGCGCGCGCCGCTTCGAGACCCGCCGGGCCGCCGCCGATGATCAGCGCCGGCTCGGGCGCCGGCAACGACGTGACGATTTCCGGGTGCCAGCCCTTGCGCCATTCCTCGCCGATCGTCGGGTTCTGCGTGCAGCGCATCGGCACGTTGGTATTGTCGCCCGACGCGCAGATGTTGCAGCCGATGCATTCGCGGATGTCGTCGATGCGGCCTTCCTCGATCTTCTTTGGCAGGTAGGGATCGGCAATCGACGGGCGGGCTGCACCGATGAAGTCGAGGATGCCCTGGCGGATCACCCGCACCATGCTATCGGGCGACGTGTAGCGCCCGACGCCGACCACCGGCTTGGTGGTCACGGATTTGACGAAGCGGGTGTAGGGCTCCTGGTAGCCTTCCTCGGAGAAGCGGGCCGTCTGGCTGTCGTTGGACCAGTCGGAAAGGTTGACGTCCCACAGGTCTGGAAGTTCGGCGAGTGCGGAGATGATGTCCTTGCCTTCTCCTTCGCTGGTAATACCTGACGGCCCCATCAGTTCGTCGACGGCCAGCCGCACGGCGAGCGCACAGGTGTCGCCGACCGCCTCCCGGGTATCCTCCAGGATCTCACGGAACAGCCGCAGCCGGTTTTCAAAGGAACCGCCATATTCGTCGTTGCGATCATTGTGACGGCGGGACAGGAAGTGCTGCAGCACGCTCATATCATGGCCGGCATAGAGATAGACGATGTCGAAGCCGGCCCTTTTGGCGCGCAAGGCGGCGTTGCGATACCAGCGGCGCATGTCGGCAATGTCGGCCTTGTCCATGGCGCGGGCCTGAACGGGGTCGAGGCTGTCGCTGACTGCATGCGACGGCGCAAGCGGGATCATCCGGGTGAAGCGGTTGGCGACATGCAGGCCGTTGTGCACGAGTTGGATGGCCGCGAGGCTGCCATGGTGGTGAATGCGTTCGGTGACTGCAGAAAGTGCCGGAAGATCACCTTCATCCCAGATGCGGGCTTCGTTTGCCGGCGTCAGGTCCGAGGTTGGATGGATTTCCGCCTCCTGGGTGGAGACAACAGCCCAGCCACCCTCGGCCTTCATGCCGCGCAGATGCGCCTCGGCGTTCGGATAGCGGTATCCCATGCCGGAACAGTGCGGCACCTGGTAGAAGCGGTTGCGCGCCGTGACCGGGCCGATCTTGACGGGTTCGAAGAGAATATCGAAGCGGGGGTCTCGGGACATTGTTGCAACCATAAATAGAAAGCGATCTGAGGGGGCCTGTGCCAACAAGCTGTGAGGGCACCAAAATAGCCAAGTGCGACCACCTTGCAAGACAATTGCTATACAAACGTATAATTTCTGCCATGGCAAATTGTTTTGAGATCATTTCGTTTCTTCATGATCCCCGCCGACCTGTGGCCAGGTCGGTTGCGCCGACGAAGAGAATGTTCTGAAAATTATTATAAAACAATGCGTTACATTGAGGTTGTGTATACTCCTTCGGGAGCATTCGCGTGGGGAGATACGGCGCTAAAAATGCGGATTAAAATCGATAAGATCAAATAATATCAATGTTGTACTGGATTAATTATAAGGTCGTATAATTTCTCTTGCGCCGATTTTCGGTTTGTGCGTAACTTGAGGAAACACAAATACACCGCTCGGACCTGATACGCCGGACGGACGAGGCCTGAACATGCCGCGGTGAACGCCACCTGCGGCTGTGGGTCTTCACATTCGAAATTTGCCTTTGATGGTCGCTGTTGGAGATTTTCAGCCTCCCGCAGGGAAGGAGTCGTGTCATGAGCCAGGTGCAAAGCCTGCCCGTTTGGTCGATTGCGTCGCCGCTTGCCGGCGGGGCGCTGCATGCGGCCGGATCGGGACTGTTTCACACCTTGTTGCCGCTGCGGCTGGTCTCTGCCGGCGATGGCGCGAGTGTCGTCGGTCTCGCCGTCATGGCAGAAAGTGCCGGCTTTCTCGTCGGCTGCATCGGCTCGACCCGCCTCATCCGCTCGGTGGGAGAAGTGCGCGCCTACGCGGCTTTTTCTGCGCTTGCAGCCGTGCTCCTGCTCTCGATCGCCTTCAACCCGGGGATCGCCGTGCTCATGGCATTGATGGCGGTGATGGGCTTCGTCAATGCCGGTCAGACCGTCATCATCGAAAGCTGGCTGAACGCCATGGTTCCAAACAGCGGGCGCGGCCGGGCGCTGACGCTCTATGTTCTCGTGATCGGCCTGTTCTACGGGCTCGGCCAGTTGCTGGCGCGCGATATCGATCCCTCGGGCAACGACATGCTGATGTTCTCGGCAGCCTTCTACGTGCTGGCGCTGGTGCCCGTGACCGCGATCTGGGTGGGCGAGCCGCAGCTGCACGCGCCGGTCGGCATCCATATCCTGCGGGCGTTCCGAACCACTCCGCTCGGGGCCTTCGCCTGTCTGCTGACGGGGCTCATTTCTTCGACGTTTGCCAACATCGGTTCGCTCTACGTGCTCGATCTCGGCTTCACGCAGGACCGCATCGCGCTTCTGATGTCGGCCGTCGTGCTTGGCGCGCTCTTCCTGCAGTTTCCCTTGGGGGCGCTTTCCGACAAACTCGACCGCATCAACATGATGCTGACGCTCGCCGTCGTCCTCGTCGCGGTGTGCGGCCTGTTCTTCACGATCACGGTCGCAACGCCGTTCTGGATGCTGCTGGTGCTCTTTTCGGTTTTCGGCGGGATTTCCGAAATCTTCTATCCCCTTGGCGTGGCACATGCCAACGATCGGGCGGAGCCTGCGGATTTCGTACCGCTCTCGTCCAATCTCCTGCTGATCTGGGCTTTTGGCGGCACCATCGGACCGTTGATCGGAGCGACCGGGATTGATCGCTTCGGCGCGAATGCCTTCTTCTGGTATGCCGGCTCTCTTTCCGTCGCCTTTGCCCTTTTTGCCCTCTGGCGCCGCCTCAGCCGTGCCCGCGTGAAGCGCCGCAAGGATTTCGTCACCTATCCGCAGACCTCGCCTGAGGTCTACCAGTGGCTGCCTGCCGACGACCATCAGACCCCCAGGAAAGACGAGAAACGTTGATGTCCGTTGTCACCACCTTTCCGCGCGCCGTGCGCTGCCTCGACCCCATCTTCATCCCGATGCGCGATGGCTGCCGGTTGGCCGCGACGATCTGGTTGCCCGAAGACGCCGAGGCTTCGCCGGTACCCGCGATCCTCGAACTCATTCCTTACCGCCGCCGCGATGGAACCGTCTTTCGCGACGTCAAGATGCACCCTTATGTCGCTGGTCACGGCTTTGCCTGCTGCCGCGTCGACATTCGCGGCTCCGGCGACAGCGAGGGCGTCCTGACCGACGAATACACCGAGCAGGAGTTCGACGACGCCGAGGACATCATCGCCTGGCTTGCCGCTGAGCCCTGGTCGACCGGTGCCGTCGGCATGACCGGCATCTCCTGGGGTGGCTTCAACGCCCTGCAGGTTGCCGCGAGGCGGCCGGCGGCACTGAAGGCGGTGATCGCGCTCTGCTGCTCCGACGATCGCTACGCCGACGACGTACACTATGCCGGCGGCTGCCTTTTGACCGAAGACGCCATGTGGTCGTCCTTCATCCTGGGGCTCGGCGCCCTGCCGCCGGATCCGCAGATCGTCGGTGCGCGCTGGCGGGAGATGTGGAAGGAGCGGCTGGAGGCTTCCACCTGCTGGTCCGACGTATGGCTTCAGCATCAGCGTCGCGACGCCTATTGGCAGCGCGGCTCCATCTGCGAGGATTTCTCCAAGGTGGATATTCCCGTCTATGCGATCAGCGGTTGGGACGACACCTATTTCAATGCTGTGCCACGGCTGCTGGAAGGCCTCTCGGGGCCGCGCAAGGGCCTGGTCGGCCCGTGGTCGCATGCCTATCCGTTCCTCGGGGAGCCCGGCCCTGCGATCGGTTACATGCAGGAGGCGATCCGCTGGTGGCGGCACTGGCTCTGCGGCATCGACACCGGCATCATGGACGAGCCCGTCTATACCGCCTGGATCATGGATCCGCATCGGCCGGCCCCGTTCTATGCCGATCACCCCGGCCGCTGGGTCGGCGAGCCATCCTGGCCGTCGCCGAACGCAGAGACCCGCACCCTCCAGCTGAACGCCAGGGGGTTGGCAGACGAGCCGGTTGCCGGCGAGGCGGTCGTTCTCTCGACGCCGATGGTGACGATGCGCGACTTCGGCCGTTTCGGCGGCTACGGCGGCGAGGCTCCTGACATGGCGCTCGACCAGCGCCGGGAAGACGGCCTCGGCCTCGTCTTCGACAGCGATCCGCTCACCACCGACGTCGACATTCTGGGGGCCTGTGAGGTCGAGTTCCGCGGTATCTGCGATGTCGCCGACGCTCAGCTGGTTGCGAAAATCTGCGATGTCGCCCCGGACGGCACGTCGACGCTGGTCACCTGGGGATGCCTGAACCTCACCCACCGCAACGGCCACGCGGAACCGGAAACTCTACGGCCGGGCGAGGCGTTCGCAGCCCGTATCACGCTCGGCCACATAGGCCGCCGTTTTCCGGCGGGCCATCGCTTGCGGCTGGTGCTGACAACGCAGCTCTGGCCGATCCTCTGGCCGTCGCCACAGAGGCCGACCATCCGGCTTCTTCCGGGTTCGTCGCAGCTCCTGCTGCCGGTGCGGATCCCAGTCATCGGCGAGGTGGCGCCCTCCTTCGCGCCGGTCGAGATCGCGCCGCCGCTCGAGGTCACCGAAATCGCACCGTTGCAGCACCGCCGCGAAATTCGCCGCGATGTCGGTTCCGGACGCGAAGCGGTGGCACTCACCAGCGACTTCGGCCGCTACTGGCTGCCCGATCGCTCGATCCTCACGGCCGCCTGCGTTGTCGACCGCATGGAGCTCACCGACGGAGACCCGCTTTCGGCCACGTTGGAGACCGGCTGGGGCATGGCCTTCACCAGCGGCGAGGCCAATGTCGAAACGCGCTCGAAGGTCACGCTGACATCCACTGCAACCCAGTTTCGCCTGCAATGGCAGCTTCTCGCCCTGGAACAGGGAGAGGTCGTCTTCGAACGCACCGGCGAACGACACATCGACCGGGATCACCTCTAGTCCCGGTCATCCATAAACAAAGAGGGGAACCCAATGACACTCTTCATCTTGCGGCGAATAGGGCTTGGCGTCGTCATCCTTTTCGTCGTCGCGCTCATGCTCTTCAGCCTGATGCACATGATCCCGGGCGATCCGGCAGTCGTCGCGCTTGGCGCGCGCTCGACGCCTGAAATGCGGCTTTCCTTCCATCAGATGATGGGCCTCGATCGCCCGTTTTACGAACAGCTCGGCCTGTTTGTCGGTCGGCTGTCGGTCGGCGATCTCGGCGTCGACGTCTGGAGCCGCAGGCCGGTGCTGACGATGATTGCCGAGGTGCTGCCGCATACGGTCACGCTGGCGCTCGCGAGCTTCGTCTGGGCGGTGGCACTCGGCGTCGCGCTCGGCTGCCTTGCCGTGCTTTATCGCGGGCGCTGGCCGGACTGGATGATTGGTCTCCTCTCCATCGGCTTCGTTGCCGTGCCCTCCTTCGTCGTTTCGCTTTACACGCTGCTTCTCTTTGCCGTGACGCTCAACTGGCTTCCGGCTATCGGCGCTGGCGAGATGACCGACCCGCTTGGCTATCTCAAGGCGTTGATCCTGCCGTCCTTCGCGATCGGTCTCGGCTGGGTGGGCTATGTCTCGCGCATTGTGCGCGCTGCGATGATCGAGGCGATGAACGAGCCCTATGTGCGCACGCTGCAATCCTTCGGCGTGGCGCAACGACGGGTGATCCTGCGCTATGCGCTGCGCCAGTCGATGCTGTCGGTTCTCTCTGTCATCGCCATCGGTTTCGGCGGCCTCCTGACCGGGTCGGTTTTTGCCGAGATCGTCTTTTCGCGTCCCGGCCTCGGCAAGATGACCTACGACGCCGTCATCACCCGAAATTTCCCGGTGGTCATTGGCACCGTCATGGTGACCGCCGCCCTCTATGTCAGCTGCATGATCCTGGCCGATATCCTGGCGGCGGTGCTCGACCCGCGCGTGAAGAGGGCCCTTCAATGAGCGAGGCAGTCTCCGCCATGCGTGCCGCCACCGGCTTCAACGAGAGGCGATCCTTCCGGATCGCGCGCACCCTCCGACAGATCCTTTCCACGCCGCTTGGGGCGATTGGCCTGGTCCTCGTCGTGACGATCACGCTCGTCGCCATCCTTGCGCCCTGGATCGCGCCCTATTCGCCGACGGCGATCAGCGTCACCAATCGCCTTGCCGGCCCTTCGGTTGCCCACTGGCTTGGCACCGACCAGCTTGGACGCGATCTCTTCACCCGTGTCATTCTCGGCACGCGAACGGCGATGACCGTGGCGCTCGTTTCGCTTGCCGCCGCTTTGGCCGCCGCCATTCCGCTAGGCCTGATCGCCGGTTACGGCCCGCGCTGGCTGGATGGACTGCTCGTGCTGATCTTCGACAGCCTCAGCTCGCTGCCGATGATCATGTTCGGTCTCGCGATCGTCGTGCTGCTCGGGCCGGGTGTCTCGACGGTCATCCTCGTTATCGTTGCCTATTCCGTGCCGTCCTATGCCCGGCTCGTGCGCGCCCAGACACTCAGCCTCAAGGCGCGGGACTTCATCAGGGCCGAGCAAGTGATGAACGCCTCCAGCCTGCGCATTCTCTTCGTCCACCTCTTGCCGAATGTCGTCGGACCGCTGCTCATCCTGGCCTGTCTCGACATCTCCACGGTGATCACGCTCGAAGCCGGGCTTTCCTTTCTTGGCCTCGGCGTCAAGCCACAGGTCCCAAGCTGGGGCAACATCCTGTCGGACGCTTTTGCCGTGATCCGCAACACGCCGGTGCCGGTTCTGGTCGGCAGCGTGCCCATCATCCTCGCGACGATCGGTTTCACCTTCTTCGGCGAGGCCCTGCGCGACGCGCTCGATCCCAAGCTTGCGAAGGAGAAGACGGCATGAGGACGGCGCAGCAAAAGATGCAGCCGGTGCTTGAGATCGAAGAACTGTCGATCTCCTATGCCGGCCGGCCGGCGGTCTCGAATGTTGATCTCACCATCCAGCCCGGCGAAATCGTCGGCATCATCGGCGAAAGCGGTTCCGGCAAGTCCACGCTTGCCCACTCGATCCTTGGCCTGCTGCCGTCCTCGGCCTCAGTCATGGGCAAGACGCTGTCGCTTGCCGGCACCAACCTGCTTGGCGCCGACGGTTCGGCCTTCCGCTCCGTTCGCGGTCCGGGTGCCGCCATGGTTTTCCAGAACCCGATGACCACCTTCAGCCCGCTGCACCGGCTGGGCGACCAGCTTACCGAGCTTCTGTGGCGGGAGACTACCTTGTCCAGGGAGGAAAAACGCGAGCGGATCGTTTCGGTCTTCAAACAGGTGGGACTGTCCAATCCGGCGAGGCGCCTGTCGAATTATCCGTTCGAGCTGTCAGGCGGAATGCTCCAGCGGGTGGCGATCGCCGCCGCGCTGATGATGCGGCCGCAGCTGTTGATCGCGGATGAGCCGACAACCGCCCTCGATGTCACCATGGAAGCGCAGATCCTGCATCTGATGCGGGAGTTGCGCGCTGAGGCCGGTGTCGCCGTGCTGATGATCTCCCACCACCTCGGCGTCATCGCCGAGATCTGCGATCGCGTGGTCGTCATGTATGCCGGCCGCGTGGTCGAGCAAGGGCCGGTGGAAGCGATCTTTGCGAAGCCGACGCATCCCTACACGAAAGCGCTGTTTGCCTGCGAACCGGCGCTGATCGCCCCCGGCCTTCATCGCATGCCGGTCATCGACCATGAGGCGCTAAGCATTGCCCGCGAGGGGAGGAATTTGGCATGACGGAACAGACACCCATTCTCGAAGCCCGTGGTCTCGGTGTCAGTATCGGCACGCGGGGACGCCTTCTTGGCGCAGGTCGCAAGCTCGACATCGTCGTCGACGTTTCTCTGGCGCTCAGGCCCGGAAAGATCGTCTGTGTTGTCGGCGAAAGTGGCTCGGGCAAGACCACGCTCGGCATGGCCCTGCTCGGCCTGACGCAGCCAACGGCCGGCGAAATCCGCTTCAAGGGTACGCCGCTCGCCGACTTTTCGAAGGCGAGCTTCCGGCCGATTCGAGAGAAAACCTCGCTGCTCTTCCAGGACCCGGCCTCGTCCTTCAATCCGCGGCAGCGCATCGGTGACATCGTCGCCGAGCCTCGCCGCATCGCCGGCGCGGGCGAAACCACGGCCGAGGCGATCGCCGCGCTGGCGCAGCTTGCCGGTTTGCCTTCGTCCTTGCTGTCGCGCTTTCCGCACGCGCTTTCCGGCGGTCAGGCGCGTCGCGCCGCCGTTGCCCGGGCGCTCTCTGTCGTGCCGAGCCTGATTGTCGCGGATGAGCCGACGGCCGGCCTCGACGTTTCCGTGCAGGGCGGCGTGATGAACCTGTTCCTGGACATCCGGGAAAAGCACGATACGGCCTTCCTGATCATCACCCACAACCTCGCGGTCGCGCGGCATATCTCCGACGAGCTGGTGATCATGTATCTCGGCCGGGTGGTCGAAAGCGGCCCGACGGCGGAAATCTTCCGCAACCCCCAACACCCCTACACCAAGGCCCTGCTCGATAGCGAACCGATTCCGGATCCGCAGCACCGGCGCAGCGAACCGCCTGTCCTCGGTGAGGTGCCGAGCATCTTTGCCCGCCCGTCGGGCTGCGAGTTCCATGAGCGCTGCCGCTTTGCCGAGAGCCTCTGCCGCACCCGCCCACCCCAGGAAATCGCCGATGCGAACGGCCAGCGCGTGCGCTGTCACTTTCCGCTCGCAGACGCCGCCAAGCGGCCTCAACTGGTCGAAGCCTGAAATCGATCGAGCCATCATCATCTGAGGAGGAGAATTCAGATGTCCATGAACAGACGACAATTTCTGGCGGCATCGGCGGCGGCTGCTGCCGCTGCCGCTGCCATGATCCGCCCGCAGCTTTCCTATGCGGCCGAAGGCGACACGCTTGTCGTGCGCGGCGGCTCCGATATCCAGATCCTCGATCCGGCCTTCCAGAACGGGTCGCTGGAGGAGGAGATCGGCCGCTGCATCTTCCCATCGCTCAATCGTCTGAACGACGTCAGGGCGACGCCCGGCTGGGAGGCCTATGCGGCGAAAAGCCTCGTACAGAAATCGCCGACCGAAATCGAATTTGAACTCAACGACTGGCTGGAATGGTCTGACGGTTTCGGCCCGGTGACGGCGGAGGACGTGAAGTACTCGTTCGAGCGCGTCGCGGCACCTGCCAACAACTCACCCTGGGCCTATGCGTTCGATACGATGGATAAGGTCGAGATCACTGGTGAACGCACCGGCATCATCCGGCTGAAGACGCCGTCCGTGCCGTTCTGGGTGACGACGCTGCCCTACTATATGGGCCACATCGTCAGCCAGAAAGCCGTCGAAAAGGTCGGCGGCAAGTTCACGACGGAACCGCCGGCCACGGCCGGGCCCTACCTCATCGAGACCTGGGTTCCCAAGCAATCGCTGCTGCTGAAGCGCAACCCGCTATGGAAAGGCCCGCAGCCGGCGTTCTCTGCGGTGAAGTTCGAGATCGTGCTCGACGACGAGGCAGGCGCGCTCGCCTATGAGGCGAAGGCCGTCTCTTACACCAAGGTCAGCCTCAACACGCTGGCGACCTACCGCCGGGCGCTACCGGAAAACAGCGACTTGATCGAGATGAACGGCAGCCGGATGATCTGGCTCAGCCTCAACCTGGCAAATCCGAAATTCGCCGACGAGCGGGTGCGGCGGGCCATTCAGCACGCGGTCGACGTCAGCCAGATCATGGCCGGCTCCTATTCCGACCTGGCCGAGCCGGCGACCGGCGTCGTTCCGCCCGGCATGATCGGTCACCGCGAGGCGATCCTTTACGCGCCGGATATGGAGAAGGCGCAGGCACTGCTGGAGGAGGCAGGCGTGTCCGACCTTTCACTCACCCTTTCTGCGCTCAACGACAAGACGAGCCTTTTGACCTGCCAGATCGTGCAGGCGCTGCTCGGCGTCATCGGCGTCACCGTCGAGATCAATGCCCTCGACGACGCCGTTTTCTGGACGCTCGGCGACAAGGCGCCAGACGGCAGCAATGGGATCGACATGGTGCTGATGAATTTTGCGGGCGGTGTCGATCCGGCGGAAAATCTCGCCTGGTTCCGCCCCTCGCAGATCGGCCAGCTCAACTGGTCGCAGTTCAACAGCCCGGAGTTCGAAACGCTCTACCTGCAGGCGATGGCCGAGCCCGAACTGGCCAAGCGCGATACGATGTACCGGAAGATGCAGGATCTGATGGAACAGTCAGGCGGTTTCGTCTTCCTGACGCACGAGACCTTCGCCGCCGTGGCACGGCAGGGCGTCAAGCCGTTCCTGCTGGCCGATGGCTACATGGACATTCCCCGGTTCGAGAAGGTGTGAGGAGCAGCCATGAAAATACTTGTGACGGTGAAGCGGGTGGTTGACTACAACGTCAAGATCCGCGTGAAGGCAGACGGTTCGGGCGTTGATCTCGCCAACGTGAAGATGTCAATGAACCCCTTCGACGAAATCTCGGTCGAAGAAGCGCTGCGGCTGAAGGAAGCCGGCAAGGCGGATGAGGTCGTCGTCGTTTCCGTCGGTCCGGCCAAGGCCGAAGAGACGCTGCGCACCGCGCTCGCCATGGGTGCCGACCGCGCCATCCTGGTCGAGACCGAAGACCAGGTCGAGCCGCTCGCCGTGGCCAAGATCGTCAAGGGCGTTGCCGACGCCGAACAGCCGGGGCTGATCATCGTCGGCAAGCAGGCGATCGACGACGATTCGAACCAGACCGGCCAGATGCTGTCGGCGCTGCTCGGCTGGGCGCAGGGCACCTTTGCCTCCAAGGTCGAGATCGGCGATGGCAAGGCACCAGAGGGCACAGCAAGGGTGACGCGTGAAGTCGATGGCGGCCTGCAGACCATCGACATCAAGCTTCCCGCCGTCGTCACCACGGACCTGCGGCTGAACGAGCCGCGTTATGCCTCGCTGCCCAACATCATGAAGGCGAAGAAGAAGCCGCTCGACAAGAAGTCGCCGGCCGACTTCGGCGTCGACACGTCCGCCCGCCTCAAGGTGCTGAAGACCGAGGAGCCGTCGGGCCGCAAGGCCGGCATCAAGGTCAAGTCGGTCGCCGAGCTGGTCGAGAAGCTTAAAGTCGAAGCCGGCGTGCTCTGAAATCCGTGAGGCCCGCCTGCAAACGGCGTGTCGCTGCGCTTCCGGTGCTCACGTACCAAAAGTACGCTGCGCGCCGGTTCTCGCGCCTCCCCGTTTTAGCCAGGGCCTGACGGATTTCGGGAACGAACCATTTTTCTAGAGGACAAGATCATGGCCATTCTTCTTCTGGCTGACCACGACAGCAACCACCTTTCCGACCAGACCGCCAAGGCGCTGAGCGCGGCCGCCAAGATTGCCAGTGGGACTGGAGCCGATGTGCACATCCTGGTCGCCGGCGCCGGTGCCAAGGTTGCTGCCGAACAGGCCTCCAAGCTTGCGGGCGTTGCCAAGGTGCTGGTTGCCGAGGACGCCTCGCTTGCCAACAACCTCGCCGAGCCGCTGGCCGCGCTGATCGTCTCGCTTGCCGGCAGCTACGACACCATCGTTGCCGCCGCGACCTCGGTCGGCAAGAACGTCATGCCGCGCGTTGCTGCGCTGCTCGACGTTTCCCAGGTCTCGGAAATCATCGAGGTCGTCTCGTCCGACACCTTCAAACGCCCGATCTATGCCGGCAACGCCATCCAGACGGTGCAGACGACGGAAGAAAAGCGGGTCATCACCGTGCGCACCGCCTCATTCGCCTCTGCCGCTGAAGGCGGTTCGGCGGCGATCGAGACCGTCTCGGCTGCCGCCAACCCCGGCGTTTCGAGCTTTGTCGCCGACGCGCTGTCGTCGTCCGATCGTCCGGAACTGACGTCTGCCAAGATCATCATCTCCGGTGGTCGCGCGCTCGGTTCGTCGGAAAAGTTCCAGGAAGTGATCCTGCCGGTTGCCGACAAGCTCGGTGCCGCCGTCGGCGCAAGCCGTGCGGCTGTCGACGCCGGTTATGCCCCGAACGACTGGCAGGTCGGCCAGACCGGCAAGGTGGTCGCACCCGACCTCTACATCGCCTGCGGCATCTCCGGTGCGATCCAGCACCTCGCCGGCATGAAGGACAGCAAGGTCATCGTCGCGATCAACAAGGACGAGGAGGCACCGATCTTCCAGGTCGCCGACTACGGCCTGGTTGCCGATCTCTTCGAGGTTCTGCCCGAATTCGAAAAGGCGCATTGAACCGAACAGGAGCTGGAACGCTTGGCGTTCCAGCTTCAAGCAGATGCGCTACTCAGCGAAATGAGTGAGCCAATGGCGCGGCTTGTTGTCCGCCAGTTGAGCGACTCGATCGATCTTGTTGCTCATCACCCAGGCCATTGGCTGCTGGTGCAGCGGCAACATGATCAGTTCGTCCTTGACCATCTGGAGTGCCTTGGTCTGCAGCTCGAGCCGTTTCGTGCGGTCCATTTCGGTAGATGCCTGGATGATCAGCTTGTCAATGTCCGGATAGCTCCAGCCGCCCCAGTTGAAGACGCCCGCCTTGTCACTCCTCGTCTCGATCATCTGGAGCAGGATCGAGTAGCTGTCGAGCATTGGCTCGTTCGCCCAGCCGATGATGTAGACGTCAGACAGGCCACCCGTGCGCTTGGGCGCCTGTGCGGCCGTTGGGCCGATGTCGAGCTGCGGCTTGAAGCCAGCGCGGCTCAGCATGTTGACGATACTCTGGCAGAGTTCCTCTTCGTTGACATAGGCCTCGTTGGTGCAGACGAGGGTGAAGGGGAGATCGCTTGCGCCGGCTTCGGCGAGCAGCTTCTTCGACAGTTCGGGGTCGAACGGCACAAGCTTGTCCAGCGCTTCGATGTATCCCGGAATCTCCGGCGCAACGATCGCGCCCGCCATCCTTGATTTGCCGCGCATGACCCGCTTCTGGATGAGGTCCTTGTCGAGCGCATGGGCGACAGCCTGGCGGACACGCAGGTCGTTGAACTTGTTGTCGACGCCGTCGGCCAGTTTCGGCTTGCGGTTGAAACCCATCATGATGGTGCGCAGATCCGTGCGCTCCATCACTTTCAGGTCCGGCTGCGCGACGAGGCGTGGAAGATCCTGCGCAGGTGCATTCTCGGTGAAGTTGATCTCGCCCGACAACAGCGCGGCCACGCGCGTCGCAGCCGAGACGATCGGCGTGAACTCGATGCGATCGATATTGGACTTCGCCGCGTCCCACCACTTGTCGTTCTTGACCAGAACGGTCTTGCTGTCGGGCGTGCGGCTCTCGAGTTTGAAAGGACCCGTGCCGTTGGTGTGGTAGGTTGCGTAGCCTTCGATCTTTTTGCCGACATCCGTCGGCTTCAGCGAGTTGTTGTCGGTGAGCCAGGTCGCGTCGAAGATGTGGATGTTCGTCAGGTCGTTCAGGAGCAGCGGGTAGGGCCCGGTCAGTTCGATATCGATGGTATGGTCGTCGATTTTTTTCGCTGATTTGTAGGCCGGAAGGTTTCCGCGCAACGGAGACACTGGATCGCTGACCCGGGTGAGAGAGGCGATCACGTCGTCTGCGGTGAAGTCGGCGCCATCATGGAACTTGACGCCTTCGCGCAGATGGAACCGCCACACGGTATCCGATACGGTCTCCCAGGATGTCGCCAGCGCCGGCTCGATCTTTAGTTCGGCGTCAAAGCGGACCAGCCCCTCATAAACGTGGTTGAGGAAAGACAGGGTGTAGCTGTCACCATAAGAGTAGGGATCAAGCGAGTAGATGTCGCGCGAAGCGCCCCATTTAAGCGTTTCCGCTTGAGCCGCCGCGCAGAGCGCAGCCGACATGACGGCCGCGAGAGTCAACTTCTTGAGCATTCTGCAGTTCTCCCAGGTTGAAGTCACTTATCCCCGGATGGGAATCTTCTACGGCTCGGCCAGTGACGCGCCTTGATGTCGGCGCGAACACGACCTGCTCGATCTCTCTGGTCATCGCCATCGACCGGCGATGCAGCGGGATCATGATCTGCTTGTCTCCGACCAGCGCGAGCGCCATCGTTTCGAACACCACGTCTGGCGGTCGAGTTCATTGGCAGCGGGCAACCAAGGCGTCGGCCTTGAAATCCGCACTGTTGTGAAACGTTGGCACGGGCGCAGCTGGGAACGCCAAGTCCTGTTGTCGATCAGCTGCCTGCGGGTGGCTGGCGCAGGCATCGCCTCGAGCTCAGGCTCGGCCCGCAGCAACCCTACATGGATCTGCTTGCAAAATGGGTGCGCGGAAAATGGAGATCGAGTGAGAAGCTGTCACGTTGGCCGGACCGGCGGCGCGTGGTGGCGTGTGCGCCCGTCGCAAAAAGCCCAGCGAATAGGCTGTCGCGACGGTCTTCCAAGGACCCTGCATCAACACTGCTCCTCCCTAGCTCGTGCCTTGCTGATTGGCAGAATTGCACACCGAAGAGATTTGTCAACGCAATTGTCAACAATAATGAATACTATCTTTTGTGTAGTTGTTGACAATTCAACGGGCCGCGCTGCCGGATATCACCGGGGCCGGCCGCCACCATGGTCCTGTCCGCGTCCAGCACCCCGACGCGTTGCTCTCCGTTCCGGCGGTCGCGCACGGCCGGTCGCCCAAATGCCTGCGATTACGATTTCAACGACGAACTCCCAAGCTTTGGCGCGCGGTCCTGGGGAGAGCTTGATTGCGCCCGCCTCGGAGCCGATAAGAACGGGGACCATTGGGAGAATCGTTGCCATGAGAGCACTTGTCCAGCGCGTTTCATCTGCGCGTGTCACCGTCGATGAGGCGGTGGCGGGGGAAATAGGCAATGGTCTTTTGGTCTTCGTGTGTGCGATGAAGGGCGATACCGAAAAGGAATGCGAATGGCTGGCCCGCAAGATCGTCAACCTGCGCATTTTCCGGGACGAAGCGGATCGCATGAACCGTTCGCTTGCCGATATCGGCGGCTCGGCTCTCATCGTCAGCCAGTTCACGTTGGCCGCTGAGACGAAGGGCAACCGACCGGGCTTTTCGACGGCTGCGCCGCCGGATGAGGGCAAACGCCTGTATGAGAACTTCTCCGCCAATGTCTCGGCCCTTGGCGTTGCCGTTGCGAATGGCATCTTCGGCGCGGACATGCGGGTTGATTTGGCCAATGATGGTCCTGTCACGATCTGGCTGGACACTGCGTCCGGTTAACCCGCCCTCCGCTTTCGATAGCTCGAGTCCATTCGCCCTCCACCTCCAGCAAGGTGAGTCCGTAATTTCGGCTTGCGCGCCATGCACACGCGTGCAAATATGCACGCGTGTGCAATGGAGCTCCATCGATGAACGATTACAAGTCGCGCTATTCGAATGACCTTGCCGGACGCGCTTTGCTATGCCGAGACGTCATTCGCTCGGCCGGCGCCCTGGTGCTCAGCGGTTTCAGGCAAAGTGCGGAACGCGGCTTCTCGATGAAGGGCCCGCAGGATTTTCTGACCGAGACCGACGCCGCTTCCGAAGCTCACATTCGCCAGGCCATCGCCGAGCACTTTCCCGACGATGCGTTCCTGGGCGAAGAGGGCGGCGGCACTGTTGCCGATCGGGTCTGGGTCGTCGACCCGGTGGATGGGACGGCGAACTTCGCGCGTGGCATCCCGCATTTCTGCATCTCGATCGCCTACGTCGAAGAGGGCAGGGCGGAAATTGGCGCGATCTACAACCCGGCCGAGGACGAACTCTATCTTTGCCGCCGGGGCGCCGGGGCAACCTTGAACGGCAAGCCCATAAAGGTTTCGTCGACCACGAGTTTCGATGCCGCCTCGGTCGAGATGGGATGGTCCCGCCGGGTACCCGATGAGACCTACCTGGAGACGATGCGGCTGATGCTCGAAAAGGGCGCCAACGTGCGACGCGGCGCATCGGGAGCACTGGCCCTCGCCTATGTTGCCGACGGCCGCTCCGACGCCTATGTGGAGTTGCACATGAACGCTTGGGATTGCCTTGCAGGGCTGTTGCTCGTCTCCGAGGCCGGCGGCGCCGTATGCCCATTCATGGAGATCGGCAGCCTTCTGGGAGGAGGCCCGGTCCTGGCATCGACGCCGGCCATCGCCGATGGCGTGAGCGCAGCGTCAGGCATCCGCATCCAGGGCAGCGAGCTGGCGGCCGAACTTCAG
Source organism: Ensifer adhaerens (assembly GCF_028993555.1). Taxonomy (NCBI): domain Bacteria; kingdom Pseudomonadati; phylum Pseudomonadota; class Alphaproteobacteria; order Hyphomicrobiales; family Rhizobiaceae; genus Ensifer; species Ensifer adhaerens. The sequence goes on along the minus strand of NZ_CP118611.1, from coordinate 1,671,425 downwards.
CCCGCCTGAACAGTGATCGATGACGATGGCGAACGGCGTGTTCGCCGCTATGACAAGGGAATTGCAATGGACGCACCGATTTACTCGCGGCCAGCGATCAGCCTCATCGCCTCCGGGCTCGGGCCCCGCAACGCCGATCTCTATATCGGCGGCAGCGATGGCGCGCGGGACCTGGAACTGCTCAGGCGCCACGGGATCACCATCGTCGTCAACTGCGCGATCAATCTGGACATCAATCTCGTGCGCGAGGAAGAGGTCGCCATCAACGATGATCTGTGCGCGAGCGGTTACGCCGATATCCGCTACTACAAGCTCGGCATGATCGATGGCGATGGCAGCCCCGACACGATGATGCTCGGCGCCTACTACATTCTCGACGGCGCCCTGCGTCAGACGATGCCGAAGCGCGCCACCTATCCCTTCGCCGACGGCGGCAACGTCCTCGTCAATTGCCGTGGCGGGCGTAGCCGTTCCGTATCACTTGTGGCGCTTTTCCTGCATAAGCAGCAGCCGCACCTCTATCCGACCCTCGAGGCGGCCGTCGCCCACATTCGCGAGCACCGGCAACTGAGGCAGGACGAATGGTTCGAAACGCCGAAGCCGATGCTCTACGAGGCGGCAAGACGCGCCTCCAGCTGGATCGATCTCGTCGAAGCCTCGCGCGCGGAGGTTAGGACCAATGGATGATCTGCCGAAGATCGCCGTCATTGCCGACGCCCATTTCCATGACCTCGAGGGCGATTTCGAATTTCCGGCGATCGAGATCGATGGAAAGCGGCTGGCCGTCAGAAGTTGGGCCGATACGCGCGAGTCCACCCGCGTCTTCAACGAGAGCGCCCGGGCACTGGACGAGGCGCTTTCGGAGGTCGCCCGGCGCGGCATCCGTCACGTCGTCCTGCTCGGCGACTACACCGATGATGGCCAGAGGCAGACGACCGAACGCCTGCGCATCATTCTGGACCGACATGAGCGCGAGCACGATACGCGCTTTTACGCGCTTCCCGGCAATCACGACATCTACGGCCCCAAGGGCCGCCACCACACGAAACAGTTCCTCGATCGGAGCGATGCCGGGGTCCTCGTCACGAGCGATGACGAAAAGGCCGCCCCCGGCGTCTACGCCACGTCGCGCATGTATTGCGAGGGATACCCGATTGGCCTCGCGCCGATGGCCGCGTTCGGCTACTTCAGGAAACCCGACTATATCCATTGGGAAACGCCGTTCGGCGCCTCGGACAGGGCTGAGGACCGCCTTTACGAAGTCCCGTCTCCGGATGGCTGCAACACCTATGCGCTGATGGACGCCTCCTACCTGGTCGAGCCCGAACCGGGCCTCTGGCTGATGATGATCGACGCCAATGTCTTTGAGCCGCGCGACGGCGTTTTCGAAGAAGGCGAGGAAGCCGCGTTCATTGATAGCACCGGAGCCGGCTGGAACGCGCTTCTTCGGCTGAAACCATTCGTCATTGACTGGATCGCGGATGTCACCGCGCGCGCGGAACGCCTCGGCAAGACCCTGCTTGCTTTCTCGCATTACCCGGTGCTCGATCCCTTCGACGGTGCGACGGGCGCTGAAGGTGTGCTTTTCGGCGAGACCAACATTGCCCGCAGGACGCCGCGCGAAGCGGTGGCAGCGGCGCTGGCCAATGCCGGGCTAACCCTCCATTTCAGCGGGCATCTGCATGTCGAAGGCGTCACCCGTCGTGAACGCAGCGGCCGCTCGATCGTGAATGTGGCCGTGCCTTCGCTCGTCGCCTTTCCACCGGCTTTCAAGGTGATCGACCCCTCCGTCTCGAAGATATCCATCGAGACCGTGGAACTGGCGTCGGCCGCCGTCGACCGGCGCGTTTTTGAAGCCTACGGACGGGAGACGGCTCGAACGGGCGAAGCACCGGGCCCGGCCTTCGAGGTGCCGGACTACGGATCGTTTCTGAGAGCACACAAACGCGCCCTCGTGCAGCATCGCTACTTCCCGAAGGAATGGCCGCAAGATGTCGTCGAGCGGATATCCGGGTTGTCGGTCGCTGAGGCTTGCGAACTCATGGCTGGCGCCGGCGCGATAGAAGGCGTGCTCGAAGCAATTTCGGCACATTGGCCCGAGGATGCCGCCCGACTGGCGCGCCTGGAGATGCTCGAACTGATTACCGACTGGTACTGTCTGCGTCAGGCCGCCGTGCTGGCGCTCGACAGGATTGCTGCGCCGCGGCGAGCGCTCTATCGCGCGCTCTCAGCGCGTTTCGGTCGTGCGCCGGAAGCAGGCTGGGATGGATCGGCAACGGGCTTCCTCTCGATCTTCTTCGGCGCCTTCGATGCCTTCCTCGACCGCGCCGAGGCCGGCCATCGACGGATCGACATCAAAAACACGACCTGCGAAGAGGCGGCTGCCTGATCATGGCTCAACCGTTCTCCGTCACCGTTCCGCCGGCAACCTTCATCGAGCTGCGGGAGTCCTGTCGCATCGGAACGCGCCGACTGAGGGGCGGGCGACTGGAGGTGGCGAAGTTCGTCCTTGCCCACCCCTACGAAACGGCCTTTGCAAGCGCGCGCGAAGTGGCAATCCAAAGCGGCGTCTCGACGACAACGGTGATGCGCCTTGTCAGCGATCTCGGTTTCGAGACCTACGCGTCCTTTCAACAGCTCTTCCGGGCGGAGCTGCTGCGCGGCCGGCAATAGAACCGTATCGGGGAGGGATGCCATGGATTCGGCGATCGTCAGCATCAACCTCTTCGGCGCCGTGGCCCTGCTGCTGTTCGGTCTCGCTCAGGTGCGCGACGGCACGCAACGCGCCTTCGGCGCTCGCCTGAAAACCGGTCTCGCTGCGGGCACACGCGACGGTTTTCGGTCCTTTTTCGCCGGCCTCATCGCGACCATCGCGCTGCAGAGTTCAACGGCCAACACGCTCATGGTCGCCTCCTTTGTCGAGCGCGACCTTATCTTGCCGCGCATGGCCCAAATCGTGCTGCTCGGCGCCAATGTCGGGACCGCAGTCACGGCCTGGATCGTCGCCCTCGGCCTTGGATGGCTTTCGCCGCTTCTGCTGCTTTGCGGCGTCATCGTCGGGCGCGGCGGTTCCCAGATGCGCAAGGGCACGGGTGCTGCTCTCGTCGGCGTCGGCCTGATGTTGCTGTCGCTGCATCTGATCGGCGGCGCGACGGAGCCGCTTCGCCAATCCGCAGCGCTTTCGGCCTTCCTCGCTCTGCTCGACAGGGCCTGGCCGGTCGCGCTCATCATGTCCGCCGCGCTGGCCGTCCTTGCCTCCTCCAGCCTTGCAATCGTCGTGCTGATCCTCTCGCTCGCGTCGTCCGGCAGCCTGTCGACCGGTCTGCTGATCGTTCTCGTCCTCGGTGCCAATCTCGGAGGAGCCGTGCCTCCGGTTCTCGCGACCGTAAATGCGGCGCCCGCTGCCCGGCGCGTTACCCTCGGCAACCTGATCGTGCGGGCCGTAGGTTGCCTGTTGGCGCTGCTGCTGGCGGGCTATTCCGCTTTCCTGCTCGAATGGTTGCCCCTGTCCCATGACAAGCTGCCGGTCGATGCGCATCTCGGCTTCAACCTCGCGCTTGCGTTGCTGGCCGCTCCCTTTGCCCGTCCGCTTTCCCGAGTGACTGCGCGGCTTGTGCCGGACCCGCCGAAGGCCGAGGATGGCGCGGTGTTTCTGGAACAGTGCGACCTCGCGACACCGGTCGCGGCACTGGCCGGGGCCAGCCGCGAGGTGCTCGGCGTCGGCGACCTGATCGAACGCATGCTGATCGAGGCCAACAATGCACTGCAGCAGACGGATCCCGCCAAGCTTGCGGCAATCAGCACGCTCGAGGGGCGGGTTGATCGCGTTCAGCACGAGATCAAGGTCTATGTTTCACGCGTCGGGCAGGCGGAGATTGACGACGAACATCGCCGTCGCGCGAAGGATATCATCGACTACGCGATCAACCTCGAGCATATCGGCGACATCATCGACAAAGGGCTTCTTGGCGAGCTTGCAAAGAAGGTCGCCCGCGGCCTGACCTTCTCTCACGATGGCCATGAGGAACTGTCGCGGCTCTTTGCGATCACGATCGAGAACTTGCGCATGGCGCAGACGGTCTTTGCGACACGGGACAATCAGATGGCGCGGCGTCTCGTGGAAGCGAAAGAGGACGTTCGTAGACTTGAACGGCAATCGGCGGAGCGGCATCTGCAACGTTTGCGGGACGGACGCGCCGAAAGCATCGAGACCAGTTCGCTTCACCTCGACATGCTGCGCGATCTGAAGCGCATCAATGCGCACATCGCCTCGGTCGCCCACCCGATCCTCGATCAGAGCGGATTGCTGATCGACAGCCGTATACGACAGGCGATTTCCTGAAAATTCGATCCTAGCGCCGGGCGGTCTTGCGCTCGACCATGGCGACCGGAACCACCTGAAGCCGCGTTTCCATTTCTTCGGATTCGAGCGCCGCAAGCACGTGATCTGTCAGCGCAGTGAAGGACTGTGCGACCGTGGTGAGTTCATAGCTCTTCCAGCCGGCTTGCGGGATGTCATCGAAACCGACGACGGACAGATCGGCGGGGATGCGGCGATGCATTTCGGTGCGGGCGGCATCGAGAAAGCCGAGCGCCAGGAGATCGGTGACGCAGAACGCGCCGTCGATCGCTTCGTCCACGAGCACTTCGCAGCCGGCCTGATAGCCGCTCTCATAACTCGTCGTGCCGCCCGACCAGGCGACAACTTCGATACCGGCCGTCGCCATCTTCTGCTTGAATGCCGTGGTGCGGCGCACCTGAGCGGGCGTGTGGCTGCCGCTCGAAACGACCGCCACCTTCTTGCATCGCGCCTCGATCAGGCGCAGCGCCGCAAGATCCGCGCCGCGGGAATCGTCGCTCAGCACCATGCTGGTGTCGGTGCGATCGAGCTTCTGGTTGATCAGGATCAGCCTGACGCCATTGGCGATACACTGGTCGACGATCGATTCCGGCGGTTCCCCCGAAAGAACGACGATCGCCTGTGCCCGGAACTCGAACAAGAGTTCGATCAGCGGCGCGATGTCCTTGCGCGCATCGGCGGCATTGAGGAGCAGGCACTGCAAGCCGCGGCGCAAGAGGCCGATGCTCAGAAGATCCAATTGCTTGGCATGGAAGGGCGAACTGAGATTGGCGCCGACGACCCCGATAAGGTTGGAGCGGTCGTTGTTCAGCCCCTGCGCCAGGCGGTTGACCCGGTAACCGAGTTCCCGGGCGGCCTTCAGAACCTTGCGCCGTACAGACTGGGAGACGCTCGCCCCGGGGGTAAAGGTTCTCGATACGGCAGAGCGCGAAACGCCCGCGCGTTTTGCGACCTCTTCAGCCGTCACGAAGCCTCTTGCCATGCCTTTCCCCTGCAGAATCAGACGGTTTCCATCAGGGCCACAAAAGCAGCCCCATTCCAACGAAAAAGTGAAGGCGAGCTCCTGGGGAACGTCGCCCTTCGACCCCAAAGGCCGGCTTCAAACGCACGTGTCTGCTTGCGAGAGCCGAGCCCGCAGACCCTCTGAAACGACGCATAGGACAGGCAATGATCACGTGTTCGCAAAGCGATACAATCATCACATAAAAATATCAAAGAAAACAAATGATTAGATCATTGCTCACGTGTGCATTTTTTAGTTGACAAGAATGCCTCGTCGTTGGATCATGCATTCTATGGAAGGCGCAAAATTGGAATTTTTGTTCCATCCATGTTCGTGACGATGGCGGCCCGGTTGAGGAGCTGGCGCCGACATCAGGCAGGCCTTCCGCGTCTGCCTGCGAACGGGGAGGATTGGATGCCTTGCAGACCCGATTGTCTCGGGTCTGTGTGCGGCTTCTTGGCTATGTCGGCGTCACTGTGTGACGTCTGATTTCTGTTTCCCCGTTTGGCATTTCCAAAGATCGTCCGGCGTCAACCGCCGCGATCGATTGCGCATGTCGAGTTCTAAGGGGAAGAGCATGGCCTTAGTGACAGAAACAGCCAAGGCATCCGTGGTGACGGTTGACGCATTGGCGCCGACGGCGTGGCAGCGTTGGCGGTATCGCATGAAGGTCGCCTCCAGGGAGCCGACGACACTGATCGGTGTCCTGACGGCGCTTTTGTTCACCTACCTCATCGTCGTGCCAATCATCTCGATCGTGCTCGATTCTGTCCGGGTGCAGTTCGGGCACGAGCGACGGCTCGGCAAAGATTTCGGCGACCTGACGCTTTACTATCTCGACCGGGCGTTCCTGTCGCCGGTTTCGGTCGATCTGTTCTGGCGACCGCTCGTCAACACATTGTCGGTCGCGCTTGGCGCGATCAGCCTGTCGCTGTTGATCGGCACGGTGCTGGCGTGGCTGATCAGCCGCACCGACATGTTCGGGCGACGCTGGTTTGCGACGGCGCTGATCGTGCCCTACATGCTGCCGGCCTGGACCTTTGCGCTTGCCTGGACCACACTCTTCAAGAACCGGACGGTCGGCGGCCAGCCGGGCTGGTTCGAGGCGATGGGGCTGACGCCGCCGGACTGGGTCGCCTACGGGCGCTTCCCGATCATCATCATCCTGGCGTTGCACTACACGCCCTTTGTCATCCTGCTGTTCGGCTCGGCGCTGAGGCGTTTTGATTCCCAGCTTGAAGACTCGGCTCGAATCCTCGGAGCGAAGCGCTATCAGGTTGCGCTTCAGATCATCCTGCCGTTGATGCGCCCGGCACTGCTTTCCTCGATGGTGCTGATCTTCGCCAAGTGCCTCGGCGAATTCGGCGTGCCCTATGTGCTCGGCCTGCCGGTGAAATTCGAGGTGCTCTCCACCTCGCTCTTCCGCAGCATCGCCTCGCGGCAGACCGGCGTTGCCGGCGTCGTCGCAGCCTCGATCATGCTGATCGGCATTATCACCCTGATGATCGATGCCCGGCTTGTCCGCGAGGCCCGCCGCTTCGTGACCGTCGGCTCCAAGGGATCGATGAACCGCCAAAGCCGGCTCGGAAAGTATCGCCTGCCGGCGACTGGTTTTGCCGCACTCATCTTCCTGCTGAGCGTCGGACTGCCGCTGCTCACCCTGTCGCTGTCCACGGTGATGAAGCTGCCAGCCCAGTTCACGCTCGACAATTTCACGCTCGACTACTGGATCGGTCGCGATCTCCACACGGTGGCGCTGCAGACCGGGGTGCTCCTGAGCCCGGATTTATGGGCGGCCGCAAAGAACACCCTCATGATCGTTGGTCTCGCATCCCTGACCTCGGGCATTCTCGGACTGCTCGTCGGTTATGTCGTCATCCGCACACCGGTGAAGGCGCTGTCGGTCTATCTTCGGCAGGTCACCTTCCTGCCCTATCTGGTGCCCGGCATCGCCTTTGCCGCCGCCTACCTGTCGCTGTTTGCCGTGCCGCGCGGACCGATGCCGGCACTCTATGGCACGGTCACGATCCTGGTCCTGGCGCTGATCGCCGACCAGATGCCCTATGCCTCGCGCGCCGGCATTTCGGCCATGACGCAGCTCGGCAAGGATCCTGAAGAGGCGGCCCAGATCGCCGGTGCCGGCTGGTTCCGGCGGATGATCTCGATCGTCATCCCGATCCAGAAGGGCTCGCTCGTCACCGGTGTGCTGTTGCCCTTCATCTCCGGCATCAAGGGACTGAGCCTCTTCGTCATCCTCGCCGTGCCGAGCACCGATGTTCTGACGACCTATTCGCTGAGACTCGTCGACTACCACTACACGCAAGCCGCCAATGCCGTCGTGCTCATCATCGCGGCGATCGCGTACCTCGGAACCCTGGCAGCCCAGAAGCTGACCAAGACCAATCTCGCAGAAGGACTCGGAAGCTGATGCCCACAATCAATCTCAGCGGCGCCCAGAAAAACTACGGTGTCAATTCCGCCAATGCCGTGTCGAACCTCGACCTCGAGATCTGCGACGGCGAATTCATGTGCCTTCTCGGCCCGTCCGGCTGCGGCAAGACCACGACGCTGCGCATGATCGCCGGCCTCGAAAACCTCTCCGACGGCGAGATCCGCATCGGCGAGCGTGTGGTCGACTCGGTGAGGGCAGGCGTGTTCATCCCGCCGGAAAAGCGCGAAATGGGTCTCGTCTTCCAGAGCTATGCGCTCTGGCCGCATCTGACCATCGAGCGCAACACCGACTTCGGCCTGCGCCTGCGCAAGCTGCCGAAGGAAGAGCGCGAGCAGCGGGTCGAAAAGGTCATGCAGGCTCTCGACATCGCCAAGTATCGCGACCGCTACCCGTCGCAGCTTTCGGGCGGCCAGCAGCAGCGCGTGGCGCTTGCCCGCATGCTCGCGGTAAACCCGGGCGTGCTCCTGCTCGACGAGCCGCTGTCGAACCTCGATGCGCGGCTGCGTCTCGAAATGCGCGCCGAACTCAAGCGCATCCACAAGGAGTTCAAGACGACCATCGTCTTCGTCACCCACGACCAGTGGGAAGCGATGACGCTGGCAACGACCATCGCCGTCATGAACGAGGGCACGCTGCAGCAGATGGGCACGCCCAACGATATCTACGATCGGCCGGCAAACCGTTTCGTTGCGGAGTTCGTCGGCAGCCCGCCAATCAACATCGTGACCTTCGGCCCAACGGCAGTGTCGGAGATTTCGCGCGCCGCCGAGGCCTATCTTGCCGAGCGCTATCCGTCCCTGCGCGGCATCGGTTCCGTCGGTATCCGGCCGGAAGCGATCGGCTACGCGATGAAAGGCAGAGATATTCCGGCCGGCAGCTTCAGCGGCGAAATGACGGTGACCGGCGTTTTGCCGACCGGCGGCAGCTGGATCCTCGAGCTCAGGAACGACAGCGATACGCTGTTCCTGACAACGAATGCCCTGCCGCGGGTCGAGGCCGGGTCCAGGGTTTCATTCTTTGCGCCACCCGAGGCGCTGCATGTCTTCGACAAGGACGGCCGGCGCATCTCTGAGGCGGACACGCTCTTGCGGAAGAACACGCTGAACTGAGGCGCTTCGGCGCCGAACACCAGACCGAAACATAATCTGAGGGAGGAACAGACGATGCATTTTCGGACGAAAGACAGGACAAAAGGCGCGCTCAGGCGTGCACTGCTGGCGACGACCATCGTGGCGGTCGGCGCGCCGGCTTTGGCGCAGGACGCCTTCGACCTGAACGCGCTGATCGAGGCCGCCCGCAAGGAGCCGCCGATCACGGTCTACGACAGCACCGGCAAGATCGTCGAGATGGCCAAGGCCTTTGCCGAGAAGTACGGCGTCGGCGCCGAGGGCTCCAAGGTCAAGGCAACCGCCCAGCTCGAGATGATCATTCGCGAGGCCCGCGCCAACAACATCCAGGGCGACGTATCGATCATCAGCGACGCGCCCGCCGCGATGGCCCAGCTCATTCCGCAGGGTTTTGCCGAGAGCTGGCTGCCGCCGGACCTCGCAGAAAAGATCGCCGCCGAGTATCAAAACCCGCTGACGGTGGTCACCAGCGCCAATGTCTGGGCCTACAACACCGAGCTCTTCGACAAGTGCCCGGTCACCAACATCTGGCAGCTGACTGGACCGGAATGGAAGGGCAAGGTCGCGATGCAGGACCCGCTCGGCAAGGCGTCCTATGTCGACTGGTTCAACCAGATGGCCAAGCACGGCGACGACAAGGTGGCCGCCGCCTACAAGGATCTCTACGGCAAGGAACTCGAAACCGACGATGGCAGCGCGACAGCCACCTGGGTGAAGGCGCTTGCCGCCAATGCTCCCTTGCTCACCGATGCCGATGCGGCCGCCGCCGATGCGGTCGGCGCGCCGGGGCAGTCACAACCATTCATGGGGCTGATGAGCTCGGCGAAGTTCCGCGACAATGCCGAAAAGGGCATGAAGCTCGGCCTTTGCAAGGACCTGAAGCCTTGGCTCGGCTGGATGTACCCGGGGGTCGGGTTGATCACCAAGGGCACCAACAGCCCGAACGCCTCGAAGCTCTTTATCCACTACGTCATGACGGCCGAAGGCATCGCGCCGCAGGCGGAAGACGGGAAAATGTCGACCAACAAGGATGTCGCGCTGCCGGCCGACGAGCCGTCGGGCATCGGCGCCGTGCTCGACCAGGTCATGCCCTACCAGATGGCAACCAGCCTCGAGGACTGGGACGCGCGCGAGACCTGGCAGGACCTCTGGCGGCTCAGCTATCAGAAATAACTGCGTGCACCCTTTGAAACGGTATCCTTGGGAGGGGAGACCATGAAAAAAGACAAGAGCAGCTTTCTGGCGATCGGGGCGGCATTTGCCGCCCTGACGACGGCCATCGCAGTCGAGGCGCGCGCCGAGGACGCGTTCGATCTCGACGCGCTCATCGAGGCCGCAAAAAAGGAAAAGCCGATCAACGTCTATGACAGCACCGGCAAGATCGTCGAGATGGCCGAGGCTTTCACCGCCAAATACGGTGTCAAGGCAACCGGCGTCAAAGTCTCGGCCAATAGCCAGTTGGAAATGATCATCCGCGAGGCCCAGGCCGGCAACGTTCAGGGCGACGTCGCGCTGATCACCGACGCGCCGGCGGCACTGGCACAGCTCCTGCCGCAGGGTTTTGTCGAAAGCTATCTGCCCGGCGACATGAAGGACAAGATACCGGAAGCCTTCCAGAACCCGCTGGCGATTTCGACCAATGCCAACGTCTGGGCCTACAACACCGAAGCCTATGACAAATGCCCGGTCGGCAACATCTGGGAGCTGACGGAAGCGAAGTGGAAGGGCAAGATCGCATTGGTCGATCCCCTGACCAAGAGCACCTACACCGACTGGTTCAACCAGCTGGAAAAGCACGCCGACAATGCGGTGAAAGAGGCGTACAAGGTCCACTTCGGCAAGGATCTCGAAACCGCGGAGAAAAGTGCGGCGGCGGCCTGGATCAAGGCTCTCGCACAAAACGGTCCGCTCGTGACAGACGGCGACGATCCGGTCGCCGAAGCGGTCGGCGCCGCTGGCCAGAAGGAACCCTTCTTCGGGCTCTTGAGTTCCGCCAAATTCCGCGACAACGAAGGCAAGGGCTACAAACTCGGGCTCTGCACCGAGCTTCAGCCGTGGGTCGGCTGGACCTACACCAAACTCGGTCTTGTCGCCTCCAAATCGGCAAGCCCGAATGCCGCAAAGCTCTTCATCCATTACGTGCTGACGGAAGAGGGCATCGCCCCGCAGATGAAGGACGGCAAGCTGCCGACCAATATCGACATCAAGATGCCGGCCGACGAGCCGTCGGGGATCATGGAAGTGGCGGACCGCCTGTTCCCCTACGACGCGGCCACCGGCCTCGATGATTTCGACCGACGCGAGGAATGGCAGGACTTCTGGCGCGTGAACTACAGCAAATAGCAACCTCGGCCGGCGCGACATCACGAGGAAAGGTCGCGCCGGCTGTTTAGCATGAATGGGAAGAGAGCATGAACGACGCCAACAAGGCCGTGAGCCAGAAGGTCTCGGTTGACGAGGAACGGCTCGACCGCTCGCGCCGTCTGATGAGAATTGCCGAGGGTGCTGCCCGAGTGGTCGGCGCGCCGCTACTTGCGGCCTTTCGCTCGGACATGGTGGTCGATTACAAGCGCGACCTGCATGACGTCGTGACGATCCACGACAGACAAGCCGAGACCCTGATCCGCGACTTCATCTTCGACCACGAACCGAATTCGGCGATGCTCGGCGAGGAGGGCGGCCAGGTCGGTGCCGGCGAGATCCAGTGGTATGTCGATCCGATCGACGGAACCGCCAACTTTGCGCGCGGTCTCGCCTTCTGGTGCGTGTCGATAGCAGCGGTCGAGCAGGGCGCCGTCGTGGCGGGGGTGGTTTACGATCCGATGGCCAATCTGCTGTTTGCCGCCGATAGCGAACGCTCCTATCTCAATGGAGAGGTTATCGCCTCGAAATCGGTCAGTGACGAGAGCCGCGCGACCCTGATCACCGGTTATCCCGTTTCGAGAGATTTTCGCCTCGATGGCCGTGACGTCGCGCTTGCGCGCCTTGGCGACCTCGTCGAGACCTTCTCGACCCTGCGCAGACCGGGCAGCGCCGCGCTCAGCATCGCCCATGTGGCGGCCGGCTTCTGTGACGCGGCGGCCGGTTTCGGCGTCAATGCGTGGGACGTGGCCGCAGCGACGCTGATCCTGAAGAACGCCGGCGGACGCTATGAGCCGCTGACGCTTGGAAAGGTGCCGGACGGAACCATCGACTACCTTTGCCCGGGCTATCTCGCCTACGGCCACGGCGGCGACTATCCGACCTTGAACCGTATCGGCGCGGCAATCTCGGCTGGCCGCAGCGCCAAGGCATCGGCGTCATGAAAACAGATGAGGAAAACATGCTCGACAGTTTCAGTGATGCCCCAGCAGGCGGCACGCCCAGCCGCGAGCTGCCAAAACTCAGTCTCATCTATGCGAAGCATCCGACCTATGGCGTTGACCTCTTCATCGCCGGCAAGGAGGGGGCAAGCGATCTCGACCTTCTGCGCGAAAACGGCATCACCACCGTCGTCAACTGTGCGGTCAATCTCGATTTCAACTTCGTCTGCCAGCCGCAGCTTGTTGCAGACCACCGCAACAGCATCCATGGCCCCGGTGAGATCCGCTACTACAAGATCGGACTGATCGACGGCGATGGAAATCCGGAGACGCAGATGCTCGCGGCCCACTACATCCTGCGGGCAGCACTCGAACAGATCCTGCCGGAGAAACCATCCTATCCCCGGCGTGAGCGCGGCAGCGTGCTCGTCAATTGCCGCGGCGGGCGCTCGCGTTCCGTCGCTGTGGTATCGCTTTTTCTGCATCTGACACTGCCGGACGAATTTCCGTCCCTGGAAGCAGCGATAGCCTTTGTCCGCAACAGACGTGCTATCCCTGAGGACGAGTGGTACAAGGCACCCAAACCGGTGCTGGAGGCCTCGGCGCGACGGGCCGCGGCCTGGGCGCGGACAATAGAGCAAGCCTGACCGGAAACCTCCGCCAGAGACTTTCGAGAGGCGTGGTTGCGGTAGCTGCGCCTCGCCTCTGCGAGTTTGATTCGTTTGCAAGGGTTCGCGCGAACGACCGGAGGATGAGCCGGGCAACATGCGCGCATCTCTGCTGCGCGGCGATCCGATCTGGCGCAGGCAAACTTTTCAACAAACGATCCCGAAAGAGTGGGTGTTTTCTTTAATTGACAAAATTAATAGAGAAATATTGGGGCAAATCGGAGGGACCCCATGTCTACCCCCAGGCTCGTTGGTATTGCTGGCAGTTTCAATCGCCCATCGAAAACCTACGCCCTCAGTGAGCACATCGCCACGCTGATCGGGGCGCGATATGCCGTGGAGACTGGGCTCTACGATCTGAATGATGTCGGGCCGTCGCTTGGACGTGCGCTTTGGCGCAAGGACCTGGACGAGCAGGCGAAACGGGTTGTCGAAGCCGTTGTTTCTGCAGATGTCCTGCTCGTCGGCTCCCCGACATACAAAGGATCCTATCCCGGTCTCTTCAAGCACCTGTTCGATCTGATCGATCCGCACGAACTCAGGGGCAAACCGGTGATCCTGACCGCAACCGGCGGGGGTGACCGGCACGCGTTGGTCGTGGAGCATCAGCTCCGTCCCCTCTTTGGTTTTTTTAGCGCACGGACGCTTCCAACGGCAATCTATGCATCGGACGTCGATTTCAAGGATTACAAGATCGCGCCTTCGCGTTTGACGGCTCGCTTCGAGGATCTTTTGTCTGACCTCGCCAACATCCTTCCGGCAGCCGACAAGAGTGTCGGTTTCGCAGCTTGAGCCTTGCTCGAGCGGAATGCCTAGCTTGACCATGGCTCTGCCTTCTTTGTTCGGGAAGGCAGCACCTCGCCGTGACCACGCACCAGCACGTGTAGTGGCGAACGAGTTTCGCCTCAGGCCGCGCCTTCTATCGAAGCAGCAGGCGGCCTAGCTCCACGGGGTGCAACTGCAACGACGCCGGTCGGTGTCATGCCCGCGGTGCACCGCAACGCTCCGGCTCCAATATCCTCGCATCTCCGTACATCTGCATCCAGGACCGGTCTCGCACAGGGACCGCGGCCCGGAATCATCCCTCGAAACGACGTCTCCGGATTGGAGAAAGACGCCTCTCGGTATGTGAATGAAAGCGGCAACTTTTCTTGTTTCGGGCAGCCAAAGAGAACGTCATTCCTATAATCTATAAAAATTATGTATTTAATGTATTTATGTCGTCAACCGTGGTGGAACTGCGAACCATGTCCTATCTGCTCAGCCTTCTCGACAAAAGTCCCGTCGATCCAGGAGGCACGCCGACCCAGGCTCTGCATACGACGGCCAACCTTGCCGTGAAGGCGGAGGAATGGGGCTACCACCGCTTCTGGGTCGCGGAGCACCATAACATAGCCGGCCTTGCGAGCTCTGCGCCGGAAACCTTGATCGCCTACCTCCTGGCGAGGACGTCGAAGATCCGCATCGGTTCCGGCGGCGTCATGCTGCAGCACTACAGTGCCTACAAGGTCGCCGAGACCTTCAACCTGCTTGCCAGTCTCGCGCCTTCCCGGGTCGATCTCGGCGTCGGCAAGGCACCCGGTGGTTTTCCGTTCTCCACCAAAGCGTTGCAGGTCGGAGTTGATCCGGCTTTGCGGCCGAGCTTCCCGGAGCAGTTGGCCGAGCTCAACCGCTATTTGCTGGCAGAGGGCGAGGCGGCTTCGGAGCTGTTGGCGACGCCGCTGCCGTCCGTCGCGCCGGAGCGCTTTCTGCTGGGCGCGAGTGTCGACAGCGCGTTGCTGGCTGCCCAAAAGGGCTGGAAGCTTGTCTTCGCCGGCCACCTCAACGGCGATCCGGACAATCTGCAGAAAACCTTCGACGCCTATGACCGCGCAACCAGGGGCGACCGACCGCTTCTTGCTCTCGCGGCGTTCGCGGCCGAAAGCGAACAGCGGGCACGCGAACGCGTCGCGGACCTGAAGATTTTCAAGGTGCTGCTTGCAAACGGCCAGAGTGTCAATGTCGGCAGTGAGGAGCAGGCTGCCGAATTCGCTCGTCAGGCCGGGATTGCCGACTACCGCGTCGAGGAGAAGACGCCGAGCGTGCTCACCGGCACGGCGCGGCAGGTTCGCCAGGAATTCGACGAGCTGCACCGACGCTACGGCGTCAAGGAATTCGTCATCGACACCCCTGCGGTCAGCGCCAGCGAGCGCTTCGCCTCGATCGAACTCATCGCGCGGGAACGGCTTTCTCTCGCCGCCTGAATTTTCCGGGAAGGATCTGCCATGACCAAGAAGAACGTGAATTTCGGCATCATGTTGCAAGGGCCGGGCGGGCATATGAACGCCTGGAAACATCCAAGCGGCCCGGCGGACGCGAGCGTCAATTTTGACTTCTTCGTCGAAACGGCGCGAAAGGCCGAAGCCGCCGGCATCGCCTTCGCCTTCGTCGCGGACGGCCTCTACATCAACGAGCAGTCGATCCCGCATTTCCTCAACCGCTTCGAGCCACTGACCATCCTGTCGGCACTCGCCGCTTCGACCTCGAAGATCGGCCTGGTCGGCACGGTTTCGACCTCCTACAGCGACCCGTTCACAATCGCCCGGCAATTCGCCTCGCTCGACCTCATCAGCGGCGGCCGCGCGGGCTGGAATGCAGTGACCTCGCCGCTTGAAGGCTCCGGCCGCAACTACGGCCGCGAGCACCCGGAACATGAGCTGCGCTACGAGATTGCCGACGAATATCTCGACGTGATCAAGGGCCTCTGGGACAGTTGGGACGACGACGCCTTCGTGCGTGACAGGGCAACCGGCGTCTATGCCGACAAGTCGAAGCTGCGCCGGTTGAACCACAAGGGGCGTTTCTTCCGGATCGAGGGCCCGCTCAACATCGAACGCTCCAGACAGGGGCAGCCGGTGGTGTTCCAGGCAGGAGCCTCCGATTCCGGGATCCGGCTTGCGGGCAAACATGCCGATGCCGTGTTCACCAATGGCGGCCCGATCGAAGACGCGAAGGTCTTCTACAAGCAGGTCAAGCAAAGTGCGGTGGCGCAGGGGCGCCGTGCTGCGGAGATCGGCATCTTCCCGGGCATCGGCCCGATCGTCGGAGCAACGGCCGAGGAGGCCGAGGCGAAGCACCGCGCAATCCGCGATCTCGTGACGATCGAGGAGGCGTTGCTCTATCTCGGTCGCTTCTTCGACCATCACGACTTCAGCGCCTATCCGCTGGACGAGCCGTTTCCTGATATCGGGGATATCGGCAAGAACAGCTTCCGGGCAACCACGGACCGCATCAAAAAGGCGGCCCGCGAAACCGGGGCGACTCTGCGCGAGATCGCGCTCGATGTCGCCACACCGAGAACCGCCTTCATCGGCACGGCAGAGCATATCGCCGACGAGATCATCAGATGGATCGATCAGGATGCCGCCGACGGCTTCATCCTCGGCTTTCCGGTGATCGCCGAAGGTCTCGCCGACTTCGTCGCACATGTGCTGCCGATCCTGGAACGTCGTGGCTATTTCAATCCAAGGCTCGAGGGGGCGACGCTCCGTGATCATTTGGGGCTCGTCTACCGCGAAAGCCGCTACGCGCAATCTGCGCCGACCGTTGAGCGGGGGAAGGCCGTCGGCGCTTGAGGAGCCGACGAACAAATCCTATGAACCTGATTGTCACCAATACCCAAAGATCCGCCGCCGTCGAACGGGGCCTAGCCGCTTTCATTGACGAGATCGTCGCGATCCGCCGCGACCTGCACCAGCATCCGGAACTCGCTTTCCAGGAAAAGCGCACCAGCAGCCAGGTGGGCGATCTGCTCGCCTCCTGGGGATATGAGGTGAGCCGCGGCATCGCCGGAACCGGTATCGTCGCCACGCTCCGGCGCGGGAGTGGCGAGAAGTCGATCGGCCTTCGCGCGGACATGGATGCGCTGCCGATCGAGGAGGCAACCGGTTTAACCTATGCCAGCCGCAGCAAGGGCGTGATGCACGCCTGCGGCCATGACGGGCATACGGCGATCCTGCTTGCCGCAGCCCGCTTTCTGGCGGGTGAGGGGCGTTTTGACGGTACGCTGCGGCTGATCTTCCAGCCGGCCGAGGAAATCGGCGCTGGTGCGCGAAGAATGCTGTCGGAGGGCCTGTTCGAGCGGTTCCGCGTCGATGTGGTCTTCGGCCTGCACAATTGGCCGGGGGTGCCGGCCGGCCGTTTCGGCTTCGTTGAAGGACCGGCCATGGCGTCGGTCGATCAGGCGAACATCACGGTGGTCGGCAAGGGCGGCCATGGGGCCGAGCCGCATCTGACGGTTGATCCGGTGCTGGCGACGGCATCGCTGATCACGGCGCTTCAGAGCCTGGTCTCGCGCAATGTCGATCCGCAGCATATGGCCGTCGTCACGGTCGGCTCCATTCACGGCGGCCAGGCATCGAACGTCATCCCCGAGAGCGTATCGCTGAAGCTCACTCTACGCGCCTTCAACGGCGAGGTTCGACGCCTGCTCGGCGAACGCGTGCAGGCACTGGCGCGCGCGCAGGCCGAGAGCTTCGGTGCAAAGGCCGAGGTCGACTACCGGCTCGGGTTCCCGGCGCTCGTCAACCATCGGCGCGAAACGGATTTCGCCCGCAATGTCGCGGTTCAGGCTCTTGGTCAGGACACGATCATCGGCGACTTCAAGCCGCGGACGGCCAGCGAAGACTTCGCGTTCTTCCTGGAGGAAAAGGCGGGCAACTACGCCTTCGTTGGCAACGGCGACAGCGCGCCGCTTCACAGCGCCCAATACGACTTCAACGACGCGATCATCGCACCGGCGGCCCGCTATTGGGTTCGGCTGGTGGAAACCTTCCTCGCATAACGAACACGGGATGGCGAAAGACATGAGCGACACGTTTCTCTACACCACGCCCCTCGACCCGCGCGCCAAGCCGCTGATCGATGAACTCATCTTCGAATATGATAGTCGCTACGGCACCTACTTCAGCGAAGAAGGGGCGGCAGCCGAGATGAACCGCTACCCGCCAGAAGCCTTCGCGTCGCCGCACGGCAACTTCGTGCTGTTGATGCGCGACGGGCAAGCGATCGGTGGCGGCGCCTTCAAGCACTATGACGATCGCACCGCCGAGTTCAAGCGCATCTGGACGCGATCGGATTTGCGCCGCCAGGGCCTGGCGCGAAAGGTGCTGCTCGAGCTCGAAGCGCAGGCGGCGCGGCAAGGCTATTCACGCATCTATCTGACGACCGGGTTTCGCCAGCCCGAAGCCGTCGGCCTCTACCTTGCGAACGGCTACACCGCGCTCTTCGACGTTGAGGCTGATCCTGAAGCCTACAAGACGCTGCCGTTCGAGAAGGACATTACGCATCTCGTGGTGTCACTCACGCTTATCGGCGACACGCCTCCGTCAAAGCCACAAGCCGTGAACCACGTCTAGTACCAGCGGCCGCCTCAACAGATTTCAGGAGAGGAATCCATCATGGCAGTTCTGACCGATCTCGCCGGCGTGCCCGCCACTAGGCGGACCAGTGAACCGAATCCCGGTTACGCCCATTTCCGCATCGTGCCGGCACGCCACCCGGGGCGTACGCTCGGGACGCTTTTTGCAGCCCTCGTCATTGCCGGTGTGCTCTATTCGGTGCTGACCAATCCGCGCTGGGGCTGGCCGGTCTTCGCGGAATGGTTTTTCGCCGAGCCGGTCCTGGCGGGCCTCGGCCGGACCCTTCTTCTGACGGCGCTCGCAACCGTTTCCGGCTCGCTTCTCGGCACGGCGCTGGCGCTCGCCCGCGTATCGAGGTCGCCTCTGCTGTCGGGCCTTTCCTTCGGCTACATCTGGCTGCTTCGTTCCATCCCGCTGATCGTGCTTCTGCTGGTGCTCAACAATCTCGGCTATCTCTACGAGACGATCAGCATCGGCGTGCCCTTTACCGAGGCCGCGTGGTTCCACTACCCGACGACGCAGCTTCTGACGCCCTTCGCTGCTGCTTTCCTGGGACTGACACTTAACCAGGCTGCCTTCTTCGCCGAGATCGTGCGCGGCGGCATACTCGCCGTCGACCAAGGACAGCATGAGGCGGCAGCAGCGCTCGGGCTGCCTCGCCGTCGCCAGGCCTTCCGCATCGTGCTTCCGCAGGCCATGCGCTCGATCCTGCCCACCGGCTTCAACGAGATCATCGGTCTCGCGAAGAGCACGTCGATGGTCTATGTGCTGGCGTTGCCCGAGCTGTTCTATACGGTCCAGGTCATCTACCGCCGCAATCTCGAAGTCATCCCGCTGCTGATGGTCGCGACCGTCTGGTATCTGGTGATCATGACCGGGCTTTCGATCGCCCAGCACTACATCGAGCGCTATTTTTCGAAAGGGGCCGTCCGCAATCCCGTGCCCTTGCCGTTCCAGTCATTGATCGCACGCTTCCGCCGACCGTTGCCGGATGCCGCTCCCCAGAGCGCTGCCGTGGTCAAGACCGGCTTTCGCGACGCGCAGGCCTTCCGCTCCGGCGGCGCCGTGCATGTGCATGGCATCTCCAAGAGTTTCGGATCTCTCAAGGTTCTGGATGGCGTCGAGCTGAACCTTGAGGCGGGCAGCGTCACCGCTATCCTTGGTCCTTCCGGTTCGGGCAAGTCGACCCTGCTTCGAACGATCAATCACCTCGAACGCGTCGATGATGGCTTCATCTCGATCGACGACGAACTCGTCGGTTACAGCCAGAAGGGCGATACACTTTACGAGCTCAAAGAAAAGGACATCCTGAAGCGCCGCGCCGATATCGGCATGGTGTTCCAGAACTTCAATCTTTTCCCACACTTGACCGTGCTCGAAAATCTGATCGAGGCGCCGCTGCACGTGCGCGGCCTCGGGCGGGACGAGGCGGTACGCATCGCCCAGGAATTGCTCGCCCGCATCGGCTTGAGCGACAAGATCAATGCCTATCCGCGCCAGCTTTCGGGCGGGCAGCAACAGCGCGTCGCGATCGCCCGTGCCTTGGCCCTCAGACCGAAGGTGCTGCTCTTCGACGAGCCGACCTCCGCACTTGATCCGGAACTCGTCGGCGAAGTGCTGGATGTGATCAAGGAACTGGCGCGCACCGGCACGACGCTGGTGATCGTTACCCATGAGGTCGGCTTTGCCCGCGAGGTTGCCGACACCGTGGTCTTCATGGAGGCGGGCCGGGTGCTGGAAGCGGGCCCGCCGGCCGAGATTTTCACCCATGCAAAGCACCCGCGCACCCGCGAATTTCTGGCGCGCGTGCTTTGAAAGAACCTGACGGACGTTCCCGATAGGCGAGGTCTGTCAATTTACTCAACCAGTAATGGAAAAGGAGCAAGATATGAGAATGCTTGACACTGCAAAGTTGTTGCTCGCTGGCGTCGTCGCCGCTGCGACGTTCGGTATCGCCACGGCCAGCGCCCAGGAAAAGTTCGACCTCAGCCCCGATACCTCCAACCGCATTCGCGCCGAAAAGAACGAGGCGGCAGTTAATGCGATCGGTTCCGACTTCAAGTTCGTCAACCCGGGCAAGTTCACCATTGCCGTCAACCCTTGGGAT
The DNA here is from genome assembly GCF_028993555.1 of Ensifer adhaerens. NCBI lineage: Bacteria > Pseudomonadati > Pseudomonadota > Alphaproteobacteria > Hyphomicrobiales > Rhizobiaceae > Ensifer > Ensifer adhaerens. The sequence continues at coordinate 1,651,007 of NZ_CP118611.1, read as the reverse complement.
CCGCCGATTGCCACTTACGCATCGGACTCCAAGACCGTGGTCGGCGCGGATCCGGATATCGCCTCGCTGCTCGCCGATAGCTTCGGTCTCGAACTCGAGCTCGTGCCCGTCGCCTGGGCGGACTGGCCGCTCGGCGTCAGCTCCGGCAAATACGACGCCGTGATCAGCAACGTCACCGTGACCGAGGAGCGCAAGGAGAAGTTCGATTTCTCCACCTATCGCAAGGACGTACTCGGCTTCTTCGTCAAGTCCGACAGCAAGATCACCGAGATCAAGGAACCGAAGGACGTCGCCGGGCTGAAGGTGATCACCGGAGCCGGCACCAACCAGGAAAAGATCATCCTGGAATGGGACCGGCAGAATGTGGCCGCAGGCCTGAAGCCGATCGAGGTGCAGTACTACGACGATCGCGCGGCCAGCGATCTCGCCTTGCAGTCGGGCCGCGCCGATGTCGAGTTCAATCCGAACGCCACCAGAGCCTATGCCGCATCGATCAGGAACGACACGAAGGTCGTCGGCATCGTCAGCGGCGGCTGGCCGCTGACGGCCGAGATCGCCGTGACGACCCGCAAGGGCGGTGGCCTCGCCGATGCCGTCACCATCGCGCTCAGCGACCTGATCAAGAGCGGCAAATATGGCGAGGTGCTGAAGCGCTGGAGCCTCGGTGCAGAGGCCGTCGATGCCGCGCAGACGAACCCGCCCGGTCTGCCGAAGAGCGGTTCCTGATTCGACCTCAGTGGATCGGCGGCGGCGCCGCCGGTCCAGCTTCTGCACTTCATTCGGAGACCCACAGCATGAACGGCACGCCCCGCTTTCGCACTCTTCTCGCCGCCGCCACGGCAGCTCTTCTCCATGTTGGCTCGGCGCAGGCCGACACCGGCTTTGATCTCAGCCCCGAACAGCCTGGCCGGGTCCATGCCGTTCGCAACGAAACCGCAGTCGCGGCCATCCCCGCGGACTTCAAGTTTGTTACGCCAGGCAAGTTCACGGTCGCCGTCAGCCCTGGCGGCCCGCCGCTTGCCACCTACGCTACCGACGCACGCACGGTGATTGGCGCGGATCCGGAATATGCCGGTGCAGTCGCCAACAGCCTTGGCCTCGAGCTCGAACTCGTTCCCGTCGCCTGGATCGACTGGCCGCTTGGGCTGACCTCCGGCAAGTACGATGCCGTGATCTCGAATGTCGGTGTCACCGAACAGCGCAAGGAGAAGTTCGATTTCTCGACCTATCGCCAGGGGTTGCATGGCTTCTTCGTCAAATCCGATAGCGGTATCACTTCGATCAAGGAGCCGAAGAATGCCGCGGGTCTCAGGATCATTGTCGGCGCCGGCACCAACCAGGAGCGCATCCTGCTCAAATGGAGCGACGAAAATGTCGCCGCGGGATTGAAACCGTTGGAACTGCAATACTATGACGACGAGGCGACGAGCCTCGTGGCACTCGCCTCCGGGCGGGCAGACGTCATTGTTCAGCCGCATGCGCAACTCGTCTTCATCGCCGCCCGCGACAACAACATCAAACGTGTCGGGACCTTGAGCGCCGGCTGGCCTGAGCGTTCGGACGTGGCGATCACCACACGCAAGGGCAGCGGGCTCGCCAACGCTCTGACGATCGCCACCAATGGCCTGATCGAGGATGGCACTTACGGCAAGGTACTGGAACGTTGGCACCTCCAGGAGGAGGCCCTGCCGAAATCCGAAACCAATCCGCCCGGTCTGCCGAAATTCTAGGGAGCGCTCGCGTGACGCAGAACAAGATATCGATCGGCCATATCGGCTTCTTGAGCCCCGGCAACTACCCCGCTGACGATCCGCTGGACGGGCTCGAAAAAACCCTGGCGCTCCTGCAATATGGCGAGGCATTGGGCTTTGCCAGCGCCTGGGTGCGCCAGAGACATCTGGAACCCGGCATATCGTCGGCCGCTGCCTTTCTCGCGGCTGCGACCCAGAGGACCAGCCGCATCGAGCTTGGCACGGCGGTTATACCGATCGGCTACGAAAGCCCTTACCGGCTCGCCGAGGATCTCTCGACAGTCGATGTGCTTTCGCGGGGGCGCCTGAACATTGGTCTCAGCGCCGGACGTCCGCTGCATGCCGACCTGATCGGCCGCCTTGTCTTCGACGATGGCTGGGAGAGTTTCGACTTTACCCACGCGCGTGTCCTACGCTTTGTCGAAAATCTGCGCGGCCAGCCGATCGGCGACGAAGACACCTTCATCAAGACGCCGTTCGGCCCGCAGCGCCCCCGGCTTCAGCCACATGCAAAAGGATTGACGGACCGCATCTGGTACGGCGGCGGCTCGCTGAAGTCCGCCGGCTGGGCGGGGCGCAGCGGCCTCAATCTCCTGATCGGCAACGTTACGACCGGGGAGGGGACCGACGATTTCTTCGTCGCGCAGCGGCGCCAGCTCGAGACCTATCGGGCGGCCGGCGGCGAGGACAGAAGGGTCGCTTTGGGCCGGGTGATTGTTCCGCTCGACAGCGCGGATGCGAAAACGCGCAGGCGCTATCTGGACTATTCTGCCGGGCGTACTGAACGAACGCTGACGCCGCAGGGTGAACGACGAACGCTTTATGCCCGTGACCTCGTCGGCACCTCGGAAGAGATTCTCGAACGGTTGTTTGCAGACCCGATCCTGCCGCGTGTCCACGAACTCAGGCTCGAACTTCCCTACGAGTTCGAAGACGACGACTACCGCCAGATCGTTCATGACTTCGTCACCCGCATCGCTCCGGAACTCGGGTGGTCTCCGGCCGACCAAAGGGCGGCCTAGCAAGAGGAGAGACACATCTGGTGTGGAACGAATGGCAGACAGGAATACAGGAATGACAAGGACGATCGACTACTTTTTCTCCATCGGCTCGCCGTGGTCTCATATCGGTTTCGATACGTTGGTCGGGCTCGCCGCGCGCCACGGTGCGGAGATCAGGCCCTATCTTGCCACCGTCATCGAAGAGAATGGCGGGATTTTCTCCCGAAATCGACCGGATGTCCGCCGCGCCTATGGGACGCGCGATCTTACCCGGTGGGCGCGAGTGCGCGGAAAGTCGCTTCAGCTTGACGGTCGAGGCGGACTTGCCGACCCGGCATCCGCATCGCTGATCGTAATTGCGGCCTTTCTCGACGGGAAGGACTGGGTCGGCCTCACAAGCGCGCTGCAGCATGCCTTCTGGGCCGAAGCCAGGGATATCGGCAGTCCGGATGTGCGCGAAGCGATTGCGCGGACCGCGGGTCTTGACGGCGCGGCGCTCGCCCGGCGCGAGGCGGATGAAGACGTCAAGGCAAAGTGGGCCGATGATCGCAATCACGCCGTTGCAAGCGGTGTGTTCGGCTTCCCGACCTATCGCTATGATGGTGAGCTCTATTGGGGACAGGACAACCTGTCCTTCCTGGAACGCCATCTGGGTGGTGATCGACCATAGCTTCGCAACCGATCCTCAATCCTTCAAAGAGCATGCGATCATGAATGACAAAGCAAGCGCCAGCGCCAAACCGGGTCCGCAAACACAGTTGATCAAGGCGGGGTATGATCCGACCAGTCAGCGTGGCTTCATAAATCCACCGGTCGTGCACGGGTCAACGGTGCTTTTTCCGGACGCGCATACGATGGAAACGCACGGGCAGAAATATACCTACGGCACCCGCGGCACGCCGACGACGGACGCGCTGTGTGACGCGGTCAACGAATTGGAGGGGGCCGCCGGCTCGATCCTTGTACCCTCCGGGCTTGCCGCCGTCACCGTTCCGTTGCTTGCCTATCTCGCCCCCGGAGATCATGCGCTGATCGTCGATTCCGTCTATGGCAATGTCCGCCAGTTCTGCGACGTCATGCTGGCGCGCCTCAACATCGAAGTGGACTACTACGACCCATCGCTGGGGGCGGACATCGAACCGCTGTTCAAGCCCAATACCCGGCTTGTTCACACGGAAGCACCGGGCTCCAACACGTTCGAGATCCAGGACATTCCCGCTATCGTCGCGGTGGCACACAGGCGTGGGGCGATCGTCACGATGGATAACACCTGGGCGACGCCCATCTATTTCAGGCCGCTCGACTTCGGGGTCGATGTTTCCATCCAGGCCTCCACCAAATATCCGGCCGGCCACGCCGATATCCTGTTCGGAACTGTGTCGGCGAATGCCGAACACTGGCCGCGCTTGAAGGAGGTAAACGGGTTGCTTGGTCTTTGTGCTGCACCCGACGACGCCTATCAAGTCCTGCGCGGACTGCGGACACTCGGAATTCGGCTTCAGCGACATCAGGCAAGCGCCTTTGAGATCGCCAACTGGCTCGAAAGCCGCGACGACGTCGCACGCGTGCTGCATCCCGGCCTGCCGAGTTTTCCCGGCCATACCCTCTGGAAGCGCGATTTCAAGGGAGCAAGCGGCGTCTTCTCGTTCGTCCTTCGCGCCGAGCATGAAGACAGGTTCAAGGCGAAAGCCCAGGCGTTCTTGGACGCGCTTACGATCTTTGGTTTGGGATATTCGTGGGGCGGGTTTGCCTCCCTTGCGCTTCATGTCAACCTTGGAGAACGCAAGGTGACACGCGTCCCGACAGAAGGACCGGTCCTGCGCCTGCAGATTGGGTTGGAGGATGTCGCCGATCTCAAGGCTGACCTGGAGCGTGCGCTTGCTGCAGCTCGTGCAGTCTAGCATTGCGAACGCCGAACCAGGCGGGCTCGGCCGGAAAGACCGGAGAGCGACAGTCGAGTGGCAACTGTGGCAGCGAGGAGGCGCTGCAGGCTCAAGCCCGCTCGCTGCTTGGCGGTTTTCCGGAGTTGTTGCGGCAAGACAGCACATCGATGCGGGCGCGAACGCGGGCGACGCCTTCGGCGATACTGGTGCTCGGAATGGACGAGTATCCCATCCGGAAATAGCGGCAGGGCTGGTCGCTTTTCGGGAAAAAGGGTGAGCCGGACTCAACCAGAACGCCGTCTGGCCGCAGTTCGCTTACCAGCCGGTCGGCGTCGAGCCCCTCCGGTCCCTCCATCCAGAAGGAGGTGCCACCGAAGGCCGAGGAGCCTGCGACCGTCAGGCCTTCGCGACGCAGCGCATCGGCCATAATTACGTGGCGCTTGTGGTATTCGGTCCGCATGCGATGCAGCACGGCATCGTAGTGACCGAGCGCCAGGAAATAGGCTGCGGTGCGCTGCAGATGTCCAGGCGGGTGGCGCAGCATCAGCGAGCGTAGCGCGCGTGCCTCACGAATGAAGGGAGCAGGCGCCACAAGGTAACCGAGCCGAAGGCCGGGAAACAGCGATTTCGAGAAGCTGCCGATATAGAGCACGCGTCCCGAGGGATCGAGCGCCTTCAGCGCCGGCGAGGGCGGGGCGAGGTAGCTGATCTCAAACTCGTAATCGTCCTCGACAATGACGAAATCCCTTTCCTCCGCCGCTTGAAGCAACTGGGTGCGCCGGTCGACCGGCATGGTCGCGCCTGTCGGCGAGTGGTGGCTCGGCGTCACGAAGACGGCGTCGACTTTCTCCGGCAGGGCATCCGGCGACAGGCCTTCGCGATCGACGTCGACGGTGGTGACGTCGGCGCCGCTCAGGAGCAGCGAGGCGCTGATGTCCGGGTGGCAAGGATTTTCGCAGATGGCGGCAGAGCCCTTTTCGAGGATCAGCCGGGTTACGATCCAGAGCGCATTCTGCGCGCCGACGGTGACGAGGATTTCGTCCGGAGAGGCCTGGATGCCGCGGCGTGGCAGCGTGCGCGAACAGATGTAGTTGACCAATCGCACATCGTCGGCAGCGGCGAAGTCGCTCGCCATCAGCACGAAGTCTTCCCGCGCAAGGGCTCGGCGGGCGCAATCGCGCCAGGCGTTAAGATCGAACAGCGTCGGGTCCATCTGGCCATAGAGGAAGGGAAACGGATAGCGTCGCCAGTCCAGGGGCTTCGGAACCTGGCGCACCACCTCAAAATTCATCTTGATCTTGCGGCTCCAATCCACCGGATCCGCGCCGACGGCTGGGCGGTTGCCCTCCACATCCATGCCGGGCGGGTTGCCGGCAATCCGATAGGAACTGCGGTTGACGGCTTCGACATAGCCTTGGTTGATCAGTTCCTGATAGGCGAGGGTTACCGTGATGCGCGAGATCTGCAGATAGTCGGCAAGCTTGCGTGTCGAAGGCAGATGCGCGTGCGGCTGAACCCGGCCGGCAAGCACAGCCGAAACGATCGTCTCGCGCAACTGTGCCTGCAGCCCGATCCCGCTTTCACGATCGATGAAGAAGATGGTTTCGGAAACCGTGATCCGCACGCCGCCGCTCTCCATCGACGTCAATCTGGATCTATTCAACTTCCAAACTGGATATAACGCAAGCGGGAACTCAGCCTTATCGTCATGAGCAAGACCGGAAAAACGGTCAGGGAACAAACAAAGAGGAGGACGAAGAATGCTAAATGGACATTTCAAACGATTGGCCGCCGCCGCCAGCATTGTGGCGAGCCTTGCGGCATCCGGCGTGGCTTACGCGGAGACGAAGCTCGTCGTCGGCTATCAGCAGATCGTCGGCCCGTTCGTGGCCGCGATCGCCGACGGTCGCTTCGACGCAGCCGCGAAGGAAGCAGGCTACTCGATCGACTGGCGCCAGTTCAGCTCGGCGGGCGACATCACCACGGCGCTCGCCTCCGGCGACGTGCCGATCGCCGTTCTCGGTTCCACTGGCACGGCCGCTGCCGCCACACGCGGCGTTGAACTGCAGCTCTTCTGGATCCTCGACAATATCGGCCAGTCGGAGGCGCTGGTTGCGCGCGACGGGTCGGGCATCGAAACGCCTGCGGACCTCAAGGGCAAGAAGGTTGCCGTGCCCTTCGTCTCGACCTCGCACTTTCATCTCTTGGTCGGCATGAACAAGGTCTGGAACGTCGACCCGCGCGAAGTGGAAATCCTCAATCTGAAGCCGCCGCAGATCGTTGCCGCCTGGCAACGCGGCGATATCGATGCCGCTTATGTCTGGCCGCCGGCACTTTCCGAAATCCAGAAGACCGGCAAGATGATCTCGGATTCCGAGGTGATCGGTGCGGCGAGCGTGCCGACCTTCGACGGGTTGGTGGCCGACAAGGCCTGGGCCGCGGAGAACCCGAAGCTCATGGAAGCCTTCACCAAGGTTCTGGCCGACGCCTATGCCGACTACAACGCCAACAAGGCGGCATGGACGGAGGAATCGCCGCAAGTAGAAGGCATCGTCAAGCTGATCGGGGGCGACGGACCGAGCACGGTGGAAGCCTTGCGTCTTCTTTCGTTCCCGAACGCGGATGAACAGGCCTCGGAGGTCTGGCTCGGCGGCGGCGCCACGCGCGCCCTGACCGAAAGCGCCAAGTTCCTCGTCGAGCAGAAGCAGATCAGCCAGTCACTCGACGACTACGCGCCTTACGTCAACGCCGACTTTGCCAAGGCAGCTGCGCAATAATCTAAGCTGTCGATTGCGCCGGCCCTCAAGGAGCGGCCGGCGCACCACCATAGACCGTGACCGAGGTGCAGGGAGGCATTTCTCATGGAAACATTGAGCGTCAGGAACATCAGTCTGACCTACCCGGGCCTGTACTCGGACCAGGCGATCATCGCCTTGAAAGGCGTCAACCTCACCATCAACAGCGGCGATTTCGTTGTCGCTCTCGGAGCTTCGGGCTGCGGCAAGACGACCTTGCTCAACCTGATGGCGGGCTTCATGGCCCCCTCGGAGGGCGACATCACGCTTGGCAACCACCAGGTGAACGGACCGGGAGCCGAGCGCGGCGTGGTCTTCCAGAAGCACGCGCTGTTGCCGTGGCTGAACGTCATCGAGAACACCGAGTTCGGCCTCAAGCTGCGTGGCGTCGACAAGGCGACCCGGCGGGAGCTTGCCACCAAGAACCTTGCTCTGGTCGGTCTGCAGGACTTCCACCGTCATATGATCTATCACCTTTCGGGCGGCATGCAGCAGCGCGTCGGCATTGCGCGGGCGCTCACCTGCGACCCGGCCATGCTGTTGATGGACGAGCCGATGGCGGCACTCGACGCACTGACGCGCGAGACGATCCAGGAACTGCTTCTGAAAGTCTGGAAGCTCACCAACAAGATGTTCTTCTTCATCACCCACAGCGTCGAGGAAGCGCTGTTCCTCGGCTCGCGGCTAATCGTGATGTCGCCGCGCCCGGGGCGCATCACCCACACCTACGAGCTCAATTTCAACAAGCGTTTCCTTGCCGAGGGCAATGCCCGCGCGATCAAGTCCAGCCCGGAATTCATCCGCATGCGCGAGGAGGTGCTCGGCATCATCTATGGCGACGAACGTGCGTCCGGCAACCCGGAGGTGGCCCATGCTTGACAGAGTGACACGCGCAAAGCCCGTAAAGGCCGGCAAGATCTTCGGCGCTCCGGGTGACGGAAGCAGCGGCCTGATCAGTCTTTCGACGACGATTGTGATCGTCGCCCTCTGGTTCCTCGTGACCGAGTCCGGCTGGGTCAAGCCGCTCTTCCTGCCGTCGCCGCTGGCGGTCTGGGACAAGTTCGTGCTGGCGCTGACCGACGGGGTTTCGAACTCGACGCTGATCGAGCATACGCTCGCCAGTATCGGCCGTGTCTTCGGCGCCTTCCTGCTGGCATTGGTAACCGCGGTGCCGATCGGCATCCTCATGGGCGTCAATCGTGTCGTGCGGGGCCTGTTCGATCCGATCATCGAATTCTACCGGCCGCTGCCGCCGCTCGCCTATCTGCCGCTGGTGATCATCTGGCTCGGCATTGGCGAGTTCCCGAAAGTGTTCCTGATCTACCTGGCGATCTTCGCGCCGATGGCGATTGCCGCAAGGGCAGGGGTGCGTTCGGTCTCCACTGAGCAGATCCACGCGGCCTATGCGATGGGCGCCACCCGCGGACAGGTGATCAGCCAGGTGATCATGAAGGCAGCCTTGCCCGAGATCTTCACCGGCATGCGCATAGGCATCGGCGTCGGCTGGACCACGCTGGTGGCGGCTGAAATGGTCGCCGCGAACCGGGGCCTTGGCTTCATGGTTCTGAACGCGGCTGAGAACCTCGAAAGCGATACGGTGATCATGGGGATCTTCATCATCGGCATCTTCGCCTTCGCCTTCGATCTTCTGATCCGCTACCTCGAAAAGGTGCTGATCCCCTGGAAGGGCCGCCTCTAGCTTAGGCGACCGCTCCGACACTCCATTCGTACCCCGGCCTGGCAGCCCTGAAAGACGGTGTTCCCCGTCTCCGGCGAAGCCATGCCCTGCGACCAAAACCAAAGGACAGGACGATGACACTCTCCGCAACCGATCTCAAAACCTTGTTCGATGCCTTCAACCGGCACGACATCGATGGGGTCATGCACTTCTTCGCAGACGACTGCGTGTTCAACGCGGTCGGAGGGCCAGAGGTCTACGGCAACCGCTTCACAGGTACCGAGGCGATCGCCGACGCCTTCAGCGGCGTCTGGACATCGATGCCGGATGCCGAATGGGGCAATCACAGCCACTTCGTCGAGGGTGATCGCGGTGTATCCGAATGGACCTTCTCGGGCACGGCCGCCGATGGCAGCCGCATCGAGGCAGAGGGCTGCGATCTCTTCACCTTCCGCGACGGCAAGATCGTGCGCAAGCAGGCGTTCCGCAAGAACCGCCCGGTCCTGCAACCCCGCTATTGACGGCTGGAGCGAAAGCCATGCAACTGCGCGCCACTCCCCTGAAGCCTGCGAGAGAGCCGTTCGATCCGGCCTACGACCCCAACCATGCCCGTAGCCCCGGCACGGGCAAGGACTATGCGCCGACCTACTGGATCGGCACTGCCGGCCCGGAACCGGAGGATGACGGCCCCGTCACGAGCGACATCGATGTCGATGTCGCCATCATCGGCTCGGGTTACACCGGTCTCTCCTGCGCCATCCATCTGGCGCGCGAGCACGGCATCAAGGCGACGGTGCTTGAAGCAAATGGCGTTGCCTGGGGCTGCAGCACCCGCAACGGCGGCCAGGCGCAGATTTCCGCCGGCCGGCTGAAGCGATCGCAATGGATCGCCCGCTGGGGCGTCGACGTCGCCCGCAAGATGCACGCCGAGATTTCCGAGGGCTTCGACCTCTTTCGTTCGCTGATCCGCGAGCCGGAGATCAACTGCGACCCCCAGGACGGCGGCCATCTCTATATCGCCCATCGCGACAAGATGCTGCCGGTGCTCGAAAGCGAGGTGCGCGTCCTCAACGACACCTTCGGTTATCGCGCCCGCATGGTTTCCCGCGACGAAATCCATCGCGATTTCGTCCGTGACGAGGAAGCGCGCGGCGCGATGTATGAGCCCGACGGCATGGGCATTCACGCGGCCAAGCTCGCCTTCGGCTATCTGAGGCTCGCGCGCAGGCTGGGCGCCAAGGTGCACACCTCGAGCCCGGTGCTTGAGTGCACCGCCAAGGGTGGCGTGCACTATCTGACGACGCCCGGCGGAACGGTCAAGGCGCGCGCCGTCTGCATCGCCACCGCCGGCTATACGTCACCCGGCATGAACGCGCTCACCCGCCACAGGTTGATGCCGATCCTGTCGAACTCGATCGTCACCCGGCCGCTGACGGATAGTGAGCAGAAGGCGCTGAATTTCAAGGCGCGCATCCCGCTCACCGACACGCGCACGCTGCGTCATTACTATCGCATGCTGCCGGACGGACGGGTGCAGATCGGCAGCCGCAGCGCCATCACCGGGCGCGACGCCGGCAATCCGAAACACCTCGAACTGCTTCTCGCCGGTCTCTATCGCAAGTTCCCGGCTCTTCGCGGCATCGACATCGACTACTCCTGGTGGGGGTGGGTGGATGTCAGCCACGACATGATGCCGCGCATCTTCCAGCCGGACCCGACCCAGAGGCTGTTCTACGCCATGGGCTATGGCGGCAATGGCGTGATGTACTCCGCCCAGGCCGGGCGTCGCATGGCCCAGATGGTCGCCGGCAAGGGCGGCGGCCTCGACCTTCCCATTTTCACTTCGTCCCTTCCGGGCCACGGGCTGCTGACGCCGTTCCGAAGGCTTGGCCAATGGGGAATGTACCGCTGGTACTACCTCCGTGACGAGATCCTCTAACACACTGAAATCACTGCCAGGAAAGGAACCACCCCATGAAAATGACCACCGAGGAAGCCTTCGTCAAAGTTCTGCAGATGCATGGCCTCGAACATGCTTTCGGCATAATCGGCTCGGCGATGATGCCGGTGTCGGACCTGTTCCCGAAGGCCGGTATCAAGTTCTGGGACTGCGCCCACGAGACCAATGCCGGCATGATGGCGGACGGCTTCAGCCGTGCGACGGGCACGATGTCGGTCGCGATCGGCCAGAATGGCCCAGGCGTCACCGGCTTCATCACCGCGATCAAGACCGCCTACTGGAACCACACGCCACTTCTGATGGTGACGCCGCAGGCCGCCAACAAGACGATCGGCCAGGGCGGCTTCCAGGAAGTCGACCAGATGGCGATGTTCGAGGAAATGGTCTGCTATCAGGAAGAGGTGCGCGATCCCTCGCGCATCCCCGAGGTGCTGAACCGCGTCATCGAAAAGGCCTGGCGCGGCTGCGCGCCGGCGCAGATCAACATCCCGCGCGACTACTGGACCCAGGTGATCGACGTCGACCTGCCGGCGATCGTCCGCTTCGAGCGCCCGGCCGGCGGTCCGCAGGCGATCGCCGAGGCCGCAAAGCTGCTATCGGAGGCGAAATTCCCGGTCATCCTCAATGGTGCCGGCGTCGTCATCGGCAATGCGATTTCCGATTCCATGAAGCTTGCCGAGCGGCTCGATGCGCCGGTCTGCTGCGGCTACCAGCACAATGATGCCTTCCCCGGCAGCCACCGGCTTTCGGTCGGCCCGCTCGGTTACAACGGCTCGAAGGCGGCGATGGAGCTGATTTCCAAGGCCGACGTCGTGCTGGCGCTCGGTACCCGGCTCAATCCGTTCTCGACGCTTCCCGGTTACGGCATCGATTACTGGCCGAAGAACGCCTCGATCATCCAGGTCGACATCAACGCCGACCGGATCGGCCTCACCAAGAAGGTGTCGGTCGGCATCTGCGGCGATGCCAAGCAGGTTGCCCGCCAGATCCTCGAACTGCTCTCGCCGTCTGCCGGCGATGCCGGCCGCGAGGAGCGCAAGGCGACCATCCACCAGACCCGTTCGGCCTGGCAGCAGCAGCTCTCCTCGATGGACCACGAGGACGACGATCCGGGCACGGAATGGAACGAGAGCGCCAGGTCGCGCGAGCCGAACCGCATGTCGCCGCGCCAGGCCTGGCGGGCAATCCAGGCGGCCCTGCCGAAGGAAGCGATCATCTCGACCGACATCGGCAACAACTGCGCGATCGGCAATGCCTATCCGACCTTCGAGGCGGGGCGGAAGTATCTCGCACCGGGCATGTTCGGTCCCTGCGGCTACGGCTTCCCGTCGATCGTCGGCGCCAAGATCGGTTGCCCTGACGTGCCGGTGGTCGGTTTTGCCGGCGATGGCGCCTTCGGCATCTCCATGAATGAAATGGGCTCGATCGGCCGCGAGGGCTGGCCAGCGATCACCATGGTGATCTTCCGCAATTACCAATGGGGTGCTGAAAAGCGCAACACGACGCTCTGGTACGCCAACAATTTCGTCGGCACCGAGCTCAACCCCAACCTCTCTTACGCGAAGGTGGCGGAAGGCTGTGGTCTGAAGGGTGTAGCCGTCAACACGACGGCAGCGCTCACCGAGGCTCTTTCCAACGCGATCGCCGATCAGAAGAACGGTGTGACGACCTTCATCGAAGTCATCCTCAACCAGGAGCTCGGTGAGCCTTTCCGTCGCGATGCGATGAAAAAGCCGGTGCCGGTTGCCGGCATCGACCGCGCCGACATGCGCCCGCAAAAACGGGCCTAGGCCTGCCCGATTGCCAGATGCCCGCCCGGTGAGCCCGGGCGGGCAGCTTCCCGCAAGCGACCGGATTGACACCATGACCTTCACCGCCTCTGTCCACGAACGTTTCCGCAGCGTGCCCTCCGGCTTTGCGACCTCCTGGCCGGGCTTCGCCGTCACTGCGGCCGTTGCCGTCGCCGCCCAGTTCCTCTCCGACCACTATGGCGCCCCGGCCATGCTGATGGCGCTCCTGCTCGGCATCGCCTTTCATTTTCTGTCGGAGGAAGGGCGCTGCGTCGCCGGCATCGATTTCTGCGCCAAGAAGGTGCTGCGCATCGGCGTGGCGCTGCTCGGCATGCGCATCAGCGTCGATCTTCTGATCGGGCTCGGCGCCGGCACGATCCTGCTGCTCATCTCGGCGATTGCGGCCACCATCGGATTTGGCCTGCTTGCCGCAAAACTGCTCGGCCGCGGCTGGCGGCTGGCACTCATCACCAGCGGATCTGTCGCCATTTGCGGCGCGTCGGCGGCAATGGCAATTGCCGCCGTGCTGCCTAAGAACGAGTTTTCCGAGCGCAACCTGATCTTCACGGTGCTTTCGGTCACGGTCCTTTCCACCCTCGCGATGATCGCCTATCCGATCATCGCCCAAACCATGGGGCTCGATGCGCGGGCGACCGGCATCTTCTTCGGCGGCACCATCCATGATGTCGCACAGGTCGTCGGTGCGGGTTTTTCCGTCTCGCCGGAGGCGGGCGAGACGGCAACGCTCGTCAAGCTGATCCGCGTCACCATGCTGGCGCCGGTCGTGCTCATCTTCTCGCTGTCGCTGCGCCATGTTCCTCAGCCCGAGGGCGAGACCGGCCAGCGCCCGCCGCTTCTGCCCGGCTTCGTCGTCGCCTTCCTGATCTTTGCGGCGCTCAACTCTTTCGGCTTCGTGCCCGAACTGGTTGCCAAGGCCGGCATGGAAACCTCGCGCTGGGCGCTGCTTGCCGGCATCGTCGCCGTCGGCATGCGGACGTCGCTTCGCCGCGTTCTCGACGTCGGCGGCGACGCCGTCGCGCTCATCGTCGCCGAAACCGTCTTCATTGCCCTCTTCATCCTCGTCGGCATTCACTATCTGGGGCACGCCTGATGAAACCGCTCGACCGTATTCTCGAAGCTGCGAAAGCCGCGCCGCGCCATATCGTTCTCGCCGAGGGGGAAGACCCGCGCATCGTCGAGGGAGCCTTGCGTGCCGTGCGCGCGGGCATCGCCGAGATTACGCTCATAGGAAATCGTACAGTCGTTGAAGAAAGGCTGGCCGTCGCCGGCGGACATCCGGGCGAGATCCGCATCGAGGATCCGGTATTGTCTCCTTTCACCCCCCGACTTGCGGCTGCCTACCACGAACTGCGCCGAAACAAGGGTGTCGACGAAAATGCGGCAGCCGAGGCGGTGCAATCGCCGCTCGTCTTTGCCGCGATGATGGTGCGGGAAGGCAAGGCCGACGGTACGGTCGGAGGCGCGGTGGCAACCACCGCCGATACGGTGCGTGCCGCGCTCCAGACGATCGGCCGCGCTCCGGGTGTAGGCCTGGTGTCGAGTTTCTTCCTGATGATGCTGTGCGCACCGCATCACGCCAAGAAGGGCGCTTTCGTCTTCGCGGATTGCGGACTGGTGGTGGACCCCGATGCTCAGGGTCTTGCCGATATAGCGGTCACGTCGGCGGGATCCTTCGAGGCGCTTGCGGGAAAACCTGCAAAGGTGGCGATGCTCTCCTTTTCGACCGCCGGCAGTGCCGCACACGAACGGGTTTCCAAGGTGGTGGAGGCAACAAGGCTTGCGCATGCGGCCGCACCCGGTCTCACGATTGACGGCGAACTGCAGTTTGACAGCGCCTTCGTCGAGGCCGTCAGCGCGGCCAAGGCACCCAATTCGGAGCTGCACGGCGAGGCAAATGTCTTCGTCTTCCCGAACCTTGATGCGGCCAATATCGGCTACAAGATCGCCCAGCGGATCGGCGGCGCCGCGGCCATCGGCCCGATCCTGCAGGGGCTGGCAAAACCGGCCAACGATCTCTCGCGCGGTTGCAATGTCGACGATGTTTTCCACATGATCGCCGTGACCGTTGTTCAGGCTACTGGCGGGCAGTCGGGTGGGGCGGCGGAGCCCAGGTGAGCGCTGTTCACGCCGCCTTTGCAAGACTGCGTGCGATCTCGAAGAAGGCGCTGACGAGCTTCCCGTTGCTGCGTTCGCGCAGGCAGATCAGCGCTTCGTCCATCAGCATTTCCGGCGCGGCGATCCGGATGGGTACGAGGCGATTGTCCTGGCCGAACTCGGCCGAGGAGACGAAGCCAACCCCGCCGCCGGCGGCCACGATCTCGCGCACGGCCTCGCGCCCCTCGGCTTCGATGAGAGGCGTTAGCGGCACGCCGCATTGTTCGGCCATGGCTTCCAGCTTCTGCCGGGTCTTGGAGCCCTGTTCGCGCATGACCAGCGGATGCTTGGCGAGATCAGAGAAAGTCACGGTCTTCTGTGCGGCAAGGGGATAGTCGCGGCTGGCGAAAGCGATGATCGGCGTGGAGTTCAGTTTCAGGATGTCGAAATCGCTCGATTGCGGGATCTCGCCGAGAACGCCGATGTCCGCCTCGTAGGCATGCAGGCTGGTGATGACTGTCTCGGTATTGCCGGAATCGATCGAGACCTGCACGGTCGGATAGGTGCGCCGGAAGGCGGCAAGGATATGCAGCAGGTGGTGGGCGGCGTCCGCCACGATGCGAAGCTTCCCGGCCCTCAGCGCCCGCGATTCCGACAGCAGATCCAGTGCCTGCTGCTCGACGTCGAACATGCGACGTGTGACTTCCAGAAGTTGCTGGCCGGCCTGGGTCAGCGTTACCTGCTTCTTGTTCCGGTTGAAGAGCAGGACGTCATACTCTTCTTCAAGTTTTCGCACCTGGTCGGAGACCGCAGGTTGGGTGAGGAACAGCGCCTCAGCCGCACGCGAGAAGCCGCCGTGGATAGCGACGTTGTGAAAGGCGCGAAGCTGGACATAGCGCATGCGGACGACGCCCCCGACGATAGATTTGGTCTATGGTTTTATTAAAACGAACGATTTGATTTATGTAAAGCGGCAAAGGATAGTTTTCGGATTCCATCCTTTTGCGGAGTGCGCGCATGAACCTCCCGGCTGTCGCCCTCGAACTTGCCGCCGCCACTGTCCTTCTGCTCTACGCCGTGAGTCTGGTGAAAATGGGCGTCGAAGCGGCCGCGGGCGATATCGTCGCGCGCACCGTCGGCGGCGCCGGCGGCCGGCCACGCGCTGCCGCCTGCGGCTGCGTCGTGGCAATTGCGCTGCAGAGTTCGACGGCCGTTGCCATGCTTGCAGCCGGCTTTGCCGTCAGCGGTGCATTGGCGCTCGATATCGGCCTCGCGGTGCTGCTTGGCGCCGATCTCGGCTCGGCGCTCGTCGTCAAGATTCTGTCTTTCGACCTGCATTGGCTGGCGCCTCTTATGATTGCGGCCGGCGGCCTCGTGCATCTGAAGTCATCGAGCCGCAAGGCGGTCGAAGCCGGACGCGCAGTGCTTGGCATCGGCCTTTTGCTTCTGTCGCTGCAGATGATCGGCCATGCAACGCAGCCGCTAGCGCAAAGTCCCCTCCTTCCGTCTATCGTTGCTTTTGTTGGCAAGGACGCGCTGACGGTGGTGATCCTCGCGGCGCTTTTTACCTGGGCGTTGCATTCGAGCGTGGCCGCGATCCTCCTGATCCTGACATTTGCTGCGAAGGGCATCGTACCTGTCGAGATCGGCATTCCGCTTGTTCTCGGGGTGAATGTCGGCGGTGGGTTGATCGCGCTCTGGCTGACACGCGGCCTGCCGGTGGAGGGCCGACGCTTGCCGCTCGGAAACCTGCTCTATCGCGCGCTGTTCGGCGCAGCGGTTTTCGGCCTTTTCTCGGTTCATGCCCCCTTCGGCTGGATTCCGGGCGGGACGGCCGCCGCAAAACTCGTCAACCTGCATGTGCTTTTCAATGCCGCGCTCGTACTCGTCGGGACAGTCTCCTGCGGGTCGATGGCGCGCCTTGTCCGGCTGCTCATGCCGGACGCCGCCGGGACTGGCGACCGATCGGTCCATGTCACCGCACTCGACCGTGGACTCATCGACAAGCCGGCACAGGCGCTTGCGGCCGCGGCGCGCGAGGTGCTGCACATGGGCAATCTCATCGCCCGCATGCTGGAACCGGTCATGACCGTCATCCACTCGCCGACGCCGCAGGCGGTCAAGGCGCTGCGCTGCATCGACGGCGACATCCATCGCGCACATAGCGAGATCAAGCTGTACATCGCCGCCGTCAACCGCGGCATCCTCACGGAAGAGCAGTCACGACGCGGCATCGAGCTCACGGAGGCGGCGATCCACCTGGAATATGCCGGCGACGTGGTCGCGAAAAACCTGCTGCAAATGGCCGAGGAGCGGCTGGAGGGGGCGGGCGCCTTCTCACACGATGGGTGGCGAGAGCTCACCCTGCTGCACGCGGCCGTGTCTTCCAACGTCAGGCTCGCGGCCAATCTCCTCGTGTCGCCCGATCCGGTGATTGCCCGCGAGATGGTCCGGCAGAAGGAGCATGTGCGTCGGCTCGTCGAGGAGAGCAGCAAGAGTCACTTGGAGCGGCTCCGGCAAGGTGTGGCGGCGAGCATCCTCTCGAGTGACATGCACCTGGAGATCGTCCGGGCGCTGAAGGAGGTCAATTCTCTGGTCACCACCATGGCCTATCCGCGCCTGCGCGAGAGCGGTGACCTGCTCGAAAGCCGTCTCGTGCCCGCGGCTTAGATGTATAAATGAAATCGATATATTCATACAAAAGAACGATTTTACAGATATATGTTTCCGCCCCATTGTCGTTCTCGAACACGCCAACCGCGAGGACGGACAATGCCAAACACCGCTTCTGAAAAAACCATCGCGCCCCTGGAAACGCCGAGGCTGGGCGAGCCCTATCTGCTTACGCCCGGCCCGCTGACAACGGCCTACGAGGTCAAGGAAGCCATGCTGCGGGACTGGGGCTCCTGGGATGGAGACTTCCGGGCGATGACGGCGAAGCTTCGCCGCGAGTTGCTCGACATTGCCGGCGATACCAAGGGCGAGTTCGATTGCGTGCCGATGCAGGGCAGCGGCTCGTTTTCCGTCGAGGCCATGCTCGGCAGCTTCGTTCCGAAGGACGGCAAGGTGCTGGTGCTGATGAATGGTGCCTATGGCAAGCGCATCGCCCAGACGCTTGCCTATCTCGGCCGTGACCACGTGACGATCGACAAGGGCGACTACATGCCGCCGCGCGGTCCGGAAGTCGCAGCCGCCCTTGATGCCGACCCGGCGATCACCCATGTCGTTGTCGTCCATTGCGAGACCAGTTCCGGCATTCTCAATCCTCTGAAGGAGATCTCCGACACTGTTTACTCCCGAGGCCGCAAGCTGCTGGTCGATTCCATGAGCGCCTTCGGCGCCGTGCCCGCTGGCGTCAACGACTTCCGCTACGAGGCGATCGTCTCCTCCGCCAACAAGTGCATCGAGGGGGTGCCTGGTTTCGGCTTCGTCATCGCCCGCAAGAACGAGCTGGAGGCTGCCAAAGGCCGCAGCCATTCGCTGAGCCTCGATGTGCACGCCCAGTGGGACTACATGAACAAGACCGGCCAGTGGCGCTTCACGCCGCCAACCCATGTGGTCGCGGCCTTCCTCGAAGCACTGCGGCTGCACCGCGAAGAAGGTGGGGTCGCCGGGCGCGGCGGGCGGTATGCCCGCAACCGCGACGTGATGGTCGCCGGCATGCGTGAGGCCGGCTTCGAGACGCTGCTCGCCGACCAGTGGCTGTCGCCGATCATCGTCACCTTCTTCAGCCCGGCCCATCCCGCCTTCGCCTTCGATCGTTTCTACGACCTGATGAAGGACAAGGGCTTCATCATCTATCCGGGCAAGCTGACTGTGGTCGACAGTTTCCGCGTCGGCTGCATCGGTCGCATGGACGAACATGTCATGCGCCGCGTGGTCGCAGCCGCTCGTGAATCCCTCAATGAAATGGGCGTCGACAGCGCCGCCCCGCCGGCCGTCGCCCTTGAAGAACGCCGCCGTCTCGCCGCCTGAACAAAGGAAATTGCAATGAACCAGATGTCCAAGATCACCGTCACCGCCAACCGCCGCACCTATCCGTGGCCGAAGGTTCCGGCCATCGCCATCTGCCTCGACGGCTGCGAGCCGGCCTATCTCGACGAGGCCATCAAAGCCGGGCTGATGCCGACGCTCGAGCGCATTCGCAAGACCGGCACGGAGCGCACGGCGCTGAGCGTTATTCCGAGCTTCACCAACCCGAACAATCTTTCCATTGCCACCGGCCGGCCGCCGGCGATCCACGGCATCTGCGGCAACTATCTCTATGAGCCGCAGACCGGCAACGAAGTGATGATGAACGACCCGCGTTTCCTGCGCGCGCCCACCATCTTCAAGGCGTTTTACGATGCCGGTGCAAAGGTGGCCGTGGTAACGGCGAAGGACAAGTTGCGCGCGCTTCTCGGCCACGGCCTCAAGTTCGACGAGGGCAGGGCGATCTGCTTCTCCTCGGAAAAGTCTGACAAGACGACGAAGGCGGAAAATGGTCTCGACAATGCCTCGGCCTGGCTCGGCCGGCCGGTGCCGGAAGTCTATTCGGCTGATCTCTCCGAGTTCGTCTTTGCCGCCGGCGTCAAGCTCCTGAAGGAGTTCCGTCCTGACGTCATGTACCTGACGACGACCGACTATGTGCAGCACAAATATGCGCCGGGCGTGCCGCAGGCGAATTCCTTTTATGAGATGTTCGACAAGTACCTGACCGAACTGGATGCGCTCGGTGCCGCGATCATCGTCACCGCCGACCACGGCATGAAGCCGAAACACAAGGCGGACGGTTCACCCGACGTCGTCTATGTCCAGGACCTGCTCGATCAATGGCTCGGCAAGGACGCCGCGCGCGTGATCCTGCCGATCACCGACCCCTATGTCGTGCATCATGGCGCGCTCGGCTCCTTTGCCACGGCATACCTGCCGGAAGGCGCCGACAAGGAAGAAATCATCGAGCTCCTGAAGGCGATCGAGGGTATCGATGTCGTCCTTACACGCCCGGAGGCCTGCGTGCGCTTCGAGCTTCCCGACGACCGCATCGGCGACCTCGTGCTGATCTCGACCGAAAACAAGACGCTCGGCACCAGTGAGCACCGCCACGATCTCGCAGCTCTCAACGAGCCGTTGCGCTCGCATGGTGGGCTAACCGAACAGGAGGTGCCGTTCATCGCCAACCGCAAGCTTCCCGAACTTCAGACGGCGGGCACGCTGCGCAATTTCGACGCGTTCTTCTACGCGCTCGTCGCAGCGGCACAGGCTGCACACTAGGGAGGACGCGATGACCAAGGTGGAAACGACGTTCGCCATTCGCCACGAGCCGATGCGGATCGCCGGCAAGGCGGTTGATACCGAGGGGCGCATCGAGGTGCGCTATCCCTTCAACGATGCCGTCATCGGCACGGTACCTGCGGGCAACGCCGAGCATGCCCGCAAGGCCTTCGAGATCGCCGCGGCCTACCAGCCGAAGCTGACACGCTACGAGCGTCAGCGCATCCTGCTCAAGGCCGCGGACCTGCTCGTCGCCCGCAAGGAGGAGATTTCCGATCTGATCACGCTGGAGCTCGGCATCTCCAAGCAGGATTCGCTTTACGAAGTGGGTCGCGCCTTCGACGTGCTGACGCTCTCCGGGCAGATGTGCATCCACGACGATGGCGAGATCTTCTCCTGCGACCTCACCCCGCACGGCAAGGCGCGCAAGATCTTCACCACCCGTGAACCCTTGACCGCCATTTCGGCGATCACGCCCTTCAACCATCCGCTCAACATGGTGGCACACAAGGTGGCGCCGGCTGTCGCGACCAACAATTGCGTCGTCCTGAAGCCGACCGAACTGACGCCGATGACGGCGCTGATCTTTGCCGACATCCTCTATGAAGCCGGCCTGCCGCCCGAAATGCTCTCGGTCGTCACCGGCTGGCCCGCCGATATCGGCATGGAGATGATCAACAACCCGAACTTCGACCTCATCACTTTTACCGGCAGCGTTCCAGTCGGCAAGCTGATTGCCGCGCACGCCCACTACAAGCGGCAGGTGCTGGAGCTTGGCGGCAACGACCCGCTGATCATCCTCAACGATCTCTCCGACGACGACCTCGCCAGAGCGGCGGATCTCGCCGTGGCCGGTGCGACCAAGAATTCTGGCCAGCGCTGCACGGCGGTCAAACGCATTCTCTGCCAGGAGAGCGTCGCCGATCGCTTCGTGCCGCTGGTGCTGGAGCGGGCAAAGAAGCTGAAGTTCGGCGATCCGATGGACCGGGCGACCGAACTTGGAACTGTCGTGCATGCCCGCGCGGCGGAAGTGTTCGAACAGCGCGTGTTGAAGGCGGCGGAAGAGGGGGCGGAGATCCTCTACAACCCCGGCCGGAAGGGTGCCCTGTTGCCGCCGATCGTGGTCGACCGCGTCGCGCATTCGAGCGAGCTGGTGATGGAGGAAACCTTTGCGCCAATCATTCCGATCGTACGGGCACCCGATGACGACGATGCGCTGATCGCGCTTTCCAACTCGACGGCCTTCGGTCTTTCCTCCGGCGTCTGCACCAACGATTTCCGGCGCATGCAGAAGTACATCGCCGGGCTGAAGGTCGGCACCGTCAACATCTGGGAAGTGCCGGGCTACCGCATCGAAATGAGCCCCTTCGGCGGCATCAAGGATTCGGGCAACGGCTACAAGGAAGGCGTCATCGAGGCGATGAAGAGCTTTACCAACGTCAAGACATTCTCCTTGCCATGGTGATCTGAAGCGTTTCCCCCGCTGATTCACCCCTTTGGGAGCTGCCCTTGGCGGCTCCCTTTTTTATGGTCCGGTGCGTCTCACAGCATCGTCATCGGAGCGCAATCTTAGATCTGCCTCTTCAGTCAGCAGATCGTGCGAAGTTGTATTGAAAGCTGCCATCGCCTTGATCAATTGCGGCTTGTCATGCCCAGTTCTGCGGCAGAGCACCCATAGTTTTAATCTTCTGATCGATAAGAATAATAAATTTTACTTACAGGAAACCGCTGCGCAGAATGCTTCCCGAAGCCGATCACAAGAGGGTAACGACAAGATTGCCCGCCGCGCTTCCCCGGTTTTACCAGGACCTCAGAGGAGAACTTCAATCATGAACAGACGCATGCTCTTTGTGCTTGCCGGCGCCGTTTCCGCTGTGCTTCCTGCCATCGCTGCCGCTGAAACGCAGCTCACCGTTTACACCGCCGTCGAAGCCGTCGACCTCGACCGCTACAAGGCGACGTTCGAAAAGGCCCACCCGGATATCAAGATCAACTGGGTGCGCGATTCCACCGGCGTCATGACCGCCAAGCTGCTTGCCGAAAAGGACAATCCGCAGGCGGACGTCGTCTGGGGGCTCGCCGCCACCTCGCTGCTTCTGCTTAAAACCGAAGGCATGCTGGAGCCTTACCAGCCCAAGGGCGTCGAGGCGCTCGACCCGAAATTCGTCGACAAGGACACGCCGCCGAGCTGGGTCGGCATGGACGCCTATGTCGCAGCCCTTTGTTACAACACGGTCGAGGGTGAAAAGCTCGGCCTCACGCCGCCGACGAGTTGGAAAGACCTGACGAAGCCCGAATACAGGGGCCATGTGGTGATGCCGAACCCGGCATCCTCGGGTACCGGTTTCCTCGACGTCTCGGGCTGGATGCAGATGTGGGGTGAGGAGAAGGCCTGGGACTTCATGGACAAGCTCCACCAGAACATCTCCGCCTACACCCATTCCGGCTCCAAGCCGTGCAAGATGGCAGGCGCCGGCGAGGCGGTGATTGGCGTGTCCTTCGAATTCCCGGGCGCCAAGGCCAAGAGTGCGGGCGCGCCGATCGACATCATCTTCCCCGCGGAAGGCTCTGGCTGGGAGGCGGAGGCGACGGCGATCATCGCCGGCACGGCGAACCTCGAAGCGGCCAAGACGCTCGTCGACTGGTCGGTCACCAAGGAAGCCAACGAGATGTACAATGCCGGTTATGCCGTCGTTGCCTATCCGGGTGTCGCCAAGCAGGTCGAGCACCTGCCCGACGACATTGCTTCCAGGATGATCGTCAACGATTTCGAATGGGCCGCCAACAACCGCGCGGAAATCCTCAAGGAATGGCAGAAGCGTTACGACGCCAAGTCCGAGCCGAAGAGCTGAGCCTGATCGTCCGGGCGTAGCGCGATCGCGCTGCGCCCGATCGCATTCTCTTAAAGAAATCCCTCAAGCCAGCGGAGCTTGCAGATGAGGCATGCCCTGTCGATCGAACCGACGCCCACCAGCCGTCAGCACTTCGCCGATGACGCGGCCGCGGAGCCGGCTCCATACCTGCAGATCTCGGATCTCTGGAAGACCTATGGCGATTTCGTCGCGCTGCGCGACATTTCACTGTCGATCGGCAGGGGCGAGTTCGTCTGTTTCCTTGGGCCCTCCGGCTGCGGCAAGACGACGTTGCTTCGGGCAATCGCCGGTCTCGACCTGCAGACGCAAGGGACCATCCTGCAGGACGGCCGCAACATTTCGACGCTGCCGGCCTCCAGTCGCGACTACGGCATCGTCTTCCAGTCCTATGCGCTCTTCCCCAATCTCACGATCGAGCAGAACATCGCCTTCGGCCTGGAAAATACCGGCCGCTCGAAGGCGGGGGTCGCATCCCGTGTGGCCGAATTGCTGGAGACGGTCGGCCTGTCGGCCCATGGCAAGAAGTATCCGGCCCAGCTTTCCGGCGGCCAGCAGCAACGCATCGCGCTTGCCCGCGCCATCGCCATCTCACCGGGGCTGCTGCTGCTTGACGAGCCGCTGTCAGCGCTCGACGCCAAGGTCCGCGTGCATCTTCGCCACGAGATCAAGGCGCTGCAAAGAAAGCTCGGCGTCACCACCATCATGGTCACCCACGACCAGGAAGAGGCGCTCGCCATGGCCGACCGCATCGTCGTGATGAACCACGGCGTCATCGAGCAGGTCGGCTCGCCCACCGACATCTACCGCCACCCCGAAACGCTGTTCGTCGCCGACTTCATCGGCGAGACCAACCAGTTCCCGGCACGGGTTGCCGGCGATGGCGAGGTCGAGATCGGCCACTCGGCCTTCCGCTGCTCGACGGAGGATTTCTTGACGGGCCACGCGGCAACCGCCGTTGTCCGCCCGGTGGACATTATCCCGCACGGCGCCGATGCGCATGCCGCCAACGGGAGCGACCGGCCGACAACACCGCAGAACCTGATCGACGCCGAGGTGCGCGAGATGGAGTTCCTCGGCATGTTCTGGCGCACGCGCCTCACCGCACCACGCCTCGGCGAGCGGACGCTCGTCGCCGATTTCTCCGTCAATGCCGTCAGGCGCCTCAGCATCGAAACGGGTGGTGCCATTCAGGTGGAAATCCCGCGCGAGCGCCTGTTGCTTTATCCGAGGGGTGCGTGACGATGAACATGGTCCTCGAAGCGCCCCATCTTCCCCTGATCGGCAAGCGTTTGCGCCAGCAAGCCTCGCGGGACGACCGCATCAAGCTCGGCTTCATGGCGGTCATCGGGCTCTATCTGGTGGTCGCGCTCGGCGCGCCGCTCTTCGTCATGCTGTCGAAGTCGCTGTCGACCTACCGGTTCGAGCTTTCGGCTTTCGAATTCCAGGTGAGCGACGAAACGGGGGCGAACTGGGGGCCTGTCGTCCGTGCCGCCGATCTCAATCGAGAGCTCGGGGCAGTGACGGAGGCCGAGCTTTCCAGCAATTCCGACGGACGGCTGGCGGCCACAAAATTCTTCCTGGATTTCAAGTTCCGCAGTCCGGTCCACTACCGCATTCGCGGCACGACCGACGATGCGGCCTTCCTCGTCGGCTCCACGCTCGAAAAGGGGACGGAGTGGCGGGAATACGATTCCGGCACGTTCCGGCGCGTCGTGCTGCGCCCTGCGCGCGCGCTGGGTTTCACGAACTTCACCACCTATTTCTCGACGCCTGCGCTTGCGCAGTCGATCTACAATTCCGTGCTGATGGCGGTAATCAGCACGGTGTTCACGATCTCGATCGCCTTTGCGCTTGCCTATGGCCTGACGCGCAGCTGCATGCCGCTCAAGGGTCTGTTCCGCGGCATCCTGACGATCCCGATCCTCGTGCCGTCGCTGCTGCCGGGCATTGCGCTCGTCTATCTCTTCGGCAACCAGGGCATCTTCAGGGATTGGCTCCTCGGCTATTCGATCTACGGGCCGATCGGCATCGTCATCGGCTCGATCTTCTTCACCCTGCCGCACGCCTTTCTGATCATCCTGACGGCGCTCTCCATTGCCGATGCCCGGCACTATGAGGCTGCCGCGTCGCTCAAAGCCAGCAAGTGGCGCACCTTCACGACTGTAACGGTCCCCGGCGCGCGCTTCGGTATCGTCTCTGCTGCCTTCGTCGTCTTCACGCTTGTCATCACCGACTTCGGTTTGCCCAAGGTGATCGGCGGGCAGTACGGCATGCTGGCCGTCGACATCTACAAGCAGGTGATCGGGCAGCAGAATTTCGAGATGGGCGCTGTCGTCTCCGTCATCCTGCTGGTACCGGCAGTGCTTGCCTTTGTCGTCGACCGGCACATGCAGAAGCGGCAGGTGGCGCTGCTGTCGGCGCGTGCGGTACCCTATACGCCGAAACGCAATGCTCGCGCGGATGGGCTTTGCTTTGCCTTTGCCTGCCTCGTCAGCCTCTTCATCCTCGGCATGATCGCCATGTGCCAGATCGCAGCGGTGGTGAAGTTCTGGCCCTATGACCTGACACTGACGTCCAAGAACTTCGCTTTCGACCTGATGGACGGCGGAGGCTGGGCTGCCTACAGCAATTCGATCCGGCTCGCGCTTTTGACGGCACTGTTCGGCTCGGTCGTCGTCTTCGCCGGCGCCTATATGGTGGAAAAGGCCGACGGTTTTCGCCTCGGCCGCGGCGTCTTCCATTTCCTGGCGATGATGCCGATGGCCGTGCCCGGCATGGTGCTCGGGCTTGCCTATATCTTCTTCTTCAACAATCCGGCCAATCCACTGCACCCGATTTACGGCACGATGGCGATCCTGGTCGTGTCGACTGTGACGCACTTCTATACGGTCGCGCATCTGACGGCGCTGACGGCGCTGAAGCAGATGGATCCGGAGTTCGAATCCGTCGCTGCCTCGCTCAAGCAGCCGTTCCACCGGCTGTTCTTCCGGGTCACGGTGCCGGTCTGCCTGCCGGCGATCCTCAACATCGCGATCTATCTCTTCGTCAACGCGATGACGACGGTCTCGGCGGTGGTATTCCTCTATTCGACGGATACCAAGCTTGCCTCGGTCGCGGTGCTCAACATGGACGATGCCGGCGACATAGCGCCGGCCGCGGCCATGGGCATGATGATCTTCTACACCAATGTCGCGGCCAAGCTTGTCCACGCGCTGATCGCGCGCGGACCGCTCGCCCGCACCCAGGCCTGGCGCTAATCCGTTTGCCGGCCAACAACTCGATGCGCCTGCCTTCCTGCGCGAAGGCAGGCGCTTTGCTTTGTTCGATTACGCTACGTGCCGTTCTTCAATCTCTGCCCTGCAGTCTCGTCCCGCGCGCAGCCGTTCCATTTCCGCAAGACGCGTGCGTTGCGGCGTCAGGCCGTAGCGTTCGCGATAGGTGCGGGAAAAATGTGAGGCGGTGGAAAAGCCGCAGGCGACCGCGATCTCGATGACCGGGAGCGACGAGGTGAGTAGCAGCAGATGGGCGCGTTCCAGCCTGAGATCGAGATAGTACCGCGCCGGCGTGCGGCCCATTTCCTTGCGAAACAGGCGTTCCATCTGACGCCTTGAAAGGCCGGTCGCGGGCGACATGTCGCCAAGCTTCATCGGTTCGAGGATGTTGGCCTCCATTTGCTCGACGATCCGGATCAGCGACGGGTTGTCGATGCCAAGGCGCGCCTGCAGCGGCAGCCGCTGGCGCTCGCCCGTCTCGCGCAGCCGTTCGCAGAGCGCCGCCTCGCAGATCCGGTTGGTCACCTCCTGGCCGAGGTCTGTTTCGATGATGCGCAAGACCATGTCGAAGGGCGCATTGCCGCCGGCGCAGGTGTAGATGCCGCCATCGATCTCGAACGCGGTCTGCCGCGCCTCGGACATGAAGAAGCGCTCGGAGAAATCCGGGAAATGTTCCCAGTGCACCGCACATCGGCGTCCGTCGAGCAGGCCTGCGCGAGCCAGACAGTAGACGCCGCCGGCAAGCCCTGCGAGGTGCACCTGACTGCGGGCGCATAACCGAATCCAGGCCTCCAGAGCCCGGTCGGCGGGTGGTTTCGTGCGGCTGCCGCAGATGACGACGAAGCCCGGCCGTTCACCGCGGCGGAACCGGCCGCGCTCATCCGAAAGAGGTCCGGCCGCAGCAAGGCGTGTGCCGCAGGATGAGGCGGCGGGTGAGCCATCTGCCGTTACAACGTGCCAGTGATAGACCGGGCGCCCGGCCACGTCATTGGCCAGGCGCAGCCCTTCGATCGCTGCGGAAAAGCCATGCAGGGCAAAACCATCGAGCAGATAGAAGGTGAAGTGGCGGACCGGTGCGGTTGCCTGCTGCATTGTTTCTTCCTGATCACGAGAGGTCGTGGGTGTTGCGAGTTGGAAAGAATAGTTACATTATGCAACATAACGAGCCCTTGCCAAGGCGGTTTCAGCAGCCAGAGAGGAAAATTCCCGGTGTTTTCGCATCAGAAGCTGGTTCCTTCCGGCTTGTAGGGGCGCGTGCCTGTGGCGCGGCTTGCCAAATGGACAAAAATGAACACAGTGGTTCCATGTCCGACACTCAAAGCACCCGAGCCCTCGCTCCGCGCCGTCACGGCGAAATCCTCAGGCGTCTCGCGGCCGACGGCACCGTGGGTATCACCGAGCTTGCGGAATTCTTCGACGTCTCGCGCCAGACGATAAGGCGGGATCTGAAGCTGCTTGCCGATCGCGGCCAGCTCGATCTCGTGCACGGCGGCGCAACCCTGTTCGAGCCGACCGAGGCGGCCTTTGTCGAGCGGCGCGAGGAAAACGCCGGGCCGAAAGCGGCGATCGGCCGTGCGGCGGCGGAACTGGTGCGCGACGGCATGGTGATCTTCCTGGATTCCGGTACCACGACCTTGGCGGTCGCCCATGCGTTATCAGGGCGGAAAAACCTAACGATTTGTACGACTTCTCTGTCGATTGCGCTCTTGATGTGCCGTCAGGCTCTGGTGCGCGTGCATATGCTCGGCGGTGAGATTGATCCGGACGAGGAGGCGGCCGTCGGCATCGACGCGCTCGAGGCCATCAATCATTTCCGTGTCGATGTCGCCTTTCTCGGTGGCGGCGGGCTGTCGCCGGACGGCGAGGTGACCGACTTTACCCGCAGCGGCGCCGAACAGCGCTCGCGCATGGTGGTAACGGCGGCCAAAGCCTATTTCTTGCTCGACAGCTCCAAGTTCGGGCGGCTGACGCCGCTGCGCATTCCGCGCTTCGAGGCAGCGGCCGGGGTGATCGTCGATCGGAATCCCCCCGAGGCGATCCGCGAGGCGTTGGAGCGCAAAGGTCCGGCTTTGATCGTCGCCGATTCATAAATGTAATATTTTGTAACTTTTTGTCTTGTTCTTTGTCGGCGTTTTGTTACCGTGTGGCCTTCCATGGTTTCGGGAGGTCGTTTCATGGCGCAGGAATTTCCAACGCAGGCACAGGTCGTCATCGTCGGTGGCGGTATCATCGGGTGTTCGGTCGCCTATTATCTGACCAGGCTCGGATGGACCGACGTCGTCCTTCTGGAGCAAGGGCAGCTCAGCGGCGGCACCACCTGGCACGCGGCCGGGCTCGTCGGCCAGTTGCGCAGCCATGCCAACATGACCAGCCTGATCAAGTACTCGACCAAGCTCTATAGCGAGCTGGAGTCCGAGACAGGCCTTGCGACCGGCTGGAAGAATTGCGGCTCGCTCTCGGTTGCGCGCACCGAGGACCGCATGACCGTGTTGAAGCGGACGGCGGCGTCCGCCCGCGCACAAGGGGTCGACATCGAGGTGATCTCGCCGAGGGAAGCGCAGGACCTCTGGCCGGTCATGGCCATCGACGATCTCGTCGGCGCCGTCTGGCTACCGGGTGACGGCAAGGCCAATCCGACCGACCTGACGCAATCGCTTGCCAAAGGTGCGCGCAACCGCGGCGCCCGGGTCATCGAGCGCGTCCGGGTCACCGGGATTGCGACGAAAGACGGCGTCGTCACCGGGGTGGAAACCGACCGCGGGGCGATCGCCGCCGAGATCGTCGTCAACTGTGCGGGACAATGGGCGCGCAAGGTCGGCCAGATGTGCGGCGTCACGGTGCCGCTGCACTCGGCCGAACACATGTATATCGTCACCGGCCGGATCGAGGGCGTGCATCCGGACCTGCCGGTCATGCGCGATCCCGACGGCTACATCTACTTCAAGGAAGAGGTCGGCGGCCTCGTCATGGGCGGCTTCGAACCGGAGGCCAAGCCCTGGGGCATGGCCGGCATTCCCGATGATTTCGAGTTTGCGCTGTTGCCCGACGATTGGGACCAGTTCGAAATCCTGATGCACAATGCGCTGAAGCGCGTGCCGCAGCTCGCGACCTCGGAAGTCAAGAAGTTCTACAACGGCCCGGAGAGTTTCACCCCCGACAACAACTTCATCCTCGGCGAGGCGCCGGAGCTGAAGAATTTCTTCGTCGGCGCCGGCTTCAATTCCATGGGGATTGCGAGCGCCGGCGGGGCAGGGCGGGCGCTTGCCGAGTGGATCGTCAACCGTGCACCGACCATGGATCTCTGGCCGGTCGATATCCGCCGCTTCGCCGGCTTCAACAACAACCCGCGCTGGCTGCACGACCGCGTCAAGGAGACACTGGGTCTGCACTATGCGATGCCGTGGCCGAACCGGGAACTGGACACGGCGCGGCCCTTCCGGCGCTCGCCGCTCTACGATCGGCTTGCCGCCAGGGGCGCGTGCTTCGGCTCCAAGATGGGTTGGGAGCGTGCCAACTGGTTTGCCACACAAGGCGAGAAGCCGGTGACCGAATATTCCTTCGACCGGCAGAACTGGCACGAAGCGGTCAAGCGCGAGATGAAGGCGACGCGCGAGGCTGCCGGCATCTTCGACCAGACCTCGTTTGCCAAACTGCTCGTCCAGGGGAGGGATGCCGCAGCAGAGCTCAATCGCATCTGCGCCGCCGACATCGACGTCGAGATCGGCCGTTCCGTCTACACCGGCGTCCTGAACAAGCGTGGCGGCTACGAAAGCGACCTGACGGTCATGCGCCTTGCGACCGACCGCTTCCTGTTGATTACCGGTTCGGCGCAGGCCGTGCATGACGCGGACTGGATCCGCAAGACCATTGCCGCCGACGCCCATGTGACGCTCACCGACGTCACGTCGGCTTATTCGGTCCTGGCGCTGATGGGGCCGCAGTCGCGTGACATCCTCTCGCGTCTGACTTCGGCGGATCTCTCGAATGAAGGCTTCCCCTTCGCGACGATCCGGGAAATCGATATCGGTTATGCCACGGCCTATGCCAACCGCATGACCTATGTCGGCGAGCTCGGCTGGGAGCTGATTGTGCCGACCGAATTCGCTGTTGGCGTCTACGAGGCGCTGCACGAGGCCGGCCGTGATTTCGGGCTGACGGACTGCGGCTACTATGCGCTCGAAGCGCTGCGGCTGGAGAAGGGCTACCGTGCCTGGAGCCGCGAGTTGACGCCTGATATCACCCCCTACGAGGCCGGCCTTGCCTTTGCGGTCGCTCTCGAAAAGCCCGGCGGCTTTGTCGGCCGCGACGCGCTCGTCTCCGCAAAGGCCAGCGGCACGCCGTCGCGCCGCATCGTGCAGCTCACCCTTGATGACCCCCTGCCGATGCTCTGGGGCGGTGAACTGATCCTGCGCGATGGCGAGCCAGTCGGTGAAGTGCGCTCCGCAGCCTACGGCCACACGCTTGGTCGCTCGGTGGCGCTCGGTCTCGTGGAGAACCGGCCAGGGGTGGACAAGGCCTTCCTGGAGACCGGCCGCTTCGAGGTCGATCTGGCCGGCGTTCGCCATGTCGCGACGGTGCGATTGTCTTCGGCCTATGACCCGCGCGCCCTGCGCGTCAAGGCGTAGCCCAGCTTTCTTCGGATGCGCGGGTGCGAAGTGGGATGCGGCTGTCCGGCGAACTGGCCGGCCGCTCCGGCGCCCCTGGTTGCCACTAAAGGAGGGGTGTTGCGCGGCGCGAGACGATCCCTCGCGCCGAGCTGGAAGCGCCATCGAAAACGTTGATCGGTTCCCGACGCGCGCTATGGTGACTCGATGGCGCGGGCCAACCGCGCGAAAGGCCTGGCGCCAGGATCTGCATGGAGTACGGCAACAATGGACGAAAATCTGCTCAAGTGGGCTACCCATGGGAACGGCCTGTGGGCGTGGTGCTGCTTGACAACAACATTGGCGCTGAGTTATTGGGTAATCGATCACCCAAGGAGATCGGTGAACATTATGGCAGTCTCGCTTTCTGACATTGCGGAGCGCGCGGGCGTCTCGGTGAAGACGGTATCCGGAGCGTTGCATGGCGGCTCCGCCCGCATGTCGGACGATACGCGCCAGAAGGTCAAGGCGATCGCCGAGGAACTTGGTTATGTGACCAATCTTGCCGCCCGCGGCGTACGCCAAGGATGGCTGCCACTGGTCGGCGTCGTTTCCGATGGCCTAATTACCTCGCCCTTTGCCACCGAAATCGTGCGCGGACTTGACGGCGCTGCACGCAGCGCCGGCATGGCCGTCTTCGCCGTCAACCACAGCAGCGGACAGTCGATCGGCTCGGTGATCGATGAGGTGCAGCAGTTTCGGCCGCGCGCCGTCGCCTATGCTGCCATGTACCACAAGGACGTTGATCTGCCGGCAACGCTGGCCGGTTCGGTCGGCGTAATGATCAACTGTCGCGAGGCCTCTGGCCGTGTCACGTCACTGGTCCCGGACGAAGAGGGTGGCGCGCGCGAGATCGTGCGCTACCTGCTTGCCGCCGGAAAGCGTCGCATCGCCTTCATCAATTTGCCGGGCATTCTGGCGGGTTCCCTGCGCGAAAAGGGATTTCGCGCGGCGCTGGAGGAGGCGGGCCTCGAGCCGAGCGGCGTGTTTCCGGCCGTGCGCCGCAGCGTTTACAGTGACCGCGCGCCAAGCCTTGTCGCGTCGCACGTGGAGGCACTGCTCAGCACCGGGCGGCGTCCCGACGCCATCCTGTGCGGCAACGACCGTGTGGCGATGGAAGTCTATGCGGCCCTTGCTCGCGCTGGCCTTCGCATCCCGGACGACATTGCGGTGGCAAGTTTCGACAATCAGGTCGAGCTTGCCTCTCGGCTGGATCCGCCGTTGACGACGATGGCCCTGCCGCACCGTGCCATGGGCCGCCTTGCCATGGAGATCCTGCTCGCCGGGCAACCCGAGCCGCCGCATTTGCGGCAGTTGCCCTTCCATCTGGTCGAACGGGCATCCGTCTAAATTCAGCGTTACGATCGCATTCAACAGGAGGAGAACAACAATGACGACGCAATTGGGTAATCGTTTACTTTGTGCACTTTTCGCTTCCTCGGCGCTCTTGTGCACAGCTGGTTTTGTCGAAGCAAAGTCCGTCATCCATGTCATGCACCAGGGCGATCCGGGCTGGGTGAAGGCCTATGGCGATGTCGCCAAGCGCTTCGAGGAAGCCAATCCGGACATCGACGTCGAAATGATCTACGCGCCGCACGACGCCTACAATGAGAAGTTCAGCGCGGCCGTCATGGCCAAGCAATTGCCGGACGTCATGGAACTCGATGCGCCGTTTCTGGCCAACTACGTCTGGTCGGGCTACCTGCAGCCGATCAAGCCGCTCGTCGATGCGGATGTCCTCGACGACATGACCGGCTCCAACATCGCCCAGGGAACCTATCCGATTGACAAGGATCTCTATGCGATCGGCCTGACCGACTCCTCGGTCGTGCTCTACGGCAACAAGAAGTACCTCGAGGCCATCGGCGCACGCATTCCGAAATCCGTCGACGATGCCTGGACGCGCGAGGAATTCGAGGGCTATCTCGAAAAGCTCTCCAAGCTCGAGGGCGTGAAGTGGCCGATCGACACGTTCCGCGGCTACGGCATCAAGACCGAGTGGATCACCTATGCTTACGGCCCGCTGCTTGAAAGCGCCGGTTGCGACCTGATCGATCGCAAGGCCTGGAAGGCGAGCGGCACGCTTGACAGCGAAGCCTGCGTCAAGGCGCTGACGATGATGCAGACCTGGGTGAAGAACGGCTGGGTCGTTCCGACCTCGTCCGGCACCAACCAGTTCTATGCCGAAGGACAACCGGCAGCGCTCGCCATGGGAGGCCACTGGTTCTACGCCGAAGCTGCCGCTGCCATGAAGGACAATATCGTCGTCATGCCGCTGCCGAAGATCGGCGACAAGGGCGTCAGCCCGAACGGCACGTGGATCTGGGGCATCTCCGCGAGCTCTGAAAACCCTGAAGCCGCCGGCAAGTTCCTGAGTTTCCTTCTGAAGGACAAGGACTACCGCGACTATGCCAAGACCCAGTCGGCCTATCCGGGTCTGAAGAGCTTTGCCGCAGAATCCCCGCTCTATGCCGAAGGCGGGCCACTTGCCGTCGCCTTCGAGCAGGCTTCGAAGACCGCCGTCGCCCGTCCGCCGCACCCGGCCTATCCGACGATCACCTCCGCCTTCATGCAGGCGGTCGACAAGATCTTCAACGGCGGTGATGCGCAGGAGGCGCTGACGGCTGCGGCGAAGAAGATCGACCAGGACATCGAGGACAACGCCGGTTATCCGCCCTTCGACGAGCAGCAATAAGGGATAAGCGCAGGGCCGTCCCGCCGGCCGGCCCTGCGCCATATCAGGGGGATGAGCAATGAGGAGGAGACCATGACCTTGCAACAGACGTCCGCGGTCGCGCTGCCGCGCCCCGCCAGGCGGCGCGACCGGCAGCGGTTCTGGCAGGAGGTTGCGATGATCGCACCGGCCGTGCTGCTGCTCGCCATCTTCCTGATCACGCCGTTTCTTCTGTCCTTCTGGACGGCGATGACCAACCAGCCGCTCGTGCCGCGCCCAACGCCGGTGCGTTTCGTCGGCCTGCTGAATTTCCAGCGGGTGTTCACCGATCCGCTGTTCTGGACGTCGCTCTGGAATGTCACCCGCTTCACCGCCTGGGTGCTGCCGGTTCAGTGCGGCCTTGCCTTCCTGACGGCACTGCTGCTGCACCAGAAGCTGCCGATGCAGAACCTTCTGCGCGGCATGTTCTTCCTGCCGGCGATCACATCGATGGTCGTGGTCTGCGTGATCTGGGGCACGCTGTTTCAGTATCCGAGCGGTCCGCTCAACCAGATCGTCGGTTTCCTGTCCGGTGGCATGATCCAGCCGATCGACTGGCTCGGCGACCCCAATTGGGCGATGTTCTCGATCGTGCTGCTGTCGGCCTGGCAGGCCTATGGCTTCCAGATGATCATCTACCTTGCCGGCCTGCAGGGCATTCCGGAAGAGCTTTACGATGCGGCCCGCATCGATGGCGCGAGTGCGCTGCGTCGATTCTGGCACGTCACCATGCCGGGCTTGCGTCCGACCCACGTTTTCGTGCTGGTCATCACCACGATCCAGGCCTTCAAGCTCTATACGCAGGTTGCGATCCTCACCCAGGGCGGACCGAAGGAAAGCACGGAGACCGTGGTGCACTACATGGTTCGCGCTGGCTTCGAGGAACAGAAGCTCGGCTACGCGTCGGCCGTCTCCGTCATTCTCTTCGTCATCGTCCTTCTGATCGCGCTGCTCCAGCGCAAACTCCTGAGGCGCTTCGATGTCTGATCTCGTGCTCAGCCAGCCGGCCCCGCTGGCCATCCCCCGGTGCAACAGCAAGACGGGCCTGCGTATCGTCCAGACCGTCTGCATCTTCATCATCGCCCTTGTGATGATCTCGCCGCTCTTCATGCTGCTGATCGCCAGCCTCAAGGATGATCGCTTCCGCATCCTTGCCGATATGGGCAGTTTCCGCGCCTTCTGGGTCAGTGATCCGACACTCTCGAACTACCGGGAGATCGCCAACTTTTCCGGCGAGCTCGCCTATGGCCGATACCTGTTCAATTCGCTGGTGATCCTCGTCGTCACGGTCGTGTCCGGGCTGATCATCAACTCCATGGCTGGCTTCGTGCTCGCCTGGGGGTCGCTGCGCGGCAAGGCAATCCTGCTTGCCGTCGTCGTCGCGCTCTACGTCATCCCGCAGGAGAGCATTATCATGCCGCTCGTCGTGATGATGTCGCGCGCCGGACTGACCGATACGTTTGCCGTGCAGATCCTGCCCTGGGTGGCAAGCCCGCTCTATGTCTTCCTCTTCTACCAGTTCTTCGCGCAACTGCCGAAGGAGCTCTACGAAGCCGCGGAGATGGACGGGGCGTCGGCGTTTCGCATCTACCGGTCGATTTACATGCCTCTCAGCCTGCCGGCGCTCGCGACTGTTTCGATCCTCATGGGTATCGAAAGCTGGAACCAGTATCTCTGGCCGACGCTCGTCACCCAGACCGACTATGCGCGGCCGATCTCGGTCGCCATCGCCACCTTCTTCGGACAGGACAGCATCTACTGGGACCGTGCAATGGCCGCATCCGTCCTGATGATGATCCCCGTCCTCATTCTCTACCTCGCATTCCAGCGCTGGTTCGTAAGCTCGTTCGTCGGCTCCGCCGTGAAAGGTTGACTATGACTTCCCAAACAAAACCCGCGAGCCCCGCGCTTGAAATCATCGAGGCCGAGCTTCCCGCCGGCACGGTGCTGCATCTCTGGCTGAAGGCGCGCGAGACTGGCGACGAGGCGAAACTGTCCGTCACGGTGGGCCGCAGCGAGATTGCCGATCCGTCCACGCGCCGCGCCGGGGAGTTCGAATTCGTCGCAGTGACGCTTGGGATGGGTGGCCGCACGGTGCTTGCCTATGATGCGGAAACAACCGCGCTCTCCGTCGCCTATGCGTTCCACCCGCAGACGGTGCTGGAGGAGGGGATCCGCGTCCTCCATCACGACGTCCGCACGGCGCCGCCTGAGGTTCCCGGCAGCTACCACTTCCGGCCTCCCTTCGGTTGGATGAACGACCCGAACGGCTTCGGCCGGTTTGCCGGCCGCGGCCATCTCTTCTACCAGCACTATCCGCACGGCCTGCGTTGGAACACCATGCACTGGGGCCATGCCGTCTCGAGGGATTTCATCCGCTGGACGCATCTGCCTATGTTCCTCTTTCCGGCAGATCACCTGTCGGAAAAGGACGATGGCCGCGGCGGCGCCTTCTCCGGCTCGGCCATCCCAGTTTCCGGTCCAGATGGAGACGAGATCCGGGTCTTCTACACAGAACACGTTCGCGACCGGGAGCCGGAAGAACAGATCCAGCTCTCCGCCGTCAGCCGTGACGGCATCGTCGCCGGCCCGTGCGAGGTGGTTCTACCACTCCGTCCGGAGGGCCTGAACCTCACCACCGACTTTCGCGATCCCTATCTCTTCAAGGGGCCGGACGGTCGCTGGAAGATGCTGCTCGGCAGCCGCGACAGGTCGGGCGGTGTCGTCCTGCTCTACGAGACGGCGGACCCTGGCGGTGCCACAGGCTGGACTTTCCTCGGCATCATCCATCGCGAGGACCGTTTCGGCATGACCGCGGCGGAATGCCCTTGCATGGTGCCGGTCGGCGGCAAGGCGGACGATCCGGAGACCCGCTGGGCACTGATCTTCGGCCTGCTCACGAGCCGCGACCCGGCCACCGGCAGGCGTAACCTCACCTCTGTCACGATAGGCCGCTTCGATGGCCGAACGTTCAAGGCCGAGTTCGAACAGGAACTGGATTTCGGTTCCGACGCCTATGCCTTCCAGGGCTTCGTCGACGGAGACGAGCCGGTCGGCATCGCATGGCTTGCCAACTGGACGGATTTTTCCAAGAAGGACGACTTCCCGACGGCCATGACCCTGCCGCGTCGTGTACTTCTCGATGGTGATGCTGTGCTGACGCCGCCCGTTGCTGCAGCCGAAAACCTGCGCCAAAGGCTGCTCGATGAGACGGCACTTGTTGCCGGTGAGACGGTTTCGTTCGATAGCGGTGCAGTCGAAATCGTGCTCGCATTGCCTGAGCCCGGCGCCCCGTTCGAGCTCACCTTCGACCATCCGGACGTCAAGCTCGGCGTGAGGCTCGATCATGACGGGCTTGAGATCCTCTTTGATGCCGGTACCGGCAAGGCGTCACCGCGGTATCTGGCATCCGGGGCCAAACCGACCGAACTGCGCATCTTCCTCGATGCCGGTTCCATCGAGGTTTTTGCCGACAACGGCCGCTGGACGGGCACCAAGCGCATTCCCGGATTTTCCGCCGCTCGCTCGGCGACGCTGACGGGTGCCGCCGCCAGCGCGAAAATCTGGCAACTCAAGCTTTGAGGGAGGAAAGACAATGGCATCGGTAACGATCGATCGCGTTCTGAAGCAGTATGGCGCGGCCGCCGTCATCCACGGCGTTTCCGTGGATATCGAGGATGGCGAGTTCGTCACGCTCGTTGGCCCGTCCGGCTGCGGCAAGTCCACACTGCTGCGTATGCTGGCAGGGCTCGAAGACATCAGCGGCGGCGAAATCCGCATCGATGGGCGCGTCGTCAACGACGTCGCACCGAAGGAGCGGGACATCGCCATGGTGTTTCAGAGCTACGCGCTCTATCCCCATATGACGGTCGCCGAGAACATGGGTTTCGCCCTGAAACTCCAGGGCCGCGACAAGGCGACGATCGACAGGCTGGTGAAGGAGGCTGCAGGCATTCTTGCGCTTGAGCCGCTGCTCGACCGGCTGCCGAAGCAACTCTCCGGCGGCCAGCGCCAGCGCGTCGCCATGGGCCGCGCCATTGTCCGCCACCCAAAGGTGTTCCTGTTCGACGAGCCGCTTTCCAATCTCGATGCCAAGCTGCGCGTGACCATGCGCAGCGAGATCAAGGAACTGCACCAGCGGCTCGGCACGACCATCGTCTACGTCACACACGACCAGATCGAGGCGATGACGATGGCTGACAAGATCGTCGTCATGCGTGCCGGCCGCATCGAGCAGATCGGCAGGCCGCTTGACCTCTACGACCGCCCCGACAACACCTTCGTCGCCACCTTCATCGGTTCGCCGGCGATGAATCTCTTTGAGGGCGGCGTCGGTGACGGCGGCTTCCTCATCGAGGGCGGAGTTTCCCTACCGCTGCCGGGTTCGCTCAGCAAAGGCGGGGCCCGTACCTATGGCATCCGCCCGGAAGACCTCGAACTTGCCGAAACGGGCATCCCGGCAACGGTCCTGACCGTTGAGCCAACGGGTGCGGAAACGCATCTTTCGGTGCGTGTCGGTACCCAGACGGCGGGGATCGTGCTGCATCGGCGCGTGGACCTGCACCCCGACCAATTGGTTCACCTGGCGCCGAAGGCGGAGAAGATCCACCTCTTTTCCACTGATGGCGATCGGATCAACTGACCCTTCGGCATTTCCCGCTGCACCGCGTCCGTCATTCGGCGGGCGCGTTTCGGTTTTGATGCCTTTCGATCCGCACACGGTCGATCCACCTGATCGCTTCCGGTGCGGACACCGCGTCTCCGATACGTGGCCAATAGCGGCCGTGACCGGATGCGAAACTTCTAAATCCTATTCCGCGACGACGTAGGTATGCAGTCTAATGCGGCCTGATGCGTCCGTTTCACGGTAGAGGCCCTGGATCTCGACGTCAAAGCCGGGAAATGTGTTGAAACAGGCTTCGAACATCTGGAGATAATCGATCATCGGCTGCGCCCGCTCGGTCAGCCGTTCGCCCGGAACGATGGTGGCGATCCCTGGC
Organism: Ensifer adhaerens; assembly: GCF_028993555.1. Classification (NCBI taxonomy): domain Bacteria; kingdom Pseudomonadati; phylum Pseudomonadota; class Alphaproteobacteria; order Hyphomicrobiales; family Rhizobiaceae; genus Ensifer; species Ensifer adhaerens. The sequence goes on along the minus strand of NZ_CP118611.1, from coordinate 1,612,280 downwards.
GGATAGACGACAAAGGGCGTCGTTGCGATCCGCCCGGCGATGGCGTCGATCGGCAAGTAGTCCACGTCGTTGCGCACGAGGCAGCGCGCCGCGTCGTGCGGCGAAAGGGCGATATCCGGCAGGTGCGCCTCGGAAAACTGCTTGGCCTGCAGCGCGCTGACATTGGCGTCGCGGAAGAAGCGGTGCATGTCACCGCACAGGTCGCGCAACCTGACACCGGCGTAGCGGCCGGGGCGGCGGCGATAGAATTCCGGGATCGCCTCCTCCAGAGGGGCATTGTCATCGTGAAGCCGCTTGAAGGCGACAAGGCCGCTGATCAATGTGCCCGCCTTGCTTGCCTCGACGCCGGGCGTGAGCAGGAACAGCAGGGAATTCAGGTCGTTCTTTTCCGCAACGATCCGGTTCTCGCGAAGGTATTGGGCGACGACCGGCGCCGGAATGCCGTGCTCGGCATATTCCCCGGTCGCCCTGTCGAAGCCTGGGGTCAGCAGTGTGAGTTTGTTCGGATCGGTCATGGCGAAGCCCGCCGCCATATTGGGAAAGCCGTGCCATAGAGCACCGGGAGCAAGGTGCCAGAAGGCCGGATTGGTAGCGAGTTGATCGGTGGCGATGCTCTCCCATGGCACGTCGTGCGCCGCGCCAGGGCTCGCCACATCCGGAATCGCCACTCGGTCCGGCACAAAGGGCTCGAAGAACCAGCGGCGCTCCGGGCGACGCTCCTTCTCCTCGAATTCGCGGCGCACAGCCCGTATCTTCTTGCGCAGTTCGATGCCGAGGCGGATCGTATCGTCCCATAGAACTTCGCCAGAACGGCCCTTCATCATCTGTGCGCCGACGTCCAGCGAGGCAAAGAGAGGATAGAACGGCGAGGTCGAAGCGTGCTGCATGAAACTCTCATTGAAGCGCCGGTGCTCGACACGGCGCTTCTGGCCCGTGATGTGCCGATCCTTCATGTGGATCTGCGAAGCCTGCGAAAAGCTCGCAAGCTGCTTGTGGGTGGATTGCGTGGCGATGATGCCTGGCGCTTCGGGTCCGAGTTCCGCAAGGCCCATGGCGAAACGACCGGCATAGAGCGGATGAAACTTCATGAAGCCCGCCCAGGCCTCGTCGAACAGGATGTAGTCGCACAGATGCCCGATGGCCTTCAGGATCATCTCGGCATTGTGGATCGTGCCGTCATAGGTGCATTGTTCCACCACCGCCACCCGAAACGGGCGCGGCTTCCGCCAGGCGTCGGGGTCTTTGACCAGCGGGTGGGTGCGGATGCGCTCCCGCAGCGTCTCTTCGGTGAGGGCGCCAAAATCCATGGGACCGATCAGGCCATGGGCGTTTCGCGTCGTCGGCACATAGACCGGGATGCCGCCGGATATCATCAGGGCACCGTGATGTGCCGCCTTGTGGTTGTTGCGATCAAACAGCACCAGATCGCCGTCGGTGACGAGGGCGGAGAGAGCGACCTTGTTGGAGGTCGAGGTGCCGTTCAGGACGAAATAGGTCTTCTCCGCGCCGAAGATCTTGGCGGCTTCCTTCTGCGCGGCGAGCGCCGGGCCTTCGTGGGTCAGGAGATCGCCAAGGTCGAGCACAGAATTGTCGAGATCGTCGCGGAACACCGCTTCGCCCAGATGCTCCATGAACACGCGGCCGACCGGGCTGCGGCTATAGAACACGCCGCCATTGTGGCCGGGGCACGTCCAGAGTTGATTGCCTTCCTCGGCGTAATCCACCAGCGCGCCGAAGAATGGCGTCTTCATCGTCTCGGCATATTGCTTGAGGCGGCTGATGAGGTTCTTCGCGATGAAGGCGGGGGTCTCCTCGGACAGGAAGACATAACCGTCGATGAAATCGAGCACTTCGACAGGCACGTCCTCGAAGCGCTTGCGCCGGATCAGGAGAATGATCGGGAATTCGAGGCCGCGACGACGCATCAGATTGATGAGGGAGGCAGTCTTGCCCTCCATCCCCTTCTTGCCCCAGTCGACCATCATGCAGCCGATGGCCGCGTCCGTCTGGACAGCGATTTCGGCGTCTTCGAGATTGCGCGCACGCACCACCTCGAAACCGGATCGCTCGATCTCCTCGACAATTTGATTGTATCGGGCCCCCTCCAGATCTTCGCTGTCGAAGGCGGGTGTCGCGAACAAGAAGGTGAAGCGCCTGAAGTAATCCATCTGAGCCTCCGCCATTTACACGAAGCGAGTTGTTCGTGTGTTTCGTGACGATGTTGTGACGGTGGCCCTCGTTATGCGTGGTCTTTGCGCGGAACAGTTCGCGGCGGGGCCCGGCCCGGGTGATCGGAAACTGGAACCGTGATTGAAAATCAATCGCGGCGGAGGAGACGTGCGGCCACTAGCAACCTTGCAATCAGCAAGGCCGGCAAAGCTTCCACTTTGCCGGCCTCTATCGATGCATCGCTAAAAAGGCTTCTGGCAGTTCATGCCGGCTGGGCAATCATCCTTGATCGCCGTTTCCACATCGACAAAAGCAGCACCGTCACCAGCAGGCCAAGCGTGACCAGCGAAGCATTGCCACGCGGAAGGTTCAACCCGCCTTTTTCAATCGGCTTGGTCAGAAAATCACCAAAGGTCGCACCGAAGGGGCGCGTGAAGACGAAAGCGATCCAGAAGAGCAACACGTCGCTGATCTTCGTCAGGTAGTGCAGCGCGACGACGACGCCGATGATCGCCGCCGTGACGATCGCACCTTGAACATAGCTGAGGTCCATGTTGTCGGTGAGGAAATCGCCAAACGCCGTGCCGAGGCTGTTTGAGAAGACCACCGCAATCCAGAATAGGATTTCCGTATCCCGGCTGTCGCTTCATGCCGCCCTATGCTTGTGGGCCCCTGGGCTTCCACTGCCACAAGAATCTTTTTCGTGATGGAATGATGGCTTTCCTTCTGCAAACCTCGCCGCCCGGGGTGTTCGCCTGGGTTGACTGCAGCCGATTGGGGGCGCCACCGAGAGTCTTATAGCCTCGCTGTTTGCCACCCTCGTTTGCAGGCTGGACAGTGCAGCGCAGCGGGTTCCGTTTCTATGATCGAAGGGCGTCGAGAACGGCTTGTATCAATCTGGCTGACGGGACGTTGCGCGGCCTGAGCAACCCGATCTCGCGGGACGGTGCGTTGCGCAGCGGAAGCCGGGCAACGCGCAGCTTGTCGAAGAGGGACGAGCGCCAGTCGGGCATGAGCGATACGCCGAGTCCCGCTTCAACCATGACCGATATGGCTTCGAGCGAGTCGAGTTCCAGCCACTCACGAGGAAGAATCCGCTGAGATTGAAGATAGGCATCTGCCAACCGGCCACCCCAATTGCTTCTGTCGTATCGGATGAACGGTTGCTCGCGAAGCAATCGGTCGGGGGGAATGTGCGTAAGGTTGGGCGGCGCGAGAAGGACGAACGGCTCCGAGCGGATCAGTTCCCAATGCAAGGTCTTGGGTATGGGGAAGGGCGGTTTGACGAGGATTGCCGCGTCGATCTTTTCCTCAAGCACGCTGTTATAGAGCTCTGCCGACGTTCCCGGCAGCAGGAAGATGTCGACGCCCGGCGTCGTGTCGAAGACTTTTCGTAGCGCGTTCGGAAGCAGACCGGTCAGTGCCGTCGAGATCGCGCCAAGTCGCAGTTCTCCGAATGCCTGATCGTCGTGCGCCAGACTTTTAAGCTGCCTGACGTCAGCGAGAACACGTCGGCTCTTCTCCAGTATCGCGATCCCGGCCTCGGTCGGCTTCACTCGCCGACCGGATCGCGCGAGAAGGGGCAGCCCGATCTCGTCTTCCAACGCCTGGATGCGCTGCGCTATCGCGGCCGGCGTGACGCCGAGCCGGCGCGAGGCCTCAGCCAGGGAGCCGTGTTCCACGACCGTCAGAAAGGTTTCGAGAAAACGCGTTTCCATCGTTAGTTTTACTATCGTCTAAAGGGATAAAAAGGAAGGTTTTTCTTCCGTTTCCGCCTTGCCATAGTGACCCGGAAGCGATGGAGGAAAAGTTGGATCTTCAGTTGAACAGCAAGACGGCGCTCGTATTCGGCGCCGGTGGCGGACTTGGCGGCGCCATAGCAAGATCGCTTGCGGCCGAAGGTGTTTCCGTCGTCGTCGCCGACATCCACGAGGAAAGTGCCAAGGCGACCGCGGATGCAGTAAAGGCCGAGGGGGGCAAGGCCATTCCGCTGCTCTGGGATATCAGCGACCTGTCCCTGGTTGGTCGGAAGCTTGAGGCCATAAACAGCGCGTTCGGTCCGGTCGATATCCTGGTCAACAACACCGGCGGTCCGCCGCCGACGCCTGCCGCAGGCCAGTCGCCCGATGATTGGTCGAAGTACTTCGATCTCATGGTTCGTTCGGTGATCGCGGTCACCGATGCGGTGCTTCCGAGCATGCGCGAGCGCAAGTGGGGGCGTATCATCACCTCCACGTCTTCCGGCGTCGTCGCGCCGATTGCCAATCTCGGGATATCGAACAGCCTGCGCCTGGCGCTGGTTGGCTGGTCCAAAACCTTGGCGCGCGAGGTCGGGCGTGACGGCATCACCGCAAACATCGTGCTGCCCGGACGCATCGCCACCGGGCGCATCGTGTTTCTGGACGAGCAGAAAGCGAAACGCGAGAACCGGCTGGTCGCCGATGTCACGGCCGAAAGCACCGGGTCCATTCCCGTTGGCCGCTACGGCGACCCGAAGGAATACGGCGACACAGTCACCTTCCTTGCCAGTCCCCGTGCATCCTACATCACCGGCTCCGTCATCCGCGTCGATGGCGGCCTGATCAACAGCATCTGATGGGCGAGATCTTTCATGACACTTGAGCCTCACGTCATTGAAACCCTGAAGGGTGTATCCACGGCGACGCTCACGACGGTTCTCCTCAAGAAAGGGCTTCGCAATGTCTGGATGCGTGGCACCAGGCCGTTGAAGCCTGGCCAGGGGCGGGTTGTCGGCAAGGCATTTACCCTGCGCTTCATCCCCGCGCGCGAGGACCTCGCCACGCCCGCGAGTTGGGCATCGCCGATCTCCACCCGGGCGGCGATCGAGGCGATGCCGGAGGGCTGCGTCGCCGTCGCCGACGCCATGGGCATCAGCGATGCAGGCATCTTCGGCGACATCCTGTGCGCCCGGATGGCGAAACGCAACGTCGCCGGCCTCGTCACCGACGGCGTGATGCGTGACGCCGAGGGCGTGCTGGCGAGCGGCATGAAGGTGTGGTGCAATGGCATAGCCGCACCGCCCTCCGTCGCGGGGCTGACCTTCGTCGGATCGCAGGAGCCAATCAATTGCGGTGGCGTTGCCGTGCTTCCGGGCGACATCGTCGTGGTGGATGACGACGGTGCAGTCCTCATCCCGGTAGCGTTTCTCGACGAGGTGCTGGCGGAAGCGCCCGAGCAGGAGCGCATGGAGGCCTGGATCATGAGCGAAGTCGATCGGGGCGTGCCGCTTCCCGGTCTTTACCCAATGAATGCAGAAACGAAGGCCCGGTATGAGGCCTGGAGGGACAGCCAGAAATGACATTCAGCACGCAATCCAAAGGCGTCTACGCCATCGCAACCACACCATTCCTCGACGACGGCTCGATCGACTTCAATTCGATCGACAAGCTGACGGATTTTTATGAGGAGAGCGGCTGCACCGGCGTCACGATCCTCGGGATCATGGGCGAGGCTCCGAAGCTCGAGCCGGAGGAAAGCCGGGCCATCGTCAAGCGTGTGGTCTCACGGTCCAAAATTCCAGTGATCGTCGGCGTCTCTGCTCCAGGGTTCGCCAGCATGCGCTCTTTGGCGCGTGTCTCGATGGACATGGGGGCTGCCGGCGTGATGATCGCTCCGCCTCCTGCGCTGCGCACTGACGACCAGATCGTCAACTATTTCGCAGGCGCAGTCGAGGCTGTCGGCGAAGATGTGCCGTGGGTGCTGCAGGACTACCCGCTGACGCTTACGGTCGTCATGACGCCCGGCGTCATTGCGAAGATCATGGCCAACCACCCGTCCTGCCTGATGCTGAAGCACGAGGACTGGCCCGGCCTTGAAAAGATATCGAAGTTGCGCGCCATGCAGAAGGCGGGAGAGCTTCGCGATTTTTCGGTGCTCTGCGGCAATGGCGGCATGTTCCTCGACTTCGAGCCGGAACGGGGCGCTGATGGTGCCATGACTGGCTACGGCTTCCCGGACATGCTCACCGAACTCATGGGATTGTTTGCGGCCGGAAAGAGGGATGAAGCGCACGACCTCTTCGATGCGCACTTGCCCCTGATCCGTTACGAACAGCAGCTTGGCGTCGGCCTTGCCGTTCGCAAGCACGTCCTGAAACGCCGTGGCGTCATCGCCTCCGACGCCCAACGCAAGCCGGCCCAGATGCTGACCCCGATAGCGCGCGCAGAAGTCGACTATCTGCTTGCTCGTGTCGCAAGGCATGACAAGCGCGCTGCTCTCTAGTCTGTTCGATCTTACTGAGCCCGTTCGTAGCTGATCAAGAGCCGCGGACGGGCCTACACGAAGTCATCCCTCGTATCTGCGCCTCTTTATCGCGATCTGTGCCGAGGTACGCGAGGATGATACCTTGGCTGTGGCGATTGTCGAATACACCTGTTGCAGAACGAGGTTTGACGATGCAGGGCCAGGAAACTTTCCTCGATAGGATTTTGCGTATCGGCGTGATCGTTGCGGTCGCGCTGCTGCTTGTGGCGATCCAGTATGTGGTGTCGTCGCGGTCCCTCTATTCCGTGCTGTGAGAGCGGATCCGCTCCCCGGATCTGGTGACCCGCGTGTTTGCGGCTGCTGCGTCTGTTCGGATCATCGGAATTGCCCCGCCGTTCAACACGTTAATCTCCAGTCGAACGGCGGGGCCTGTGCTCGCATCTACGCCGACGTGTAGGCCGTCTTGACGGTGGTGTAGAACTCGGCGGCGTAGCGTCCCTGTTCGCGCGAACCGTGGGACGAACCCTTGCGACCGCCGAAGGGCACGTGGAAATCGACGCCCGCCGTCGGCAGGTTGACCATCACCATGCCGGCTTCGGCATTGCGCTTGAAATGGGTTGCATGCTTGAGGCTGGTCGTGGCGATGCCGGACGACAGGCCGAAGGGCGTGTCGTTGGCAACGCTGAGTGCCTCATCATAGTCCCTGACGCGGATGACGGCGGCGACCGGCCCGAAAATCTCCTCGCGGGAAATGCGCATCTGATTGGTCGCTTCGGTAAACAGCGCCGGCTGCAGGTAGAAGCCGGGCGTGTCGCGCTTCAGCAGCTCACCGCCAAAGGCGAGCTTCGCGCCTTCCTGGCGGCCGATGGCGATGTAATCGGTGTCCTGGTTGAGCTGGCTCTCATCGACCACCGGGCCGATCTGCGTGCCGGCCTTCAAGGCATCGTCGACGACGAGCCCCTTGATCCGCTCACCCATCGCGGCAACGAAGCGGTCATGAATGCCCTCGGTGACGATGATGCGCGAGGATGCGGTGCAGCGCTGGCCGGTGGAGAAGAAGGCGGAGTTGACCGCCGCCTCGACCGCAACGGAAAGATCGGCGTCGTCGAGCACGACGAAGGGGTTCTTGCCACCCATCTCCAGCTGATATTTGCGATTGTGCTCGACCGATGCCAGCGCGACGCGTTTGCCGGTGCCGGTCGAGCCGGTGAAGGTAATCGCGTGCACATCCGGGCTGTCGAGCATCGCCTGGCCGACGACCGAGCCCTTGCCCATGACGAGGTTCAACACACCTTTCGGCAGGCCGGCGCGGTGAAGAATGTCGACGATCGCCCACGAACTGCCCGGTACCAGCTCGGCCGGCTTGAAGACGACGGTGTTGCCGTAGCAAAGGGCCGGGGCGATCTTCCAAGCGGGGATGGCGATCGGGAAGTTCCAGGGCGTGATGATGCCGACGACGCCGACCGGCTCGCGGGTGATCTCGACGCCAATGTTTGGACGCGCCGACGGCAGCACTTCACCCGCCAGCCGCAGGCACTCGCCGGCAAAGAAGTCGAAGATCTGGCTGGCGCGCACCGTCTCGCCAATCCCCTCGATAAGCGTCTTGCCTTCCTCGCGCGACAGCAACTTCCCGAGCTCGTCCTTGCGGGCGAGGATCTCGTCGGCGGTCTTTCTGAGGATCGCGTGGCGCTCGAGGATGCCGGAGCGCGACCAGGCCGGAAACGCCGCCTTGGCAGCGGCGATCGCCGCCCGCGCATCGTCGGCAGACGCACGGGCATATTCGCCAACCACGTCATCGGTGTCGGATGGGTTGATATTGCGGAACGCCCCGCTACCGGCGATCCATTCCCCATCGATCAGGTTCTTCTGCACCATATCTATCCTCCGCGCCGCTCAGGCTTTGACTATGTCTTTGCTTATCGGATGCGATCGAGCCTGCACAAAGAACAATCTTTCGACGCTGCCATTGCCAAAACGGCAAACCCGGGCGCCCTCCCGAGCGTTGCCGTATCGGCAATGCCAACCGCTAAAAATTGTGCTTTATGAGATGCCAAATTCCATCATCATCGATCCCATAACAAGCAAGGGGAACGATATGTCTCGTTTTATGATGAACCGCCGAGGTTTCCTTTCGAATGCTGCTGCAATGGGCGCGATTGCTGCGACCCATAGCCTTATCAATGTTTCACCCGGCCTGGCTGCCGATAGCACCACGATTCGCATGCAGCTCGGTTGGCTGCCCTCCAACGGGCTTCTCGGAGAACTGGTCGCTCGCAAGAAGGGCTATTACGCCGAGAAGAATATCGAGCTCGAAATCGTGCCTGGCGGACCGAATGTCGACGGTGTGGCTGGCGTTGCCGTCGGCCAGTCGACGATCGGTCAGATTTCCTCCAGCCCCTCGGTGATGCTCGCCCGCTCGGCCGGCGCGCCGATCAAGGCATTCGCGGCCGGCTACCAGAAACATCCCTTCGCCTACTTCTCCCGCAAGGCAAATCCAATTGCCAAGCCCCAGGACATGATCGGCAAGACGATCGCGGCGATTCCGACTTCAGTCATCTTGCTGCGCGCGCTTCTTGCCAAGAACGGGATTTCGGAAGACCAGGTCAAGATCGTCAACATGGGTTCGGACATGAACCAGCTCGTGACCGGCCAGGCCGATGCGGTCTGTGGCTGGCTGACGAACGTCAACGCCCTGAAGGTTCTGGGTGACGACCGGGTCGACCTGACGCTATGGGACGGCGGTATCCGCCTCTATGCCAACGTCTACTATACCACCGACGACCAGCTGCAAAATCACGCGGACCATCTCTCAGCCTTCGTGGCGGGTTCTGCACGGGGATGGGGCTATGCCCGCGACAACCAGGAGGAGGCCGTCGACATCCTGCTCGAAGCCTACCCGAACCTCGACAAGGCGAGCGAGCTGGAGGCCATCGGGCCGCTGATGAAGTTCGTGTTCAACGAGACCACCGCCACCGAGGGGTGGGGCGGCATGGACCGGGCAAACTGGGAAGAGCAGATCAAGACCTATGCGGACCTGGGCCAGTTTACCGGCACTGTTCCGAAGGCCGACGACGTCTACACGATGGCGATCCTGGATGCGACAGCCGATGTTCGCAAGAGCGTAGGGTAAGGCGATGCTGGAAACGGTTATCAGACCCGGCCAGGCGTCGGTCGGCAACTCCGCCGTATCGGTGAAGAACCTTCATATCCGCTTCGGCGCAGATGACTCCGGCTTCACCGCACTCTCCGACGTTTCGGTAGAGATACCGGCCGGCTCGCTCGTGACCATGCTCGGCCCATCCGGCTGCGGCAAGTCCACCCTGTTGCGAACGGTCGCGGATCTCGTGCACATCACCGACGGCTCGGTGTCCGTGCATGGCCAGACACCGCGCAAGGCACGCGAAGGCCGCGATTTCGCCTTCGTCTTCCAGGAAGCGACGCTGCTGCCTTGGCGCAACGTGATCGACAACGTGCGTCTCCCCCTGCTGGTGGGAAAGCGCGAAGCTGGCGCAACCTATGCCGATCCGGAAGAGCTTCTGGCCCTCGTCGGGCTGAAGGGGCGCGAGAAGGCGATGCCGCACGAACTGTCGGGCGGCCAGCGCCAGCGCGTGGCGATCGCCCGCGCGCTGGTGACCCGACCCCGCATCCTGTTGATGGATGAGCCCTTCGGCGCGCTCGACGAGATCACGCGCGACAAGCTGAACGAAGAGCTGCTGCGCCTCTGGCAGGAAACCGGGACGACGATCCTCTTCGTCACCCATTCGATCCCGGAGGCGGTCTTCCTCGGTCAACATGTGCTGATGCTGGCGGCCCATCCCGGACGCGTCAAGGAGTTCATGAAGGTCGACTTGCCCTATCCGCGGTCGCTGGCGATGCGCGACACGGTCGAGTTCATCCAGGTTACCGCCCACCTGCGCAAACTTTTGGGAGAATGCTGATGGCAAATGCCCTTCCTTCACACGCGGAAGGCCGCGCCTTGACCGACGGCAACAGGTTCAGGGCGATCGATGCTATCGTCAGCGCTGTCCTGCGACATCTGCCGGCGACGCTCGCGATCCTCGGCTGCATCCTGCTGTGGCAACTCGTCGTCTGGGGCTTTTCGGTGCCAACGTTCATGGCGCCGGGGCCAGTCGACGTCATCAAGGCCTTCGGCGAAAACGCCGGTATCCTGTGGGCGAATTTCTGGCCGACGCTGATGGAGGCGGTTCTCGGTTTCGTGTTCGGCAATGTCATTGCCGTCCTTCTGGCTGTGTGGTTCGTCCACAGCCCGCTTGCCGAGCGCGCCTTCTATCCGATCGCCGTGATCATCAAGTCGATCCCGATCATTGCTCTGGCGCCGATCCTGGTACTGCTCGTCGGCAACGGCATTGCGCCGAAGATCATCATCGCAGGCCTGATCTGCTTCTTCCCGACCCTGGTCAACATGGTACAGGGACTGAAGTCGGCGAGCCCCGCAATGCTCGACCTGATGCGCATCCTGTCTGCCAGCAATTCCGAGATCTTCTGGAAGGTTCGCCTGCCAGGCTCGCTGCCTTTCCTTTTCGCCGCGCTGAAGATTGCGGCAACCAGCAGCGTCATGGGCGCTATCGTCGCCGAGTGGATCGGCTCAAGCTACGGCCTCGGCGCCCTGATCATCGAGGCGACCTACAATTTCCGTTCGCCTCTGCTCTATGCGACGGTGGTGATTGCGGCCTCGCTTGCCGTGGTTCTCTTCTTCGCGGTTTCGTTCGCGGAATCGAAGATCGTCCGCTGGAAACCGACGACGGACCACTGACCCCCTAAACCCCTTGCTGCGGACCTGGATATCCGGGTCCGGTCAACCGACGAAGTCGCTGGCTGTGAGCTCCTCACATGTCGCCGGACACTTCCCCTATGGAGGAACGATTATGGAAACAATCAGAGAACCCTTGCGCCATGCCAGGATCGTCGACCGCTCCGACGTGGTCGTCGTCGGCGGTGGGCCGGCTGGTATCTCCGCCGCGGTGTCGGCGGCGCGCACGGGGGCGAGCGTTACGCTCCTCGAACGCTACCCCTATGTCGGCGGGCTTGCCGCAGGCGGCATGGTTCTGGTGCTCGACGACATGGTCAATGGCGTCGAAATCACCGTGCGCGGCATCTGCATGGAAATGATCGAACGCATGAAGACGCTCGGTCTCTGCGTTACGCCGACGGACGGCGACCGGCAACTCGACATTCGCGATACGCCCGAAGCCTGGCAAAGGTGGGCGCGCTGGGGCCTGTTCGACTTCCACACGCCGTCCGCGCCGCATCCGATCTGCTACGCCGCCGCCTTCGATCCCGACGCGTTCAAGCGGGTCTCCTATGACATCCTTCGCGAATCCGGGGTGAAGCTGAGGACGCACAGCTGGTTCTCCTCGGCAATCGTCGAGAACGGTACGATCAAGGGTGTGGTCTGCCAGACGAAATCCGGACGCGAAGCAATCATGGGTGACGTCGTGATCGACGCATCGGGCGATCTCGACGTTGCTGCCGACGCCGGCGCCCAGCATACGGACGGCAATTTCATCCTGACGACGGTATCGCGCTGGGGCGGGATCGACACCGAAGCAGCCGAACGCTTCGAATTCGAGGAACCGGAGAAGTTCAAGGCAATCGACCATGAGGCCAAGCGTCTGATCGGTGGATGCTGGTCGTTCTGGTGGTTGAAGACGCCGCTGCCGGGCGTCATCTGGCTGAACTGCCCGCACATGCCGAAGCTCTCCGGTCTGAGTGTGGAAGACCTGACCTATGCGGAACTCGAGGGTCGTGGTCGCATCGCCCGCCTGCTCGACTTCGCGCGGGCCAACTTGCCGGGGTTCGAAAATGCCCATGTGATCGACTTCGCACCGCAGACGGGCGTGCGCCAGTCGCGACTGCTCCAGGGCGAGTATGTCGTCACCAAGGACGACGTCATGAACCGCCAGCACTTCGCCGATTCGGTGTGCCGCGGCCGCGACTACTACACGCCCTACCGGGCCATGCTGCCGAAAGAAGTCGATCAGCTAATCGTCGCAGGCAGGCACTATTCGGCGACGATCCAGGCGCAGAAGTCGAGCCGCGAGATCCCGCCATGCATGGCGATGGGCGAGGCGGCCGGCGTTGCCGCCACCATCGCGCTCAATGCCGGCGTCAAGGTGCGCGATGCCGATGTCCGGGCAATCCAGAAGCAGTTGCGGGCGCAAGGGGCCGATCCCGGCGACGTACCATCCGAAAACGCTACCTATCTGGAGGCCGCAGAATGACATCCCTTCCTCTCGACGGTATCCGCGTCGTCGATTTCACCCAGGTCATGCTTGGCCCGTGCTGCACGCAGATGCTTGCCGACTACGGCGCAGAGGTCATCAAGGTTGAAAAGGCCAAGATCGGCGACCTCTCGCGCTGGTCGCTTGGGTCGGATCCGGATGGTCTCAACAATCCGGTTTTCTCGTCGCTCAACCGTAACAAGAAGAGCCTTGCTCTCGACCTCAAGCAGGACGAAGCGCGGGCCGCCGTCCGCGCCCTGATCGACACGGCCGACGTAGTCGTCAACAATTTCCGCCCTGACGTTATGGAGCGCATGGGCTTCGGTTACGAGGAGCTCAAACGGACAAATCCGCGGCTGATATACGCCGTCGGTACGGGCTTCGGCCTCGACGGGCCCTATCGCCACAAGGGCGGGCAGGACATTCTCGCGCAGGCGCTTTCCGGCGTCATGCGGCGCAAGTCCGATGCGAGCCATCCGCTGTCGATCTACGCGACGCCGCTTGCCGACTATTCGGCCGGCATGCACCTGGTGCAGGGCATTCTGCTTGCCTTGCTGCATCGGGAGAAGACCGGCCACGGCCAGCAGGTCGCGGTCAGCCTCTACAGCTCCATGCTCGCCATGCAGATGCAGGAGGGCACGACACATATGATGCGGGAGAAAGACCTGAACTGGGGCGCTTTCCCGCTGACGGGCGTGTTCGAAACCACCGACGGCGCCATCGTCATGGTCGGGGCTTTCAAGCAGAACCCGCTGCGCGACATTTGCACCGCTCTGGAGATCGAGGACCTGTCGCTCCAGCCGCAATTCGCCGATTTCGATGCGCAGATGCAGCGCCGACCGGAACTGCAGAAGGTCTTCCGCGAAGCGTTCGCGAAGAACAGCAGCGCCCATTGGCTTGGCCAACTGGAACAGGTGGACATTCTTTGCGCACCGGTGCGCTCGCTTCCCGAAGCCCTTGACGACGAGCAGACGACGATCAACGGCATGATCCTTCACGCCGGCGAAACGAAAGCCGGTCCGATCCGGCTGGTCGGCTCACCGATCGACATGTCGGCGGCGACAGTAACAGTGCGCATTGCCCCGCCGAAGCTCGGTGAGCACAACGACGAGATCCTCTCGGGGCTTTCCGTTCGCCGGGGAGATGCGGCATGAGCGTCACCTTCGTTGTAGAAGACCGGGTTGCGACCGTCACGTTGAACCGTCCGGAGCGGATGAATGCAGTGGACGCAGCGACCGAACGCGAACTGGAGGCGATCTGGCAGGAGATTGAAGCGCGCGACGACATAAGCTGCGTTGTGCTGACGGGCGCAGGCGAACGGGCATTTTGCGCCGGGGCGGATCTGAAAGGGGCCGAAAAGACCGGCCTCGACTACTGGACCGAAAGCCGGCCGAACGGTTTTGGCGGGTTGGCTTTTCGCCGCTCGCTGGATGTTCCCGTCATTGCCAGGGTCAATGGCTATGCGCTCGGTGGTGGGTTCGAGATGGTTCTCGGCTGCGATATCGTCATCGCCTCGAAGGAGGCGGCGTTCGGTCTGCCGGAGGCCCGCGTCGGGCGCCTGCCGCTCGATGGCGGCATGGTGCTTCTCCAGCGCCGGATTCCGCACAATCTTGCCATGGGTGTGCTGTTGACCGGGCGGCGGTTTTCCGCAACCGAGATGCATGCCTTCGGCATCGTCAACGAGATGGTCGAGCCGGGGGAGCTTGACGCCGCCGTTGCGCGCTGGGTGCGTGAGATCGTCGCCTGTGCGCCACTTTCCCTCCGTGCGATCAAGCAGACCGTCAATCGCACCGGGCATCTGTCTCCGGCGGAAGCACAAGGGCTGCGCACGCCTGCACTCGTGAAGGCGCTGAAAAGCGAAGACGCCATGGAAGGCGTCAGCGCTTTCCAGGAGAAACGCGCGCCCGTTTGGAGGGGACGATGAGCGTGTTATAGGTCGGAGCCCAGGGGAGGGGAGGTTCCAATCGAATGCACGCCAGCATCCTGAAATATTTCGTCTCGGTCGCACGGTCCGGGTCCATTCGCAAGGCCTCCGAGGAGCTTCATGTCGCATCCTCGGCGGTCAGCCGGCAGATCAAGAAACTGGAGGACGAGCTCGGGATCGCGCTCTTCGAGCGGTTGTCGAACGGTCTGAGGCTGACTGTCGCCGGGGAGAACGTGTTGCGCCACGCGCGGGTCACGCTCGAGAATTTTGAGCTTCTGCGCAGCGACCTCGGCGCCCTGCAGGGAAAAAAGACCGGCCGTGTGCAGATGTCCTGTCTCGACAGCCTGGCCATCCAGTTCCTGCCGGATATGGTCAACGCGTTCCACAGCATCCATCCCGGGGTGAGCTTTCACATCCACACCGCCGGCCACGGCAACATCAGCAGCCTGGTCGCCGAAGGCGATGTCGATATGGGGATGACATTCGATCTGGCCCGGCCTGACGATACCGAGATGCTCTTTCGCGTGCCGATGCCGCTGATGGCTTTCGTCGGACGGGGACATCCGCTGGCGAAGCAGCGGCAGGTCTCGCTCGCCGAATGCGCCCAATACGACCTGCTTCTGCAACTCGATACGCAACCGATCCGCTCGCTCATCGAAATCGAACTCTCGGTCTTCGAGCGAACCGGCCGGCCCTTTGTGCTGTCGAACAGCCAGATGATGCTCAAGCCGTTCATCCTCTCCGGTCAGGGCGTGGCTTTCTTTACGCCGATCGGTTTCCTCGCGGAGATCAAGGCCGGCGATGTCGTTCCCATACCGCTTTCCGGATCGCGCCTTCAGAACCTGCATATCGGAATCCTGGTGCAGCGACGGCGGCAGCGCACGCACGCGGCCGAAGCCGTCATCGAATTCGTTGGTGCGGAGCTGCTGAGGTTCAGCGACCAGATCATGGAGGCAATCAATCCTTGAGCGCAGCATCCATTCCCGGGCGACTTCTCTTGCGTCCTGGCCACGAGGCCGCAAGGCGCGAGCCAAACCTCTTGCTGCATCTGCCTGACGGTGTCTCCTCGGCAACGATCCCGGCCAATGCACTGTTGATGCAGCCGCCCGTCAACGCCCATGACCACGGCTATGGCATCCGCACGCTCGATTTCGGCAACGTCGACGATGCCCTGGAAGTGTGGATACCTGGACTTCGGCTTCGCCCGCGAACCGACCCCTATCTGGAAGCGCTTGTCGCATTCTCCCGGCTGGCGCAAACGGGCGTCGGCGCGACCATGCACTGCCACAATTCGCTGAACGTCGACCGTCTCGTCGACGAGGCGGGCGCCGTCATGCGTGCAGCGCGCGACGTGGGCATAAGGCTCGCGCTTTCCTGTCCGCTTCTTAACTACGATCCGTGGGCCTATGACGGCGGGCCTGAGCGATTGCGGCCGTATCTCGCCTCGGCAGATTGGGATGAGCTCAGTGCCTCGATCCCGCAATACGCGTCGCCTTCGGTCCAGATTTCGGCGGCCGATGCGGTCGCTGCAGCCAATGCCAGCCCGCTGATCGATGTCCAGTATGGTCCGATCGGGCCGCAATGGTGCTCCGATGCACTGCTCGAAGCCATCGCCGAGGCCTCTCACGCAACGGGCCGGCGCATCCACATGCATCTGCTCGAGAGCCCAAGGCAGAGGTCGTGGCTGGACCGGCGCTTCCCGCAAGGGGTTGTTCGATATCTCGACGATATCGGCTTCCTTTCGCCGCGCCTTGCCGTTGCCCATGGCGTTCAACTGCGGCCGGACGAGTTGGAACTGCTGGCTGCGCGGGGTGTGCAACTCGTTTCGAACCCGTCGGCGAATTTGCGTCTGCGTTCCGGTGTGGCGCCTGTGGCTGCCATTCCGGCAAGCGGACCCGCTTTCGCTTTCGGCCTCGACGGAACGGGGTTTGACGACGACCAGGATCTTTGGCGCGAACTGCGCCTTGCCCATCTGCTGCATGGTGGCCGCGGCTTGTCGCGGACCTTCACGGCCGGACGCGTCTTCGATGCCGCAATCCATGTCGGCTCTAAGGTTGTGAATGCGCCAGCGAACGAAGATCTCGTGCTTGTGGATTACGGTGCACTGATTGCCGACAGCCTGATGGACGATCTGGACGAGGCCGAGGTTCTGCTCACCCGGATGACGGCGGCGCACGCGAAGGGGCTCTATGTCGGCGGACAGGAGATCATGCGCGGTGGGAGGCTGACCCAGGTCGATTTCGAAGGGGCCCGGGCCGAACTTTTGCGGCAGGCGCGTGCGGACCTTCCTCGGCTGACTGCTGAGCGCAGGCGGGTGACCAAGCTGGCCGCGGCAACGCGGGCCTATTATTCCGACTGGTGAACCGCGGCGACGCGCCGGTATCTCTGTGGTGTGCAAGGCCGCGCTGAAGGCGGCCTTCCGCCAGCTTGGAGGCTCGGTGCTCTCGGCCGCGCGGGTGGCCCGCTTGGGCGCTGTGGGACGGCCGCCAGGCTTCTGTCGATCAGGACTTGCTACACTATCGCCGCCGCTTTCTCGAAGGCTGCAACGAATGGGTGGTCCTGTGCCGTGGAACACTCCTTGCTCCAGCCGCCCGGTGAGCCCATTCCGGTGACGTCGGGTCCGAAGAACTCCTTGTTCACAGCGATAAAATGGCGCTGGCTGTCCGGTATCTCCTGATCCCAGACAATGGCATCGACGGGACAGATCGAAAGACAGAGCCCGCAATTTATGCATTCGTCCGGGTGGATGTAGAAGGTACGGCCACCTTCGTAGATGCAGTCCACGGGGCAGGCCGCGGTGCAGTCGCCATCCTTCACGTCGATGCAGGGTTCGGTAATGACATAGGCCATCTTGCTGGTCTCTGAAGAGTTGCTTGCACGGCCAATTATTCAGAGTTTCCCTTGCCGAAGAAGCACAGATATTCGCAAGGTCGATTGCCAAAAAGGCAACGTCTGGCCGCTGCTTCGAAGGTGATGGATGTTGTCTCAGGGGGCAAGTTTCCTGGAACGTGCCAGCCCTGAAGCGAGCCCGACCATTCGGCGGCGCGAACTTGCGGGCGTGCTCACGATGCCCTCTGCGCCGGTCCAGTTCAGGGCTGCCGGAGGATGCCTCTCAGGATCGTCTCGGTGATCGTGGCCGCCGCCTTCTCGTAGTCGTCGGCTTTCAAACGAGGCTTTCTGAGCGCATCGACGGCGACCGGTTCGAAGTCCGAATAAAACTGCGTCGATGCCCAGAGCATGATAAAAAGATGGCGCGGATCGACCGGCAGCATCTTGCCGGCGGCGATCCAGCCCTCGACCACGGCGACATGGGCGTCCGTGACCTGGCGGATGTGCTCTCGATCCTTCCTGGACAGGAAGCGGGCACCCTGAATGATCTCGCTGGCGAAGAGCCGGGACTCTGCCATGTTCTTGCGCGTGTATTCCAGCTTCGCCTTGATGTAGAGCTCGAACGCTTCCGCGGGCTCCCGCTCCGGCGAAATGTATTTCAGTGCATCGTCCCAGCTGGCGAGCAGATGCGCGATGATGGCGGTGTAGATCTCCTCCTTGGACGAGAAATAGTAGTAGACATTTGCCTTGGGCAGGCCCGAAGCCTCGGCAATCTCGGCGATGCGCGTGCCGTCGAAGCCCTTGCGGGCGAAGATTTCGATCCCGGCCTTGATGATGAGCCGCATATTGCGTTCGCGGATGCGCTCTTCGGGATCTCGTGCTGCCCTTGCCATATGGTTTCGCCTCCATCTCGCTTCTTACCAGGCAATCGTGCGTGGTGGCGGGACTGCTTTCGCAATTGCCGCGTTTTCCAGCGAAATGCAAGCGTATCGAGCTTCGCCAGAAAGTTGACGATTGAGTCAGAAAAACTTGACCGAGTCGTCATTTTTTGTGTTTTGAAAGTTGACACTTTGGTCAGCTTTTGTCTAGTCTCGTCGTCAATGAACGGAAGGGGAGCCGTAATGCCGATGCGCTTGAGAGACGCGATGGCGGAGACGTTTGCAGGCTGGGAGGGTGACCTCCCGCATGCATGGCGCGATGCGCTTGGCGCCATCGGCGACGATTTCAGCCGTATCGATGCGGGCCTCGAGCTGGAGCCGTGGGAGCCGATCTTCCCGGCGCGCCGCGGCAGGACCTTTCCGGGTCAGCCAAGAGGCGCGCACGCCCTGGCGGCGTTCGACGGAGTTGCGCCCGAGGGCGTTCGCTGTCTGGTCCTTGGCCAGGATCCTTATCCCGAGCCGGGTTTTGCGACGGGGCGAGCCTTCGAGGCCGGAAATCTGGCTGCATGGGGTGAGCTGGACAAGATGTTCTCGAAGAGCATTCGCGCCTACATGCAGCTGATTGCGGCCGCACGCCTTGGCGACGAAGATCTTGCGCGTGATTTCGGCCGGTGGCCGGATGTGCGGCAGCTGCTGTGCGATCCCACCAGTTCCTTCGAGGCGCCGAACCTGATCGCCGACCGTTGGGTTGGGGAGGGTGTACTGCTGCTCAATGCTTCGCTGACGCTTTCTCGTTTCCGCGTCGATATCGATCCGCACCAGTCGCGCGGGCATCTGTCCTTCTGGCGGCCGTTGATTTTGCGCGTGGTCGAAATGCTTGTCGCGCGAGACAAGCCTGTCGTCCTCTTGGGTTTTGGTGCAGCTGCAGCCGACATTTTCTCCGAAGTCGGGATTGTCGAGGGATGCAGGGGCCATGTCGCCTATGTCCAGCGCGAGCATCCCGCCTTTGCCGACAAGGTGCTCGGCCGGGAAAATCCGTTCCTTCTCTGCAATTCTTATCTGGAGGCGATGGGCGGCCGGCCCGTCGCGTGGTGAACCATGGCGCGTAACCCGGAATATGATTTCATCGTTGTTGGGGCGGGCTCGGCCGGTTGTGTCCTTGCGAACCGTCTGTCGAAAAACCCGGCAAACCGCGTGCTTTTGATCGAGGCCGGCGGCAAGGATCGCAATCCGCTCTTCCGGCTGCCGATGCTAATGGGCAAGCTGTTCCATTCGGGCATTTACAATTGGCACTATCACACCGAGCCCGAGCCTTATCTGAATGGCCGTTCGCTCTATTGGCCGCGCGGCAAGGTGCTGGGCGGCACCTCTACCATCAACGGCATGATCTATGTGCGCGGTAATCGCCATGACTATGATCGCTGGTCGCAGCTTGGGCTGCCCGGTTGGTCCTATGATGAAGTGCTGCCGGCATTCCGACGCTCCGAAACGCATGTTCAGCGCAAGGATGCGTTCCACAGTGGCGACGGGGAACTCACCGTTTGCCGGGCCCGTGGTCACAATCCGCTGATGGACGTGTTCTGCGAGGCGGGCGTCCAGGCCGGCTATCCGGCCAACGATGACTTTAACGGGGAAACGCAAGAAGGCTTTGGCCGCTACGACTTCACCATCCGCAAAGGAAAGCGCTGGTCCACGTCATGGGCGTTCCTGCGTCCGGCACTCGGCCGCAAGAACCTTACGGTGTTGACGGGGGCGGAGCTCATGCGTCTGATCATCGAAGGCGATCGGGCGTGTGGCGTCGAATATCTGAAGGACGGCGTGTTGGGGCGCGCACGTGCGGGGCGAGAGGTGATCCTCTCCTCAGGGGTGGTCAATTCTCCCAAGGCGCTGCTTCTGTCCGGCATCGGGCCGGCAGACGAACTCCGGGCGCTCGGCATCGCGCCGGTGCTGGATCTGCCGGGCGTCGGCAAGAACCTCCAGGACCATGTCGACTGCGTCATGAGCTGGGAGTGCCGGGAACCGATCACGCTGTTCAGCGACCTGCGGGCGGACAAGCTGATCCCGGCCGTTGCCCAGGGCATGCTGTTCGGCGAGGGCGTCACTACGACGTTCCCCTATGAGGCCGGTGCCTTCATCCGCTCGAACGATGGCCTGGTTGCGCCCGACATACAGCTGCACTTCATGCCGGCGCTGGAAAAGACGGCCAACCTGCACTTCCCCAACCCTTTTAGGAAGAAGCAGGCTGTGGAGGCGAACCACGGATTTACGATCCGCGTCGGCCCCGTCAATCCGGTGAGCCGCGGCGAGATCACGCTGCGCTCGGCGAACGCGACGGAGAAGCCGAAGATCCAGGCCAACTACCTCCGTGACGATTTCGACGTCCGCACGATGATCGATGCCATTCGGTTGACCCGGGACATCGTCGGTCAGAAGGCTTTCGACCGCTATCGCGGCAAGGAACTGGCACCGGGACCGGAAGCGCTCGACGATGCCGCTTTGACGAGCTGGCTGCGGGCGACCGCCATGACGACCTTCCACCCGGTTGGAACCGCCAAGATGGGCAATGACCCCATGGCCGTGGTGGATGCGCGGCTCAAGGTGCGCGGCATTGAAGGGCTGCGCGTCGCGGACGCCTCGGTCATGCCAATCATCTCAAGTGGCAACACCAACGCGCCAGCCATCATGATCGGCGAGAAATGCGCCGAATTCATCCTGAACGCATAGGGAGCAAAGCGATGATCCTTGAACACCGCACCTACACCTTCAAGCCCGGCACGGTCGACAAATGGATGAAGAAGTACGAGGCCGACGGCCTGCCCGTGCAGAAGCGCCATCTCAACACGTTCGTCGGTCTCTATGCGTCGGAGCTGGGGACGCTTCACACCACCGTTCTGATGTGGGCCTACGACAGCCTCGCTGATCGCGAAGCGCGGCGCACGGCCATGTATGCGGACCCGGACTGGCAGAAATTCATCTCCGAAGTCTGGGCACTGGACGCGATCCAGAAGCAGGAGGTGATGATCATGAATCCGGCCTCCTATTCGCCGCCGCTTTGAGGCGGGAGTGGCGCACAGAACCGCCTGCGCCCTGACATGCGCATGAGAAACGACAAGATAAAAGGGAACAATCATGACAGACAAGACTGGGAACAGTGCACAGCATATGATGCAGCGTCGGACATTCCTGCAGGTGAGCGCCGGCGCCGCGGCGCTGGGTTTTGCGGCGAGTGTCGTACCCGAATTCGCCCGCGCGTCCGGAGGGCTGGTCGCGCTGGTGCACACACAGGCTGCAGGCGACAATGGTCCCGTGGACCAGATGATCGCCAAGCTCAAGCAGCTTTCGGAAGAAAAGGGTTTCGAATACCGCGCCATCTACGCGCAGGATCCGGCGACCTACGAGACCGTCTACCGCACGCTGGGCGATGCGGGCGCGGCCATCATCGTCTCGACCTTCAACGAAGTGGCCGAGCCCTTCAAGGCGCTGGCCCCATCCTACCCCAATACCAAGTGGATCCAGCTCTTCGGCGACCCCTTCGAGCCGGCAATCCCGAACGTTACGACCGTTTCCTATGACTACTATCTTGGTTGCTATCTCTCGGGCGTCTTTGCGGCCAGGATGACGTCGACCGGCAAGACCGGCTTCATCGGCGGCGTCTCGATTCCGCCGCTCAACGCAGACTTCAACGCGTTCAAGGCCGGCGTGCATTCCGTTCGGCCGGATGCCTCCGTCGTGGCCGCCTTCGCAGGCTCGTTCCAGGACCCTGCAAAGGGGCAGGAAATCGCTACCCAGATGTACAATGACGGCATCGACTACATCCAGACCGATGCCGCAGCCACCGACGGCGGCATCATTGCCGCGGCCAACGAAAAGGAAGGCCGCATGGTGAGCTGCCTTGCGCCGGGACAGTATGAACTCGGACCGAAGTCACTCATCTCGATCGTCAGCCTGGACTTCGGCGTTTCGCTCTACAACGAAGCTTCCAAGGTGGTCGGGCCTGACTGGAAGGGCGGCGTGCACGAGCATACGGGCCTTGGCACAGGCGTCATCGATTTCATCCTCTCGCCGGTCTTTTCCGAACAGGGGCCGGCGGATCTGAATGCCAAGGCGAAGGAAGCGCTTGTCGAGGTCGACAAGGTTCGTGTCGGCATCCTGGATGGATCCATCAAGGTTCCTTTCAACACGACACTCTGAGCCGTCGGCGCTGGCTCGCCGGGCCAGCCCGAGGTTTTGAGGAGCAGTCCGCATGGGCCTTCCCCCTGGGGAAGGCCCACCGGGGTCTCGCGGATCGTTTCCAGCCCTGTTGACGGCCGCGAGCCTCCCGCACTCGATGGGAACCATAGCATGTCCAACTCCCCGAAATCGGCCCTCGAATGCCGGAGCGTCACCGTCAAGTTTGGAGACGTAACGGCGTTGTCGGAGGTTTCAGCGTCTTTCGCTCCCGGGCAGATCCACGCGGTCGTCGGTCAGAACGGTGCGGGCAAAACCACCTTCGCACGCGTTGCGGCCGGCCTCGTGCAGCCGACCTCTGGCGCGGTCAATGTGATGGGACACGACATCCGGACGGGGCAGGTCAGTGAAAGCCGGGCCGCGGGCGTGGAACTCGTCCACCAGAGTTTTGCGTTGCCACCGTCCTTTACGGTCGCCGAGACCATGGAGTTCGGCGCCACGGGTAAAGGCGGCATCTATAGCCGCAGGGGGCTTGCTGAAAAATGGCGGGCGCATCTTGCGGGGCTCGACGTCCGGGTCGACTTGAACCGGCGGATCCGGGACCTGCCGATCGAGACGCAGCAAGGCATTGAGATCGCCCGGGCGCTGGTTACCGATGCGCGCGTCCTCATTCTCGACGAGCCGACCGCGGTCCTGTCACCGGCGGGCATCGACATGCTGTTCGCACGCGTTCGCCGTCTCAAGGAACGTGGGGTGACGGTGATCCTCATCCTGCACAAGATCCGCGAGGTTCTGGGCATCGCCGACACGGTCACGGTTCTGCGGGGCGGCCGGAAGGTCGAAGGACCGCTTCCGGTGGCTGAGGTTTCAGGCGAGCGTCTGGCGAACCTCATCGTCGGCGAGGCCATCGCCGAGACGCTCGATCGGCACGATCGCGATGCCTTGGTCGGAACGAAATCACCGGTCCGTGGGGATACCGATCAGCCGGCCCATTCGACCGGCCCGGCTATCCTTTCGATGAAGACCGTCTCCACGCGGTCCGATAGCGGGGGCATTGCCCTCGATGGCGTCGATCTGGAGATCCACCCGGGCGAGATCGTGGGGATCGCCGGGGTGGAAGGCAATGGACAGAAAACACTGGTAAGGGCGATCTCCGCCCTCGCAGACCTTGAAGGTGGTTCGATCAATCTTACCGGACACGACGTTACCCGGCAGCCACTTGCCGCACGCCGCAAGGTCGGTCTCAGGATCATTCCGTTCGAGCGTAACGTGGAGGGGCTTAGCCTCACCAGTTCGCTCTGGCAGAACTGGAGCGCGCGCGAACTGCTGCAAGGGAGTTTGCTCAAGCTCATCCGACCGGCTTCGATCCGCGACGCTTGCGACCGGTCGCTGAAGGCGTGGAGCGTGCACTATAACAGTTCCGGGCAGAGGGCCGGGTCGCTTTCAGGCGGCAATGCGCAGAAGGTGATCCTTGCCCGGGAGATCGATCCCGATGCGAAGCTGATCATCGCGGCCCAGCCGACGCGGGGCCTCGACATCGGGGCCACTGCCTTCGTCTGGCAGGCGCTCCGGCAGGCGCGCGACCGTGGCGCGGCCATACTGCTGATCTCGTCGGATCTCGACGAACTCTTCGACATATCGGATCGCGTCGTGGTGATGCTGTCGGGACGCCTGAATGGCGAGTTCCGCGCGCCCTTCGACATAGGGTTGGTGGGGGCGGCCATGACCGGTGCCGCCGCAGGGGCAAGCGCATGAAAGACAGTCTCATCACCGTTGTTCGCAGCCTGATCTTTGTGATCTTCGCGCTGATCCTCTGCGCGCTCGTGTTCCAGCTTGCCGGCTACAATGCCCCGGTGACGCTCTGGGCGGTGCTCGATGGGGCATTCCTGCGAAGCGGCGCGATCGGGCAAAGTCTCAGATGGGCACTGCCGCTGTTCATAACGGCCGTCGGCGTCGGCATTTCGTTCCGGGCGGGCTTCTTCAACATCGGCGCCCAGGGCCAGTTCTACGTCGGCGCGATCTGTGCCGCCTTCGCTGCCGAAGTGGTAAAAGGCGGACCAGCCTTCCTGGTTATCCCGACATTGCTTCTTGCCGGCATACTCGGCGGTGCTCTCTGGGCGCTGTGGCCGGGATTGCTTCGGCTGCGCTCCGGCACCGATGAGGTCATCACCACGCTGATGGGCAACTTCATGGCCGGCCTGCTACTAGTCTATGTCACCTCAGGGCCGCTGAAGGATCCTTCGGGCTCCGGTCAGCAGGCTTCGAGCCGTCCGCTCGATCCGGCCTACCGCATCTCGGATTCCCTCGGTCTCTCCCCGACGATCATCGCGATCGCGGTCGTCGTCGGCATCCTCATGTGGCTGCTGGTGAACCGAACCGCCTTCGGGGTCCTTGCAAGCCTGGCCGGCCGCAATGGTACGATGGTGGAGTGGCAGGGTGCGCGCCTCTGGAAGCTTGGCCTGTCGAGCTTCCTCATTTCCGGGGCGCTTGCGGGCCTTGCCGGCACAATCGAATTCATGGGGCCGAACGGCCGTATCGCTTCGGGCTTCCTGCCGGCGCATGGGTTCACCGCGATCCTGATCGTGCTCGTCGCCAATCTCTCCGTTCTCGGAACGGCGGTTGCCGCCGTGTTCTTTGGCGGTCTCGCCTCGGCGGCGCTCTATCTGCCGATCATGGCCGGGCTGCCATCGGCGGCGATCGACATCATCAATGCGGCGATCGCGCTGTTCATAACCGCAAGGTCGACATTCATCGACAGGGTGCTGCGTCTCGGAGGGCGCAAGACATGAATGAGATCATCATCTCCATTCTGCGTTCCGGAACGCCGCTGATCTACGTCACGCTCGCCGGCGTCATCGCGCAGCGGGCAGGGGTCTGGAACCTCGGCCTCGAGGGCCTGATGATCATCGGCGCCTGCGCGACAATTCTCGGCATCATGCTCACAAAGTCCGTCGGTGTGGCCATCCTCATCGCCATTCTCGCCTGCGTACTGGCCTCCGTACTTCTCTGGTTCGTCATCGACCGGTTGAAGGCCAATCCCATTATCGCCGGCCTCGGGCTCACCGGCCTCGGCGTTGGCGGCACGGCGCTCGCCGTCCAGGCGATCTTCGGCAGCCAGGCAACCGTGACGGCGCCTTTCGGCATTCCCAAATTGGGACCGGCCTTTGGATCCTATGGCGTGCTGTCGGTCTCGGTTGCTGCCATGCCCTTCGTCGTCTTCGCCATGTGGGTGCTGTTGCGGCGAACGCGCTTCGGCCTCCGGCTGGCCGCTTGCGGAGAGCATCCGTTCGCTGCCCGCGGCGTCGGCGCCAATCCCTCGCGCATGCGGCTCGCGGCGCTTTCGATCGGTGGTGTCCTTTGCGCGATCGGCGGCGCGGAACTTGCCGCCGGCAGCTTGCAGTTCTTTGCCCAAGGCATGACGGTCGGTCGTGGATTCATGGCATTTGCTGCGGTCATCTTCGGCGCCGCCCATCCGGTCGGGGCTACCTTCGCCGCCTTGTTCTTCGCCATTGTCGGCGCCATCGGCATCCGGGCGCAGCTGACGTTCGGAGACAGGATCCCGCACGACCTCCTGCAGGCATTGCCCTACCTCGCGACGGTCTTCGGCGTCTGGCTCTCCGGAAAGCTCCGCGGCGGCGCGAAAGCCGCAAGCTCGTTCGCCGAACTCAGGGATCAGTAGTCGTGATGTGCGACGAGCGCCATCATCGGATCGTTCAATCATTTCCGGGACGTTGTCATGAGCAACATACTCATCCGCAATGGGACACTGGTTGCGATGGATCGCGCTCATGGCGCAACCCCATTTGCCGCCGACATCCTGATCGAAGGCACCGAGATCAGGTCAATCGGCCCGGGCCTTGTCGCAGGGCCTGACGCGCGAATTATCGAAGCACGCGGCAAGCTGATCATGCCGGGGCTGGTTAATGCCCACACGCATTCCAGTGAGACGTTCCTGCGGGGGCGCTATGAGCGCATGCCGCTCGAGCTGTGGCTGCTCTATGCCTATCCACTTTTGATGAACGACCCGATCGGCGAGCGCCTGCTGTATCTGCGCAGCCTGTTGCTGGCGATGGAGTCTCTGCGCAACGGCGTCACGACGCTTTGTGACGATTTCTTCGACCCGCCCCGGCACAATCTCGACAGGCTTGCCACCGTGTTTCGCGCCTATGACGATGCCGGTATCCGCGCCAATGTTTCGAGCGCCGCGATGAACGTGCATACCCTCGATGCGTTGCCTTTCGCCCGTGAAGTTGTGCCCGCAGCGCTCCAGGATCTGCTCAATTTCGGCCCTCCGATGTCGGCAGGAGCATATGCGGACTATTGCCGAGCTGCCTTCTCCAGCTTGCACGGCATGTCCGGTCGCCTGCAGTTCATGATCGCCCCTTCCGCACCGCAGCGCTGCACGCCCGATCTTATGGCAGCCTGCATGGAGTTGGCGGTTGAAAGACATGTGCCGTTCCATACGCATGTCCTCGAGACCAAGACTCAGGCGGTGACAGGCCTCGTCGGCCACGGCAGGTCCTTGATCGCCTACATGCACGATCTCGGCCTTCTGAAACGCAACACCACCATCGCGCATTCCGTCTGGGTCAGCGACGAGGATATCGAGCTGATGGGGGAGGCGGGCGTCTCCGTCGCCCACAATGCCGTCTCGAACCTGAAACTTGGGGCCGGGATCGCGCCGATCCGCCGCCTGCTCGATGCCGGTGTGACGATCGGCCTTGGCACGGATGGCGTGTCGTCGAACGACACATCTCGCATCTTCGACGTCATGCGCGTCGCCGGCCTCGTTCATAGCGCCGCCGGCCCTGACTATGAGAAATGGCTGAGGGCGGACGAAATACTCACCATGGCGACCATCGGCGGCGCGAAGACGGCGATGCTGGAGCAGGCGACCGGCTCCCTGGAAGTCGGCAAGGCGGCTGATCTTCTTGTGCTGGATATGCGAAACTATCCTTTCGTGCCGCTGAACGACGTCGCCAAACATCTTGTCTATTCGGAAAACGGATCGTCGGTGGAAACAGTGATGGTTGCCGGACGGATCGTGATGCAGGAAGGGCGTCTGACCACGGTGGACGAACCGGCCGTGTTCGACGAGATTTCCGAACTCGTGCCGGCATATCTTGCCGAACATGCCGAACTCGAGCGCCGCAACGCGATCTTCGAACCCGCCCTGGCAGAAGTCCATCGCATGGCGACGGGGATGGACATTTCTCTCAACCGATACCAAGGCGATGCCGTGTAGTGCGACCCCGCTCGACGATGCTTCTTCGGCGTGGCGTGCGCGATCATCCTTTGGCGCGCGGACACCGGAGCTGGTTGCCGGGAATTAGCGACGGACATGATCCTTAAGGAAACGCAGCCAGGCGCGGATCTTCTGCGGGACCATCTGCATGGGCAGGTGCATCGCGTAGATCTGGTGGTCGGGAAAGCGATGGGACGGAAGTGCGTCGGCCAACGTGCCCTCGGCAAGCTCCGGCGCTACGAACCAGTCAGGCAGAAGCGCTACGCCTGCGCCGGCAATGGCCAATGCCTTGACGATCGATGCGTTGTTGGCAACCAGCCGGGACTGACGAGGCACGTCAAACATGCGCTCGCGGCCGTTTTCATCGAACATTTTCCAGCTTTTCACCCGGTCGACGGTCGCATTGCTGATGTAGGGCAGTGCGCTCAGCATCTCGGGCGTACCGATTGCCGTTTGCCCGACGCGGGCGAGGATGTTCGGCGACGCGACCAGCCTGATCTGATAGGTCCCCAGATGCACGCCGGCATAGGGTGAAGTCTGGAATTGCTCGTTTCGCCCCAGCCGGATGGCGACGTCAAAGCGATCGCGTACGAGGTCGACATTCGTCGGGTAGGCTTCGAACTGGATGTCGAGGTCTGGATGCAGTGCGGTGAATTTCTGAAGGACCGGAGCGATTACCGCGACGCCATACTCAACAGTCGATGTCAGTCGCAAGCTGCCGCTCAGCGCCGTTTGTTCCGCGCGCGCTTCCGCAATCGCCTCATCGGCTTCCGTAAGAATGTGCACGCAGCGCGCATAGAACCGTTCGCCGGCATCAGTC
The DNA here is from genome assembly GCF_028993555.1 of Ensifer adhaerens. NCBI lineage: Bacteria > Pseudomonadati > Pseudomonadota > Alphaproteobacteria > Hyphomicrobiales > Rhizobiaceae > Ensifer > Ensifer adhaerens. The sequence goes on along the minus strand of NZ_CP118611.1, from coordinate 1,583,782 downwards.
AGAGCAAGGCTGCGCGTGGTGCGGTGAAGGAGCGTGACGCCCAATTCGATTTCGAGCTGCTTGAGGCTGAAACTGACGGCGGCTCTGGCTTGATTGAGTTGCCTGGCGGCCGCCGTGAACGATCCCGTTTCCACGACGGCTCGGAAAACAGTCAGGCGATCCAGGCTCACCGCCATGCACACACTCCCATAGGTAAAAAAATACGACAAGTGGTGTGCAATTGTATTGCCTTATTCGGCGGGATGAAAGGGGATATCCCTGCGGGCGTCATTCCCGTCGAAGGTTTCCCCGTTGTTCGCCCGCTCCCGAATTGCCACCCTCTATCTTCTCGGATTCGCCGTCGATCTGGCCAATATGTTCATCCTCAATGCCGCCCTGCCGGCGTTGCAGAGGGAGCTAAGTGCGTCGATCGCGCAGCTTGCCTGGGTCGGCACGATCTACATGCTCGGGCTGACCGTCGCCATTCCAGTTGGGAGTTGGCTCGCGCGCCGGATCGGCGAACGCCGCGTGTTCATCATGTCCCTGCTCATTGTGGCGGTTGGCGGCATCGGCGGAGGCGCGGCCACCGGGATTGAGGCGCTTCTCGCCTGGCGGCTCGTCCAGGGTCTCGGTGGAGGACTGCTCGTACCGGTCGGCCAGAGCATGGCCTATCGCGCCTATCCGCCCAAGGACCGCGCTCATCTGACGGCCGTGGTCATGACGGTTGCACTGTTGGTGCCGGCGCTTTCACCCGCCATCGGCGGGATCGCGGCCGATCATGTGTCCTGGCGCTGGGTGTTTATCGGCGTTGCGCCACTGGCCGCCGCGATCGCGGTTCTGGCCCTTGCCTGGGCTCCTGTCGATCGGTTGGCGGACGCGAAGCCGGCGCTCGACATTCCCGGGTTCGTGCTGAGCGCCATTACCCTGTTTTGCCTTCCCCTTGGCCTGACGCTCATCAGTCAGACGGGGAGCGGCGCTAATGCCGCAATTGCCCTTGCCTCGGCGATCGCCGCGGGGGCTGCCTATGTCCGTCATGCGCTGCGTTCGCGCGATCCGCTGCTTGATCTGCGCTTGCTCTCCGATCCGATGCTGAGGACCGGCAGCATCATCTACCTGTGTGTGCCGGGTATCTTCACGGGCGTAAACCTGATTGCCTCCCTTTACTTGCAGGACCGCCTTGGCCTGACGGCCACGCAGACCGGAATGCTTATGCTGCCATGGGCGGGTGCATCCTTCGTCGCCATCATGTCCACGCGGCGGCTGTTTGCGTCCAGAGGTCCGCGCCCGCTCTTCCTCGTCGGCATGACGGTCACCTGTGCCGGCGTGTTGCTGCTGGCGACGCCATTTGCGGGAATGCTCGCCATCCAGGTCGCCTCCTTTGCTGCAATGGGCTTCGGGGCGAGCCTTTGCACATCCACGGCCCAGACGGCAGCCTTCACGTCGGTTCGGACGGAACGAATGGCACAGGCAAGTGCGCTGTGGAACATCAACCGCCAGCTCAGTTTCTCGATCGGTGCGAGTGTCTTGGGAGGCCTGTTGGGGCTTTTCCTTGCGACCGGCGTCGGCGCGGCCGACGACCTGCCCTATCGCTACTGCTTTGTCATCGCAGCCACTCTGATCGTGTTTCCGCTGCCCTTCGTTCTGCGGCTGCCGCGAGTCGATCACCGTACATAGCGCATTCCGTCACACCGTCCGACAAGGAGCCGAACATGACCGATACTGAAAAATTCTTCGCTGAAATTGTCGATCTCCACGTTGAGATTGAACGCTGGTTCACCGGGTCGGCCCGCCCCTTGGATCTGGTACAACTGCTCGAACACTTTTCGCCTGATTTTTGCATGATCTCCACGCGAGGAGCCGCTGTCGGCAAAGAGGGGGTGGGCGAATTGTTCGCGCGTTTACATGGGAAACGCCCGGAGCTGCGGATCACGGTCGACGAAATGCAGATCAGTCATCGGTGGCCTGGCGCAGCCTGCGTCACCTATCGCGAGACGCACGCGGATGCGGGCGGGATCGTGACAGCAAGACGCTCGACCGCCGTTTTGGAAACTGCAGCGGGCGGCGTGCTTCGATGGATGCATCTGCATGAAACGCCGATCGTGGCTTAGGCACTTCCACGATGCCTCCGTGCGCACCGTCCGCTCTGTAGCTTCAGTCGTTCACGGATTTGGATGACGAGGATTAGCAGTTCGAAAAGGGACTTCGGAGAGCCTGAAGGTCTGCTCCTTTTTATTCCAGGCTCGCAAGTGACCGAGGCAGGCGCGCCGGCGTACGAAGGCTCAATCCGTCATCACCTTGGCGCCAATTTTCTCGAGCGTTGGATTGTCGCGAACGCTGCGGTCGGTGATGAGAATGTCGACGGCCGAGAGCGGGGCAAACTTGTAGGCGCCGACCGTCCCGATCTTGTCGGGCGTCGCGATCGCCGCCACCTCGGCCGATACCTGTAGCATCGCAGTCTTGATTGACGCCTCATCGTAGCCGGCGGTCGTCAGGCCGTAGTCCTGATGGAGGCCGTGAACGCCGATGAAGCAGATGTCGGCGCTTAAGGCATGAATTTGCTCGAGAACGCGCGCACCCATCGTCATCTGGCTCCGCTTGTCGAAGACACCGCCCAGGAGAATGACCTCGAGATTGCGATGTTCGGCGGTCGCGGTTGCGATTGATGGGCTGTTGGTGATGACGGTTGCACGCAGGTCGATCGGCAAGTGCTTTGCAAGTTCCAGGTTCGTCGTTCCACCGTCGATCATGATGATCTGATCGGGGAGAACGATCTCCGCGGCAATCCGCGCGAGCTTGGTCTTCACATCCCTGGCGATCTTGTATCGCCCCTGGAACGGCTGCTCGCCAGGCGTGATTGGAAGCGCTGCCCCATGCACTCTCTTGATCAGGCCAGCGGCGGCGAGTTCTCGAAAGTCGCGTCGCGCCGTGTCCTCGGACAGAGAAAAGCGCTCCGCCAGGTCGGCAGTGGACAGCCGGCCCTTCGACTGGAGTTCGGCGAGAATGAACTGACGACGCTCGTCCGGGGTCGATTCCAAATTCGTTATCCTTCCGTGTTGCACGATTTAGCGTATTCGTGCATATACAGGAATCACAAGATCTCAACAAGGATAATGTGATGAGCACTTTGACCATCAAGGGAAATGTCGTCCTGCCGAACAGGGTTCTGGAGGATGTCGTGATCGAATGTCACGGTGATCGCATTGCAGCGGTTGGCGGGGAGGCGTCGAAAGCCGGCGCAACCACGCGCGTGCTCGACATGTCCGATCACTTCATATGCCCCGGATTTGTTGACGTTCACGTCCATGGCGCGGCCGGCGCCGACTATATGGATGGAACGGTGGAAGCAGTGAAGGCCGTCAACCTCGCTCATGCCCGGCATGGCACCACGTCGATATTTCCGACGACCACCACCGGGTCCTTCGAGCAACTGGATGCGATGATCAAATCGTGCGAAAACGTGCAGTCGAGCTGGCGGCCGTCGGACGGTGCGCGGATCGCAGGCGTGCACTTCTATGGCCCCTATTTCGCCGAGGACAAGGTTGGGGTCCATTCGCCTGAGGGCAGGCGCGATCCGGTGCGGGAGGAGTATGAATACTTCCTGGCCAAGGACATCGTCAGGATTGCAACCTGCGCATCCGAGTTGCCGGGCGCGCTCGAGTTCTTCGACTATGCGCGCGAGCAGGGCTGCTTCATCACATGCGGTCACTCCAATGCGGCGTGGGGCGAACTGGACGCAGCATTTGCGCGGGGCATGCGGCATGTCGATCACTTCTGGTGCGCGATGAGCTCCGTGTCTTCGCTGCGTCATCGCTTCGGTACGCCGATGCAGGCAGGCATGGAGCAGTACGTTCTGCAAAACGAGGAGATGAGCACGGAAGTGATCGCGGACGGCATCCATCTCTCTGACGATCTGCTGCGCTTTGCCTACGAGATGATTGGCGCCCACAGAACCTGCCTGGTCACCGATGCGAACCGGGCCATGGATGCACCTGCGGGCAAGTACAGGTTCGGTTCGCAGGCCGACGGGACCTGGGTGTTCAGTGATGGCAACTCGGTGAGAGGCGAGGATGGCAGCCTTGCGAGCTCGATGCATGGCATGGACAGAATGGTGCGCACGATGGCCAACGCGGTTGGACGCGATCTGCCTTCGGTCATTCGAATGGCGTCGTTGACGCCGGCGGAACTCGTTGGTGTTGCCAAGGATATCGGCAGCATCGAAGCCGGCAAGCGCGCCGACTTCGTCGTGCTCGATCGCGATCTCCACGTGACATCGGTTGTCATCGGCGGCCGCGTCGTCTTCGGAGAGGGGTCCGAACCCGGGCAGCCGGTCTGATGCGCGGGCCCGAATTCTCGCTTGGTATCGATGTCGGCGGAACCAAGACGCGCTGGATCGTTGCGGAAGACGGTGTGCCGAGGGTGGATCACCACGTTCCGACGCTCACCTGGCGGCAAGCCAACTATTCCGACGCGGATTGTTTCAGGCTGCGGCAACTCGTGGAAGCGACCTTTGGCGGTCGCGCCCCGCAACGGGTTGTCATGGGCGCGAATGGGTGCAACGACGAGCAGGCCCTCAGCCGGTGCGAGAACGCGCTTCGCCGATGCACCGGATGGAACATCCGCGTCGTCAACGACGCGGAGTTGCTGGCGGCAGCAGGCGCTGGCCGAGGCATATCGCTCATTGCCGGCACGGGGTCCATCGCTGTGGCGAGAGATCGTGCCGGTCGATTGATGTCGGCTGGCGGGTGGGGATGGCTGCTCGGAGACGATGGCGGTGGGGCCGGACTGGTGCGGCGTGCCCTTCGCGAGGCGCTCGCCGCTGAAGACATCGGGATGCCGGATCAGCAGCTCTCCGAGGCGCTGATGGAAAGCCTGGAAATTTCCAGGCTTCTGCATGCAAACGAGCGATTGGCCGATGCGCCATCTGCGGCATCTCTGGCGCGCCACGCGCCGGCGATCTTTAAGGTCGCGGTGCAGGGCTCCAAAGCCGCCCGACGTGTCCTTGAAGACGCGGCCTCCAGTCTCGCCGATCATGTCGGCGGGCTCCAGCGGCGGGGGGCGGTCGGGCCTGTCTTTGCGGGAGGCGGCATATTCGAGAGCCAGACGGAGTTCTTCAATCAAGTAAGCCGCCTCATCCGGCAGCGATACGGCCTCATCGTGTTTCTCGTGCGCGATGCGCCGGTATTTGGAGCGGTCAGGCTTGCAAGCGGGTTGCAACGGGGATGATCGGTCACTGGCGCCGGTGACATCGACGGCGGAGCCAGGTGCGCGAAGGATCGTTCATGCCGGAGCGCGGAGCCAAGCCGGTCCTCTGGCGATGTTTAAGAGACCGCAAAAACTCATGCGGGGCGCGCGCTTGCGATGATCGCCTGGGCAAGCGTTTCGGCGGCGCGGGACGGCTTGTTGCGGGGATGGGCGATGTGAAACATGTCCTCGAAGCTCATGCGGTCGGGCGCGAGCAGCCGCAGCCGGCCGTTGCGCACCCATTCGTCGGCATAGTGGTCCGGAAGGAAGCCGATATAGGCGCCCGAAAGCAGAAGCAGCAGCGTGCCCTCCATATGTGGCGTTGCGGCCGCCCAATGGAAATTGACGCCGCAAATCGTCTCGGTGAGCATGTAGGTCCGGCCGGCGAAGGACTGCGCCTCCAGGAGTTCGTCGGTGATGGCCTCGTCGGGCGTCTCGAACAGCGGGTGACCTTCGGCGCAATAGAGTTTCTGCACCTCGGAAAATACCGGTCGAGTCCGGAAATGCGGCGTGACGCTGCCGACCGTCGGCATCAGTACGATCTGGTAGCCGCCGTTCAGGAGCCCTTGATGCAGGACCTGTGGGGCGGCGACGTCGATTTCGAGATGGACGCGTGGCGCCTGGCGGTGGAAGGCGGCAAGCGCGCCCTGGAGATCGAGATCTCGATTGGTAATCATCGCATCCACGGTACCGAAGGTCAGGCTGCCGGTGAGTTCCCCTTGCGCCTCGCCGACACGGCTCTGGAAATTCTCCAGCGAACTGAAGAGATCAAGCGTCGCCTCGTAGACGAGACGCCCTTCGTCGGTCAGCAGGAAGCCGCTGCGTCCGCGGCTGCAGAGGCGTAGTCCCAGCCGCTCCTCAAGATGGCGCATGTGGGTAGAGATCGTCGCCTGTGTCATCCCGAGCGCCGTCTGGGCGGCCGAGAAGCCGCCATGCTGTACGACGGAGGCGAACACACGCAGCAGTCTGAGCTCCGCGTCGCCGAGCGACAGATTGAGAATGCGGTGGCGAACCTTGTTGATCATTCATTGATTAAGTCACAACTAAACATCAAATCATAGATATTTTTAAGCGTATCGGCCTTCCGTCACACTCCCTTCATCCTGAGGAGGAGAAACATGGCGGGTAATTCCTATGAAACCGGACGGCTGAACCTGCCGTTCGTCGGCATCTGCACCTTCGGCAAATATCCCTATCAGCCGGATTGGGATGCAATCGATGCGGATGTGGCGGTCCTTGGTGCGCCGTTCGACTGCGGCACGCAATGGCGCGCTGGCACCCGCTTCGGTCCGCGCGCCATCCGCGAGGCGTCCACGCTGTTTTCCTTCGGGCACGGCGGCGCCTATGACCACGAGGACGACGTCACCTACCTGCCGAGCGACAAGGTCTCGATCGTCGATATCGGTGATGCAGACATCGTCCACACCGACACGATGAAGAGCCACGCCAACATCGAATTCGGCGTGCGCAAGATCCTCGCCGCTGGTGCCTTGCCAGTGGTGCTCGGCGGCGACCACTCGGTCAACATTCCCTGCGTCAACGCCTTTGCTGAAAACTGCGCCGAGAATGGCCCGATCCATATCGTTCAGATCGACGCGCATCTCGATTTCGTCGACGAGCGCCATGGGGTGCGCTACGGCCATGGCAACCCCATGCGCCGCGCCGCTGAAAAGCCCTATGTCTCCGGTCTGTCGCAGTTCGGCATCCGCAACGTCTCCTCGACCGCCAAGGAAGGCTACGAGGATGCCCGCAAGATGGGCTCGGATATCCTGTCGGTGCGCCAGATCCGGGCGCTCGGCACAGAGGCTGTCGCTGCCCGGGTTCCGGCCGGCGCCCGCTACTATGTCACCATCGACATCGACGGCTTCGACCCCTCGATCGCGCCGGGCACCGGCACGCCATCGCATGGCGGCTTCATCTATTACGAGGTGCTGGAGATCCTCTCGATCCTTGCCAAACGCGGCACGATCGTCGGCATCGATCTGGTCGAAGTCGCGCCGGACTACGATCATTCCGGCTCGACCTCGATCCTCGCCGCCCAGGTGCTGATGAACCTCATCGGGCGCGTCATGCATGCGAAAAGAGGCTGAGCCATGGGGCGCATCGCTTACGACTTCTCCGGCGAACATGTACTGGTGACCGGTGCGAGCCGCGGCATCGGCCGGGCGGTGGCGGAAGGCTTTGCCGCCGCCGGGGCCGAGGTGACGATCCTGTCCTCCGGTCGTGGTATCCACGAGGCCGCCCACGAGATGTCGGCGCGTTTCGGCCGCAAGATCGCAGGCCTCGAATGCGATATCACCGACAGCGCCTCGGTGAAGGCGACGCTTGCGCCGCTCGGCCGCATCGACGTGCTTGTCAACAATGCCGGGCTTGAGCGCATAACGCCGGTGACCGACGAAGACGACGGCGTCGAGGACACGTTCCGCCGCATCACCGACATCAACACCAACGGCACGTTCTACGTGACCCGCCATGCGCTGCCACACATGCGCAAGGGCGGCCGCATCGTCGTCACGGCGTCGATCTGGAGCCGTGTCGCGGTGCCGGAGTTCTCCGCCTACATCGCCTCCAAGCACGCCAATCTCGGTTTCACCCGGGTGATGGCGAAAGAACTTGGGGGCAGGGGCATCCGCGTCAATGCCGTCTGCCCCGGCTGGGTGCGCACCGAAGCGGCGATGCTGTCGCTCAAGAACATGTCGTTGCGCACCGGCCGCAGTGAGGAGGATCTGCTGGCCGAGATCGTCGGGGCACAGGTTCTGCCAGGATTGCTGGAACCTGAGGATCTGGCCGCTCCCTACCTTTTCCTCGCCTCCGACGGCGCCAAGGACATGACCGGCCAGGCGCTGATGCTCGACCGCGGCGAGGTGATGGCATGAGCGCGCGTGTTCTCATCACTGGCGCCTATCGTGGTATCGGCGCTGCCTGCGCCCTGGCCTTTGCCGCAACGGGGGCCCGCGTCGCGCTTGCCGATATTCGCCGACCGGACGAGACAGCCGATGCCGTAACGCGGGCAGGGGCTTCAGAGATCCTGACGCTTGCCTGCGATGTCTCCGACGAAGCTTCGGTCGCCGCAATGGGCGATGCGGTACGCCAGGCCTTCGGCGGACTGGATATCGTCGTCCATTGCGCTGGCGTCATTCATGAAGCGCCGCTGCTGGAAACCCCCGCCGCCGATTTCGACCGGGTGATTGCCATCAATCTGCGCGGCAGCTTCCTCGTCGGCAAGATGGCGCTGGGCTTGATGGAGGGAACGGCCGAGGCGCCGGCACGGCTCATCATGATCGCCTCCGACATGGCCTATTACGGCCGCGAGACCTTTTCGCCCTATGTCGCTTCGAAGCACGGCGTGCTTGGTCTCGTCCGCTCCTGGGCCAAGGAATTCGCGCCGCGCGTGCTGGTCAACGCCATCTGCCCGGGCCCGATCGATACGGAGATGCTCGGCGCGGCCCATATGAGCGCTGAGTGGCGCGCCAAGGAATTGGCGATCCCGCTTGCCCGCTTCGGCAAGCCCGAGGAGATCGGGGAACTGGCGCTGTTCCTTGCCGGTTCCGGCGGCCGCTACTTCACCGGGCAGGGGATCGGCAGCAACGGCGGGAGCATCATGCCATGATCCGCAACCCCATCCCCTGGCCGAATGGTGCCAAATGCGCTGCCTCCATCACCTTCGACATGGATGCCGACAGCCTCATCCATATCGCTCACCCAAAGGATGGCCACAGCCGTGTCTCGGCGATCTCGATGTTGCAATACGGCCCGAAGGTGGCGATCCCGCGCATCGTCGAAAGCTATCGGAAACTGGGCATCCGGCAGACCTTCTTCGTGCCCGCCTGGTGCATCGAGCAGTATCCGCAGGCGATCGAAGCGATCCTCGAAGGCGGCCATGAACTGGCGCATCACGGCTTTCTGCACGAGCATCCGCGAGAGCTCGGCGATGACGACGAGGCCTACTGGCTTGACCGCGGCATTGAGGTGATTATGCGGGCAAGCGGCAAGCGCCCGCGCGGCTGGCGCGCGCCGCTCTACAATTTCTCCCATCGCTCCGCCGATCTCCTGGTGTCTCGTGGCTTTGACTACGACGCCTCGCTGATGGGCGACGATATTCCCTACCTCTTGCAATGCGATGCCGGCCGCCTCGTCGAACTGCCGTCGCACTGGGGCCTCGACGACTGGCCGCAATATGTCCAGTCGATGGACCTCGATTACATGATGCCGATCCGTGCGCCGGAACAGGGCTTCGCCGCCTTCGCGCAGGAGTTCGAGGCGGCCTATCGCCACGGCGCCCTTTGGGTCCCGGTCGTGCATCCGTTCGCCACCGGCAGGCTCGCCCGCTGGGAGGTCGTGCACCGTTTTCTCGAACAGGTCCTTACGCGCGGCGACGTCTGGTTCGCGCCGATGGAGGAGATCGCCGCCCATGTGCGGCGCGTGGTCGACAATGGCAGGTGGTCCCCGAGGATCGACCGGCTGCCCTTCTATTCCGAGCCCGTGCGGGTTCGGTAGGCCGCAGGCGGCTTTGCCGCTTCGGCAAATCGGCGGCTGATGGAGCCGCAAATGTCTTCGCGGAAAGACGCCAGAAGGCGCGACGCGAAAAGGGGAACGACGATGGAAAACAACGATATCGCCTGGCAACAGGAACTGACGCGGCGCGCCCGCATCTATGAGGACATCGAGGCGGGAGATCGTTTCGAAGGCACGATGACCAAGCTCGACTACACCGGCATGACCGTGCTGACGCTCGTGCTCGTCGTCGGCTTCTGGCTCTGGGGGGCGTGAGATGACCGATCACGTCGCGCACGAACATCTCTCCACGTTGAAGACCGAGCAGGAGGTGGCCGCCCGCAATCGCGCTGCCGCCGAGCGCGGCGATGCGCCGCTGCTGCCGTCCGAACGGCTCTGGGGCTTCTGGGAGTTCACCTATGCCAACTCGGCGCTGGCGATCGCCACCTGGGCCTTTCTCATCGGCGGCTCCGTCGGTCTCTTTGTCGGCCCGAAGGAGGGGATTGCCGCCATCATCATTGGCAACATCGTCGGCGTCGTGCTGACGGCGCTGGCCACCACCACCATGACCGGCCGCTATGGTGTCGAGCAGTTCGTCGCGCTGCGCAGCCAGTTCGGCTACAACGGCAGCCGCGTCGTCTATGTGCTGGCCGTGGTCGTACTGACCATGGGCTGGCTTGCTGTTCTCGCCATGATGTTCGGCCGCTCGATCGACGGACTGATGGCGCTGAGCGCCGGCGAGGCGGCCAATCCGACCGGCATCAAGATGATCATCGCGGCGATCGGCGCGATCCTGCTCACCTGGTTCATCGTCGCCAAGGGGCCGACTTCGATCAAGTTCTTCAACATGGTCGTGTCGCCGGCGCTGGTGCTGCTGATGGTCGCCATGCTCTATCTCATCCTCAGCCATCATTCGATTGGCGAACTGCTGGCACTTCCCGCGCTCGCTCCGCCGTTCGAAGACAAGACGCTGAACTTCATCGTCGCCGTCGAGGTCAACCTCGCCGCTGGCTTCTCCTGGTGGCCCTATATCGGCAATCTGGCGCGGCTGACGAAGAACGAGCGGACCGCCTTCTGGCCGAATGTGCTCGGCATCTTCGGAGCGGCCGCCCTCGGCGAAATCGTCGGCCTGCTTGCGGCGGTCGCACTCGGCGAGAGCGATCCGACGATCTGGATGACCAAGATCGCGGGCCCGATCATCGGTATCGTCGCGCTGCTCTTCGTCGCCTTTGCCAACATGACCTCGATGGCGAACATCCTCTACACCTCGATCGTCGGCCTCCGGCAGGTCGGCACGGCGTCGGTGCGCGCGATCTCCTGGGGCACGATCCTGTTCCTCTTCTGCCTCATCCCGTTCGGGCTCGTGATCTTCTACCCGCAGATGTACGACGGCTTCTTTATCTTCCTGGTCTGGACCTCGGCGCTGAACTCCGCGCTCGCCGGCATTGGCATTGCCGACTACTTCTTCCTGCGTCGCCAGAAGCTCGACATGCGCAGCCTGCATGCCCCACAGGAGAACGGGCCCTACCGCTTCTGGGGCGGCTTCAACCCCATCGGGCTCTTTGCCCTTGCCGTCGGCTTCATCGTCTATGTCGCCGTCTTCAATCCGCAGACGCTCGCAAGCTTGCCTGCCTTCAAATACCTGACCGCCTCCGTGCCTTCGTGCCTTGCCGCGGGCGCTGTCCACTACGTCCTGACCCGGCTCTTTGCCCGTGGCCGCGGCTGGGGCCAATACCCGTGACACCGGAGAAGACGACCATGAGCGATACCTACGACTACGTCATCATCGGCGCAGGATCTGCCGGCTGCGTGCTTGCCAACCGCTTGTCGGAGGATCCATCTTCCAGGGTGCTCGTGCTCGAATTCGGCGGCAGCGACAAGTCGATCTTCATCCAGATGCCGACCGCGCTCTCGATCCCGATGAACGGCACGAAGTACAACTGGAAATACATGACCTTGCCGGAGCCTGGACTCGGCGGCCGGCGGGTGCATTGCCCGCGCGGCAAGGTCATTGGCGGCTCGTCTTCGATCAACGGGCTCGTCTACATGCGCGGCCATGCCCGCGACTTCGACGAGTGGGAGGAACTCGGCGCGCGCGGCTGGCGCTACGCCAATTGCCTGCCCTATTTCCAGCGTGCCGAAAGCTGGCAGGACGGAGGCGACAGTTATCGCGGCGCCTCCGGGCCGCTTGCCACCAACGCCGGCAACAAGATGAAGAACCCGCTCTATGGTGCTTTTGTCGATGCCGGCCGCGAAGCGGGCTACATCACCACCGAAGACCCGAACGGCTACATGCAGGAGGGCTTCGGGCCGATGCACATGACCGTTAAGGACGGTGTACGCTGGTCGACGGCCAATGCCTACCTGAAGCCGGCGATGGACAGGCCGAACCTCACGGTGATTACCCATGCGATGACGCGGCGTGTACTTGTCGAGGGCAAGCGCGCCGTCGGCGTCGAATACGAGCTTGGTGGCGAGCGTCATGTTGCCCGCGCCAACCGCGAAGTGCTTATCTCCTCGGGCCCGATCGGATCGCCGCACTTGCTGCAGCGCTCCGGCATTGGTCCGGCGGCGGTGTTGCAGCGGGCAGGCGTCACCGTTCTGCACGATCTGCCGGGCGTCGGCGAGAACCTGCAGGATCATTCCGAGGTCTATATCCAATATGCCTGCAAGGAGCCGATTACGCTCAACGGCAAGATGGGGCTTGTGAGCAAGGCCCTGATCGGCGCGGAATGGCTCCTGTTCAAGAAGGGGCTTTCTGTCTCCAACCATTTCGAAAGTGGCGGCTTCATCCGCTCCGACGCATCACTGCAGTGGCCGGACATCCAGTTCCATTTCCTCCCGGCCGCCATGCGTTACGATGGCAAGAAGCCGCTCGATGGCCATGGCTTCATGGTGCTGACGGGCCCGAACAAGCCGAAGAGCCGGGGCTATGTCCGGCTACGCTCTCCGGAAGCCCATGAGCAGCCTGATATCCTGTTCAACTATCTCGACCGCGAGGAGGACCGCGAGGGCTTTCGACGTTGTCTGCGGCTCACGCGCGAGATCATCGGCCAGCCGGCCTTTGACCGTTTCCGCGGCGAGGAAATGGCTCCGGGCAAAGACGTTCTCAGCAATGACGAGATCGATGCCTGGGTGCGCGAGACCATGGAAAGTACCTACCATCCCTGCGGCTCCTGCCGCATGGGCGAGGATGCAATGGCGGTCGTCGACAGTGAACTGAAGGTGCGCGGCATCGAAGGATTGCGGGTTATCGACAGTTCGGTCTTTCCATCGGAGCCGAACGCCAACCTCAACGCGCCGACGATCATGCTTGCCGAACGCGCATCCGACATGGTGCGCGGCAAGCCACTGCTTGCTGCCTCCAACGCGGAAGTCGGCGTTGCCTCCGGCGTCGGCATCACCCAGCGCAGCGGCACGCCGGTGCGCGTCCTTCGGCAGTGAGGATGTGAAGATGCCACGGGGCATTGGCTACATGGCGGTGCAGTCGGATCGTGCGGACCCCGATGAGCCGCACGATTTGGCGCTCTTGATAGAAGACGTCTTTCGCAGGCTGCTGTCCCGCCTCGCCGGGCGGTCCGCGGCGCCACCGCGGGAGAACCCCGCATCCGGGGAAGGGTCACCAGAGGATTGATGACGCCTCGAGGAGCAGCGCGTCGAGAGCCTGAAACAACGTCCCGGCAATCGCCTCTACTTCGATATGCGTGGCGAGGACCACCAAACCCAGCATGGATAGCGCCGACCCGATTTCGATCGCCGGCACTCGCGCGCGGGGGAGGGATGCGGTGACGTTCCCGGGATCGACAGCAAATGAGCGATCGACACCGTCCCGATTGTCATTGGCGGCACGGAAAAGCCGAGGCGGACGAAGGGGCTGGGGGCCGCTTTTATCGCATATGCGAAGGGAACCTTTGCAGCATGAAGTGGGCATCGAAATCCTCCATGAGCCAACGAGATTTTGTAGCATTCTAGGCGACCTGTCTGGATCGACCGTTCCCAGGGGAACTCCCCCGCAGGGGCGCGCGTCGAACGGATGCTCGCAACGGTGGATGATCATTCCACGGTAAAACTCCCGGCGAGAATTCCGGCGAGCGCTGTGATCTCGCGCTCAAGCACTTCGGGCGTTATTCCGACAAACCGTCCTTCAAGGCTGAGAGAGATCACGCCATGGACGGCCGCGAAGAATGTGCGCGCACGAATTGCCACGTCCTGGTGAGAAGCATTGGGCATATGCCGCGCGAGTGGGACTGCAATGAGCCCGATCAGGAAGGTGTGTTCGGCAAGGTGCCACTCCGGAACGGAGACACCCTCGGGCATTCTGTGTTCGAAAAGCGCGGACCACAGGTTGCGCTCGGCAAGCGCGAAACGCATGTATGCGAGGGACAGGCTGAGGAAAGTCTCCCCAATGGCGGCTGACGGCGAGATCGCGGCGTTGAGCGCGGTCTCCAACTGTTTCAACGTCCCCGAATTGACGTGGAGAACCAACTCGTCGAGATCATCGAAGACCGTGTAGAGACCGCCGAGCGCGGCGCCGGCGCGTTCGGCGATATCGCGCGCGCGCAGGTTCTTCAGCCCCTGTTCGCGCATGAGTTCCGTGCAGGCGACAATCAGCCTTGCCTTCAGGTCTTCCTTCTTCGTCTGACGCTTTCCGATCACCGTTAACCTCATTTATGAACGTCGTTCATTTTTATCTTGAACGCTGTTCATCTTTGTGAGAAAAGATTATTGAACATTGTTCATACATGGAGGTGAGGAAATGTTCAAACAAATCGTAACGCTGATACGGGGGCGTGCCCATGAGGCGGAGGAGGCCTTCGGCGATCGGCATGCGCTGCCGATACTTGCGCAGCAGATCCGTGATGCCGCACGCGGCGTCGAAAGCGCACGTCGGGCGGTCGCTGTTGCGATCGCGCAAAATCGCCTGGAAAAAGAAAGTGCCGAGAGGCTCTCTGCTCGCATCGATGATCTCGAAACGCGCGCCATCGCAGCCCTTGAAAAGGGGCGGGAGGATCTGGCGACCGAGGCTGCCGTCTCGATCGCCCGGCTGGAAACCGAACTGCAGAACGCACGTCAGGTTCAGGCGGAGTTTACAGATGGAATAGACCGGTTGAGGCAGGCGGTGCGGCAGAGCGAAATGCGCCTGGCCGCGCTGCGCCGCGGCGAACGCCTGGCCGAGGCACGTGACCGGACGCGGCGGCTTTCCCGTGACGTGCCCGGCAATGACCTCGCTACGCTCAGCGATGCCGAGGCAACACTGGCGCGGCTCGAAACGCGCCGGCGCGAGGCTGAGTTGACAGCCGAGGCGCTGGTTGAGCTGGAAGACCGGCCTGATCCGACCGCGCTTGCAGAGAAACTGGCCGCGGCCGGTTGCGGGCGCCCGCTGGTGACGAGTGCGGACGACGTGCTCGGGCGCCTGCGTGCCAAGGCGAACCTTGCTTCTTGAAACCTCTATTTTTCAAAGGAAAACGACGATGAACGACAGCCTGATGAAACACTCCCCGGCCTGGACCTCTTTCTCCTATGTGAGCTTCGGCGTGGCCGCCTTCATGGTGGTGATCGGCCTTTACATGATGCCGATCGATCTCTGGGGAAAAGGGTATCTCGCCATGGGCATTCTGATGCTCCTGCAGACGGCGGTAAACGTCACCAAGACGCTGCGCGACAATCTGGAAGCTGAAAAGCTGATCCGCAGGATCGATGATGCGAAAACCGAGAAGCTGCTGCTCGGCATCAAGGCCGACGACGCTTAATTCATCGTTAGCCCTGTCGTCACAATGCACAACCTGTGAACGAGAGTGAAACGACTTTCATCTAGAACGCTCAAAAAAAGGGGAGACGTTCCGTGAAAAACAATCTCATGACTTCTCGGCGGTTTGCGCCACTCTTCTGGACGCAGTTCCTGTCGGCGTTCAACGATAATTTTCTCAAGAACACGCTCGTCTTCCTCATCCTTGCCACCGTGGCAGCCGAAGAGGCGGGGTCGCTCGTCACACTGGCCGGCGCCGTCTTCATGGCGCCGTTCCTGCTCTTTTCCGCACTCGGTGGCCAAATTGCCGACAAGTTCGACAAGGCGGTCGTCGCCGAGCGGCTGAAGCGCTGGGAACTCGCTGCCGCGGGTGTTGCCGTCGTCGGCATTGCGTTCTCCTCCATCGCGGTGCTGCTGGTTGCGCTCTTCCTGTTCGGTGCCATCTCCGCGCTCTTTGGGCCTGTCAAATACGGCATCCTGCCCGACCACCTGGAGCGCAAGGAACTGCCGCGTGCCAACGCCTGGATCGAGGGGGCGACGTTCATCGCCATCCTCGGCGGCACAGTCGTCGCGGGGCTTGCCGCAGCCGATGGCGTCAATCCCTGGCTGTTTGGCCCGATGATGCTCGGCCTTGCACTCGCCTGCTGGCTTTCCAGCCGCTACATTCCACGTCTCGGCGCCAAGGCGCCGGACCTTGTCGTCGATCGCAACGTCCTGCGTTCCACCGGACACCTCCTCGCGTCACTGCGCGGCGACAAGCGGCTCTGGCGCACCGCGTTGATGGCGGCGTGGTTCTGGCTGGCGGGCGCGATCGTGCTGTCGTTGCTGCCGCCCATGGTGAAGAACCATCTCGGCGGCGACGAGACTGCGATCACCGCCTATCTCGCCGTCTTCGCCGTAGCGATCGGGGTCGGCTCGGCGATTGCCGCCTGGATGTCCGCGGGACGTATCGTGCTCCTGCCGGCACCGCTCGGCACGCTGATCATGGCGCTGTTCGGCCTCGATCTCGCCTGGTGCGTCGGGCATGCCGGGGCGGTCGCTCCGACCGAGACGCTTTCTGCTTTCTTCGCCGGTCCCTACACCCTGCGCATCGCCATCGATCTGGCTGGCATGGCTATTGCCGGCGCCTTCCTTGCCGTACCCACGCTCGCGGCCCTTCAGGCCTGGGCGCAAGAGGACGAGCGATCGCGCGTCATCGGTGCGTCGAATGTGCTGTCCGCAGCCTTCATCACCGCCGGTGGCGGCCTTGTCGCCGTCTTGCAGGCGTCCGGCGTGTCGACATCAGTACTTTTCGCCGGCCTTGCGCTCGCCAATGCCGTGGCGGCCTTTGTCATGCTGCGCACGCTGCCGACCAATGCTTTCCGTGATTTCGTATCCATCCTCTTCCGTGCCTTCCTTCGGCTGGAAGTGGACGGCCTCGACAATCTGAAAAAGGCGGGGCGTGCGCCGATCATCGCACTCAACCACGTTTCCTTTCTCGATGGCGCGCTGGCGCTCGCGCTCACCGACGAGGAACCGACCTTCGCTGTCGACTACACCATCGCCAAGGCCTGGTGGGTGAAACCGTTCCTGAAGATGTGCAACTTCCTGCCGCTGGATCCTTCAAAGCCGATGGCAACGCGCACGCTCATCAAGACGGTCAACAATGGCGAGCCGCTCGTGATCTTCCCCGAGGGTCGCATCACGGTCACCGGTGCGCTGATGAAGGTCTATGACGGTGCCGCAATGGTGGCCGACAAGACCGGCTCCATGGTCGTGCCCGTCCGTATCGACGGTCTGGAGAAGAGCTACTTCTCTCGCCTCAGTTCCTTGCACGTTCGCCGCCGGCTGTTTCCGAAGGTGAAGGTCACCATTCTGGAGCCGGTTCGTCTCTCCGTGCCGCAGGAGCTGAAAGGTCGCAAGCGCCGGATGGCCGCGGGTGCAGCTCTTTATCAGGTCATGTCGATGCTGATGTTCCGCACCACGGATACCGACACCACTGTGCTTGAAAAGGTGATCAAGACGGCCAAGGAGCGCGGGTTCAACCGGCTCGCGGTGCAGGACCCGGTCACCGGCTCCCTGACCTATGGCAAACTGCTGACGGGGGCAGCCGTGCTTGGCGCGAAGTTCAAGTCGCTCTTCCCGGACGAAAAGGCGCTCGGCGTTCTCCTGCCCAACGCCAACGGTGCGGTCGCAACCATCCTCGGCGTGATGTCGGCGGGCAAGGTACCGGCGATGCTGAACTTCACGGCGGGCGCGGCCAACATCATATCGGCGTGCAAGGCGGCAGAGGTCCGCTACGTGCTGACGTCGCGAGCCTTCGTCACCCAGGCGAAGCTCGGTACGGTCGTGGAGGAGTTGTCGAAGACGGTGGAGATCGTCTGGCTCGATGACCTGCGCCAGACGGTCGGCCTTGCCGACAAGCTGCGTGGTCTCTTGCGAAAAGGCCGGCCGCTTGTCCGACGCACGGCTGACGATCCGGCCGTCATTCTCTACACCTCCGGCTCCGAAGGAACGCCGAAAGGCGTGGTGCTGACGCACCGAAACATCCTCTCCAACGCAGCGCAGGCAGCGTCCCGTATCGATTTCCATTCGGGCGACAAGGTGTTCAACATCCTGCCGGTGTTCCATTCTTTCGGGCTCACGGCGGGCACGGTCTTGCCGCTCATCTCCGGCGTGCCGGTCTATTTCTATCCGTCGCCGCTGCACTACCGCATCATTCCGGAACTGATCTACGCTTCCAACGCGACAATCATCTTCGGGACCGACACCTTCCTGAACGGTTATGCGCGGACGGCCCATCCCTACGACTTCCGCTCGATCCGCTACTGCTTCGCCGGTGCCGAGCCGGTCAGGGCCGCCACACGCGCGCTCTACATGGAGAAGTTCGGCGTCCGCATCCTCGAAGGCTACGGCGTCACCGAGGCCGCACCGGTGATCGCGCTGAACACGCCGATGTTCAACAAGGCCGGCAGCGTCGGCAAGATCATGCCGGGCATGGAGTACAGGCTCGAAGCCGTGCCGGGCGTCCTGGAGGGTGGACGGCTCTTCATCCGAGGCGCAAACGTCATGGCCGGATATCTCCGCGTGGAAAATCCCGGTGTGATCGAGCCGACGCCAGACGGCTGGCATGACACCGGTGATATCGTCACCGTGGACGAAGACGGTTTCATCGTCATTCGCGGTCGGGCCAAGCGGTTCGCCAAGATCGGTGGCGAGATGGTTTCGCTCGGTGCTGTGGAGGCGCTTGCAGGAGAGCTGTGGCCGGGTCATTTGACGGTCGTTGTATCCCTGCCTGATGCCAAGAAGGGCGAACGCCTGGTCATGCTCACCGACGCTCCCGGCGCGACGCGCGCCACATTCCTGCGCTTCGCCAAGGAAAAGGGGGCGATGGACATGATGGTGCCGTCGGACGTGAAGGTCGGTGCCGTGCCGGTGCTTGGGACCGGCAAGGTGGATTTCGTCAGTGCGCAGAGGCTTCTCGCCGAGGCTGCAAGGACCGAGAACGCTGCCTGAGATGGAGACGGGAGTCGGCCTCAGGCCGGCTTTCCGTCCAGCACGAGGTCCTGTACCGGGATGCGATATTTCGGAACTGTCGACGGAGCCGGCCCAACGCGCAGTACATTGATCAGCCGGTGGCCAGGCGGCAATGGGAAGCGCTGCTGCAAGGCCTCTGTGGCATCGGGCCGATCAGCCAGCACCGCCATCGGCCAGCCGGCGAAGCCAAAGCGCGTGAAGCCTAGCCAGAAACGATAGAAAGCCCGTCCTGAAGCGATCGGGCTTTCGCTCTCCGGCCGATGAAACAGGAGACAAGCCGTGGCGGTCATCGACTTCGCGGCTTCGGCGACGAGAGCTCGACCGAGGCCGAGCCGGTCGGCAATGTCGAAAAGCGGCGAAGCGAGCACATGTCCCGCCAGTGCGCCTTCCAGCCGGCCCATCTGCAGGGCGGCAAGATTGAGCCCGTCCAAGGCATAGGTCGGATGGGAGGGAGAAAGCCGCATCCACGCCACGAGTTCATCGCGGAACGCGCGCTCGCGCATGATCGACAAGCTCGCGTGGTCGTTCAGCCGGGCGACAAAGGCCAGATCCTCGTGACCGCTGGCGAGCTTTACATCAGCCGCTTCCGCCGCCCAGTGCTCAAGCCGTGTGACCTGTTCGGGTGCGGCGGCCAAAAAGCGAGCACGCCATGTGAAGCGCCTGGTGATCCAGCCGGAAAGCTCGTGCGGCTTTGCATCGCCCGCAAGTGTCAGCCGCGCGGACAATCGGTAACCGCGCCGCCAGTCGAGAATGTTGTCGGCCCAGAGATCTTCGATGGCCACACCGAGCCCATGCGCGGCGAGCGCCATCACCATGCCTTCGAGCGCTGTGCCACAGGAGAGCGCCATGTCGCGACCGGTCGGATCGCCGATTCCGAGATGCCGGGAGAGGTCGGCCGCGAGCAAAATGCGTCCGTCCCCGTCGAGCGCCCAGCGGGCCGGCTGGGTATTGTGGACGGAGGGGGCGAGATTGGCTTCTGCCGCCAGATCGGCGAGCGTGGCGGCATCAATGCGGCTCATAGTGTCTTTCCGAAGAGATGCAGACGATGCAGGGGCCTTGCGCCGGCTTTTTCTGCCTGCCTCAGGCTCGCCGCATTGACGTCTGCGATCCAGGTGCCGCCGGCAGTCTCATAGCCGGCCCGGCGCATTTCGCTAAGCACGTGGGCAAGCAGAAGTGGATTGAGACCACGCCCCTGATGCTCCGGCTTCACGCCCTGAAATATGATTACGGCACGCCGGCGCTGGAGGCGATGCTTGAGCAAATGCCAGGGCGCACTCAACCCGAGCCGCGAGCCCATCGCCTTCAACATCGGGTTGACGTCGGGTATGGCGATCACCGCGCCGGCTGGCGCGCCGTCCTTTTCCGCAACCGCCGAGATGCGCGGATCCATGATCCACTTCATCTCCCTGGCCTGAAAGTCGAATTCCGCACGGCTGACCGGCACGAACATCGGATTGTCTGCAAAGCTCTCATTGAGGATCAGCCGGGAATCCTCCAACCTGCGCTCAAGCGTTGCTCGCCGGATTGGTGAAAAACGGAAGCCGTCGTCGAAAAGCGCGCGCATCTGTGTGCCGGCGAGCATGCCATCGGTGGCCACGGTGCGGACGTCGATTTCGAAGGTGGTCATCGGGAAGCAGGGGGCGTAGCCCCGCTTTTCCAGAAGCCGAGGCAGATAGGGTGGGCCCCAGATCTGATCCGTATAGGGCGCATTCTCGAAACCGCCAGTCATGACCCCCGCCTGCTGCATGGCAGTCAGGTTGAAGTTTCCAAGGATCTCGCCAAACCCCTTCGCTCGCGCCCAATCCTCCGCCCGCTCCAGCAGGGCAGCCGCAATGCGCTCGTCGTCGGCGCTGTCGAAGTAGCCGAAATAGCCGCGATCAAGCCCAAACTTCGCGTTCGATGCGCGGTGCATATGGGCCGTTATCCGCCCGCGCACGGCGCTTCCTTCATGGGCCGTGAAGATGGCGAAGTCTGCAGCCGTATCGAACAGAGGGTTCTTTTCAGCGGAAAGGAAGCGCCTGAGGTCGCTGAACATCGGCGAGACATAGGGCGTCTGCGCACCATAGATCTGAAAGGGGGCGGTGAAGAAGGCGTCGATATCCCCCGCGTGGATCTCAATCATGGAGCGAGTTCCTTTCGGAGATCAGCATGGCCATGCGCTGGACGACCTTCAACTCGGTCTCTGCACCTGGCGTCGCAGTGACGGAGGGCATATTGAGCGCTATCAGCCGGAACGGCCGGTTCGACACCAGCATGACATGGGTTGCTTCGTATTTTTCGAGCAGCCAGGCGAGCTGTTCGGCGTCCGATTGCGGCAGGCTGCCCGTTTCCGCCGTGCGCATCAAAGGTCGGGCAGCAAACAGCGCCTTGATGACCGGCACGTCGAGGTCGGAAAGTTCGTCCTCACCAAGCAGAAGTGCGCCATCTACCAACGGGTGGTTTTGCAATTCCTTGAGGAAGCCGAGTGTGTCGTCGATGCGGTCCTCGGCCAGATGCCGGATCAGGCTCTGCCGCCTTTGTTCCGTGCGCAGGCTGATGCTGTCCTTCCAGATCACGCCAAGCAAGGCGGCGCTGAGAATGACGCTCGTTGCACGGACCAGCGCTGCAGGTTCGAGCCCGTTTTCGAAACCGATGACAAGGGCTGCGATGAGGGTAACGGAGAGCAGGATGACGAAGGAGACGACCGTGTCACGATGCCCGACGGCGCGCTGACCAAGGCTGATCAGCAGCCAGCACAGGAACAGGATCGCCACCCCGCCAAGCCGCACAGGCTGGTCGATGTAGACCGAGCGGAAATCGGTGACGAGGAGTGGCAGGATCAAGAGCAGCGAGAGAGCGATGCGGTCGACCGCCTGGTTCTCCGCCTTCGACAGGCTTGTCCGATCGCGCGTTACCGTCATGTGCCCGGCAAGAGCGAAGGTGACGAGTTGATAGACAAAAAGCAGCGCGACGCGCCAGGGCTCGGCGATCGATGCCGGCAGGAAGGCGAGAACGAAGAAGGCGACGGCGCCCCCGGCTCCGATCCATTTCGTCGTCCTCGGCGCATGGCGGCGCAACAGGCCCTCGGCGAGGAGAACAGTCGAGAGCGGAACAAGGCCCGCAGTTATGATCGTTGTGGCCTTGAAGATGAAAAGATCGGTCCACCAGGCAAGCACCCGGCTTGCCATCAATGCGGCCAACACCTCCAATCCAAAGAGGAAGCGGCGGTTCAGCGGGCTTGCCGTATCGAAGCTACGAATAGTGCCGATCAGCACAAGGAGGCCGCCAAGTGCGGCCAGCGAAACAAAACTATCGGCAACGAGCGGCGTGTTCATGGCGCTGTCGGAGCCGCAAGCCGCTGCAGGTAGCGCCGTACCAGCGGTCGCAGCAGGGCCGCGACGATTGCATTGCGCGGACGCTCGACACGGCCGGCATGGAGGTTGAAGAACCAGCCACGGTAATCGGCAGACCGTGGACGGCCGATGACCACGTGGATCGCCTCGTAGGCCATCAATGTGCCGGTGCTGATCACCATCGGTGCGAAGGACATGCGACTGCGGGTGCCGGCAATCACTTCGCCGGCGAGCGAAAGATCGACATGGTGGCGCGAAGACGAATGGACCATCACGTATTCCGCCTCGCGCAGGAAAGCTTCCGACCGCTGATCCGCCGTCAGCGCGTTCCAGGCGGTTCCGGCCGTCTGATAGCCGAGCCGCTCTTCCGGCATCGGATCCTGCGGGCGCGTGACGTAGACCGAGGGGAGGGGAGACGCATAGGCATCGATCACCGTGCGTCCGAGGTTTCGCGAAACACGATAGAGCAGGAGACTGGCGGCGAGATCATCCGTTCCGTTGATGACGACGTCCGCTTTCGCAATGAGCGCCTCGACATGATCTGTCCATTCCGGCCCGAAGACGGTGATATCCAGCTCCGGATTGATCTTCAGGCAGAGATCGCGGGTCGCTTCTGCCTTGGGTGTGCCGATCGTGTCGGCAAAACAGAAGACCTGGCGGTTGAGGTTCGACAGTTCGAAACGGTCGATATCGGCGAGTATCAGACGGCCGATGCCGGCCCGCGCCAGCGCCTGGATGCAGGCGCCGCCCATGCCGCCGGTTCCGCAGACGAAGACGCTCGCCTCGCTCAAGCGGCGTTGCTCCGCCTCTGTGACAAAGCCGACGTTGCGTGTGGTGAAGGCCTCGTAGGAGAAGACGCTGCTCATTGATTTGAAGGCCTCAATATGCCCCACTGCCGACGGCTGTCCGTCCAATGCAAAACCGGTAGAGCCAGCCTTTGGACGAGGATGATGAAACTTGCGACCGCAAGGCGGCCGAGTGCGTTGCGCGGCACGCTTTCCATGAGGTAGCGTTGCGCCGCGTTGAGGTCGAGTTGGCCGATCTGGATGAGGTCGTCGCCGCGATCGTAGTCGAGTTCGGTGGCGCAGAAGTCGTTGTACTCCGCCTTGCGGTGCTTGGGCGCCGCCTCGAAGGTCTTTTTCAGGTTGTCGGAGCCGCCCGTATAGGCGTTGGTGATCACGAAGCGGTCGGCGTCGAAACCGGCATCAGGACCGACGCCGAAGACATGACGATGAGAGCCCATGATCGCCGTGGCGATCAGTTGCTGGTGCAACGATCGGCGAGCGCCACGCGTGGGCGCCGGAAAGACGCCACTGAAGGTCTCGGCCACCATGCCGGCAACGGCCGGCACTTGGGTGACATTCGAAATCCAGAGCGGACGAAGCTGGTTGCGCAGGAAGAGAAGAAAGCAGGTGAGGCCGTAGAGTACCCAGGAAAGCCCCTGGCTGCGAACTGCAGGGTCGATCATCACCAGCCCCAGGTGAAGAACGTCCACGGGTTTGCCCGAGAGAGAGACCTGGATGACCGGCAACGCATTGAAGGCGACCGGTTCGCCGTCCGAAACCCGATAGACGACCGTCACTATCGTCCGGGCGAGGGCGTCCTCACGCTCGGAGAAGACACCATAGTCCAGCTCTCCATCGGGAACCGATCGCTGCGCGACCTTGCGCAGATCGTGTCGCAGTCTGGCAACGTCCCGCTCGCTCATCCACAGCCCGGGGGCTTCGACGATCCTCGCGCGGAAATCTGGTGATGTCTTGAATGAGAGGTCGAGGCGCTTCTTCAGCACGACCGATATCAGATTGTACAATGGCTCTGGCCCGGCAGCTTCGATTCTAGAAGGGAGCTTTGTGCAAGCTTGGGTCGCATCTTCGCGGGAGAGAGCAAACATTTGGTTTAATTTCGCCCGAGAGCGAGCGTCGGCGGTTTGGTTTAAGGCAATGTTGGCATGGGTGCCCGCGGGCGCGGAGGCTCGCGGACGGCGAGGGGACTGTCCCTCGGATTATCTTGTGGAATCGAGCACCGCCTCTCCGGCTGCGCCCGAGGTCAGTGTCTTCACATACGCGATGAGATTAGGCCATCCGCGACACGCCAGTTCGCCGCGCGTCCAGACAAACGCGCAAAGGATGCTCTAGTCGAGCATGACCATGTGAGCGGTCAGTTGTTCCTCGAAGAACTTCGAGAAGGTCGCAATGCGGGGCGGTAGGGCCTGGTAAGGCGGATAATAGAGTGTCAACCAAAGGTCCGGTGGCGACCAGCTTCGCAGGACGTGGACGAGCCGGCCGCTGCGAATATGCTCGGCGATATCGAAGCCCGGCAGCATCGCCACGCCCGCGCCGTCTGCGGCCATGTTGGCAAGGACCTCGCCGTTGTTGGCGCTGAATGCCCTTCCGGCGACGATGGTGATGCTCGAGCCTCCGTCCGAAAGCAGCCAGTTCTCACGTCGGCTTTCGCCGCTATAGGCGAGACAATCGTCCGGAGTCAGTTCATTCGGGTGTTCCATCTCGGCGAACCGACTGCCTGGCGCGGCCACCAGAATCCGCGGCACCACCTTGATCTTGCGCCATATCGTAAACTTGTCCGAAGGGGCCGAAGAAATGCGGATCGCGAGGTCGTAATCGTCATCTACGATGTCTATCAAACCGTCCGACAGCGAGATCTCGAAGCACATCTTCGGGTAGAGCTCCCGGAAGCCGGAAAGGATCGGCGGCAGCACCGTCTTGCCGAGCCAAGTCGGCGCGCTGATCCTCAAACGTCCCTGGTCAGCCTTGTGGGCGTTCTTGACATCGCGCCGCGCGTTTTCGAGCGTCTCGACCGCCGGTTGAATCTGGGCGGCAAAGACGGCGCCGTCCGTCGTCAGGGATACCTGGCGGGTCGTGCGAACAAACAGCTGGACGCCGAGATCATCTTCAAGCGCGGCAATGGCCCGCGTGACAGCGGCGGGTGTCATATCGAGCTCGCGGGCAACCTGAGCGAAGTTGCGCTTGTCGGCAGCCATCAGGAAGATTTTCAGCGCTTTGTGATCATTCATCTCTATTATTTCAAAAAACGCAATTCATTCGGAAGAAATATTGCAATTCCACGACGTAATCAACCCGAGTACACCTTTTCCCAACGACAAACACCGTCACGAAGAAAGGCACGGGCCATGATCAAGGATATCAAGGGACTGCATCACGTCACCTCCATGGCGTCGGATGCGCAAGAGAACAACAGATTTTTCACTGACACGCTCGGTCTTCGCCGCGTGAAGAAGACGGTCAATTTCGACGATCCGAGTGTGTACCACCTTTATTACGGCGACGAGAAAGGTACGGCTGGTACCGTCATGACGTACTTTCCGTTCCCGCACATGATGATCGGACGGCCGGGCGTCGGCGAAGTCGGCGAGACCCAGTTCTCCATTCCAAAGGGGGCGCTGGCCTTCTGGAAGGATCGCCTCGCTGCGCAAGGTGTGGGTGGTCTTCAGGCCGACACGGCCTTTGGTGCCAACCGCCTGCGTTTCACAGGCCCCGATGGCGACGGCCTCGCCTTGGTCGAAACGGCCGACGATGTCCGTGCCCCCTGGCTCGCCGAGGGCATTTCCGAGGCCAACGCCATCCGCGGCTTCAGCGGCGCGCGCTTCAACCTTCACGACACGGCGGCGACCGAAGAACTCCTCCGTTTCATGGGTTATGAGCGTTCCGAGATTGAAGGGGACGTCACGCGGTTCATCATTCCCGGTGGCAACGGTGCAGACACGATCGAGCTCGCCGCGCTCCCGAAGACACCATTTGCGCGCCAGGGGGCGGGTTCGGTTCATCACATCGCCTTTGCGGTGGAGAACCGCGAAAAGCAACTCGAAGTGCGCAAGGCACTGATGGACACAGGCTACCAGGTAACTCCCGTCATCGATCGCGACTATTTCTGGGCGATCTACTTCCGAACACCGGGCGGGATCCTGTTCGAGATCGCAACCAACGAACCCGGCTTCGACCGCGACGAGGACACTGCCCACCTCGGCCAGGCGCTGAAGCTGCCGAACCGATACGAGCCTTTCCGCAACAAGATCGAGGCAAATCTGGTTCCTCTTGCCGCATAGGATCGGCGCCGTTCGCAAGCAGCATGTCCACCCTGGAAAACGTATCGACCCGAACCCGGCCAACGATGCGACAAGCAAAGCCACTCTGGTTGGGTCAACCCGCTCAGAGTGGCAGCCGCAACAATCAAGGACCACCGTCATGAAGCTCTACCTCATGTCACTCGGCGCCGGACTTCTGGTCGGCATCGTCTACAGCCTCCTCAACGTCCGCTCGCCGGCGCCGCCGGTCATCGCCCTGGTCGGCCTGCTTGGAATTCTCGTCGGCGAACAGATTGTTCCCTTTGCCAAAACTCTGTGGGGCAAGGAGCCCGCGGTGATCTCCTGGATCAATCAGATCAAGCCCCACATGTTCGGCCACATGCCGAAAGGAGAAAACCGGAGCGATGTCGCAACTGCGCACCAGATTCGGATCAAGTCTGATAATTGAGCCCGCGAAGAGAGCGAACTTGCGGGACGTGGCGATGACCGATCGCCACCCCGAACTTCCATTGCAATCTTGAAACTTGAAGCCTGGAGCCGACCAATGACGCCCGATCTCATCCTCCACAACGGCCTTTTCACGACGCTCGACCGCAGCCATCCGACGGCCAGCGCCGTGGCCATCAAGGACGGGAAGTTCCTGGCCGTCGGCGACGAGCGGACGATCATGGCGCTGGCCGGGTCGGATACCAAGGTGATCGACCTGAAGGGCAAGCGCGTTCTGCCGGGTCTCAACGACAACCACACCCACGTCGTGCGCGGCGGCCTCAACTTCAACATGGAACTGCGCTGGGACGGCGTGCGGTCGCTTGCCGATGCGATGGCGATGCTGAAGCGGCAGGTGGCGATCACGCCGGCGCCGCAATGGGTGCGCGTCGTCGGCGGCTTTACCGAACACCAGTTTGTCGAAAAGCGGCTGCCGACGATCGACGAGATCAATGCGATCGCCCCCGATACGCCGGTGTTCCTGCTGCATCTCTATGACCGGGCGCTTCTGAACGGCGCCGCCCTGAGAGCGGTCGGCTACACCAGGGACACGCCGAACCCGCCGGGCGGCGAGATCACCCGCGATGCCAACGGCAACCCGACCGGTCTGCTCTTGGCCAAACCCAATGCCGGCATCCTCTATTCGACGCTCGCCAAGGGACCGAAACTGCCCTTCGACTACCAGGTCAATTCCACCCGCCACTTCATGCGCGAACTCAACCGGCTCGGCATCACCAGCGTCATCGACGCCGGTGGTGGCTTCCAGAACTATCCGGACGATTATGCCGTCATCCAGAAGCTCTCGGATGACAATCAGCTGACCGTTCGCCTGGCCTACAACCTCTTCACCCAGAAACCGAAGGAGGAGAAGGAGGACTTCCTCCACTGGACCGCCTCGGTCAAATACAAGCAGGGCAACGACTACTTCCGCCACAACGGTGCCGGCGAGATGCTGGTGTTTTCGGCCGCCGACTTCGAGGACTTCCGCCAGCCGCGGCCCGAGATGGCGCCGGAGATGGAGGGCGAGCTCGAGGAGGTCGTCCGGGTCCTGGCCGAGAACCGCTGGCCCTGGCGGCTGCATGCCACCTATGACGAGACCATCAGCCGCGCGCTCGACGTCTTCGAGAAGGTCAACAAGGACATCCCGCTCGAAGGCCTGAACTGGTTCTTCGACCATGCCGAGACGATCTCCGACCGCTCGATCGACCGGATTGCCGCGCTGGGCGGCGGCATCGCCACCCAGCACCGCATGGCCTACCAGGGCGAATATTTCGTCGAACGCTACGGCCACGGGGTGGCGGAAGCGACGCCACCGATCAGCCGCATGCTGGAGAAGGGCGTCAACGTGTCGGCCGGCACCGATGCCACCCGGGTCGCCTCCTACAACCCCTGGGTCTCGCTGTCGTGGATGGTGACCGGCAAGACCGTCGGCGGCCTGCAGCTCTATCCGCGCGCCAATTGCCTCGATCGCGAGACGGCGCTTCGGATGTGGACCGAGAAGGTGCAGTGGTTTTCCAACGAAGAAGGCAAGAAGGGCCGGATCGAGAAGGGGCAGTTTGCCGACCTGATCGTGCCGAACAAGGACTATTTCGCCTGCCCGGAGGACGAGATCTCGTTCCTGACCTCGGAACTGACTGTTGTCGGCGGCAAGGTCGTCTATGCGGCCGGCGACTTCGCCGCCCACGACGACAACCCGGTGCCGCCGGCGATGCCCGACTGGTCGCCGGTCCGCACCTTCGGCGGCTATGCCGCCTGGGGCGAGCCCGATGGTGCCGGCAAGAACTCGCTCCGGCGCACGGCGATCACGACCTGCGGCTGCGCCAGCAATTGCGGCGTGCATGGCCACGACCATGCCGGCGCCTGGACGTCAAAGCTGCCGATCGCCGATCTCAAGGGCTTCTTCGGCGCACTCGGCTGCTCATGCTGGGCCGTGTGAGACACGCAAGGCGAACATATGGAACGGGCAGCGAATTGTCGCTGTCCGTTTTCGTTTTGGTGCCAGGCCGCCGAGCTCCAGGGCAAGGCCTCTGCTTGCCAAACCGGGATCGTCTGGCCGGTGCTCAGGCATTCCAACCGATCAACCGCCCGGACACAAAGAAGTGGAGCAGGGGTGATCGGCCCCTTTCCCTACATTCAGGCTGGTGTCGGCTGATGGCAACTGCTCCTTTTCAGAATGGATAGTCCTGGTGCGGGTCTTCGAGATCGGCAAACTCGGCGATCGCCGCCTTGCCACTGAAGCTTGTAAGAGCGCCGTAGCTCTGCGACAACGGCATTCATGAAATCAAACAGTTAAGCGCATCACGCCCGAGCGTTTTACAGCAGCGCGTTTGGGTGGCGGCGTCGCGCACCGACATGGAGTACACCTCTGAAGAAGGCAATGAGGAGCGCGGCCGAGGCCTTGGCCGTCGCCTCCGGGTGCACTGCAGCCTGTGGCTCAGGCTGCAGTGCCTTCGTGAATGTCAGCCACGATTGCGTCGCTCGGCCGCTTGCACGGGCGTAAGCGGTGGCTGCTTGCGCCACTGACCAAGACGACCTTCCTCGTAACCGGCAGCGAAGAGCTGTTGCATATGGCTTCGGTCAAATTCGGACTTCGGGCTCAGCGTGAACCGATCCCGGGTCGATGCGTAGTAAAGCTGACCATGGGCAGCTGTCGTCTGGAGTTGTAGGCCCACCAGATCGGATATCGCCTGATACTTGATCAGCGTCTCGATACAGCGACGGGCGATCCCCAGTGTGGTTTCTTCGGTCGCGGCGTATTCGGGCGTCAAGCGCCCGTTGCGGATCAGATAGAGTGTTCGCGAGCGGGTGTGACCGAAATAGCGCCTCTCATATCCCGAGAGTTCGATGTTGGGAGGGGCAAAGAAGATCTGCGCCACTGTCCTGCCGTCGACATGCAATTCCTACCTGGCTTGACCGTCCAGCCGCACATCGATCCAAACGGGCGGGAACACCGCAGGTATGGCCGCAGACGCGAGCAGAATGTCGATCATGCGTTTTCGACGATCGGCGCGCGCGCTGGCAGGGATTGCAGACAGGTCCCACACAACAGGACGCTGAGCATCAATGTTGGTGGTCTGGATCAGCAGCCGTCGGCCGATCCTGTGCTGCGCGGCAATTTCGGCGACCATGTCTTCGGTGAGATAGCGACCGATCAACTGCCGCAGCGGTGAATTAACGTAGAGACCATGCCCCATCACTCCGAACAGGCCGAGATTTCGATAGATATCACGGTCACCATACGGCGTGAGAACTTCGCGCAGTTCCCTGTCATGGCTTGGACCAAGGAAGGCAAAGGGAGCCGCCAGAGCGACGGTGCTGACGCCGGTCACGATCTCGAATTGCGGTCGATGCCCCTTTCGCTCCAGCCCGTCACATATCCGGCGGCAAACGCGCCGTCCGCACCACCGCCCGAAATGGCAAGAAAGTCGACATGGTTGACTGCGCTCGGTGGGCGACGCCGTGTCTGCGTGTATTGCTGCGCGATGAGCGAACGGAGAGTGGGCGTGACCTCGTCTCCCCAGAAACGCGCAAGGTTGACGTGCTCGATTTGCGCCGCTGAAGCCTGTTCTGCTGGAACCGAGATACGATCGGGACGGCGACACATGTCGTCAGCAGACCTGATGCAAGAAGGAGCGGCGTGATTGATGAGCGAAATCCCCGATTGCGCGCAGATATGGTAGCTGACGACGACATGGCCCTTTGATTCCCCAACTTTTCTCCACCCCTTTGCTTGCGACCGATTTCAGTCGTGTTCGCCACCCTCACGCAGGCCAGCCGGATATAGTCGCCGCCGTATCGCTACGGTGATCGCCAGCAACATTGCCATCAATTCCAGAGCGTGGGAGGCGAACGCGCTGCTTGCGAGTGCGAGCGCTGCGACCACCAAGAGAAGCCAGTGCAGCGAGCCGTGTTTGGACGCCCGGTCGCGAACCAGCCAGAGGGCGGTCAGATACATCGCGATCGGTACGCAAAAGGCCAGAGCAGCAAGCTGTTGCGAAACGGCCTCGTCGCCAGCGGCGGCGAGATACACGATGAAACCCGCCGCCGTCGCCGCGCCGGCCGCAAACAGCACGCAATGCCCGTAGGCCCAGGTCAGGACGGTGCTGAGCTCGCGGCCCCACAATTGCTCGTTGCGATCGAAATAGAGTCCCCACATCGAAAACGCGATGATCGAACACAGGGTCGCCCACCAGAAATGCCTCAGTTCCGGTGTCGCCGGATCCGAGATAATCAAGGCGATGGCGGCAAAACATTCGCCAAGGACGATGATGTTGAACGAGTTGTAGCGATCGATGATGTGACCATGATGCCAGTTGCTGGCGGTGCCGCGCTCGGCCAGCAGCGGTACGGCCAACTCGCCGGCGGCGCCGAGCGCAAAGAGCGGAAAGTAAAGCGGCGCATCAGGGGGAAGTGCAATGATCAGGGTGTTCCAGTAGATTTGCATGCCGCCGATCCCGGCGGCGTAGCGCAGGGCCGTCGGGCGGGCATGCCGATCCCCGTTTGCCGCACCAAGCCACAGGGCGATCATGCCCAGCCGCATGATGCTGAAACCGATAAGGACGAGCCAATGCGGCTCATCGCCGAGGCCGCTTCGGATCCCTCCGGCAAGGGTAAGCGATCCGAACATGATGACCATCGTCAGCACCCGGAAGGCGGCCGATTTGTTGTCATAGCCCGATGCGAACCATGTGTAGTTGGCCCAGGCCAGCCAGGCCATGAAAAAGCTGCACGCAAACTGGACGATGCCGTTTACGAATTCGCCGGCCTCGATGTCCCACGCCAATCCATGGGCGGCGGCGGCAACCGCCACGACGGTGGCAAGATCGAACATCAGTTCGAGGGAGGTCGAGCTGCGGTTGACCTCGTGGCGATCGCGGGGTGGCAGGCTGAAAGCGGATATTGCAGGCAAGGCCGACCTCCCTTCGAGATCGCGGTTGGAGACTGCTAAACGACGGTGGCCGT
The DNA here is from genome assembly GCF_028993555.1 of Ensifer adhaerens. Taxonomy (NCBI): domain Bacteria; kingdom Pseudomonadati; phylum Pseudomonadota; class Alphaproteobacteria; order Hyphomicrobiales; family Rhizobiaceae; genus Ensifer; species Ensifer adhaerens. The sequence continues at coordinate 1,551,966 of NZ_CP118611.1, read as the reverse complement.
CGTTTAGCCGGGCTTCTTCGAGTTTTGCGGTGAATAGAAGAGGCCGACCAGGAGCAGCAAGAGAGCCGGGAAGAGCATTCCCGCAACGCCGACCGTGACTTGCGCAAATGCGCCGGCGGCACATCCCATCACAAAGCCGAACACCAGGATGATCGACGTCAGCGACTGGCCCCATTCTTCCGGCTTTTCCGCGTAGCCGATGATGCGACGGGCAGTTGCGACTGCGAGGCCGGCGATGTTGCCCGTCATCAGCGAGAACGGTGGGCCGAGCCGGGGGTCGAGGCGCTCGATCGCGGTCAGCATTCCCATTGCGACGACGGCGAGAAGGGCGCAGGCAGACACTGGCCCGGCATCGAAGATTGCCAGAAGGGCGGCCGCTGCAAACGCGGCTGCGGCGATGACAAGCGTCCAGAACGTCGCGCGCTCAAGAGGCTTGATCCAGGCGACGAGGATGGCGGCGAGGCCCGCGCCCACCATGAACAGCGGGAAAGTCATGATCTGCAGATCGCGCAAACCACCTTTTTCGTGACCGACAAGACCTAGCCCGAGCAGCACGACGTTGCCGGTCACCAGCCCGACGAAGAGGCCGCCCAAATGAATGAAGAAGAGTGCGTCAGCGAACCCGGAAATGAACGCCAGCGCCAATGAATTGCGTTTCCCACGAAGTATGTTCAGCATCGGATGCCGCTACCCCCCATTGCTTGCGCCCTGGCAACATTCTTATTTGCAGCGCCAACGAAACCGTCGACGCTGGTGCCACCCGGCATGACCTGAAGCGAGCGCACCGCTCCCGCCGTGCGCCCATGAAGACGAGTCCTGACAGGACGATGCAGGTCCCCTGGTTCGCCTGGGCGACAAACCAGGGGCATGGTGAAATTCACTTGACCGGGTTGGGGCCGATCGTCTTGCCGTGACGGACGCGTTCGTCGGCCTTGTGGACCATGGTGTAGGCGTAATCGATGCCCATGCCATAGGCGCCGGAATGCTCCTTCACTAGCGAAGTGACGGCATTGTAGGTATCCTTGCGGGCCCAGTCGCGCTGCCATTCGAGCAGGACCTGCTGCCAGGTGACCGGGATGACGCCGGCCTGGACCATGCGGTCCATGGCGTATTTGTGCGCATCGACCGAGGTGCCGCCGGAGGCGTCGGCGACCATGTAGATCTCGTAGTCCGGGACATCATGGAGGGCCGAGAGCGCAAAGGTGGTGTTGCAGACTTCGGTCCAGAGACCGGAGACGACGATCTTCTTGCGGCCGTTGGCGGCATTCCTGGCCAGCGCGTCGCGGACGTTCTGGTCATCCCAGGAGTTCATCGAGGTGCGTTCGAGGATATCGTTTTCCGGGAAGACGGCGAGCAGTTCGGGATAGGTGTGGCCGGAGAAGGATCCGGTCTCGACGGTGGTGATCGTTGTCGGGATGTCAAAGACCTTTGCGGCCTTGGCAAGGCCGACGACGTTGTTCTTCAGCACCTGGCGGTCGATCGACTGAACGCCGAAGGCCATCTGCGGCTGCTGGTCGATGAAGATCAACTGGCTGTTCTGCGGGGTGAGGACTTCGAGTTTAGACATGGGTTTTCTCCTCTTTGAGCTGGTTGAAAAGCGGGGCGTCGGTGCCTGGTCTTTCCGGTCGGTGGTGAACTCGTTTGGTGAGAACAGGTGTAGCCGACCGGATTGCGCTGATGAATTGCAATAATAATTGCGATTGAATTGCGTTGCTTGCAATAATTGAGATGGGCAATTCCACTCCGAAGTCTTTTGTGGAACGACCCTCGACAACACACCAGAGGCGGGCCGGATGGCTCTGGCGCTTCGTTTCTAGCCATCTTTCCGCTCGTCTCTCATCGGGGCTGCGGCCATTGGAGATTGGCGAAGGTGGTTCGGGACTGCTTCCCCAACACTGCTTGTATTCGGCGGCAGTTTCTTGTCGGGATTGTCTGCCTTTTGAAAGTTCTCACGTCAAAGCAGCGATAACGAGCTCTGTGGACGTCCGGGCGTCGGCGAACTCAGCTGCGCCGGTCACGCCGGAAGCGAGCAGGCGTGGTGCCCGCGATCGGGAAAAGCTTCTGGTCATGTGAGTATAACTTGATCGATGAACAGCCGACTGGCCCGTTTTGGCCGCTCCAGCGCGTGGGCGAGGCCGAGAATGACGGTGCGGTGGTCACCACCGTAGTACCAAGGGCTGCTCTGGTGCGGCGTTGCGCATTCGTCGACGGGAGTGCAGGTCTTGCCTCGTCTACGTCCGCAGTTTACCTGCGAGAAACGAGACGAAGCGTCGAACCTTGACCGCGATGTGGCGGTTGGCCGGATAGACCGCCTGCAGCTGTATCGTGCTGATATGCCAATCAGGGAGAAGTCGTACCAACCGACCCTGCCTGAGATCTTCGCCAACGATAAAGTCGGGCAGGAGGACAACGCCCACTCCCGACAAGGCGGCGTCACGCAGGCCAAGGCTGTGATTGAGCTCCAGCCGGGGCACGATCGGAATGCGAAACTCCTCGTCGTTCTTCCTGAACGGCCAGATCCGCCCCCATCGTAATTCGGCGAAGTGGAGGCAGAAGTGGTTTGCCAGGTCGTGCGGCGTCGTCGGTGTGCCATGTTCGGAGAGATAGGCGGGTGACGCGGAAATCACGAGTGACGATGTCGCCAGTTGCCGAGTGATGAGATTGATGTCGACGTCGAGGCGGCCGCGAATTGCAAGGTCGAAGCCATCCTCGACCAGGTTCACGACCCGATGCGACAGGTCCAGGTCGACCGACACGGCCGGGTTGAGCTTGAGGAACTCCGAAACCGCCGGCACGATCACCAGATGCCCGAGATCGGGCGGTGCCGACACCCGCAATCGCCCGACGGCTTCCTTCTGGAATGAGGTTGCCGTCCGTTCTGCCTCTCTTATCTGCGGCAGGATACCCGAAAGGGCTTCCCGGTAGGCGGCGCCCGCCTCCGTAAGTGCGATCTTGCGCGTCGATCTCTGGAAGAGGCGGATGCCGAGGCGGTCCTCGAGTTGCCTGACCTGGGCTCCCACCGTCGCGCGCGACATGCCCAGTTCGTCCGCAGCCTTGGTGAAGCTGAGATGGGTGGATACCGTCAGAAAGGCGGCAATTCCGTCGAGCGGATCCAGCGATTTCATGAGCACAATTATCCGTTCAATGATGTCAAGTTATCGCTCTTATCATGAGACGAAGCACAAAGTAATCGATGGGTGTCCTCAAGGAGAAGGAGACCCGACATGAAGACATTCACCTATGCGGCGGTATCCCCGCCAGGCCATGGAATGCCGACAACGGCGCTCGGCAAACACGTGATACGCATGATGGCCGACAACACAGGCGGCGCTCTGGGCATGCTCGAGGCCACCGTGCCGCCTGGCGAAGGCCCGCCGCTGCATGTGCACGAGCGCGAGGACGAGTTCTTCCGCGTCCTGTCCGGTTGCTTCGGCTTCTGGTGTGGTCGCGACTATGTCGAGTTGAGAGAGGGGGGCTGCATCGCGCTGCCGCGCGGCGTGCCGCATCGCTTCCGGAACATCGGAGAGACGGAAGGCTGCCTCATGGTCGTCGTGACGCCGGGCGGGTTCGAGAACTTCTTTCCGATCATCGAACTCTGCAAGCCCGAAACGCCTGAAGAGATCGCCTCCATCGCAATGAATTTCGGCCTGACCTTGCTGCCCGAGGGCAGACGCAAGGTCGCCTGATCCGGCGGCAGACCGACCCAAACACAGTGCCGAGAAAACTCGACAACGGTCCATCGAAAGGAGACCGAAGGATGACACACGCGCCTTCACGCGAAATCGGAATGACCCTGACAGCTGGACAGTTGGACGCCTATCTTGCAAGGATCCGGGTCGACCGGCCAGTTTCGCTCGACCTTCAAGGCCTGTCAAAACTTCACCGCGCCCACCTCATGGCCTTCACCTGGGAGGCGCTGGATGCCTTCATGGGATGGCCGTCCTCGATCACCCCGGCATCCGCATTCGCCAAGATGGTGGAGGGGAGGCGCGGCGGCTGGTGTTACGAAATGAACGGTCTCTTCGGCGCAGCACTTGATGCGCTCGGCTTCCGGGTAATCCGTCTTTGCGGTGCCGTCGACCGCGAAAGACTGGGCAACATCTCCATCGGCAATCATCTGACCCTGCGTGTCAATCTCGACCGCCCCTATCTTGCCGAGGTCGGCGTTGCCGACGCCATCGTCGAACCCGTGCCGATTGCTGTCGGACCGTTCAGCCAGCGCGGTTTCGACTTTTCGATCATGCCGGCGGAGGATGGCTGGCTGCGTTTCAACAACCATGTTCAGGGGGTCGCCCACAGCTTTGATTTCCGTGCCGATTACAGCTGCGAGGCCGCCATGGCCGCCACGCATTCGTGGTTGATGCGGGACCCCGGGTCGCCATTCACAAACGCGCTGGCAGTGCTTCGCCATACCGCGGACGGCTATGTCGCCCTGCAGAACGATCGCTTGCGCGCGGTCACCCCGGGCAGCGTTCGCGAACATCGCATCACAAGTGCGGACCATCTCGCGGACACGTTTGAGACCGTCTTCGACCTCGAGATTCCCTGGCCCGAACGGGTATGGGACAAGGTCCAGGCGATCGGCCGCGACAAGGCGGCCTGAATGGCAGCGGCAAGGCTCTGGGGTTCGGATAGACGTCCATGCCTGGCGTCGTCCAGCGATTTCGCCGTGGCTTCAGCATGACCGCGACACATCGAGCGGGCCGCTCAGCGCGGTTCACTCTGACGGCCGGCGCTGCTAAAACCGCGGCGCCGGCCTCTTTTGCTCAGCGGGCGTCGTGGAAAATGATCCCGACGGTGTGACGCATGCCGGATCGGATGCGGCTGACACCGTGGCGCAGGTTCACGCGGTAATTTCCCTTCGTTCCCTGGACCGGACGATTGTGGACGGCGAAGGCGACGGCGTCGCCCTGTCGGAGCGGCACGACCTCGACGCGGCTCTGCATGCGCGGCCGCTGTTCTGTCAGCGCAAACTCGCCGCCTGTAAAGTCGCGGCCTGGCTCTGAAAGCAGGATCGCCACCTGGATCGGAAATGCGATGTCGCCGTAAAGGTCCTGGTGAAGGCAGTTGAAGTCACCGGGCACATATTGCAGCAGGAGCGGCGTCGGTCGGGTCTGACCGGCTTCGTGGCATTGCTTGAGGAATGCGGCATGCTCGCCGGGGAACCTCTGGTCCAGGCCCATCCGTTCGTTCCAGGCGTTGGCGACACCGGCAAGGTGCGGGTAGAGCGCCGTGCGGATGCCGGCGATGAGGTCCGGCAGCGGATACCTGAAATAGCGATACTCGCCTTTTCCGAAGCCGTGCCGCGCCATGATGATGTGGCTGCGGAAATGCCTTTCGTCGGCATAGAGCGACGCGACGCCGGTGCATTCCTCGGGCGTGAGAAGTTGGGGAAGGACCGCGCAGCCGAAGCCGTCGAGCTCGCCGGTGAGTGCTTTCCAGTCGTAGGCACCGATCCGCGCTTCCACGGAAGCCGGTGCCATGTTGATCGCAGTCTGGTTCATGCCGTGGCTTCCTTCGCGATGAGAGCGCGTTTGCGCTCGACGCCCCAGCGGTAGCCGGCCAGGTCGCCGTTGGTGCGGACGACGCGGTGGCACGGAACGGCCAGTGCTATCGGGTTGGCGGCGCAGGCGCCGGCGACGGCGCGCGGGCTCGCCAGCGGGCTGATCCACCTGGCGAGATCCATGTAGCTCACCGTCCGGCCGGCCGAGATCGCCTTCAGCCTTTCCCAGACGCGGCGCTGGAATGGCGTGCCGCGCATATCGAGCGTCAGGTGAAGGCCACCGGATGGCTTGGCGATGTAGCGCAGGACCTTCGCGACGTCGTTCTCCAGCATGGCTTCGCTTGAAACGAGCGTGAACCGCGGAAAGCGATCGGCAAGGTCTGCCGCGAGATCGCCGGCGTTGTCGCCGAGCAGGATCGAGCACACGCCCTTCGCGCTACGTGCGACCAGCACCTTGCCGAGTTCGCAGTCGGCGACCGCGTAAGAGAGAACGCCGGCGGCCGTCGAAGTGGAACTCACCTGCGCGTCCGGCCGCAGCGTGTCGCTCTTGATCACGAGGTTCATTGTCGTAGCTCCTTGTTTTGTCCTCACGATCGAAGTTACGCAATCGGTCGCACTGCCAAACTCCGATCCTTGCTTTCAAATCGAAACTCTGTCCGAGCCGAACAGGAGAATGTTCAATGCCGGGCACGGCCGATCAGGTTCGCCTGAGGTGAGGCGGGCTTCGACGTCTCCGTTGTCGCGCATCTCCATCTCGGCGTAGTACGAACTGGCCGATATGCTTCATCACCAGCGCCTTATTCGCGGTGCCCCCGGCAAGCGCAACGAGCGTTTCGACAGCCTTCCGGGCTTCGGACCTTGGCATTGAAACCGCCCGGCGAAGCCATCAGCCGGGGTTCCTTGTCTTAGCCGTTGCGCAGGAAACTGAAGATAGATGAGCTACAAGGCTGCACGGAAGGTGAGATTGATGCGCATCCGTCCAACGGTCTCATGGACGCCATCCTTCAATTCCGGAACGCCATGATAGACGAGCCGCGACGGACCGCCCCAGACCGCCGCATCCCCATGCCGCAGTGCATATTTCTTCACGGGGTCGTTCCGCTTCAGGCCGCCGAACTGGAAGGTCGCCGGTAGGCCAAGAGAGACCGAGACGATCGGATTGGCGAAGTCGCGTTCGTTTCTGTCCTGATGCAGCGAAAGGCGGGCGCCGGGCTCGTAGCGGTTGATCAGGCAGGCGTCAGGGCGAAAGTCGGGATAGCCCGCCCGTGTCGCGGCCTCGACTGCCAGATCGAGGAAGCATTCCGGCATGGCCGGCCAGGGACGGCCCGTTTCGGGATCATCGCGATCGTATCGATAGCCGGTGCGATCCGTGACCCAGCCGGCAGTGCCGCAATTTGTCATCGCCACCGACATGGTGAAGCCGCCCGGTGTGACCATATGTCGAAACGGCGACTGGCTGGTAATCTGGCCGAGCGCTGCAAGCAGACCGTTTTCGTAGGGAAGTGCTGCGCCGCGAAGGAGCATGGCGCCTTCCGCCATGATTTCGGTTGCGGGATGGGCGGGGGCGAGAATGTCAAACAGATCGGGCATCTTCTGGCCTATTGCGTATCGGGTTGAGCGACGGGTGGAAGACGGGCCGGTAACCCGCAAGGAGTGCCATGACCGTCGATGGCGGTGTCAGGAGCCAGTCGGCCTCATCGAGTATTTCGGACCTGTCATAGCTGTCGTTGTTCCAGCGATGCGCCAGGCCGGCGCGCAGCGTGTAAGCCTTGTCCTTGGCCACGACGACCGCCCCGTCAGGCAGGTCGGCCAACGAGTGGGTGATCGGATGCAAGCGCTTGCAGCGACGATCGAGGCGCTCAGCATGCAGCACGGCATCCATATGCGTGGCCGAGGGAGGCGCCTCTTTTTTCGCCGACGCCCAGCAGGCCCGGAAGCGCTCCGCGGCTTCGCGCCGGCAGAGGAAGCAAGGGCGATGGCCGGCGGCGAACGCCACGGCCTCGTCGAGGAAAAACAGCTCGGTCCAGCTGTGGCGCGTCATCACGTCCCGGCGCCACCCCTTGAATTCGCAGGCACAGACAAGCCAGGCCTTCGTTGCCCAGCGCCTCCTCAGCAAGGTCCTCGTCGCCGGATCGTGGATGATGCCGCGATTGCCGGTAAACAGGCCTCGCTGAGATATGGCGACGATGTCACCAAAGGGCGTGACTCGGTTTTGAAGGGGCATGGTGTTCTTCCCGCTGCCGTACTTACTTCAAGACGTTTCCGCGCTCGCGCGGGATGCGCCACAGATACCAGGCCGCGACCGTGCGATGGGGCGACCAGGCCTCCGAGATCTCACGCAGTTGTTTCGGCTTCGGTTGCACAGGCAACGATTTCAGAACGCGGTAGCCTTCACGGACACCAAAGTCGTCGACGGGCAGGACATCCATCCGCTCCAGAGAATACATCAGCAGCATCTCGACAGTCCAACGGCCTATGCCCTTGATGCTCACCATGCGGTCGATCAGCGCCTCGTCATCCATCGTGGCGGCAATGTCGCGGGTGGGGATCAGGCCATCCAGCGTTCCCTGGGCGATCGCCTTGATGGTCGCGATCTTGCTGGCGGAGAAGCCGCAGCTCCGAAGCAGGTCGAACTCGACCTCAATGAGGTCTTCCGGACTAGGAAAATCGCGGTCATCGAAGAGCCCCTTGAGGCGTCCAATGATGGCATCGCCTGCTTTGGCCGTCAGCTGCTGGTACGCAATCGCGCGAACGAGCGCCTCGTATGGTTCACGGGCCGCCTTGGGATCGTGTCGGCAAGGTCCGACCACCTCGATCAATCTGGCCCAGTCGTCGTCATGGCTGGAGAGGAAGGCAACGGCTTCGTCGTAGCGCGACAGCAGGTTCATAGGCACGCTTCCCGATCGAGCAGGGCGCGCTTGCGGTCGACGCCCCAGGCATAGCCGGAAAGCGCGCCGTCGTTGCGAACGACGCGATGGCAGGGAATGACGACGGCGATTTTGTTGGCGGCGCATGCTCCTGCGACTGCCCGCGTGGCGCTCGGCGTGCCGATGCGTCGGGCGATTTCCGAATAGGACAGACGCTCACCGGCGGGAATCTCCTGCAGGACTTGCCATACCCGGCGCTGGAACGCCGTGCCGCGAACGTCGAGCGGCAGATCGAGGCCGACACTCGGGTTTTCGACGAAGCCGCAGACTTGGGCAATCAGCGCCTCGTAGTCGCGGTCCATACCGATCAGGCGTGCCTTCGGAAAGCGATCCTGAAGATCGCGAACGAGCGCGTCCGGGTCGTCTCCGAGCAGGATCGAGGCCACGCCCTTCGTGCTGGAGGCCACGAGGATCGCGCCGAGACAGGACTGACCGACCGCAAACTTGATCTCCTCGTTGGTGCCGCCATCACGATACTGTGTCGGCGTCATGCCGAGCATACCGTTTGCCTTCTCATAGAAGCGGCCGCTTGAATTGAAGCCGGCGTCGTACATCGCCGCGGTGACGCTCATAGCGGTCTCGAGGCCCTCACGGACCTTTTTCGCGCGGTGGCCGGCGGCATAGGCTTTCGGTGTCAGCCCGGTCGATGCCTTGAACATACGATGGAAGTAGCTCGGACTGCGATCGACGGCAGCTGCGAGATCCTCCAATGACGGCTCTTCCTCGCTGTCCTCGATGACGCGGCAAGCCTTTGCGATGAGCGCGGCATTCTCGCATTCGAGTGAGGGGCCATCGGGATTGCAACGTCTGCATGGGCGAAAGCCGGTTGCCCGCGCGCTTTCGAGCGTATCGTGGAGCGCGACATTCTTCGGGTTTGCCGCGCGGGACGGGCACGAGGGCCGGCAATAAATCCCTGTCGTCGCGACCGAATACCAGAACTGACCGTCGGCGGACCTGTCGCGCGCAACGATCAGCGCCCAGCGAGGATCGTCCGTGACGGAAAGACGTGAGATGTGAAGGGTGGCTGCGGGCCGGATGTTCATGTCCATGGTCATCTACTCGGATTTGTTCGGGCCCGATCGTGCCTTCGATCGTCGCTGGTCACACTCCGATCCTTGCTCTCGAATCCAATGCGATCCCACCCGGAACTTGCGTAGGCGATGAAACATACGAATGAGGCTCACGAGGTGTGCGAGCCTCAAATTCCTGACCGAGATGTGCAGCAAAACCGAACTGGCGCTATGTGGTTTTTGATCCGGCCTCGTGGATCAGTCCAAGCTGCATCGTCATGGTCAGACCGTCGTCGAGGTCCGTTTCTTCCGCGATCGGACCATTGACCACCTTCATCGAGATGATACCCGAAGGTGAATCTCTCGACCTGTGGACCGAAATGCAGACGGTTCAGTCAGTTCAGCCAGGTATCATGCTGTCGTTGCCTGCAACGCCGGGTGAAGGTCCGAGGGGACGACGGGAAGGGCGCGCTTATGTGCGCTTGCGCGATAGGCTGCGAGAATGCGGTCAGTTGCAGTCGGCTCGACGGTTCTTCCTTCGAGAAAGTCGTCGATCTGGTCGTATGTCACGCCATAGGCGTCCTCATCCGGTCGCAATGGCGCGTCCGATTCAAGGTCAGCGGTTGGAGTTTTCCAGACGAGCCGTTCCGGCGCGCCGAACTCCAAGGCTACGGCGCGAACGCGTCGCTTGTTCAGGCCGGCAAGAGGAAGGACGTCCGCCGCGCCATCACCGAATTTGGTGTAGAAGCCCATGAGCGCCTCTGCAGCGTGGTCCGTGCCGATGACGAGACCTGACGATGCCCCGGCGATGGCATATTGTGCGATCATCCTTTGCCGTGCCTTCACGTTGCCGAGGATGAAATGATGACGCGGGGCCGGGTCAAGGCCGCCGGTAAGGACTGCGTCCATGAGGCTGTCAGCTGCCGGTTTTATATCCACGGTCAAGACACGGTCAGGGCGGATCGCAGCGACAGCTGCCGCCGCATCGTGTTCGTCCGCTTGAACGCCATAGGGAAGCCGAGCGGCGATGAAGGTGGCCGAATGGCCACATTCGCGTAATTCTTGAGCGGCGCGCTGGGCGAGAAGCCCGGCCGTCAGGGAATCGACCCCGCCGCTGATCCCGAGCACGTAGGCGCGCTGGCCGCTTTGCACGAGATAGGCCTTCAGGAATTCAATCCGCGTGCGGATTTCGCTCATTGCATCGAATTCCGGTCGAACGCCAAGCGCCTGAATGATGGCAAATTGCTCTTTCACTGAATGTCTCCTGCGTCGCCTCGTCGCTCCTGGCGGTCCGTGCTTTTGGGGCCGTGACCGCACCGGATAATTCATCTGGGGATCCGCAGGAGGCAAGGGAATAGCTTCCTGCTCCTCCTATTTCTTCGTTGATTGTGAGCGCCCGTTTGGTCGCGCAGCGGAAGGGCGAGCCCGCGGCCTGAGCGACCATTGTTCTTCCGGAGTGTCAGCTTGCGCCTCGTTTTGACCGCGCCAGTACGAAGTCGTGGTTTACTTCCCAGAAGCGACCTGAAAATCCGTAGTCCGCGGCTCGGGATGGGTCCTCGATGCGCCGGAAAGTCGCAAGCAGGCTCTGTTTCACGCCGAACACCGCATCCGAATGGATGTACGGATCATCCGGATCGAAGATGTGGGTGATGAGCGTTTCGTGGCCGTCGGCCTTGATGATGTAGTGGAGATGGGCCGGGCGGTTGGGATGACGCCCCAGGTGCTCCAGCATCTGGCCGACCGGGCCGTCATTCGGGATCGGGTAGTATTTCGGCTTTACCGCCCGGAACCAATATTGGCCGTCGGGTCCGGTGCGGAAGACGCCGCGCAAATTGAACTCCGGCTGGATGCCTTTTTGCTGAACGTCATAGAAGCCTTCGTCATTGGCCTGCCAGACATCGATCACGGCATCGGCGATAGGCCTGCCTTCGGTGTCGAGGATGTGGCCGCCGACCACCATGTCCTCTCCCTTCTGGTCGAGGCAGATGTTTGCGCCCATCTCGAGCTCAGGGGCGTCCTGGACGTGAAACGGGCCCAGCACGGTGCTTTCGGAGGCACCCGACGGCTTGCGATTGTTGATCGCGTCGACAAGCATCGAGACGCCGAGCGTGTCGGACAAAAGGATGAACTCCTGGCGCCATTCGTTGCACATCTGTCCGGTGCGCGTGAGGAAGAGGATCGCGTCCATCCATTCCTCCTGTGTCGGCTCGATTTCTCTCACCGCTTCGTGCAGCTTGCGCGTGACCACTTCCATGATCTGCTTCAGCCGTTCGTCCTTGGCGTTCTTGTTGCGGCCCGTGACGACCTCGATCGAATTTTCTTCAGTGAAGAAACCTTTCTCATGCGCTTCCATGGATTACCTCCCAAGCACTGCTGTCATGACCCGACGCAGGTCTGCGACGGGATCTGCCGACAGCGCCTCCGAGCGCCAGCAGACGTGATGGTCAGGACGCACGAGCACGACGCCGTTGTCACGCACTTGGCTGAGCGCTGCCCAGTCGCCGGTGAAATCATCCCAAAGCTGCCGCGCGCCAATGGCGTGGGTCGCAATTTCGACACCAAGCTCACGTCCGACGACCTTCGCCGCTTCGATCCAGCCCTGTCCGCCGATCCCGGTCAGGACGGTAAACCGGCCGTGCCCGGCGAGATCGAGCGTCGAGGCCCTCGTCCCGTCGCTCGAGAAAACCCATGCGTGCGGCAGCCGCGCCCCCGGCCAGGTAGTCTGTTGGAAATGCAGTTCCGGGTCCTTGGCAAAGGCCGGCTCGGGCTGACCGTCGGTGACGATCGCATCCGAGCGATAGCGCTGGTTCATTTCAACGCCATGGGCGTCGAACTCGTAGACCTTGGCGGCGATCGCCTTGCGGATGGCGGAGCGCTGTTCTTCCGCCGCCGGCGTATCGCGGCAGCGCCCATCCATGTTCTGCTGCATCTTCACCGGATCGATGGAATCGAGAAGGCCAAGCGCCTTGAAGATCGGACCGAACTCTTCAATCGACTTGTTGGCGCGGGTGACGATCTGCTTGGCGACCGGCGCCCGCTCCGTTGTGTAGGTATCAAGCAGCGTTTCGCTCGCCTGACCCTTCAGCACGAACGCGAGTTTCCAGGCAAGGTTGAAGGCATCCTGGATCGATGTGTTGGAGCCGAGCCCGTTCGATGGCGGATGGCGGTGCGTGGCATCGCCCATGCAGAAGACGCGCCCGTTGGACATCGTCGTCGCGTACATGTTGTTGACCGTCCAGGTCGAGACCTGCTTGATCGTGATCTCCAGGTCCTGCACTCCGACGAGATCGCGCACCACCTTCTTCGCATGGGCTTCGTCGACGGCCGGTGCCGGCTGGTTGATGTCGTATCCCCAGACAATGAGCCATTCGTTCCAGGGGCGCACCATGCGCACGAGGCCCATGCCGATACCGCCGACGTCCGCGCCCGGTTGCAGGACCCAGTAGAGCACCGAAGGGCGATGGGCGACATAACGTGACAGGTCCGCCTCAAACAGGATGTTCATCGAGCCGGCAACACCCATGCGTCCCTCGAAGGTGAGGCCCGCATGTTCCGCGACCTTCGAATTGCCGCCGTCGGCACCGATCAGATACTTCGAGCGAACGGTGAATTCCTTGCCGGTCAACCGGTCGAGACAGGTCGTGGTCACGCCTTCCTTGTCCTGCACATGGCTGACATATTCCGTCGACATGCGCGCCTGGGTGCCACGTGAGCAAGCCGTCTTGAACAGGAGCGGCTCCATGAAGGTCTGCGGCAGGTCGTTCATCTGGCTCGGCGAGGACAGCTGATGTTCGGCGCGGGAGACCGGGTGCTTGCCCCAGCTTTTCATGCGGCCGATCTCTTCGCCCGCGAGCGAGGTGCAAAAGACGTTCTCGCCCATCAGGTCCTGCTCGGCAGCGAACATATAGGCCTCGTCCTCCACGTCGCGACCTAGATCGCGCAGAACCTCCATCGTGCGCTGGTTGGTGATATGGGCGCGCGGGGTGTTCGCCAGCCAGCGATAACGGTTGATCACCATGTTTTCGATGCCGTAGCTCGAGAGCAGGGCGGCCGTGGCGGACCCGGCCGGCCCCGTGCCGATGATGAGTACGTCGGTTGTGATGTCAGCCATTTGGTCCTCCCTTAGGCATGTGTTCGAGTGGTCCGCCGATCAACTTGCGACGGACCGGAAAAAGCTGAATGCCGGTACGATCGGAGAACAGGCCCCATAGACCGCGCGGCGAAAAGAGCATGACGAGGATGCCGATGAGGCCGAGGACCAGCAGGTACCAGGAGCCAAAATCGGCAAAGAGCTTCTGCAGCAGGAAGAAGAGCACCACGCCGACGATCGGCCCTTCGATGGTGCCGATCCCGCCGATCACGACGATGAAGATGACATAGGCCGTCCAGTCGGTGACGGAGAAGGCTGCGTCCGGCGAGATGCGTGCTTTCTGAACGTAGATCAGTGCGCCGGCCAATCCGGTGACGAAGGCGGTCGCCACGTAAACCAGCGCCTTCATGCGACGCGCGTCGACGCCAACGGCACGGGCGGCCTGTTCGTTGTCGCGCACGGCGGCGAGACCGAGCCCCTGCTTGCTTTTCAGCAGGCGGTAGATGAAGCCGATGATCGCGAGCGTCAGGAGGAGCGCAATCCAATAGGTGAGCGCATCGCTGGCCGCGGCCGCCTTCATGCCGAAGAGGTCGCGAACGATGTCGACGCCCGCCATGTCCCGCGTCGCCTCGCGCGGCAGCGACGTGCCGGTACCCCCGCCGAGCGCCTTCCATTGGGCGAGCAACAACCGCACCACCTCGGCCACGACCCAGGTGCCGATGGCGAAATAAGGGCCTTGCAGCCGAAAGGTGAAAAAGGCCGTCGGGATGGCGAGAAGCGCTGAAAGAACGCCGGCAATCAGGATCGCAACGATTGGATCGACGCCCGCCAGAATGACCGCTCCGAACATCGCATAGGCGCCGAAGCCGACGAAGACCTGCTGGCCGACCGAGATCAGCCCGGCATAGCCGGCAAGCAGGTTCCAGTTCTGCGCGAGCACCAGCATGGTCAAAATGAAGAAGAGATCCTGCACGACGCCGCGGGACACGATGAGGGGAGCCGCAATCGCAAGCGCAAGGGCGGTGACTGCTGCCAAAGCCCCAAGCGATGAGGTTCCGCTGCGGGTTTCGACCTTGAAGGACGGAATGGCGATGGACATCGGCTTGACCTCAATCGACGGCGCGAGGGAAAAGCCCACGCGGCTTGATGGCGAGAACGGCGAGGAAGGCGAGGTGTCCTGCAAGGATCTGCCATTCCGGATTGACGGCCGCTCCAAGTGTCTGCGCGACGCCGAGGATCACCCCGCCGGCAAGCGTTCCCCAAAGCGAGCCGAGGCCACCGATGATCACGGCCTCGAAGGCGTAGATCAGCCGGGACGGTCCCGACGTCGGATCGAAATTGGCGCGCGTGCCCAGATAGAGGGCGGCGATCGTCACCACGACCATGGCAAGGCCGGTCGCCATGGCAAAGACGCGTTGCGGGCGAATTCCCATCAGCCCTGCCGTCACGACATCGTCCGAAGTTGCGCGGAACGCGCGACCGAGCGCCGTTCGATAGATCAACTGGTTGAGGCCAAAGATCACGGCGAGCGCCGACAGGAAGGTCATCAACGGCATGATACCGATGTTCAGCGGGCCGACCGCGATCGAAGCGCTCTCCAGCGTGCCGATGGAGACGCGGCGGCTGTCGGCCGAGAACGCTTCCAGCAAACCATTCTGCAAAACGATGGAGATGCCGAAGGTCACAAGCAGCGGCGGCAGGACGTCCTTGCCGAGCGTGCGATTGAGCACGACATACTGCAACACCCACCCCGCGGCGAACATCAGCGGCGCGGCCACGAGCGCTGCCAGGAATGGGTTGAGGCCGAGCGCCGAGGTTAGCAGAAGGATCAGGAAGGCGGCGAGCACGATCAGGTCGCCATGGGCGAGATTGACCAGCCGCATGATGCCGAACACCAGACTGAGGCCTGCGGCAAACAGGGCGTAGAGCCCGCCGAGCAGAACCCCCTGCACGATTGTGTCAATGAAGCTCATGGCGCGGCGCTCCGAAATAGGCGTGGTGGATCTGCTCGCGGGTCAGTGCCTCCGGACGCCCCGAAAGCGTCACGCGTCCTTCCATCAGGCAATAGACCTGGGTTGCGACCTTCAGAGCCTGGGCGATGTCCTGCTCGACGATGACTATCGAGGCGCCGGTCTCGCGGATGCGCGGGAAGGCCGCATAGATGTCGCGAACGACGACTGGCGCGAGGCCGAGGCTGATCTCGTCGCAGAGCAGAACATCCGGGTTGGACATCAGTGCCCGGCCGATCGCCACCATCTGCTGCTGGCCACCGGAAAGGGCTGTGGCCGGGTTGTTGCGGCGCTCGCGGAGGACCGGGAAGAGCTCATAGACGCTCGAGAGCGTCCACGGTCCCTGTCCCTGGCGGCCGTAGGCGCCAACCTGCAGATTTTCCTCGACGGTCAGCGACGGGAACAGCCGGCGTCCCTCCGGCACCATGGCGATGCCGCGGGCAAGCACGTCGGGTGCTGGCAGTGCGCCAATCGGTTCATCGCGATAGACGACCATGCCCGGTTCGCTTGCAAGCACGCCGGAGATCGCGCGCATCAGGCTGGTCTTGCCCGCGCCATTGGCGCCGATAATCGCAACGGTCTCACCCTTGGCAATGGTGATATCGACACCGAAAAGCGCCTGGAAGTCGCCGTAGAAGGCCTTGAGCCCTCTGGTTTCGAGCACCGCCGTCATAGCTCGATCCCCAGATAGATTTCCTGGACGGCGCGCGAAGCCATGAGCTCGTCGGGTTTTCCAATGCCGATCACCTTGCCGAAATTGAGAACCAGCAGCCGTTCGACAACCGAGGTCAGCGCATGCAGCACATGTTCGATCCAGATGACGGCTACGCCCTTCTTTTGGATGGCGCTGATGGTCGCGACCAGCTGGTGGCATTCGCCTTCCGTCAAGCCGCCGGCAATCTCATCCAGCAGCAACAGCCGGGGCTCGGTGGCAAGCGCCCGCGCCAGTTCCAGCCGCTTGCGCTGCAGCAGGGTAAGCCCGCCTGCCAGTACATTCGCCTTGTCGAAGAGGCCCGTCTCTACCAGGATTTCGGCGCAGCGGTCACAGGCTTCAGCCTCCCGCCGTCGCGCGCCAAAGCTGCCGGCGACGAGCAGGTTCTCAAAGACGGTCAGCTTCTCGAAGGGCTGCGGGATCTGGAAGGTTCGCCCCATGCCCGATAGGCAGCGGGCCATCGGCGGCGCTCGGGTGACATCTACGCCGCCGAAGCGGACCGCGCCGCTGTCGGCGGCGATGTTGCCGGTTATCAGATTGAACAGCGTCGACTTGCCGGCGCCGTTCGGCCCGATAATGCCCAAAGCATCACCCTCGCCGACCGAAAAGCTGATCTCGTCGGCGACGGTCAGCGCGCCGAAGCGTTTCGAGACCCGCTCGAGCTCTAACAGAGACATGCCTGACCCTCCTCGGTCACGCTGCTGCGTTATCCATTTCGAAGAGCGGGATGGGGTGGTGTTTGCGCTTCTCCGCAACATCCCGCTCTAACGTATTCAAATCGATCACGTTATGGATCTGGGCCGATCCAGTCCAAGGCCATCGTGATCTAGGCGATCGCTTCCATCTTCCCGCCCACGGGGATGTTCGGCGCCGTCTTGTTGTCGGTAATGACGAGG
The DNA here is from genome assembly GCF_028993555.1 of Ensifer adhaerens. NCBI lineage: Bacteria > Pseudomonadati > Pseudomonadota > Alphaproteobacteria > Hyphomicrobiales > Rhizobiaceae > Ensifer > Ensifer adhaerens. The sequence continues at coordinate 1,534,819 of NZ_CP118611.1, read as the reverse complement.
TCGTAGCCGCCGCTGTCCTTCAGCCGCCACTGGCCGCCGACGAGCGGTGTCTTGGCAATGTTTCGGGCGGCAAATGGCGGCAGTCCCTTGCCGTCCCAGGCAACCGGGCCGACGAGCGTGTCGAGTTTGGTGGCGGCAATCGCCTGGGCGAGCGCATCGCCATCCGACGGGTCGTCGGCCCGCGTAACGGCGTCGACTGCCAGTTCGAAGAGGGCGTGGGCAAAGCCGATCGGCTGGGTCCAGGGCCGGCCGGTCGCCTTGGTGAAGGCTTCGGCGACTTGAGCTGAAGTCTCGCCGGTCAGCGACGAGGCGAAGGGGTGGCTCGGCGACCACCAGACTTCGGACGAAAGATTGTGCCCCGCCTTTCCCAGCGCTTCGACCGCCTGCGGGAAGAGCAGCGCCTTGCCGATCGAGGCGACCTTCGGCACGAAACCCTGCTGCTTGGCCTGGTTCCAGAAGGTCGTGAAATCCGGAGGGATGACCACGCCGGTCACGATCTCGCATCCACCGGATTTGAACGCGTTGATCTGCGCCGAGAAATCGTCGGTCATGTTCTGGTAGCGGCCGGGATCGGTGAGCCCGTAGCCCAGCTTCTCAAGCACCGGCGGAAAACCTACGGTGCTGTCACCCCAGGCATTACCGTCGCCGTCATTGGGGAAGAGGCCGCCGACCTTGTGGTTCGTTTCCACCTGGGCCCACATATTGGTGAACACCGCGATGACGTCCTCCAGGCCCCAGAAGAAGTGATAGGCATAGTCGAACGGCTTCCAGGAGGCGGGATCGCCGGGATTACCCTGTTGGCCGATGAACCAGGGCTGCCACGGCGCAACCGTCGAAATGCAAGGCATCTGTTCGGCCTCGCAGGTGGTTGCGACCGGGTTCGTCGTTTCCGGGGTCGAGGCGACGAGGACCAGGTTGACCTCGTCGTCGACGATCAACTGCTTGGCAACCTCGGCCGCCCGGTTCGGGTTCGACTGGCTGTCCTTGACCACAACCTCGAAGTTCTGGCCCTTGGCCCTGGTTGTCGCCAGGAAGGTATCGATCACGAACTTGTCGGCTTCGCCGAAGGCAGCAAGGGGCCCGGTTTGCGGGCTGACATAGCCAAGCTTGATCGCCGTGTCCTTGGCAATCGCCGGCATCGAAAGTCCGGATGAAAAGGCGACCGCGCCACCTGCGGCTGTCGTCTTCAGAAAATCGCGTCTCGTCAGCATGGTTCCTCCTCCCAATGCCCTTCCTCCCGAAGGGTGGTTTCAGTTCGTCGGCCGGTTGCCCTCCCAGGCATCCTGCAGCAGCGCACGAATGGACCGGCGGTCGATCGGGCGCGGATTCCAATAAGGGTTTTCGGTCGCAATCGCGGCGGCCCGGTCGAGATCGGCCTCTGAAAGGCCGAGGTCTTTCAGGGCAAGCGGCGCGCCGAGCGACCTTGCGAAATCCCACAATCCGCCGCCGACCGATCCGCCGAAGGTCCGGGCCACGGGTTCAAGCAAGTCGGGTACGGCGATGGCGTTGTAGGACGCCGTGTGGGGCAGCATGATCGCGTGCGTTTCCGCGTGCGGCGTGTCGAAGGTGCCGCCAAGCGTGTGGCAAATCTTGTGATGCAGTGCCATGCCGACCGCGCCGAGCACGGTGCCCGAGAGCCAGGCGCCGTACAGCGCCTCGGCCCGCACTTCGCCATCGCGCGGCGCCTCGATGATCCGCGGCAGGCTCGTCTTGAAGGCTGACAAGGCCTCTTTCGCCATCAGCGAAGAGATGGGGTTGCGATCCTGCGCATAGAGCGCTTCGACCGCATGGGCCATGGCGTTGAGCGCACTCGTCACGCTCATGCCGACTGGCAGTCCGAGCGTCAGATCCGGATCGTAGATCACCACTTCCGGGAGGATCGAAGGATGCCTGACGGTCGTCTTTCGGCCGCCTTCGGTCTGTCCGAGGATCGGCGTTACTTCCGATCCGGCGTAGGTGGTCGGGATAACGACTTGGGGCAGATCGGTTCGATAGGCGATCGCCTTGCCGAGCCCGGTGGTGGAGCCGCCGCCAAGCGAGACGACGCAGTCGGCGCCACCTTGCTTGACCGCTGCCATCGCTTTTGCCGTGACGTCGACCGGCGTGTGCATCACCGCGCCGGCAAAGACGCCTACGGCGAGTGGCCCAAGCCGCTCCGCCAGCGCTTCCGCGTCTGCCTGTTGGTGCGGTGTCGAAAGCACCAGCGCTCGACTGCACCCAAGCTTTTCGACCCAGCCGCCGGCCTCCTGGCTCTTGCCCTCGCCAAAGACGATGTGCGCCGCGCTGCCCTGATAGGTGAAATTGTTCCTCACGACGCAGATCCTTCCCTTGCTCTCGCCATCAGGAACTTGAAGTCCAGACGCCAGCCGGGCTTGCCGCCGATGTCAGAGCATTTGAATTCGTGCACCAGTTCAGGCTTGACGCCGAAGATCGCGTCCTCGTCGATATGCGGATCGCTGCCGTCGTAGATGTGCGTCGTGATTGTCTGGAAACCTGGAGCGGTGACGATGAAATGCAGATGGGCCGGGCGCCGGAGCGAGCACCCCGCCTGGCCAAGCAGCTTGCCCACCGGCCCGTCTTCCGGAACGCTGTAGCCGGCGGGGCGAACCGTCAGGTAGTCGAACCGCCCCTCCTGGTCTGTTTTGAAGGTGCCGCGCAGATTGAATTCCGGCTGCAGATCCGGCTGCTGGTTCTCGTAGAAACCGGCGGCATTTGCCTGCCAGGTCGTGACCTCCGCGCCCTTGAGCGGATGGCCATCGAGGTCGAGCAATTGCCCGAAAACCGCCAGCCGCTCGCCGACGCCGTCGAGTGAGATGTTGCTGCCGGATGCGCGCGGTGGCGTGTCAGCGCGAAAGAACGGTCCGCGCACCGTATTGGGTGTTGCCTGCTTCGGCCGGCGGGAATTGATCTCGTCGACCAGTGCCGAAGCGCCAAGCAGGTCGAACAGCAGGCCCCATTCCTGCCGCCGGTCGTCCGTTGTGTGGCCAACCTCGGTCAGGAACTCGATCATCTTGCGCCAGTCGGCTGCGCTGGGGCGTAATTCCCTGATAAGCCCGTGGAGATGGGTGACGACCGTGCGCAGCACCTCCGACAGCGAGCTGTCGTCGGCTTTCGAAATTCGCTGTGCGAAAGCCTCGGTAAAGGCTGCTTCCTTGGGATTCGAAACCGTCGCGCCCCGCATCGCACTCCTCCAGACACTTGGCTGAAATGAAAGCTAACACAGGCGTCAGGCGCGATTGATGATTTTACTCCGAGTTAATATAATCAATTGTTATGAAGATAGACGAACGCCATCTTGTTCATCTCGCTGCTGTGGTGAAGGCAGGCGGCGTCACCGAAGGGGCCGCGCTGCTCGGGCTGTCGCAGCCGGCGATCTCGCGCACCATTGCCATGCTCGAAAAGCGCCTGGGCGAACCGCTTTTCGTCAAAGGGCGACGGCCGCTGCAACCGACGCCGCTCGGGCGCGCGCTCGCCGACCATGGCCAGGTCATGCTGTCGGCCTCGCGCAAGGCATCCGATACGATCGAGAGCTTTCGCCTCGGCAAGAGTGGTCTCGTGCGTGTCGGCGGCACGCCATTTTTCATGGACGCCTTGATTGCGCCGATGATCGCCGCCTTCCAGGCACAAAACCCTGACGTCAGGATTGATCAGAGCTACGGCTACATGGCCGATCTGCGCGCTCAGCTGAAGGGTGATCAGATCGATCTTGCTATCTGTCCGCTCGATATCCTTGAGGAGGGATCGGGCCTGGCGTTCCAGAAGGTGCTTCCCGGTCGAAACGTGGTCGCCTGCCGGGTCACGCATCCGCTTCTGTTGAAGCGACGGCCGCAGCCGTCACAGCTTCTCGAATATCCCTGGGTGGCGCCGCCGCCGGGAAGCCCGCTGCTTGCGGATCTTCACAGCCTGCTGCTCTCCTTCGGGGCGACCGAGATCAAGATACGGTACACGGGCGGCTCACTGATGAGCCTCGTCAACTATCTGAAGGGTATCGACGCCTTGACGGTGCTTCCGCACAGTGTCGTCTTTGCGCTGCGCAACGAAAAGTCGATCACGGCACTTCCGGTTTCCGTCCCACACCCGGAACGCGCTCTTGGGCTGCTGAGGCGTGGAACCTCGGCGCATACCCCGGCCATCGAAAAATTCTCGCAACATATTCGCCACAGCTTCGACCAGCTTCAGCACCTCATCCATCGACACGAACAGGCCGTGGTGTGGGGCGTCTAGGCGGCGATGCGCCCATGCGAACCCGCAACCGCATTGCCGAGCGGTGACGGCACGACGTCTATCGTGTCGACGGCAAAAGGTCCGTTCGCGCGAAGCGGTCAGGAGACCAAGAAAAGAGATCCCCAGTGAGTTCGACGCCGCAGAAATCATCGCTTTCTCCATTTCTGCGGCGCATGCACGTGATCGGCGCTTGGCCGGTTTTTCCTGTTGACGTCTCCGACGTCGCGCGGGCACCATTTGCTTCTCGGGCAGAGTTCTCGGCGGCCAGTTTTGTTCAAGAAGCAGGCCCAGAGCGGACAAAGCAGGGCTATGCCGTGCTTGGAGCTGCGGGCAAGCCGAAGTGGAGACGGTGCAGTGGTAGAGACGTCACGCAGCGCAAGCAACGGTGTTCCCGAAACTGACCGGAGTTCCGACGGCGCAAACAGCGCGAGGGAGAAGACGACGGAGCGAGACGAGGTAGCAGGTCCGAACATCCAGCTCGATGGGTCCGACGACCCAGAAAGTGTCTCTTCCAATGCGGCCGTGTCCGGTCTGAGCCGAAAGCCGCCAATCGCTGCCGCGTTCATCGTCGCGGGGTCCACGCTGGCGATTGTCGGGTTGTCTCTCTGGTACCTCGTCCAGCCGCAGCCGTTGCTGGTGCAGGGAGAGGCGGATGCGACCCGCATCGATATCGCCGCCCGGGTGGACGGACGCATCGGCGAGCGACCGGTTTCACGCGGCGAAGATATCAAGGCTGGACAGACGCTTGCCTCGATCAGCAATCCCGAATTGCTGATGAAGCTGCAGGAGGCCGAAGCCGCTCGCGCCGTGGCGTTGGCCGACCTCAACCGTATCGAAGTCGGCACAAGGGCGGAGGTGATCGCGCAACGCAAGGCTGCGGTCGCGGCCAGCGAGGCAAGCCTGACGTTGGCGCAGCAGACCTATGATCGCACTCTGCAGCTGACCAAAGGCGAACACGCGTCGGTCCAGAACCTCGACCAGGCAACGGCCAATCTCGATGTCGCCAAACGGTCGCACGAGCAGGCCAAACTCGCCTACGAGGAGGCCGTGGCCGGCTATACGACAGAGGAGCGCGGCGTCGCGACGGCAGCCGTGGCGAAGGCGGAGGCCGCAATCGCGACCTTGAAAGCACAGGTCGCGGAATTGACCGTGACCGCGCCTGTCGCCGGGCAGGTTTATCAGATTGCCACCGAACCGGGGGAGTATGTCTCGCCTGGGGTGCCTCTGCTCTCGCTCGTCGATCTTTCCGATATCTGGGTGCGCTTCGACCTTCGTGAGGATCTCGTGAAAGGCCTGAAGGTGGGCGACCATTTCCAGGTGAAAATTCCAGCGCTCGGTGATACCCCCGTGGAAGTCGAGGTGCACACGATTGCGACGCGCGGCGAGTATGCCGGCTGGCGCGCAACGCGGGCGACCGGTGATTTCGACCTCAGAACCTTCGAAGTTCGGGCCTATCCCGTTGAAAAGATCGCCACACTGAGGCCGGGCATGAGCGCCTATGCCGACTGGGCGGACGTGCGGTGACGCCGACCGTTCAACCTTACGGGCTTGTCGCGGTTGCCGCCCGGGAAGTCCTGTGGATCTGGCGGGACAAGGTGGCTCTGCTTCTGGTGGTGGGCATCCCGCTTCTGGCTTTCTCGCTGCTTGCAGCCACTTTCGGAAACGCGGTCATCCGCAATCTTCACGTCGATGTGGTCGATCAGGATCGGTCGAGGACCTCGATGACCTTCGTGCAGGCAATCAGTGCCGCTCCCGGGGTCAACGTCGACAGGCGATCCCTTGATCTTGGCGGCGCAATGCACGCGGTGCGGTCCGGTGAGGCGATTGCTGCCGTCTATATTCCCAAGGATCTCGAGCGTGACATCTTGGCCGGGCGGCGGCCACAGATCGTGGTGTTCTTCAACAAGCAGTATTTCACTCCCGGGAACGTCGCGTCGACCTCCCTGCAGTCGGCGATTTCGGCGGCGATCGCCGACCTGCCACGCGGCGCGACAAGTCCGGGTTTCAGGCCGGGCCCGCTCGTCGTCGAGCAATATGTCCTGACCAATCCAGCCCTGAACTATGCGCAGTTTCTGCTTCGCGCCATTTTGCCGACGGTGCTTCATGTCGTAGTCGCGATCGCCGGCGGATATGCTGTCGGATCGGAATTCGGATCGCGCAGCATGAGCGAATGGCTTGCCACGGCGGGCGGCAGCAGCCTCACGGCTCTCGTCGGCAAGTTGCTACCGTATTTCGCGATCTTCCTGCTGATGATGGCCGTCGTGCTCGGCATCATTCACGGTCTCTACGAGATCCCGTTCCGCGGCAATCCGATCCTGGTCGCGGCGGCTGCATGCCTTCTCATCATTGCCTATCTCTCGGTCGGTGCTCTCTTTCAGCTGCTCATGAGAAACCTCGCGTCCGGACTGAGCCTGACCGGTATCTTTTGCTCTCCCGCCTTCGGCTATGCCGGCGTGGGCTTCCCTATCCTGGCCATGAATACCTTCGCCCAAAGTTGGGGGATGCTGTTGCCGCTGCGTTGGTACATCCAGATCCTGTTCGATCAGGCGGCTCGCGGCGTGCCTGCGCAGGATTCGATCACACCCTTCCTGGCACTTGGTGCCCTCGCAGCACTCTATTTCCTGCTCTCATGGATACGGTTGCGCTCGATCGAGAATAGGCCCGTCCCCACCGCTGAGGAGGCGACCGAGCCACGACGATCAGGCCCGATCAGCGTCGCCCGCGCGCTCGCCGACGAATATGGTCGCGTCCTGCGCGACCGCGGAGCCTTCGGCCTCATCGTTCTTGGCCCGATCATCTATGGTCTGTTTTATCCCCAGCCCTATGTCGGCCAGCTCATCCGGAACGTTCCGGTCGCTGTCGTCGACGACGACCATTCAGACATCAGCCTCGCCATCGTCCAGGCCCTGGATGCACACGAAGGGCTGGAGGTTGCAGCCCGCCCAACGACCCTTGCAGAAGCGCAGATGGCACTCGCCCGACGGCAGGTGTTCGGTATCCTGAATATTCCTGCCGGTACCGAGCGTGAGATCATGAAGGGGGCGACGGCGCGCCTGCCGGCCTTTGTCGACTCCACATACTTTCTCCTTTACAGCCGGACGCTTCAGGGCATTCAAGAGTCTGTCGGCTCGGTTCGCTCCGACCTCTCCACGCAAAGAGCGCGCGCCGAAGGCAGCCGCTATCGGGCAGCTTTGTCCGCCAGTTCTCCGGTCGAGATTATCAACCAGCCGCTGTTCAATCCGACGGGCGGCTACGGCAGCTACATCGTGCCGGCTGCCTTCGTCCTGATCCTGCAGCAGACGCTGTTGATGGGCACGGCGACGATCGGCGGGGGTACGTTCGAACGCGGCGGGCATGAGGCGCGGCGAAGCCGCAGTGCAGTAAAATCGGTTCTCGGCCAGGCGCTTGCGCATCTTCTGCTGGCTTTGCCAGCCTACATGTTCTTTCTCGTTGTCCTGCCAAGGGTCTACGGATTTTCCGCAACGGATCGGGTGCTGGACCTTTTCGTGCTCGCTGTTCCCTTCATTCTCTCGGTCAGCTTCCTGGGTCAGTTTGCGGGTAGCTGGTTCAAGCGCCGAGAGACCGCCGTCCTGCTCTTCATCGCGATCAGCCTGCCGCTGTTTTTCCTTGTGGGCGTCGCCTGGCCACCGGAGGCGATCCCGCCGGCGTTGCGGGCGGCGAGCTATGCCCTTCCAAGCACGTCCGGGATCGATGCGCTGGTTCGTGTAAACCAGATGGGGGCCGCCTTCGGCGATGTTTTCAAGGACTGGGCGCGGCTCTGGGTGCTGGCATTCATTTACGCCGCCCTGGCCATGATTTCCGCTCGGTTCGTCACTTCACGGAGGGGCGTCAATGAACGCTAGATCCATGTTCCTGCTGTTCATTGCAGCGACCGCCTTGGCCGTTTCGGCATCGGCCGCCTCGTTTGCCGCGGCCGCGGACAGGGACGCTATCGCCGGCATGGTCAGGCGTACGGAAATCCGTATCGCTCCCGAGATATCCGGCCGGCTCACCAGTGTTGCCGTAAGACCCGGTCAGAAGGTACGCAAAGGAGACATAATCGCGGTGTTGGACAATCCCGATCTGTCAGCGCTTGTCGGAGAGGCGAGGGCGGCGGCCGCGAGCGCGAAGGCAGAGCGCGACCGGATCTATTCCGGCGTCAGGCGCGAACAGGTCGACATTGCCGAGGAGGCTGTGCGCACGGCCGAGGCAAACCTTTTCCTTGCACGACAGGAGAACGACCGGGCGACCGCACTTGCGGCCCAAAACTTTGCAAGTCGGCAAAAGGCCGACGAAGCCGCTGCCTCTCTCGCCAAGGGCGAGGCAGATCTGGAGGTCAAACGCGCACAGGCAGAGGCAGCCAATGCGGGTCCTACCGTTGAAGAGCGGGCGCTCGCAGATGCCAGGGTGGCACTTGCCGAGGCAACGGTGGCCAGTATTCAAGCCAAGCTCGACAAGACTAGGCTCGTCGCGCCAGCGGATGGCACGATCAACATCCGCGTCGCCGAACTTGGAGAGATCATCGGGCCGGGAAAACCTGTCGTTATGATGGACGTCGATGACCGGTCGTGGTTCGCCTTCACTGTGCGTGAGGACGATCTCCGCGGCATGACGGTCGGTACCCCCGTGACGCTCACGACGCCGACCGGGCTGTCTGTCCCCGCACATGTGACGGAGCTTCGGCCATTGGGCGAATTCGCGACATGGCGAGCGGCGCGAGCTGTCGGAGACCACGACCTCAATAGCTTCCGCGTTAGATTGGAAGCGGATATGCCCACGAGCCTCGAGCCTGGCATGACCGTGCTGCTCGCGCGTCCCTAACCTTGGGCGGATACGCGGGTGTCATTGTCGCGGAAAGGCTGGGGCCGTGGATGGTTCACGGCCCTTGATTGACGTATCGAGGCAGGTCGTCTTCTGCGCGGGCCATCGTCTAGAGTGCACGGCTTTCGTAGCCGGCAGCCTTCAGGGCTTCCGCGACCGGGCCTGGAGCAGCGGCGGTTTCGACGCTGACTTCCCGATTGCCGAGATCAACCTTGATCGTCGCCTGCGGGTCGACGCTCAGGATTGCCTTCTGGACGGCACCGGCGCAGTGGCCACAGGTCATGTTGTCGATCTTGTAGGTCTGCATGCTTGTCTCCTTCGTTTCGTTGTGAGAGAACATGGCGTTTCCCACCGTTGGAAGGTCAAGATGCCCTTTCAACATATTTTTTCGAGGGTTTCCGGGCCTTTCGGATGGTGGCGAAGACGCGAAAGGCACCGTTTCGGTGCCGACAAATGCCCCGAAAAATTTGAAAGTCTTTCATCGCCGATCCCGGGAATGGACGGCTAGCGGTCCGGCTCCGGAAGTCGCACAATCCAAAGGCTGTGCAAGGGGCATTCGCATCGTCTGAAAGAGGGCGGACGATCGCCAGCCGGCAAGAAGCCTTAAGCCAAGCGATCGCTCCGGAAACTCCGGGCGTTCGAAATGCACTGGTCGGGAACTGGAGGAGACGGTTTCCCGCTCACTGTCGTTCGGCTGCGTCGTGGTGACGCCGCCAAGGGAGGAAAGATGTTTGAACGACTATTCAAGCTGAAAGAGCATCAGACGACGGCGCGCACCGAGGTGATCGCCGGTATCACGACATTCCTGACGATGTCCTACATCATCTTCGTCAACCCCGACATCCTGTCGAGCACGGGCATGGATAGGGATGCCGTTTTCGTCGCAACCTGTATTGCCGCCGCGCTCGGCTCCGCCGTCATGGCGCTCGTCGCCAACTGGCCGATCGGCATGGCGCCCGGCATGGGCCTCAACGCCTTCTTCGCCTTCACCGTCGTCGCCGCCCTCGGCTTCACCTGGCAGCAGGCGCTGGGCGCGGTCTTCATCTCGGGCGTGATCTTCCTGATCCTGACCGTGACGGGCGTGCGAAGCTGGCTGATTGCCGGCATTCCGCATTCGCTGAGAAGTGCGATCGCCACCGGTATCGGCCTCTTCCTCGGCATCATCGCCTTGAAGAACGCCGGCATCGTCGTTGACAATCCGGCAACGCTCGTCGGTCTCGGCGATCTCAAGCAGACCGGTCCGCTGCTTGCCATCCTCGGTTTCTTCGTCATCGCCGTACTCGACGCGCTGAAGGTTCGCGGTTCGATCCTTATCGGCATCCTCGTCGTGACGGTTCTGTCGATGATCCTCGGGGTCAGCGAGTTCAAGGGCGTGGTCTCGGCTCCGCCGAGCATCGCGCCGACCTTCTTGCAGCTCGACATCATGGGCGCTCTGCATGGCGGCCTGCTGCACGTCATCCTCGTCTTCGTGCTCGTCGAAGTCTTCGACGCCACCGGCACCCTGATCGGCGTCGCCAAGCGCGCCAAGCTGGTGGAAGAGGGCAAGCCGAGCCGCCTCGGCCGCGCGCTTCTTGCCGACAGCACCGCCATTGTCGCTGGCTCGCTGATCGGTACCAGCAGCACGACGGCCTATGTCGAAAGCGCCTCGGGCGTCCAGGCTGGCGGCCGCACGGGTCTGACGGCACTCACCGTCTGCGTGCTGTTCCTGGCAGCATTGTTCTTCTCGCCGCTGGCTGCTGCGGTTCCGTCCTATGCGACGGCTCCGGCTTTGCTCTACGTCGCCGGCCTGATGATGCGCGAACTGACCGAAGTCGACTGGGACGACCTGACGGAAGCGGCCCCGGCTGCGCTGACAGCGCTTGCCATGCCCTTCACTTACTCGATCGCCAACGGTCTCGCATTCGGCTTCGTCAGCTACGTCGTGCTCAAGGTCTGCACCGGCAAATGGAGCGTCATCCATCCGGCAACCCAGCTCGTTGCGGCGCTTTTCGTCGTTCGCTTCGCGTTCTTTGCAGAGTAACAACCAGAGGAAATTGGCCGGGGCGCAGCTGCTGCGTCGATGTAATGTTTCCTCGTAAATACGGGCCGGAGCAGCATAATCTTGCTCCGGCCTTTCTCAGTATCTGGTTTAAGGATTTGAGTTAAGCCGATGCAAAGCGAAACCATTTCGCCCGGTTTCGGGCTTGCTTAGTACTGTGCGGAAGGCAGGTGCACGACCAGGCCGTCAAGCTCGGCGGAGACCGTGATCTGACAGCTCAAGCGGCTGCGTTCGTTCGGATTGACGACGCACTCAATCATGTCCTGTTCCTGGAACTCGGGCGCCGGCAAGCGGTCGCTCCACTCGCCGTCGATGTAGCAGTGACAGGTGCCGCAGGCGCAGGAGCCGCCGCATTCGGCGGCAATAGCGTCGATGCCATTCTGCACCGCGGCTGACATCAGCGACTGGCCGACCTCCGCCTGGACTTCCTTCGTCTTGCCGTCCGCATCGATGAAGACGATTTTGGGCATGGGTATTCTCCGGATCTGGAATTTGGTTCGGTGCGGATCAGGCCGGACGTATGGCGATCTTCAACCGCTTGGGTCCGCGCACAGACAGTCCGCGCTTGTATTCGGGTTGCCTTTCGACGAGTTCGATCGTCGGGAAGCGGCGAAGCAGCGTGCTGAAGATGATATCCATGTCGAGGCGTGCGAGGTGGTTGCCGAGACAGAAATGCACGCCACCGCCGAAGGCGAGATGCCGGTTGGGCGTGCGGCCGATATCGAAGCTGTCGGCATTCTCGAACTGCTTGGGATCGCGATTGGCAGCGCCGTAGAGCAGGCCAAACTTGGTGCCGCGTTCGAAGCGCTGGCCGCAGATTTCGACGTCTTCGACGCAATGGCGATGGAAGAAGGGGAGCGGAGACTCGTAGCGGAACATCTCCTGCACCCCGGTCTGGATGAGGCCGGGTTCGCTGCGCAGCCGCGCCATCTGCTCGGGGAAGCGCAAGAGCGCATGCATGCCGCTGCCGAGTACGTCGATGGTCGAGCCGTGGCCGGCCATCAGGATCAGCATGCAGGTCGAGATGAATTCGTCGAAGTTCATCGCGCCTGAGCGTTCCGCCTCGATCAGCACGGAAATGAGATCATCCTTCGGCGCCCGCTCACGTTCGCCTTTCAGCGCCGTCAGATATTCGTAAAACTCGGTCGTGTTGCGCTCGGCGATTTCCTTGCGCGCGTCCGAGCGGTCGACGTCGAAGAACTGCACGATGTTTTCCGACCAGATGCGCAACTGGGGACAGTCCTCGTCCGGCACGCCAAGCAAGCGACCAATAATATGACCCGGAACGTGGGCGGCGAGGTCATCGACGAAATCGATCTCCCCGCGATCGGCAAGGCTATCGATCAGCCGGTCGACATAGGCCTGGATCTGGTCGCGGAGCTTGGCGATCATCGCCGGCGTGAACAGCTTGAACACCTGCTTGCGCAGCCGGTCGTGCACCGCGCCGTCGCTGTCGAGCAGACTGAACTGCACGAAACGCTCATGATGCGGCATGTCGTGCCAATTGGCGTCCCGCTGGAGTTTCGCAAGCTCTTCGGCCGTGGCGATATCTTCGAGCGAGCGTACCATGCGCTTGTCCATGACGATCGCCGACACGTCCTCGAACCGCGAAGCCAGCCAGATGTCGAAATCCGGAAAGTAGTGCAGCCCTTCCTTCTCGCGCAGCGCCCGATAGGTCGGATGGGGATCGCGGGCAAATTCCGGCGAGAGTGGCGCGAAGGTGAAATTCGCTTCGTCGCCCGATGGCGCGGCTTCAGTCATGGGCTTAACTCCGTGCATAAAGCTGTATGATAGCGTCATCCCGGCGCCATTCGGAATAGTAGCCCCTCGCACGATGATGGACAAAACTCGCATGACCTGCGAGAAAATGGCAATGCTACCTGAAAACGAAGATATCCACTTTCATACCCCGGCAAAGTTCGCCGGCGCATTTCCCTATCTGGCCCTGGTTGCCGGCAGCCGGACCGCCCATCCTGAGGAGGTGCCGATCCGCAAGCGCTTCCACCAGCATGTCTTCGTTTACACTTTAGGCGGGCGTGGGCTGATAGAGGTGCGCGGACAACGCTTCCTCGCCGAAACGGGCAGCGTCGCCTGGCTCGATACCGCCCAAGCCTATGCGCATAGCTGCGCCCCCGACAGCGAAAACTGGCGTTATCTCTGGATGGGGATCGAGGGTCACGGGCTTGATGCGCTCTACACGTTCCTGGCTGTTCAGCAGTCGCCCTTGTTTTTGCCAAGGGATCGGCAAACCGCGCAGGCGGCCTTTAAACGCGTAAGCCGATTTCTTGCGGAACGCTCGCCGGCGACCGATGCCTTGGCGAGCGCGGCCATCTCCGGACTGATCGCAGACATGATCGGGCCGCGCCTGACCGGGAGCGAACCGGGTGAGGACGCAGCGGACGGCGACCGTTTGTTGGCCGTACTTTCAGCGATGCGTGACGATCTCGCCCGCGCCTGGAAGATCGATGATCTGGCCGCTCTGGCGCGGCTCAGCCAGTCGCAATTCTTTCGCCGCTTTCGCGACATGGTTGGGACGACGCCTATGGATTGGCTGCGCCACGAACGCATCAATCAGGCGAAACGCCTTTTGGTCGGCCCTGATGCCAAGGTTTCCGCTGTGGCGGCCGTCTGCGGCTACCCGGACGCCTATCACTTCTCGCGCGATTTCCGCCGGGTTACTGGCTACACGCCGACGAAGTTTCGTCGGGACGGCGGTTACTGATGCCGGATGTCCTGCATTAGGAAAACACACTAAATACCTGATCTGGAACACCGATGACCCGGTCGGATGACCGGGCCATTCGTTCGCTCACACGATCAGGAAAGGCTCCTTGAAGAAGTGTTCCTCCAGATTGACGCCTTCGCCGCCGCGGTCGACCACGGCGAAATCCGAGACGTCGTCGAGCGGCGTCAGGATGCCGTGCCAGACGTTGCGGGCGATGTTGACACCCTGGCCAGGCGTGGTCCTGAAGGCGATCGGCTCACTCGGTCCTTCGTCGGTCTCCCCGGAAACGACGACGAGAAACGGGTTGTCGCTCAAGGGAATGAAGGCCTGACTGCCGAGCGGATGGCGTTCCACCATGGTCAGTTTCAGCGGCAGCGGGTAGGGTACGCCGCGCACCAGGCTGATCATCGGCCGGGCCTTGTCGCCTGTCGTTTCGATCTTAGCGAGGTCATGATAGCGGGTTGCATTGCCGCCGTTGATGGGGAAGTTGTGGGCATTCTCCGTTTCAATCACGTCGCCGAACGGCGCAAAGGCCTCCCGGGTCAGTGGCTGTATGACGATCTCCTTCATGTGACGCTCCTCCGTCGAATGTTGATCGAGGACAGCAACTCCAGAAAAAGCAAGAAGCGTTCTTCCTGAATGTTGCGGTTCAGGTCCGATCATTTCATCACCTCAGTGAAATGATCTAAGGGGTGCCGGCCTTCGCAATACGCCCGAAGACGCGCAACCGGCTGACGCCGCCGTCGGGGAAGATGTTGAAACGCACGTGGGTGACGGGACCGAAGTCCGTTAGTTCGTTCGCCCCGTAGGTATGGATGCGGTCGGCGGAAAGCTTCTGCGCCGGCAGAACTTCGCGCCAGAACATTGCGGACGCCGTGACCGAAGCGGCCAGCTCGCAAGCCGTATCACCAAGATCGGCCGCCTGCAGCGAGCAGGCATCCGGATAATTTCCCTTGAAGTGGGCGGTATCGACGACGAGCCGAGCGATTTCGCCACGGGCTGCAAGCTTGACGACGATCCAGTCGTTTCCGGGCTCGCGCCGCCGGCGGGTCTCCCAGCCGTCGCCCATGTTGATACCACGTCCAGGCGCAAGCAGCCGCTGGTGGCCGTAGTGCCCGTTCGAAAAGGCGATGATGCGCCCCCCGAGAAGCGATGACGCGAGATCGACCACCGCATCTCCGACGGTCATCTCATCGAAGGCCGGTGCACCGTAGACCCTGAAGCGCGCCACGCCGCCATCCGGATAGATGCGCAGGCGCACATGGCTCCATACGCGTGCCGAACCGACTTCGAAGTGATGCAGGGCATTCGGTCCGAGCGGCCGCATGCCCACAAGTTCCGTCCAGACCGTCCGCTCGTGCGGTCCATCCGGCGCCAGGCAGGCGTCGATGGCGCAGGCAGTGGGATAGTTGCCGGTGAAATGCGCCGTATCGACCCCGAAGCCGTGGATACGGCCGCTTGCGGCGAGCGCGATGATGGCGTGGTCATTGCCGGGGCCGCGGCGGCGCCGCGTCTCCCAGCCGTCCATCCACTTGCCGTTGTCGTCATAGACGCCGGGATGATAGACCGGCGGGGCATCCTGGAGCATGCGCTCGAGCGGAGCGAAGAACTCGTCTGTCGCAAAGACCGGCCGCGCGCCGAGCCCGGCGGAGGCAAGGTTGATTGCGTTCAGTGCGAATTCGGGCAGGCTCACGCCGGGGCTCGTCATAACCGGTCCTCAGCTCGGCAGCATGTCCTTGAGCCGCAGATAGGCGATGCGCTCGACCTGACGGCAGGCGGTTTCGAACTCCGTCTCGCGATCGTTGCCGATCCGGCTTTCGAAGGCCGCCAGGATTTCGTCCTTGCTGCGGCCCTTGACCGCCATGATGAACGGGAACTTGAACTTTTCGACATAGGCGGCATTGAGCGTGGTGAAGCGCTCGCGCTCGGCATCGGTCAGTGCATCGAGGCCGGCAGATGCCTGCTCGTTGGTCGAACTTTCGGTGAGCCGCTTGGCCTGGGCCAGCTTGCCGGCAAGATCCGGGTGAGCGATCAGAACGGCGAGCCGTTCTTCAGCCGAAGCTTCGCGGAAGACGGCGGAAAGGGCTGCCGCAAGGCCGATCGCCGTGTCGTTGGCGGGTGAAAGTTCGCCTTGGAAGGCGCGCTTTGCGATCCATTTCGAATGTTCGAAGACGCCGCCGAATTTGGCAACGAAGGCCTCTTCGGTGAGCCGCGACGGGCGATCGTCCCAGGCTTTGTAGGGATAGGCCCCGGCCCAGTAGCGGGCGATATCGATGCGTTTCGCCAGCCAGACCTTTTCGTGGCCCTGCACATAGTCGAGGAAACGGGCCAGCGCGGCGGCGCGACCGGGCCTGCCGACGAGGCGGCAGTGGAGCCCGATGCTCAGCATCTTCGGCGCGCCGGCGGTGCCTTCGGCATAGAGCACGTCGAAGCTGTCCTTGAGGTAGCTGAAGAACTGGTCGCCGCTGTTGAAGCCCTGCGGCGTCGCAAAACGCATGTCGTTGCTGTCGAGCGTATAGGGGATGACCAGCTGATGGCGCCCGGCATGCTCGTGCCAATAGGGCAGGTCGTCGGCATAGGCGTCCGACACATAGTCGAAACCACCGGCTTCGGTGACGAGGTCGAGCGTGTTGTCGGAGCAGCGTCCGGTATACCAGCCGCGCGGGCGCTCGCCGGTAACGATCGTGTGCAGCCGGATCGCCTCGGCGATCTCCTGGCGCTCACGCTCGGGCGAAAAGTCCTTGTGCTCGATCCATTTGAGGCCGTGCGAAGCGATTTCCCAGCCGGCGTCCTGCATGGCGGCGACCTGCTCGGGCGAGCGCTTCAGCGCAGTGGCGACACCATAGACTGTGGCCGGTACGCCGCGGTCGGTGAACATGCGGTGCAGCCGCCAGAAGCCGGCGCGTGCGCCGTATTCGTAGATGGATTCCATGTTCCAGTGGCGCTGGCCCTGCCAGGCCTGCGCACCGACGATTTCCGACAGGAACGCCTCTGAGGCCGCATCGCCATGCAGCACGCAGTTCTCGCCACCTTCCTCGTAGTTGATGACGAATTGCACGGCGATCCGAGCGCCGTCGGGCCATGTGATCTTGAAGTTCGGGCCGTGGCCGTGAAGATCGCGGGGGTATCTCATCAAAGCAGCTCCTCCAGACATTTTCGTCTCTGCATCCAATTTCTAGCGGCATTTGTCTCGAGCCATTCCCCCCAAAAATTTTGAAAGTCTCGAATGATCCGCTCGCTACCAAGCGGGCCGGAATGCCGGAATACTGCGAGGTGGAAAGCTGACTTCGGGAGGAGCGAACAACATGCAATCTCAGGGTGGAAACGCCGGCCGTCTGACGACGCACGTGCTGGATACGGCAAGCGGCAAACCGGCCGAGGGGCTGCGCATCGAGCTCTACCGGGTCGAGGGCGAAGGCCAGACGCACATCAAATCCGTCAGGACCAATGACGACGGCCGCTGCGACGAACCGCTCTTGAGCGGCGAGCGGATGCAGGCGGGCATCTACGAGCTGCATTTCCATGCCGGCGATTATCTCGGCGGCGCAAGCAAGCGCGGCGAGAACCCGTTCCTCGACGTGATCCCGATCCGCTTCGGCATCGATAACCAGGGCGCGCACTACCATGTGCCGCTGCTGCTCTCGCCCTATGGCTACTCCACCTACCGCGGGAGCTGAGCAATGACGATCCAGATCCGCAACACCATCCGTTTCATCCTGAACCATCGCCTCATCGAACTCGCCGATGTTTCGCCGGTCCAGACGCTGCTCGATTTCCTGCGCATCGACCGCAACCTCAAGGGCACCAAGGAAGGCTGCGCCGAAGGCGACTGCGGCGCCTGCACGGTGCTTGTCGGCCGCCTGTTCGACGGCAAGCTCAAATATGAATCCGTCAATGCCTGCATCCGTTTCGTCGGCTCGCTCGACGGCTGTCACGTCGTGACGGTCGATAGCCTGGCGCAGCCGGCAGGCCCGCTGCATCCGGTGCAACAGGCGATGGTCAACACCCACGCCTCCCAGTGCGGCTTCTGCACGCCGGGCTTCGTTATGTCGCTTTACGGCCTCTGGATGGAAAACCCGAAGCCCTCGATCGCCGAAATCGAAAAGGCGCTGCAGGGCAATCTGTGTCGCTGCACTGGCTATGCGGCGATCATCCGTGCGGCCGAGGCAATCTCGACGATCGCAGACGTCGGCAGGGATCCGCTGGTCGTCGAGCGCGAGCGTATAGCCAAGGAATTGGCATCGCTTCAGGATGGCCGCCGTGTCGAAATCGGCACCGAACTGGAGCGCTTCATCCTTCCGGGTTCGGTCGACGATTTTGCTGCTGTGTTCGAGGCCAACCCGAAGGCGACGATCGTTGCCGGCTCCACCGACGTTGGGCTGTGGGTCACGAAGTTCATGCGCGACATCTCGCCGGTCATTCACCTGACCCATCTCGAGGAGCTGCGGCGCATCACGGTTGACGCTGAGGGTGTGGTGCTAGGCGCGGGCGTCAGCTATGCGGAAGCCTACCCTGTTATCGTCGAGCATTTCCCTCAGCTGACGGAACTCTGGGATCGCATCGGCGGCCAGCAGGTCCGCAATATGGGCACCGTCGGTGGCAACATCGCCAACGGTTCGCCGATCGGTGATACGCCGCCGGCACTGATCGCGCTCGGCGCATCGATCACGTTGCGCAAGGGCGATCGCCGCCGCACCGTCGTGCTTGAGGATTTCTTCATCGCCTATGGCAAGCAGGACCGCGAGCCCGGCGAGTTCGTCGAAAGCGTTCGCATTCCCTTCGTTTCCGACAAGGCCCGTGTTGCCGTCTACAAGGTGACGAAGCGTCTCGACGAGGACATCACTGCCGTCTGCGGTGGCTTCAACATCGTTTTCGATGCCGGCCGGGTGACCGACGCCGTGATTGCCTTTGGCGGCATGGCCGCTACGCCCAAACGCGCTGCCAATGTCGAGGCGGCACTCAAGGGCGCCGAATGGAAGGAGGAGGCGATCGAGCGTGCAATTGAAGCTTTCGATGCTGATTTCACGCCGCTGACCGACTGGCGTGCCTCAGCCGAATACCGTCAATTGGTGGCGAAGAATCTCTTGCGCCGCTTCTATCTCGAGACGCAGTCGAGCGGTCAGATCCGTCTCGATCGCACCATTGCTGTCGCGGTTTAAGGGAGGAAGCCATGAACGTGATGCAGCCCATCGACCGCATCCGCGGCGGCGTACACGAAAACGAACGGCACGAATCCGGCCACAAGCATGTCTCGGGAACCGCCGAATACATCGACGACATTCCTGAACCTCAGGGCACCCTGCACGGCTATCTCGGCCTGTCGCAGCGGGCGCATGCCGATATCCTGTCGATCGATTTCGAGGCGGTGAACAGCAGCGAAGGCGTGATCGGCGTGCTGACTGCCGCCGACATTCCCGGCGAAAACGACATCAGCCCGGCGCACAAACACGACGAGCCGATCTTTGTCACCGACAAGGTGGAATTCCACGGCCAGCCGATCTTTGCGGTCATCGCGACATCGCGGGAAGCAGCCCGCCGCGCGGCTGCCAAGGTCAAGATCGAGTACCGTGACCTGCCGCATGTGACCGACGTGCTCGAAGCGGCGGCCGCCAACTATCCGCTGGTGATCGACCCGCTGAAACTCGAGCGCGGTGATATCGACGCGGGCTTTGCCAAGGCGAAGAACATTCTCCAGGGCGAGATGCGCATCGGCGGCCAGGACCATTTCTATCTGGAAGGGCAGATTTCCTTTGCCATTCCCGGCGAGGACGACGAGGTTCTGGTTTACTCCTCAACGCAGCATCCGGCAGAGACGCAGCACATGGTTGCGACCGTTCTCGGCGTGCCGTCGAATGCGGTGACCGTCAACGTGCGCCGCATGGGCGGCGGCTTCGGCGGCAAGGAAACCCAGGCCAATATTTTCGCAGCCGTTGCAGCTGTCGCCGCCAAGAAGTACCGCTGCCCGGTCAAGGTCCGGCCTGACCGTGACGACGATATGAGCGCCACCGGCAAGCGCCACGACTTCCATGTGGACTACAAGCTCGGTTTCGACGATGAAGGGCGCATCGAGGCGGTGGACGCGGTCTTCTCGGCGCGCTGCGGTTACTCGGCCGATCTCTCCGGCCCGGTCACCGACCGTGCGCTGTTCCACGCCGACAATTGCTACTTTTACCCGAACGTGCGCCTGCGCTCGCGGCCGCTGAAGACCAATACCGTTTCCAACACCGCGTTTCGCGGCTTCGGCGGCCCTCAAGGGATGGTCGGCGGCGAGCGCATGATCGAGGACATCGCCTATGCCGTCGGCAAGGATCCGCTCGAAATCCGCAAGCTGAACTTCTACGGCGGCGAGGGGCGCAACCTCACGCCCTATCACCAGACCGTGGAAGACAACATCATCGGCCGGATCATCGAGGAACTGGAAACCTCGGCCGACTACGCCAAGCGTCGCGAGGCGGTAATCGCGTTCAATCGCGAAAACCACGTGGTCAAGCGGGGCATCGCGCTGACGCCGGTGAAGTTCGGCATCTCCTTCACCAAGACCGAGTACAACCAGGCCGGCGCCCTGGTGCATGTCTATACCGATGGCTCGATCCATCTGAACCACGGCGGCACCGAGATGGGGCAGGGGCTCTATACCAAGGTCGCCCAAGTGGTGGCCGACGAGTTCCAGGTCAACCTCGACCGGATCAAGGTGACGGCGACGACAACAGGCAAGGTGCCGAACACATCGGCGACGGCAGCGTCGTCGGGATCCGACCTCAACGGCATGGCAGCGGCAAACGCCGCGCAGCAGATCAAGGCGCGCTTGGTCAAGTTTGCTGCCGAGCGCTGGAACGTGGCCGAAACCGATGTCGCCTTCGAACCGAACACGGTGCGCATCGGGTCCGAGCGCATGAGCTTCAACGAGTTCATCAAGATTGCCTATGGCGCCCGTATCCAGCTTTCGGCCGCCGGCTTCTACAAGACGCCGAAGATCCACTGGAACCGTGCGGAAGGTCGGGGCCGTCCGTTCTTCTACTACGCCTATGGCGCCTCCTGCTCGGAGGTCAGCGTCGACACGTTGACCGGCGAATATCAGGTCGACCGTACCGACATCCTGCACGATGTCGGCCGTTCCCTGAACCCGGCGCTCGACCTCGGTCAGGTCGAAGGCGCCTTTGTTCAGGGCATGGGCTGGCTGACGACGGAAGAGCTCTGGTGGGATGCCAAGGGCCGGCTGCGCACGCATGCGCCTTCGACCTACAAGATCCCGCTTGCGTCGGATCGGCCGCGCGTCTTCAACACCCGGCTTGCCGAATGGTCGGTCAACCGCGAAGAAACCATCCGCCGCTCGAAGGCGGTGGGCGAACCGCCGTTCATGCTCGGCATCTCCGTGCTGGAAGCCTTGTCGATGGCGGCCGCCAGCGTTGCGGAGTATCGTATTGCACCGCGCCTCGATGCACCGGCAACGCCGGAACGGGTGCTGATGGCGATCGAGCGGCTACGGGCGGCCGCGCGGCAGAAAGGATAACAGGGGCTGATTGTCATGGTGGCGAGCCGCGAGGATATCAGGGACTTTCTCCGACGCGAACGCGACTGCGTGCTCGTCGAGGTGACCGGTGCTGCGGGCTCGACCCCGCGCGACACCGACGCCTGGATGCTCGTCGCTCCCGATAGCCTCTTCGGCACGATCGGGGGCGGGCAGCTCGAATACATGGCGATCGATCATGGCCGGCGGGCGCTGAAGCGTGGCGACGCGCCGGAGGCAATGACAATCCCGCTCGGTCCGGAGATTGGCCAGTGTTGCGGCGGGCGCGTGGCGCTCGCCTTCACACGCATCGATCGGGAGAAAGCCGCCATGCTGATTGAACGCAGCGACCTCGAAATCGCCAGCCGGCCGCATGTCTATGTCTTCGGCGCCGGCCATGTCGGCGATGCGCTGGCCATGGCATTGTCCCTGGTGCCGGTGCGCACAGTACTGGTTGATACCCGCGAGAACGAGCTTTCGGCTGTCGCCGACATTCCGGGCATCGAAACCTGCCTGACGGCTATGCCCGAGGCCGTCGTGCGCGACGCCCCGTCCGGCAGCGCGTTCGTCATCCTCACCCACGACCATGCACTCGACTTCCTGATCGCGGCGGAAGCGCTTCGGCGTGACGACGCATCCTATGTCGGCATGATTGGCTCGAAGACGAAACGCGGGACCTTCAAGAACTGGCTGTCGCGCGAGATCGGCCGGCCGGAACTCTTCGACCGGCTCGTCTGCCCGATCGGTGGCACGACGGTGAAGGACAAGCGGCCGGCGGTCATTGCAGCACTTGCCGCCGCCGAAGTCATGGCCGCGGCGCTGAATTTCGAGCGGCCGGCCCTGTCGGATACGGCGCGCCGGCCGGCCGTCGCCAGGCTCTCGCGCTGACGACGGCGCCCAACCACAACGCTAAGCGGCGCTATCGCGCCCACCATTCAGGTGAAGAGCAAAACTGCGTGTGTCCGGAGTGCTGAGCTCCGGGCGAAGCTGCAGGCTCGGGATCACATAATCCCCACCATTTTGCCGGCGATAGGGAATGGGTGTTGTCGTGGCAAGAGTGCGCATCCGTTGCCGCAGCCGCTCGGCGGTCTCGTCGAAACCTGCATCATCAAGGCCGTCCACCCGGTAGGCGACAAAGGGTGGGAGCACGTCATAGCCTGGATAGAAGAGGATGCCATGGTTAATCGGGAACAGAAGGTCGTCGATCGGCCCGTTGACCCCGCGCGAAGAGTAGTGCTCCTCCCAGCCACCGGTGGTCACGACGAGCATGGCGCGTTTACCGGCAAGCGTCCCCTCGCCAAAACGCTTACCCCAATACTTGTCGCTATGTTCGCCGACGCCATAGGCGAAGCCGTAGGCGTAAACACGGTCGACCCAGCCCTTGAGGATCGCCGGCATCGAATACCACCACAGCGGAAACTGCAGGATCAGGGTATCGGCCCATAGCAGCTTTTCCTGTTCGGCCTTGACGTCTTCGGTCAGCGTATCGGTGGCGAAGGCCTCCTTCGAAGCGCGGCTAGGCTTGAACCGGGTATCCGACGTAAGGGCGGGGAAGTCCGCCCGGTCGATTTCCGACTTCCATTCATCGGCATAGAGGTCGGTCACGCGAACCTCGTGTCCCTCGGCTTCAAGCGCCTTGATGGCGACATCGCGTAGCGCGCCGTTGAGCGAGCGGGGTTCGGGGTGAGCATAGACAAGTAGAACTTGTAAAAAGCAGCCATGTTTGGCCGACAATGTTTGTAAGTTATTGATTTAATTGTGTCTGATGCGGTTTCAAGTAATCGAATTTGTCCCAAAGTGCATTCAAGAATGGCCCAGGTTGGCTGTGTGACAGACAATTCTGGGCACAAAAAAACCGGGCAAAGCCCGGTTCTGCGCATAGTCGGTTGGCGGGAAGGAGCCTATGCGTTCTTCACGCCGATACGGCCGGATCGAAGGAGCGCTGACATGGCCAACCGATCACTCGATTGGATCGAATACGTTGAGTATCGAGGTTCGAGTTCTTTCGAGAACTTCGGCGGCATCGACCAGGAGCCCGGCAAATCCAGGGGCGCGTTCGTTCAATCCGACTTTTTGAAGTTTGCGGTCGAACAGGAGCTTGATGACGTCTTTGACCGTGCACCTTGCCCTTCGAGCGGCATCGCCGATGCTCGTCATCCCGGGCGAGAAGCTTTCCATCGTCACACGGTCTCTCAGATCGCTTTGGAAACGCCCCAGTTCCGTTCTCGCGAAGTACGGGATCATGTGGCCACCGTCACGAATAGTGAGTAGCGGCTTTAGACATCCCAAATCGATCATCGCTCGGAAGTCCTCGATGTTCATGCCAAGGAGCTCCCTTGCCTGTCCGAAGGAGAGAGCGTTCCTGGCATCCTCAAGCAGCTTGTCAGCAATGTGCGCTTCCACAAGGGTGCGCTTCTGGCGCTCGCCAGGGATTGAAGGGAGAAGGCCGCCAGCTCGAAACAAAGTTCGGACTTCCGGGACAGCAAGTCCGTGTGCCTTTGCGGCCGTCCCAACGGTATGCCAATTCCGCTCCAACACCGGCGCGAACACCTCGTCGCCCGGACCGTAGGGGAGCTGGGTGACCGCTACCTCGCGGCAGATTTGGCGGACGCACTCGAAACCTGGATCACTTTCACGCGACTTCAAAAGCCGATAGAGCTTGCCGAAAACGGCAGCCGGATGCATCGACACTCTGTTTGAGAAGTAGTCCGAGCAAAGCGAAGCAAAGAAGCTTCGGACGCTGCTTTCGCCCTCGCACATGATATCGAACCCGGCCTTTCCCGCCTGGTGCCACTGTGCATCCGTGACTTCCTCAAAGCTGATCTTCGTGCCGAATAGGGCGGCGGCTCCGACCCACTCGGTGGTCTTGATCGCAGCATAGAGCGGCATCACGTCCAGAAGTGCACCGGCGGAGGCAGCGCCCACAAGCCGGCCGGCGACATAGTGTTCTAACCGGGATGGTTCCTGCGCCTCCGCGTCCTCGACGTGGGCTTGCATTGTCGGACGCTCCCAGTTCAGACGGGCGGTGAAGTCGTAGACTGCGCTACGGGACGTCTTCTCTGAGGTGACGAGCTTCGTTCGATGGAGCAGGCATGTGCGGATGGCGGAGACTGACCAGTTGACCCGGGCATACGCCCGCGTGCCGCGACGGCCGGTGCCGATCGTCTCGTCTTCGACAACGCAATGTGGACAGAAGCGTAGGCGTTGCCTTTGAAGCTGTGTTCGCGGCACGCATTCGCCACCGATCCAAAGGCGCGTGCCGTCGGTGACCATCAGCGCATGCCGTAGCTCGTCGTACGACAGCCCGACAGCGTCTGCGAATGTATCGACGTCGGCGCGATTGCCGTTGGCAAGTCCTCTGAAGCTGAAGCCAAGGTGCGACGCGAAAACAGCGGCTTTGGGCAGCCCGTTGACCGCAGCTGTACGCGAGCAGTAACTCGCGATCGTCTCGTCGCTGTGAAGAGGCACGGTAAGTGAAAGACCGCTCAAGGATTTCTCCCTACGAGTTCAACAAGCAGATGAAGAGGAAGCGCTCAGCTCTATGAGTGAGAGGGGCGCCGTCGAGATGGTCGCACGCGCGGCGGTAGTGGCGTCAGCTTGGCTATTTGTTCCGCGTGAACTTCGATCTCTTTGCGCCTGTAGTAGGTCGTGCGGACAAGCGCCGGATCGAAGGCGGGCAGCACTCCGAGACTCCGAAGGATCATACCCAGCCGTCGTGGCGTCGTGCGGAATTTTTGGGCAATGAAAGACACTGCTTCATACTCGGCCTTAAACTGTTGCAACTTGGCGGCCGGGATCAAAGGTGGCGTCCTTTTGGTTGGCCGAGGATGGGCGATCGACGCTTCAAGATAGCCATGACGAATGAGATCGAGGATCGTTTCGCCGGCCGCGCGAAGCTGCTTTCGAGCCTGCGGTACTGTGAAACCTTCAAAGATCACAGGGCGGCGTAGAGCCTCTCGGACCTCGCGGGGTACAACCAGAACGGCGCCGTAGCCGGTTTTGGAAGAATCCCAAGCCACGGTCTTCAGGTCTCCATTGAAAATGAGGGAGATCACCCGGCTCGCGTTGGTTCTGCCCCGACGCGGGGCGGTCCTCAAATCTACCGCGCCCTGCGGGTAGCCATCGGTGGTCACACTCTGCCGAAGCCGGTCCACGAAGCGGTCGAGTTCCAGGATCGAGAAATAGGGCTCAAGGGCCCTAGGACCCTTCCTGACGTGGTGACTTTTGATTTGGCCCGCCGCCAGAAGTTGATGCAGCGCCGGCTGGGGCATACGGAGGTATGCCGCCGCCGCAGGGCTCGAAACAGCGGTTTCGAGATCCTTCAGAAAATCGGCAGCCGCCTCTACGTGTACAAAGGCGTTCGCTCGTCCGGGCTCTGGTTTCGCTGGCAGGAGCCCATTTGCGCGCAGTAGCGACTCCATCCTTTTTGTGCCCATTCCGAACCTGCTGGAAAGGCTAGGGATCGAATGCCATCTAGTGGTTTCCACTGGGCCGAAGACGTCGTCTCCTGGAGCGAATGGCAGTTCCGCCAAGGCGACGTCGCGCATCACGGCGCGTACTCTATCATATGAGCGATCCTTCAGCCGCACCCCGGTGTAGAGCCGACCGTAAACGCCAGCGAGCGAGTGCATCGACGACCTGCGAAAGTTAGCGTGAAGCGAGCGCAGGAATTTCCGGAAGGACTCCTCGCCCGCGGACATGATTTCGAAACCGGCATCCTCGTAGTCGAAATAATGCTCCCGTCGAACCGGCTCCAAGATGCCCTTGATGTGTACCGTACCGACCAACTCGGTCATGTGCGCGACGACGTGGAGAGGCATAGCATCGAGGAAGGCGTAGCCTGACGGCACGCCTTGGAGACGACGGGCGACGTACTGTTCCAGTTTTGTAGGTTTTGCCGGAGTGCTGTGCATTCGGTGACTCCGCATATTAGGCCGCTCCCAGGCGAGCCTGACCATGAAGTCATTGACGTGCGTGGTGCCCGCGATGTCCGAAGTGACAATCTTGGTGCCATGGATCGGGCAGCAGCGAATGAGGGCGACAAGCCAATTCCTACGCCCGTATGCACGCACGCCTGACCGCCCTGGACCGTTGATTTCGTCGTGATCCAAGCAATGGGGACAGAACCTCAATGGGCTCCGTCGGACGTAGAGCCTGGTGAGGCGCTCTCCTCCTATAAAAGTAAAGTCGCCCTCCCTTTTCACCACGGCGGCTTTGAGCGCTCTGGAGTCCAGGTTGGCGATGTAGCCGAAGGTTTCGACGTCGGCAGGATTGCCATGGGCCAGGCCCTCTAGGGTGAAACCCATATGGCAGGCAAAGGTTCGCGAGTTGGTGTGGCCGAGCGCCACAGCAGTCCGCGAGCAGTAGCTGATAAGTGTTTCATCGGAGTGGAACGGAAGTCGCAATGACAGTCGAGTCATGGTTCTCCTGGGAAAATCTGAGGTCGAGTGGTTACGAGCGAAAAAGACTGCGCAGGCTGCGTCCTGAACGCCCAGTTTGCGACGCGCGCATGCGGCAGCGTTCAACCACTACGTTGCGGTTGAAGGGTGGATGATCTGGCCACGAGTTCGTGGGCTGGTTTGTGGCTTGCGGAAGCGTCAGAAAGTCTCCGGATTGGAGATCTACGAAACATGACAGCAGAAGCTACCAGTCTCGACTTTCTGGCGAACCGATCGAGAACCCAGCTACCTGAGATGCGCCATCTCCGAAGGAAAGTCCTCCGTATGAAGCGGGTGCTGAACGAGACCTATGATCTGGGCAGACGGATTGAGCGGTGAGAAAACGATCTTCGTGACGATATCGAGCTCATGGTCAAGATGGAACTCGGTTGCGCGCTCGCCAATATGCAAACAATGATCGAAAGCTCGCTTGTCCGCATCGGAGAGGGCGTTGGAGGCGTCGTTCAGAGGGGCGATACTCAGGAGAAGTTCTGACGCGCCTGCGATCGACATTTTTACCGCCTCCTCGAGTAACTCTACGCACTGACAAGCTTGCGCGCGGTGTGGTGGGCAAGAAACCATCGAAAGGGCGCGTCACGGCCGCACCCCGAACTTAGTCGGCTTGCGCCTCTTCGCCTCGAAATGCGCCTTCTCCCAAGCGTGGTCGTCGTCGCGCATGAACGCGGTGTAGGGCACCATCTCCGCCCAGCGGTCCACCTTGAAGATGTTCTCCCCGGCCGCGCAGCCTGAATAGGAGGCGTAAACGCGCGCGAAGTGCTTCAGGTCCACGGTTGCGGCGTCTTCGAGGATCGCAAGCTCGGCGGCGCCGCGGACCATCTGGACGATCGAGCCGAAGTCCCCGTCGCACGCGAACGCAAGTCGCTTCGGGAAATCGCCCGCCAGGCCTTCGCCGACGGCCAGATCCGCGTGATCGACAATCACCTTTGCGAGGACCATTGGGATCGTATCCTTCACGGCATTGCCCTTGATCTTGTCGAAGCGGATCACCGTGCGGCGATTGTAAAGCTGCTTGCGGGCGAGGAAGCTTGGAAGCGGCGCCACGCCGGCCAGGATCAGACGGACCGGCCAGTCAGGCATCTGAACCAGGTTCTTGAAAGCGTTGCCGATCTTGGTGGTCATATTGACGTCGGCCGTGTCGACTGCGTGCTGCGCCTCGTCGATCATCACGAAGTTGACGCGGTGTACCTTCAGCATTTTCTGAAAGAGCGCCCATGCCTGATGCTCCGCGAGCGTCGTCTTGATCGGGTATCCGAGCTTCTCCAAGCCGGTGAACGCAACCAGGCGCGGCGTAGACGGAGAGGGCCCATTGAAGTTCAGGAACGGCCAGACTTGGACCCCGTCCTTGTCGACATACGGCTGCATGGCTGGGATTCTGCTCGTATGCTCCATGAGCGCCCGGGTCTTGCCGGAACCGGAGTCGCCGCAGATGGCGACGATACGGCGTTTGTCCGGCCTGGCGATGTTCTCGGCATCGACAGTGGCGATGCTCGCCACCAGCGCGTGCAGGGCCTCTGCGACGACCTTGTCTCGGGCCAGCCCGATGTAGCGCGAGTTCATCTCCGCGATACGTTCTGCCTTCACAAGATGAGTGGGATCGAGCGTCGCCCTCACGCGGGCGACGACTTCTGCCTGATCGTAATTCTGGGACATTGGTGCCTTCCTTAGTTGTCGAATTCGGAGGCGTTGAGGAAGTGCGAGCCATAGCTCTCGTCATCTTCCGGGTCGGTCTCGTCGTCGGCTTCAGCGATCTCCGGGATCGGCGGCCCTGTCTCGACGGGGGCGGCGGCCGTCTTCGCGGCTTCGGAGTTCTCGATGAACTCGACCGGCTTGATGCCCATCATGTCGAAGAACTGTGGCGACGGTCCCCAGTCGGCTTCGTAGTCGTCCGGAACGGCGGCGTTCTTTTCGGAGAGGTTGACCGCGTGGTCGAGTTTCTTCTCGAAGCGCTCGAAATCCTCGTCGGTGACGAAGCCACTTCCGAGCTCCGCCTCCAGCCGTGCCATTTGACCTTGGCTCTGCAGCCACTCCTTGGTTTTCCGGAGCGTCTCACGAGCGAGTTTGGCGTTTTCCGCGTTGAGTAGCCGATGGCGCTCGCAGGCCGCCATCCAGGTCCAGATGCTCATCCCCTTGAACTCGTCGTAGACGGCGGGCACGCGAACCCATCCTTCTCCGTGTCTCAGGGAGATCTCGCCAAGATCGTGACGATCGACACGAATGGTGTACCGCACACGCGGGTCGTCCCGACGTAGCTTTTGGATGAAATGCGACTGGTAGTGGATACCCAGGAAGCGGATGCCTTCGCGTCCGACCTTTCGTGTCGAATTGATTCCGAAGATGTGCCGACGACGATCGCCGGTGGGCGGGGGCAAGACCCCGTGTTCGGCGTTCAGCCTGGCCCAGGCGTTGCGCGGGGTCTCCCCTCCCAGACCGGCGTGAGGCTCATTATGATAGACGTCGACGACGAAGCGAGTGAGCACCTCCGACGTCAGGTCGACTGTCAGGCTCGCCTGGGCCTCGGAATCGTAGTCCCCCTTCTTCTCGATGGAGCCCCACGTACGTCCCGAGAAGTACTGCAACGCCTTGCTTCCGAAGGTGCGGAAGGCGCGTTCGATCGTTCCCCGCATCGCCGGCTTGCCGGCAGGGGGAAGGAACAGGGTCGAGCCAAGGTCGTTCACGACGACGCGAAAAGCGGCGCTCGTGTACCAAGTCGCGGAGTCTGCCGCGACGGTCTCCGGTGTGCCGCACATGTCCCAGGGGGTACGGCAGCCGATCCTGCGGGCGATGTCGGTCTTGTCTCGCGTTACGAGCTCGAGCGCCATGATCGCCGACTTCATCGATGGCGGTTCTCTGTGGACGCGGAGCGCGACGATGCATTTCGACGCCACGTCGATGATGGCAGTGGCCCAGAGGCGGATACGCTTGACCTGCTTCTTCAGCTTCGGCGGCAATTTCTTCCAGAATTCGCTGTGTGCCTGTAGTACATGGCTATCGACTTGCCACTCGTCCGTTTCGACGCGCTCCAGCGGACGGACGGCCTCCACCCCCCGTTGGACGATCGCGTGCTTGCGCGCCGCCGCTTCCGGCCCAAGGCGCCCCAGGTCGATGTACGATTGCGGGAGAGCATTCACGCGGTTCTGGAAGGTGCGCAGGCACGGAACACTGAGCGATTTCATGTCGAGAGAACTGCGGCGCGTATTCTCCGCTTCGATAGCCCCGACCATGTTGTCGTATAGGGCGTTCATTTGTGGCTGGGTGTCGGACGCATACATCCGCGCGTAGGTGGAAAGGATCTGCTGGACCTGGGCGTCGAGCGGACTTGGCTTCGTGTTCGGGTACTTCTCGACGAAAACGATAGGATCATAGCCTGCGTCTTCGTATTCACGCAGCCAACGACGAAGGGTCCTCGGGCCGGGCATTCGCTCGGTCCGGTTCTTCCTGGACTTGTAGGTCGTGCGTTTGATTTCCGTGTGTTGTTCGAGAGCCAACTCCTGGGCGATCAGATACATCTGCAGGCGCATGCACTCGTCGCTTCGCTTGATGTTCGGATCGCGTGCCTCGAGCCTGATCCAGTGTCGGCACCACTTCTCTTTCCAGACAACAACGTTCTGCTGCTGGTTCGTGAGCGCGGAGAGGAGGCCAGCGCCGCCGGCGTGGCGCTTCTCTGCACCCGGAGCATAGGCTGAGGGATGGACCACCAGTGGGTCATCCGTTTCGGCTAGCATTTGGGCGATCTGTTTGTGGCTGAACGCTTCGTAGAGGTTGCTTCCGTCCATGCGACGGAGCACGTGCCCGGCCAGGTTGGCTGAAACGGGCTGGTAGTCGCTGCCCCGATAGACGAGCTTTGCATAGGGGCCGAACCGATAGATCGGTACGTGTTCCGATCCCTGGTCGTTGTTCCGCGGTGGAATGGGAGTGATCTCGTTCATGCGTGTCTCCTTCAACCAACTGTCGCGACTTTCGCCACGAAGGGCGCGTCGATAAATTTGCGGTCGGGCTCTGCGAGCTGCAGGAACCCGTCGTAGATCAGGCACCAGATGGCGTTCTTTCCGGCCGCCCTGTTTCCAAATTGCTCTGCGATATGATCCGCGTGGACGGACCCATGGACGCGCCGAAATAGGTTCCGCATACGGGCGCAGTCCTCTTCATTGCGGGCGCGCCGCGCGCGCAGGATGCTGAGGGCATTCCGGCCCCGGGCCATCGTGATCTGGGTGTCTGTCAGAAGGACAGCCTCGTGTGCGAAGCTGCCCAACACCGGACGGACGCGCTTGAGCACGTCCCGGATACCGCTTTTCACGACGGCCGAGCGCGGCTTTACCGCGATAGCCACACGTCGCCCGTTTCTGTAGGTCGCCCGGTAGTCGAACGTGTGGTGATGACGCTTGCCGTCGGCACCGCGGTAGGAGACGGCCGCAGGCTGGTCCTCCACTTCCACGACGTTGCGATTGGCGAGCAGCATCGCAGCCAGACGCATCTCGTGCGTGCTGGAAAAGCCGATCGCCCGGTTCGCGGCAGGGTCTACGACCCAACCTCGGCTATGGCCCTTGCTGCGAGGCGTCGGCTGGCGTGTGCCGGTCGAAAATGCCGTCGGTACCCAGACCTCGGACCATGGATCGGGCTCGGCACCGCAGTCTGAAGTACTGCCCCCGACATCGAGCAGGCGACCGGACGTGGCGTGGTCGGGGACGAGTCTCAAGCCACGATTAGCGTTGACTGGCAGGCCTGCTCTGGCTTCTTCCTCTTTCATGCATCGAAGAATTTGAAGTGCGTTCATGTCCTGTCCTTTCAGTGGACACGGTTGTTCCTGCGACCCGGAGGCCGCAACGGTGGCGATGGTGTTGGACCGTCGTGCCAGGCCCGCAGCGCGGGCGTTGCTCGCCGAATGCCGGAAGAACGGCGGATCAGAATGCCGTCGCTGCCGCACGTGCCCGCGAGGGTACGGCACGCACACGCGGGTTCTTGGTCCCCGCCTTGCCGCCGTTGTTCAGTGAAGATCGTGCTGGAAGGCGCCTCCGGCGCCCGGCGCCTTTTGCAAGAAGTCCGAGCAGGACCGCGCGGAGCGACGTGATTTTTCTCATCGGAGTAGGTGCAGCAACCGTCTGGACGGCTTCGGCGTCGGCCTCCTCGACCAGGTGCGTGATGCATTTCGTCACGATGTCGACCGCGATTTCGATGAACGTGTCGACGCAGCAGAGCTCGAGCTGAGGCCGGCGCGAATAAAGATGGGCGCCTTCTTCGAAGTCGACGTGCTCAAAATAGTCCAGGTAAGCCTCGTCGATCCCGCGGTGATCGCTTTCCGCCATCTCGAGCGCGAAGTGAAACGCAGTGGCGAAGGATTCGTCGTCCAGCCCGCGTCGGTTCAGCGACGCGTAGACGGAGGTGAGATCGGACATGGTGAGAAGGCGAGGAATGGCGTTGCAGGAAGTCATCTTGTGACCCTTTCCAATTGAACCAAAATTTTGAGTGTTCCGCGCGGAGCCGACTTGGTCCTAAAGGACCGAGTGTTTGAGCATCCGGCATATTATGAGCGCGCGATTCCGCGTGATGCGGCGCATGGCGGACCGTAGAAAGATGAACGGCATGCCTTGTCATTCCTGACGAAGAGTGCATGAACGGGCGGCGGGCAGCGATCACTGTCCGCGCGCCTGGTGCTGGCGCTTCTTAGGGGTGGCTGCGAGGACGCCCGCCGGCAGAGGAAGCGCCGCTCGCGTGAATGGAGCGCGCTGCCGGGGATTTCATGCGGCGCTTGACCGAGCGCGGCTCGGGGAACTCGACGTGGATCAGGTCGTCGGGGTCGCAGAGACCCAGGTCTTCGTCGAGTTCTGACAGGCCGTAGTTGCGAAAGAGGCTGTTGATGGGGTCGCGCATAGAGGACTCCTTGCGTCGATTGATCTCGGGTTCACGAGGGCGGCCGACGTCAGGCGAGACGGGTGGGCGTCGAAGCTGGCTCACAAAGAGAAAGAGTGACCAGAAAAGCGCGCACGGGTTCTCGCTCTGCGAAATGGCAGACCTCGTGATTATCGGTTGTTGTTGGTTGGTGCTTGGGTGCGGCGAGCGGCTCTTAAGCGGCGCTGCCTATGCAGGCGACTGCCGCCGCCTGGTCGTGAGACGTCATCGCCTCGATGATTTTCTTTTCGGCTTGCGCCGGGACGAGCGTACCGCCCGTCCACCGGACTTCGCGGATCAATAGCATCCCCTTGTAGTCGCGCAGCAAGACTGCAAATTCATCGAAAGTGGGGATGCGTTGTGGGCGTCGGGAGGCCTTGGCGATCCCGACGATTTTCCGGACAAGCGCGATATGATGCGCTTCAACGTCCAGATCGTGCTTGTCTGCGCAGCCGACAACTGCAATCATCATAAGGACGACCATGTTGTTGCAGCAGGTTCCGAAACGGCTTTCCATCCACGCGGTCAGCGAGGGGTGGCATTCAAGATCTGCGATGGGAACTGTCATGTCTACTCCATGCAGGGCGTCTGCCCGTTGACGCCAAAACTGTAGGCCAACGATCTGACGCTTGTCACTCGGGATTCGAGGGGTGCACGCTTGGGTGCAACCCGTGAGTGTTTTGGTACAACACGCCAAAGCGAATTTCACATCGCTGAAAACGTACCTGTTTCGTTCCGCGTGGGGGAAGGAGATCGGGTGGCCAATAGGCGCCTGACCGGCGCCATCCTATGACTAGACGTCCATCGCCCGGGACGGGCCTTGTATTCGGGTCGTTCGCATAGATGGACTCCATTGGCGGTCTTTCGCACCTATTTCGACGCCGTTTTGGGCGGGCGTCAAATCGAGTCTTAAAAAAATCTGATTATCGTTAACGCGGCGAATTCTGCGCTTCGACAGTCCCGACAGGGCGATGGCGGTCAAACCGATCTGCAGGAGCCTCCCGAATCCTCCCGATTTTTGGCGCGCACTTGGGCGGGTAGTGCGGGAGCCCGGCCGTTGTTGTTCCATGCATGTCCTCGCATGACGATCACCTCGACGAAACGAAAGCCGAGGGTGCTGCATGTTTATCAAGAACCGGATGCTGGAAATTGAGGAAGCTCTGGGGCCGCATCTGGAGACCTTGGGGCTGGCCTGTGAGGTAGAGCAAGACGGTCATTTTCTCCGAGTCATGTTCGAACTGTCAATCAGCGTCCAAAATTCACCCCTTATCGGCATCCAATTTTGACCCCCTGGTGGTGTAGATCAGCGCTTGGCCTGCCCGGCGCTGGCCGGGGATGCAGAGGGTAGGCCAAGTGCGGGTGACGGGCATCTTCGGCTTTAGCTTTGAGGGCGGTTCTTGAAGCGCCAGGACTCGTTCCCGGTTTCGACGATCTCGCAGTGGTGGGTCAGGCGGTCGAGGAGCGCCGTAGTCATTTTGGCATCGCCGAACACGGTCGGCCATTCTCCAAAGGCCAGGTTCGTGGTGACGATGATCGAGGTGCGCTCGTAGAGCCTACTGATCAGATGGAACAGCAGTTGGCCACCGGCCTGAGCAAATGGCAGATAGCCGAGTTCATCGAGGATGATGAAGTCGAGACGGTTGAGATAGTCGGCCGTCCGCCCCTGCTTGCCGCTGCGCGTTTCCGTTTCCAGCCGATTGACCAGGTCGACGACATTGAAGAAGCGCCCGCGTGTTCCGTTGCGGATCAGTGCACGGGCAATTGCAATGGCGAGGTGGCTCTTTCCGGTTCCCGTGCCGCCGACGAGGACGACGTTGCGCTGATCAGCGACGAAGGTGCCGGTCGACAGCTCCCGCACCAGGGATTCATTGACCGGCGTATTGGTGAAGTCGAAGTCGTCGATGTCCTTGGCGAGCGGCAGCTTGGCGATGCTGAGCTGGTAGCGAATGGAGCGAGCCTGCTTCTCGGCGATCTCCGACTGCAGGAGATCGCCGACGATGCGGGGTGGTTCGTGCTGCCGCTTGATGCCGTTGCCCATGACCTCGTCGTAAGCGCTACGCATTCCAAAGAGCTTCAGCGTACTCATCAGTTCGAGAACCTGTGTGCGTTCCATCAGCTTGCCCTCCTGAGGCTGTCATAGCGGGCGCAGTCGGCGACCGGCTCATGGGTCAACCGCAGCGCATCCGGGGTTTGCAGGGTTGCGGTCGGAGCCGGATCACGGCTCCGGGCCAAAATGTTGAGGATCACCGGGGCCGAGCAGACGCCGTGCTCCAAAGCCTCCTGGCAGGCAGCATCGACGGCCGCCAGACCGTCGGTGGGAACGCAGCCGAGGATGGTGACCATTTGCCGATCACCGTCATGGACGCTCTTCAGCCGCCGGCGCACTTTCTCCATCGCTGCGGGCAAGACCCATTCCCGGAACGGCGCTCCGTTGCGCAAAGCTCCGGGTTTGCGAGCCAGAACAGGGACATAATGCCAGGGATCGTAGACCGTCTCGCCACGGCCAAAGCAACGAGGATGTTCACCGACGTTCACGCCATCCTGCCGGATCACAATCTTCTCGGCGTAGGCATGAATCTCGACAGGGCGGCCGACCGCCGTCGAGAGGACGGAGTATTTGTTGTTGTCGAAGCGGACGGTGCAGGTCTTCGACACCGAGGCCGGAACGCAGTGGAAACCGTCGAACGGCCCGACATAGTGCACCAGGCTGGCGCGCTCCGCCTCGAACATCTGCCAGATCATCCGCTCGGTCTGCTCGGGATGGCGGTGAGCCTTGGCGTAGGCGATGCACTTATCGAGCAGCCAGACGTTCAGCTCTTCCAGGCTTTTGACCCGCAGTCGCGGGGTGAAGAAGCGTTCACGCACGAGACCAACCTGGTTCTCGACCTGTCCCTTCTCCCACCCAGATGCGGGCGTGCAGGCGACCGGGTGAACCAGATAATGGCTGCACATCTGCAGAAAACGGCGATTGTATTGTCGTTCCTTTCCAACGAACACGGCTTCGACTGCCGTCTTCATGTTGTCGTAGATGCCGCGCGTGCAGGTGCCATGGAAGAAGGCGAATGCCTTGTCGTGCGCGTCGAACACCATCTCCTGGCTCTCGCGCATGTAGGCCCGGACGAACATCATCCGGCTGTGGCAGAGCCGGACATGCGCCACCTTCACGGTCGTCGTCACGCCGTTGATCAGAATGATCTCGTGGCTCCAGTCGAACTGGTAAGCCTCACCTGGCGCGTAGTAGAGCGGTACATAGGCTTCCGCCGTCACGGCTCCGCGGTTCTTCGCCCAGGTCTTGGCATATCGCCGGATCGCGTCATAACTGCCATCGTAGCCGAGTGCCCGAACCTCCTCGTAAATCCGGATCAGCGTCAGCCGTTCACGCGACGGCTTGCCCTCATTGGCTGTCAGAAACCGCTCGATCTCAGCCTTCCAGGCTCCGATCCGCGGTAACGGTTGCCGTTCTCGTGCATAGGTAAAATCGGTCTCATCGGAACGCAGTATCTTGCGTACCGTGTTGCGCGACACGTGGAGTTCCCGGACGATCTTCTTCATCGACCAGCCCTGCACATGGAAGGCCCGTCGAACACGCGCAATCGTATCCACTCGCTTCAACTCCCGCTCCATCCGCCGCAAAAAGCCGGATGGTCAGATGAAATCTGAGGGGGGTCAAAATTGGACGCCGATTACCCCGCCAAGGGGGTCAAATTTGCACGCCGGAACACAAGCAGTCGCGGAGGAAGCGATCTTCCTCTGGGACGGCACGCCAGCGGGGGCCTTGACCGATGCCGGCGCCGGGAGCGTCGACTTGCCGAGCTTTCTACCGTTCGATCGTACGATCTCACTTCCTGACGAAAAGCCACTGCGCGTCGCACCACTGAGATTCGGCTACCCCTACGTTTGCCGCTGCCGTTCCATGTTCGTCGGAGGGGGAGCGCCCGACGCTTCCGACGAAAACACGACCGCCACCACCGACGAACTGAGCGTACTCCCGCTTGCTGCGGGGCAACTGGCGCACCCCCGCCGTTTCCTTCGCCACGAGAGCATAGCTGCCCCGGTCCTGATGTTGCCGAAGCATCTTGCCGAGAGCCAATCATTGCACATGGGGTATCAGCAGGCCGATCAGGCGATCGTGCGGTCGTGGAACGACACGTCGTCGCCTCTTGGGACAATAAGCGACGCCAACGATATCCGAGGTGAATACGTCGAGGGCAGCTCTCGCACCACGCCTGAGAGTACGATGCGCATCCTAGTCGCTCCCGAAGCCGCGCTCGACCTGGTCGTGCGTCACGGGAAGTTTGACAAGGGAGACGTGTCCCGCACTCGTCGGGGCGGGCTGCTGGACGTATCCTTCACACCGAGACCTATGCACGTCCCGCAGTCACCGACTCAAGCGCCACGATCCAGCGGCTTTCCCATCGCGATCACCAGCAAAAGAGATACCTTCGATCCCGAAGGCGCGGTCTATCGCCGTACGGTTGCCAGCTCTGCAGAGGATCTGAAAGAGCGGGGCATTCCAGTCTTCGAACCCGGCGGCACCAACACGACGCCGAAGGGCGGACTTGGATATTTGCCGGATCCAGCGATCGCGCACTACACGGTAAGAGCCCGGATCCGGGGCGGCGACCGCTATCTCGAAGATTGGATCGACGCGCCCGCGTTCACCGCACAAGGATATCCGGATGTGCTGCCGCTCGTCGTCAGCGTAGGGAAAGCTGTCGGCAGTTCGAAGACAGTGAGGTCAGCACATCCGACGAAGATCGGCGATATCGCCGTCGTGGCGGGACCAACATGGATTGACGAGACCGGGGTGCTCAAATCAACGAAGCCGAAACGGGGCACGCGCGTAAGTCATGTACTGATCACCCTTCATCCTGGCGAAGACTATGATCTGGAAGTCGCTTGTTTACCTGACGCCGCGATGCTGGCCAGACGTTTCTCCGTTCCGGAAACAATTTCGCTGCAATTGAAGGCAGCAGGGGCGGATCCCAAGAAGCTCGCGCTTCTGAGTTCGATCTGCGGCGGAAAGATCGCTGAAGCTTGTTCTCCAGGTGTCGAATGTCAGCAAATGACCGGACTTGGCGGTATGATCGTTCCATCGCAGGCCGTGGTCGACGATGTTGCTACCAAGCTCCTAAAGGCCATGAAAACCCAGTGGCCAATCGAGGAGATCGCCGCGGTCACGACGCTGAGGGTGTGCCACGCCGTAAACAAGCCGGCTCTTCCTGCCAGATGGCGTGACAAGACATCGCTTCAAGCCATCCGGCACGACTATGATCTCCCTTGTGAAGAGGTGGCTGAACCGGACCTACAAGACAAGGTGAACGCGACGGGTCTGTTTCTGCAGGGCCAGGTCGAGGTCGACCTCGCGCTTGTCGACAGCGTCCAAATCGTGGCGGAGACCGTGGCGACCGACGGGGCGCCGTTGGACACCCGCGAGCGGTCGCGCAGCTCCATCTCGCAACGCTCCGGGCGCTGGCCGATGATGACTACCAAAGATGGCGAGCGGGCCTATGTTTCCGCGACGGACGTCGTCGGTTTCAGAGTTGCCCCGGATGGCGTCGTCACGTTGCCCCGCCAGTCGGTAACCCTCCTAAATATTGGAAACTTGCCTACTCACGGCGCAGTGGGAGAACTCATTTTGCCTGTGAACACCGGGAAAGCCTGTGAGGCCCCGGCCAACGTGGAGTTTCACTCAACTCCATCGGGAAAGAACCCAGGCGAGCCGGTGTTTGGTGCGAGTGCCGGACGATTCACCCAGATCGAACTAGCGCCACTCTTTGCCGCTGCCGCCGTCTCGGTCCCGATCACGTCGCAATTGGCGATGGAACAAAACGCGAAGGACGTCACGCGGCGTACGCGCGTGTTGAAGACGGAGCTGCCTCATGCGTTCAAGGATACTCGAGCTCGCAAACTCACCTTGAAGCTTGTTTCGACCTCAAGACACGCGGCAGCGTTCGAAACCGCTCCGAGATATCTGCAGGGTAAGGAGCAGCTGCTCTATCGTCGCCAACCACTCAGGCGAACGGATCAGGCTGTCATGAACACCGACTTTGCAGAAGTCTGGATGAAGTCCACAGCTCGGCCGGCCGTCCCCGACCTACGACGACCCGAGCCGTCCTTCATCATCTCGCGCCGGTCCGACGGCGAGAACCACTTTGTGACACGCACCGCCCTCACGAGGCTGTACCTGGGGCGTGGATGGTTCAGCTCCGGAGAAGGCGAGCGGCTTGGCATAGTATTGTGGCCGCCGGGCTTTGAGGCCCTCAACAATGGTGATGTTGATGCGGATAAGATAAACGTGAACGGGCGGAAGCTCTATCTCAGGGATTTTCAGGATTCTGACCTTGGTGTTGGCGGCGGCTTCATAACGCGGTGGGGTGGCGATCCAATTCGAAAGGATCCCACGGAGCAAGAGGCGAACTTCATTCCACCGAAGGCCTTTGAGGATCTGAAGCATCTCGGGACAGGCCCGCATCGTCCAGAAATCGTATCGACGGCACTGATGCCTGTTCGCGCCGCCGACGGGCCAGCTCCGGAGTACCTTGCGGTTTGCCTGCTGACCTACGTCCCGTGCTTCGATCTCGACCGCGAAGAGTGGTACGTGGACGTGGATCTCAAACCCAACCGCGCCTCCGAGCCCTTCGTCCGGTTCGGGGTCGTGCGATATCAGAGCCAGTCGATCTCTCGCGACCTTATGGTGTCCGAGCCCGCGAGCGTAACCATGCAGCTCCTGGCGAATCGTCAAGTCGACATCATCGAGCTCTTTGAAAACGTGCCTGCCACAATTCGCCAATTTTCAATCGAGGTGAGGGGGCTTGGATCACGTGACATCAAGGACATCTTTCCCGAGTTGCTGCCGGACGCCGACGAACAATGGGCTGCCAATTTTGACACCCTTCGACGGCCCAAGATGAAGCTTTCGTTGTTTCACGAAGCTGATGACGAGGAGAACGGCCTTGTTCGTACTCCCTTGGAGAGCGTTCCGGCTAAGATCGAGGGGGCGCAGGGGACCGTCAGTCGATCGAAAGATGAGGACTTTCATTTTGAAGTCGAACCAACTCTCGCCAACGCTGACCTTCTTTGGTCGATCGTCGTCAAGCTCGAAAGGTCAATAATCCATGACCTCGGCCGTGGGCGTATCGTCGCCTACGTCGAAGAGGTCGACCGTCGCATGCCAGCAGCCTACCGCAAGGAACCGGTTTCCCTGAGAGATATGTTCGCGATGGACACGTTCGTTGAGTCCGGACCACGCTTCAGTGCGCGTGTGCCGTTTCTTGAAAAAACCTAATCTTTGACAGGGGGAGTTCGATGGGTGGCTTCAGCGTCTGGCACTGGGTGATCGTGCTTGGAATCATTGTCCTCCTATTCGGGCGCGGCCGCATTTCTCGGCTGCTCGGCGAATTGGGGCAGGGCCTTGGAAATGTGAAACGGCATTTGAAAGGCTGAGCTGGCATGATCTGCCTCGACATGCCACCGGTCAGAAACCGCGAAAGAACTCTGAGGAGAAGATAAATGAGTTCGCAAAACAGACTTGGAGACCGCGCTCGCGGCGCCTTGTACTGCATCAGTGCCCTGGCCGTTGTTTTGCTCATGATGACGGCCAATCCTGCCCGCGCATACAAGTGGCTCGAAATGGATTGGAGCTATCAAGCCAACCCCATCGAAACCCACTTCGTGGTTTGCGAGAACGAAGCTCCCGTCGGCGCCTCGGCACGGATCAAGGAGGCGGCCGCGAAGTGGAACTACGCAAAGCTCAAGTTTGTGTTCGACGAGGATGATTGCCCCGCACAAACGCCAAAAAATTACGTCGTGTTCGATACATTTACGCAGAGGGATGCGGCTGTGTCCGATCCGAAAAATGTACCAGAGACGCACGAGATGACGGGGTGTGTCATTCATTTCAACAAGAACAGGTTTTGGTACGTGGGAAATGGCACCCCTGATGCGGACGAGAACGATCTTTTCAGTGTCGCGCTCCACGAGTTCGGCCATTGCTTGGGACTGGGTGACGTCAGCGTGAAAGGGGTGGTGATGCAGGAGAAACTAGATGCCGGCAAGCAACTGCGTCAGCTAACCTCCGACGATATCGCCGGAAGAAATAATATTTATGGGTCGCCATGACTTCGCTTGTCGGGTTCGACGAACTTCAGTTTGAGTAAGAAGGGCGCTTATTTGTGTGGACTCGCAGCGGCCGTTAAGGGGATCGGATAGAGCGGCAAATGGGATACCGCATTGCCGTTGACCGGTGGTGAGCTGACCCGTGAAGTAGGCGACCGGAGTACCGTGAAGGTTTCCGCTCGTTTGTCGTGTCGAGCGTGTGAAAATCTGTATGAGCGTCGAGCCAGAGCACGAAGAAGGGACGGTCAAGCTGCGCCGCACATCTGGCCATTCCGAAAACGGTACCAGCCTCCAAGGAATATGGGCATTCTGTCCTCACTTGCCTCATACGCAAGCCGCGCGCCGGCGCCCGTCCAGCCGGCAACTTCGTCCATTGCGAGCACAGCTTTGTTCGGATGTTCTGAGCCGGAGTGTTCGATCGGCTGCAAGTTGCCGACGTCGACGACGCCGTGACCCAACTCCTTGAGGGCTTCCGCTAATCCCGCGACCCTCAAGGCATTGGTCCCATTTCGCAACCAAGTTAGGACGCTCCAGCCTGGAGCGGTATTCCCATGATCTTACAAAGCACTCAATTCTCCTTGCTCTGACGAAGTTGTCAGCGCCCCGGAACCGCGGTCCGCACTTCGACAAATCTGAAAATTCGGCCGAAGACCGCCCCCATGAGGAGATAGATCGTTCCTGCAATGAGGAAGGTCTCGAACGGGGCGTAGGTTCGGGCAACGAAGACACGGGCCGCGCCGGTCATTTCCATGACGGTCACGGCACTTGCGAGTGTAGATCCTTTCATAACCAGGACCAGTTCGTTGCCGATCGCGGGTAGTACAGCACGGTAGGCCTGCGGGAGGATGATCTTGCTCAGCAGCACCCGATAGCGGATTCCGAGCGCATTCCCGGCTTCCCACTGTCCGCGCGGCAACTGCCTGATTGCCCCGGCGAGCAGCTCGGCCGAATAGGCTGCGGAGTTTAGGCCGATCGCCAAAATCGCGCAGTAGATCGGGCTCCGGAGCACTGGCCAGATGAAGCTTTGTCTCACGGCTTCGATCTGGCCTAGTCCGTAGTAGATGATGAAGAGTTGGACCAGCAGCGGGCTGCCGCGCACAAGGAAAGTGTAGGCAGACGCGGGCAGGCGTACTGACCGTCGTTCCGAGTTCAGAGCGAGCGCTAGCGGGAGAGCCAGTACCTGCCCCAAGGCGAAACTCGCGAGCGTTATGCAAATGGTCAGGAGGAAGCCATTCTTGATGGCCATGAACGCGGGCTCGAAAAGGTCCAGGGAAAACATTTGTCACCTCAAATGTGATGTGAGGCGGGACTCGTATGCCTTTAAGAAGGCCGTCGAGACACCGGTGATCATGACGTAGAGAGCCGCCGCAGCGAGGTAAAATGCGAGCGGTTGATGGGTGGCTCCGGCGGCAACTACCGACTTGCGCATAAGCTCTTCGAGGCCAACCACAGAGACCAAGGCGCTTTCCTTCAGGATGACAAGCCACTGATTGCCGAGGCCAGGCAGTGCGCGAGCCATCATTTGCGGTAGCACGACCAGACGAAAGGCGCGGCTTCGCCGGAAGCCTAGCGCAAGCGCGGCTTCCCATTGCCCGGCGGAAACGCTTAGCAACGCACCGCGCAGGATTTCGGTCAAATAGGCCGCGGCAACGATAGAGAGAGCGGCAATGCCCGCACTCAGGGCATCCACCTCGATGTAACTACCCGCAAGATATGTGAGGAGAACCGTGCCGCCGTAAAAAATGAGAAAGATAACCAGCAGCTCTGGCAGTCCGCGGATCAGACCCACATAGCCGACAATCAACCGGCGAATGATCGGATGCCCGTAGATCGCGAGAGGGGCCAGCGCAACCGCGATCACGAAGCCGACAACAAAGCTGCCGACTGCGACCCCAAGGGTCATCACAAGCCCTTGGAGAAGCTGATCTTGATATTGATAGATAGCTTCAATCATTGGCACTCACCCGTGGAACACCGATCTCGCGTTCGCTAAGAGCTGCGAAGAATTCTGCAGAAAACCCGATCATGTTTTCGAAGTGCTCGATCAGGATATTTTCATCCGGGGAATGGAGCATTGCTCCGTGGTGCGTCAGGCCCGCTCCGAACAGCGTCGCGCCGAATTTATGGACGAACGGATGGGCAAGTCCCGAGGCCGCAGAACTGGGTTGGATCACGGCTGGTCGGCCGAACCACTTTTCGAGCAACCTGGCTCC
Source organism: Ensifer adhaerens (assembly GCF_028993555.1). Lineage (NCBI taxonomy): Bacteria > Pseudomonadati > Pseudomonadota > Alphaproteobacteria > Hyphomicrobiales > Rhizobiaceae > Ensifer > Ensifer adhaerens. The sequence goes on along the minus strand of NZ_CP118611.1, from coordinate 1,491,831 downwards.
GACTTCGACGGAGTAATTTAGCGGATCGCTCCGTACGCCGAGAACTTCGGCATCCAAAATCTTCACTTCGATATCGTCGAAGCCATTTCTATCGAGTTGCCGTCTTAGCAACTCCGCAATTCTGACGGGACGCTGGCCGGGTGCCAGACGGAAGTCCAACTTCGCACTGCCGTAGCAAGGCAGCACCGTTTTGGCCCCTTCACCCCCATAGCCTCCATGAAAGCCGTTTACGTTCAGGCATGGCTCGAAATTCAGATGTTCGTAGAATGACGATGCGTCGACACCACTGAGAAGCCGCTGTCCGCCGGTCTCATCTTGAAGGTCTTCGAGGGCGAATGGAGGCCAAGCGGCGAGCTTGGCGCTACGTGCGTTGGGCGCGATCACGTCCTCATAGAAGCCGTCTATAAGGACGCGCCCCGAAGCGTCACGAAGGGACGACACTGCAGCCGCCAGCCGCCACAGTGGATTGTCGAAGATAGCTCCCAGACTGGAATGGAGATCGGTTTTCGCGGTCCGGCATTGAAGCTCGACTGCGAGGATTCCTTTAAACCCCATTAGGATAATGGGCCGCCCCGATCTATCTACTTCCCCAAATTCCCACCAGCAGAGATCCGCTTTGGTGTCAGGGAACCTTTCGCCGAGAAACCGCACGAGGGAGGGGCTGCCGATCTCCTCTTCGCCTTCGACGATCCAGATGAGCTTGAACGGCAGAGGTTGCTGGTATTGCGACCGGAACGCTCGCCATCCAGCAAGACGACTTACGAACTCGCCCTTGTCGTCGGCCGAACCACGTCCGAAGAGGCGGCCATCCCGTTCGGTGAGATCGAACGGCGGTGCTGTCCATAAACTGACCGGGTCTTCGGGTTGGACGTCGTAGTGATTGTATATGACCAGGGTGAAGGGGCCGTCACCAACTTCTCCGACGACAAACGGACCCACGCCTCCCGGATACTGCGCGGTCTGGAAACCCGCCTCAGACAACAGTTCCTCGACCCTTTGCGCACATCGTTCGAGGCCTTCGCCTCGGGCACTTACGGATGGAATAGCGACAAGGTCAGTCAGATTTTGCCTTGCTGCGGCGAGAATTTCGGGGGAGGGACGCATGTTTTCTCCTGAAATGGGAGGCGGGATACCGCCTCCCGCTGGACGTCACTTCTTGGAGACGTCGTAACCGAACCACTTTTCGGAAATGGTCTTGATGGTTCCGTCCTGCAGCATCGCCTGAATAGCGCCATCGATCTTTTGTTTGAGGTCGGACTTGCCCTTGCCCATCGCGACGCCCTGACCCTTGCCGAATTCGTGAAAGTCAGCGCTGGTAAGAAGCGGGCCTGCGTAGATAAGCTTGTCCGCTCCGCGATCCTTGACGAGAGGCTCCCAGGCAGATCGCTCCATAAGGCCGGCATCGATGCGTCCAGCGATCAGGTCGTCGGCGACCTGGTCTGGGCGGTCGTAGACACGAACATCGGCATCAGGGAAATTTGCCCGGAGAACTTGTTCGTGCGTAGTGCCGGTCTGTACGCCGATCGCTGCCTTCGCCAGTGAGCTCTTCAGCTCGGAAGCCGACTTTGAATCGGCGGAATGGTTGCCTGCGCCGACGACGATCGAGTTCGGAGCATCCGCGTAGGCTGCTGAAAAGTCGACTTTCTGCGAGCGTTCGTCATTGATCGAAACGCCCGAAATGACGAGATCGAACTTGCCAACCTGCAAGCCCGGCAAGAGGCCATCATAGGCTTGGTTCTGCCAGGTGCAGGTCGCCGAGATGCGCTTGCAAATTTCGTCGCCAACGTCCTTGTCGAAGCCAACGATGTTTCCGCTGGCGTCAACGGATTCCCACGGCGGGTAGTCGGCGCTTGTGCCGACGCGAAGATCCTCGGCCGAAGCGGCGGTGGCGAGTAGTGAAAGGCCGAGGGCGATAGTCAGTCGTTTCATGAGATTCCCCTTTTGTTAGAAACGAAGCATCCTCCGCCCTCTGAAAGGGCGGCAGGAATTCTTTGGATGGATGAAATCAGGCGGCCGAGGCGGCACTTTCCTTGAGGAAATGCGAAATGCGCCTCAGGCCTTCGCGAAGGATTTCTTCTCCGTTCGTGTAGCCAATGCGCAGATACCCCTCCATGTCCATCGCGCTGCCGGGGGTGAGCATTACGCCGGTGTTTTCCAGAAGGCGGATGCACAACTCCTCGGAGGAAATCGGCAGGTCGTACTTCAGCAGCGCGGTCGTGCCGGATTTCGGCTTGATCCAGGAGATCAAAGGCTCGGAGTCGACCCAGTCTGAAACGATCGCGAGGTTCGTGCGGGTGATCCGGTGGCTGCGCTCAAGGATCTTGTCCTTGCTTTCCAACGCGATAGCCGCGAAGTGGTCATCCAACATCCCGACGGAAATCGTGTTGTAGTCCCTGTGGATGGAGACTGCATGGATCAGTTCCGCGGGTGCCACGATCCAACCAAGCCGAAGTCCGGCCAGCGAGAACGACTTGGACATGCTGCCGGTACTGATGCCCTTCTCGTAGAGGTCTGCGATCGACACGGTCATTCCGGTGTCGCCTTCCTGATCCGTGCCACGGTATACCTCGTCGCAGAGAATCCAGGCGCCGCACGCTCTGGCGATCTCGACGATCTTTTCGAGATAGGCGCGATCCATAAGAGAGCCCGTCGGGTTGTTCGGATTGTTGATCGCGATCAGCTTCGTTCCGGGGATCGCAAGCTCCCTTAGTTCTGCCAGATCGGGGAGAAAGTCGGTCTTTTCCGTCAGCTTCAAAATTAGCGTGTCGGCGCCGATGCTCTCGGGAATGGAGTAATGCTGCTGGTAAGTCGGAAGAACGGAGATCACTCGATCCCCCGGCTCCACCAGAGTCTGGTGGACGAGAGCATTTGCGCCGATCGCACCATGGGTGGTGATGACGTTTTCAACGCTCTGTTTCTCGTAAAGATCGGCGATACGAGACCGAAGGCGAACGCTTCCTTCGATTTCGCCATAGGTCAGCTTCAGCGGCAAAATTTGTTGGGCGATTTCATTGATGCCGGCCATATCGAGCAGTTCGGCGACAGTGAGAGACTCGACGCACGTTTCTGCAAGGTTGAGCTCGCACTTCGTCTCGTAATGGTTCATCCAAATTTCCACACCGAAATTGCGAATTTTCACGTTCTTCTCCTCGTGTGATGTTTTACGCGCGTGTGGCGGCGAGTAGCGCGGCTGCAGCGGCAACGTCTTCCAAGCCCAATCCGATGGAGCGGAAAAATGCCGGACGTTTGCGGCTGGGAGCTTTGGCGCGTCCGGTCAGAAGCTCCGCAAGATCGCCGCAAAGGGAATCGGGATTCCACTGACCGGCAGCGGTGGCAAGCTTCATCTCGCCGGCGGCTGCGGGCGTGGTTGCCCGGTAGTCGCAGTAGACGTCAAAGTCTTGCAATGCGGCAGGGTCGACTTCGTGTGCGTTGGCGACGTTCGTGCTAATGGACGTGACAACCGCGGACTTGGACAGTGCGGCCGTATCGACAACTGGGGTCCCGGACGAGGTGCACAGCATCACAACGTCTGCACCTTGAACGGCTTTGTTGGCATTGGTTGACTTCGAGACCAGGACCTCGCTGGAGATCGTACGGGGCACTTCGCGCGTGTCGATTTCAGGAGACGCGATTCTGACTTCCTTCCATGGGCGAATGCTTTCCGCGTAGCGGAGATGCGCCAGTCCCATCGGCCCTGAGCCGACGATAGTCAGCACCGAAGCCTCCTCGGGAGCGAGCACATCAGCAGCGATGATCGAAGCAGCAGCGGTCCGCTCTGTCGTCAATTTCTTGGAATCGCAGAGAAGCAGCGGCGTTCCGGTTTCCATCGACATAAGGAGAGTCCATGCTGTCACCAGCTCTTTGCCGTTGCCGGGGACGTATGGCGACAGCTTCGCGCCGAATACCCTCTCATCCGCCAGAACGCCGAGGTATGTGATGAAGTCGCCGGCGTCGGCCGGGAAGAGGCTCAGCGTCTGGGGCGGTTGCACGGCGTTCCCGTCAGCCAAGGAGCGGAACATGCGTTCCAGGACAGAGCGGATGTCGACCTTCGGAAGGAGCGTCGCGATCTCAAGTTCACTGAGAACGATCGGTTGCGTCATTGAGTACCTCGCCGTTACATGGCGGCAGCCCTAGGACGCACAGGATCAATCCCGCGTTTGGATAAACGCGCGGCGGATTTCGCTGTTGAACAGTCTGCCGGTTAAGAGTAGAAGGACGATATGAGCAATATACTGCACAGTCAAGCGCGAAGTGACGTCCTCGCGCACGTTTCTGGAAATCTCAGACGGCTGCGTCAGGCGTTGCGCATGAGCCAAGCAGCTCTTGCCGAAGCGTCCGGGATAAGTCGTAGGATGATCGTGGCAGTAGAAGCCGGCGACGCGAACATCAGCCTTTCGAGTCTCGATAAGCTTGCTGCTGCAATGGGCGCCGGATTCGTCGATCTTGTGAGGGATCCGGAGCAAACGTCGTTCTCCGATATCAGGGAAGTGACTTGGAGAGGGCGTGAGCCCGAAAGCGAGGGTATTCTACTTGGGACCGCGCCAGCCGCTCGCGAGGCCCAGATGTGGCTATGGTCCCTGGGAGGATGCGAGCGTTACGACGCTGAGCCTGATCCTCAAGGCTGGCACGAAATGATATTTGTGGTTGAAGGTGTATTGACCTTGATGTTGGGGGACGCCGGGAAGGACTATCCGGCCGGTACCTTTGCGATCTACAGCTCCGCTCAAGTGTATTCTTACGTAAATGCCGGACAGGAGACTGTGAAGTTCGTGAGAAACGTCATCTCCTAAGAGGCGGGGATCGGTCTCGCTCAAACAAGCAGAGGCCTGCGTTTCAGCCGATGAGTCTATTGTCGACAATAGCCAATCTATGCTAACGGTTTGCGATGTCTACGACTACAGAATTCAAAATCAAAAAAGTGCAGAAGCTGAGCGCCGAAGTGCAGGCCGCCTCTGCATTGCGCCAAGGGATTCTGGACGGGGAAATCCCGCCTGCCACGCGCCTGACGGAGATCCGCATGGCGGAACAGTTGGGCGTGTCCCGCGCCACTATCCGAACGGCATTTCACCAGCTGGCACAGGAAGGGCTGATTGACCAGATACCCTACACTGGTTGGGCGGTCATGTCTCTCAGCGCGCACGACGCCTGGGAACTCTACACGCTCAGGGCGAGCCTGGAAGCGCTGGCTTCGAAGCTTGTGGCCACTGGCATCCGGGAAAAGGGAACGACATCGCCCGCGATCGCGCGACTTCACGAGGTTTTTTCGGACCTAGAAGTAGCCTGCAAAAGTCGAAAGAGAAAACGGATAGCCGAGGCCGACTTTGCGTTGCATCGCACGATAATTGATCTAGCCGGTCATCGAAGGTTGGGGGAACAGTATGCGATGGTGGAGCAGCAGATCCGAATCTATATCGCGTCCAGCGACGCGCTTTTGGACCCAGCATCCATTATCGAACAGCATAGACCCATTGTCACGGCCATAAGCGCCGGCGATGTCGAGCGGGCTGTTCAGGCTGCCGTTGAACATAATGAACAGGAAGGCGGAAAACTTGTCGCGCACCTTGAGGCGCAGGAATAGGGCCTCCTGATCTGACGAGCGATACGCCATCTGATCTCAACTCCAAAAGCTGCCTTTTCCTCGAGAAGTTGGGCGCTCGTAGGTGAATTGTCCGATAATCGATTAAGGGAGATTAGCCCCTGCGCCGGACTGTTTCGGCGCACGAGTTATCCTCGGTTTGGACGTGGCTCGCACTGAAGGACCGATCAGTTCGCGGTTCTTCAGTGCGACGCATTTCTACGGAAAGTCGCTCACGCAATGGATGTACGGACAGGCGTAACAGACGTGCCAGATGCCTGCCCGTCCAAGTAAATCAACCACGTGTTCAAGGCGCGTCATCCGGCATTTGATCTGGCGTGCGCGTATAGCCGTAGGCATTGTGTTTGCATCGTCCCAATGCGGATCGGCCGACCTTTCGACTGTGGCGTCTTTGGCCATGCCGCGATGCTGGCCCCACCTTGCCGAGTCTTCAGCTCGCTATTTTGCCGACACGAAAATCACGCACTGAGTGCCCAAACGAGCTTTCGGGAGACAGGGAAACAAGGCCGCCGAGTCTTGAGTGCTCGTCGAAGTAGCGCTCTGGCCTTGCCACTATAAAGGACGCCATCGTGTGCCGCGGAGAGTAGTGGTCGAGAGCGGGGGCTGATTGTGCTGGAACTACCCAAAGGTTGCGCAGAAGTGAGCGTCGGCGTTGGCTCACGGCCCAGGGGTTGAGCCGACGCTGACGAGACATCCAGGCATTGCGATGATAGTCGATTGTCAGACAATCGATTGACAGATGCGACTAGATGTGACACCTTTTCCCTATCGATCCAGCGAGGATCAAACACAGAGGGAAGAGTTATGGACAAGACCGACAAGCGCAGGCGCAGCCAGAAGCAGTTCACGGGACTGGAGCGGTCGCTGCAGCGCGCATGGGCAAAGGGCGCCGGGCTGATCGACGAGGAGTTCGAGCAGCCGATGATTGCCGTCGTCAACACCTACCAGGACTTCTCTCCGGAGAACTTTCATCTTCGCCAGGTGGCTGATGCCGTAAAAGCCGGCATCCGCATGGCCGGCGGCACGCCATGCGAGTTCAACACTTTCCACGTCACCGACTCCGAGACCTTCGCCTCGGTTGGCATGCGCTACGTCTTGCCAAGCCGCGACGTGGTCGCGGACATGATCGAGCTGATGGTCGAGGGGCATCGCTTCGACGGCATGGTGCTCATCGGATCAGGCGACAAGGTCATGCCGGGTATGGTGATGGCCGCCGCCCGCCTCGATCTTCCGGCGATGATGATCTACGGCGGGCCGACGCCAGTCGGGCGCTATCGTGGTCGCAAGGTGTTTCTCGAAACCGTCTATGACGGCGTCGGAGAGCATTTGCGAGGCGAGCTGTCGCTTGCCGACCTGAAGGGCCTGGAAGACAACCATTTCCCCTTTTCGGGCGCCTGTGACACGGCGACATCAGGCAACACCGCCGGCATCTATACGGAGGCGCTTGGCCTGGCGCTCCCGCATTCCGGAACGTTGCCGGCCGGCTCGAACTACCAGTTGCGGGCTGCGAAATACACCGGCATGCGCATCATGGATCTGGTGCGAGAGGACATTCGTCCCTCCACCATCCTGACAAAGCAGGCCTTTGAGAATGCGATGCGGGTTGGGATGGCTGTCGGCGGTTCCACCAACATGGTGCTGCACTTCATGGCGATGGCGAAGGAAGCCGGCGTCGACGTGTCTTTCGACACCTGGGATAAGCTATCGCGCACGACGCCAACTCTGGTCAAGCTTGCGCCCTCCGGTCCGTGGGGTGTGACGGAACTCAACGACGCCGGCGGCGTACCCGCCGTGTTGAGAGCGCTCGGCGAGCGGGTGAACCGGTCGGTGCCGACGGTGAGCGGCAAGAGCGTTGGCGAAATCGTCGACGAGGCGGTCATAGAGAATGAGCAGGTCATTCACACCGCCAGCGATCCTGTTGAGCCCGAAGGCTCGCTCTTCATCCTCAAGGGATCGCTCGCGCCGGGAGGGGCCGTGGTCAAGGCATCGGGCGTCGCCAAGAGCATGTGGAAGACGGTTCTGAAAGCTCGCGTCTTTGAAGATGAAGAAAGTGCGATCGATGCTATGCGCGCAGATGGCATCGCGCCCGGGACCTGCATCATCATCCGCAATGAAGGCACGAAGGGCGGGCCAGGCATGCGCGAAATGCTGGGCGCGACCTCCGCGCTCATGGGGGCGGGGCTTGGTGAGACCTGTGCCCTTGTCACGGACGGCCGGTTTTCCGGTGCGACCCATGGGCCGGCCATCGGATATGTTACCCCGGAGGCGGCGCGCGGCGGCGTGATCGCCGTAGTCAAGGACGGTGACGAGATCCACATTGACCTCGCAGCTCGCAAACTCGACCTGGATGTCTCGCAGGCGGTGATCGATGCGCGCTGGGCGTCTTATGTTGCTCCGGAACCGAGGATCAAACGCGGCTACATGAAATTCTACTCAGAGCATGTGGCGCCGGCATCCGAAGGCGCCGTCATGCCCCGGTTCTAATTCTTGCGCGGGCGGCCCCTGTGCGGCCGCCCGCATTCTTTTCAACGAGAGGACTTTCTATGCTTTCCGGACCCAAGCCCGAATGGTTGACCTTCGACTGCTATGGCACCCTGATCCAGTGGGACGAGGGCCTGCTTGCTGCCGTCGAACAGATCCTGGCGAAACATCCCGGATCCGACGTCGATCCCGAGACCTTGATCCGGGTTTACGACAAATATGAACATGCGCTGGAGGCGGAGCGTCCGCACAAGTCTTTCCGCGTGGTTGCGGGCGAGGGCTTGCGCTTGGCGATGGAGGAACTCGAGCTTGCCTACACGTCGGACGATATCGAAATTCTAACGGGCAGCATATCGCGCATGCCGCCGTTTCCGGAGGTCGTTGCAGCCCTCGGTGAACTGAAGGCGCAAGGCTTCAAGCTCTGCATTGTCTCCAACACCGACGACGATATCATAGCCGGCAATGTCGCGCAGCTCGGCGGCCATATCGACCGCGTAGTAACCGCCCAGCAGGCGGGCGCCTACAAGCCGACCCAGCAGATCTTCGATTTCGCGCACGACGCCCTTGGTCTTGGCCGCAGCGACGTCGTCCACATTTGCGCAAGCCCGCACCTTGATTTGGCGGCGGCGCGAGATCTCGGCTTTCGCTGTATCTGGATCGATAGAGGTACAGGCCGCAAACCCTTGCCCGATTATGCCCCGAACGCAGTCTTTCCGACACTCGACTGTGTTCCGCCTTTCCTCAGTTCGGCGAACTGGGGCTGAGGCCAAGAGAGCCCGAAGAGGCCGCGCCTGATATAACCAAAAGAGAGGAACGAAAGATGATGAAGCACATTCTCCTGGTGACGCTGAGCGTCGCCTGGGCAGGCACCGCCGTGGCTGCTGACGCCGCAATCCGCGTCGGCTTGACCGGTCCGTTCACAGGTGGTGCAGCGCCGCTCGGCGTTTCCATCCGCGACGGCGTCCGCCTCGCGGTTGCCGAGATCAACGCCAAAGGCGGTGTTCACGGCAAGCAGATCGAGTTGATCGAGCGTGATGACGAATCCAAGCCGGAACGCGGTGTGCAGATCGCGCAGGAACTGATCAACAGCGAAGGCATCGTTGGAGCGGTTGGGATCGCCAACACACCCGTGGCCATCGCCGCCTCACGTTTCTATCAGGAATCGAAGGTACCGATCATCATTCCCGTGGCAACGGGCAGCGTCGTCAGCCGTCAGTTCATGCCGCCGGAGTATTCGGAAAACTACATTTTCCGCATCGGCGCCTATGACACCATCCAGTCGGCGATGATGGCTGAGCTGATGGTGAAGGGGCGAGGCGTCGACAAGGTGGCAATCCTTGCCGACTCGACCAACTACGGTCAGTTGGGCCAAGCCGATCTCGAGGTCGCACTCGACAAGCTTGGCGTGCAACCGGTCGCGACCGAGAAGTTCAACGTTCGCGATCCCGACATGACGCCGCAGCTTCTCAAGGCGCGCGCGGCAGGCGCACAGGCCGTATTTGGCTACGCCTTGGGCCCGGATCTGGCCCAGGTCGCCAACTCGATGGCCAAGATCGGCTGGAAGGTGCCATATGTGACGAGTTGGAACTCGTCGATGTCCAACTACATCGACAATGCGGGCGCGAACGGTGAGGGCGTCTACATGCCCCAGACCTTCATTCAGGACGAGGGCGTCAGCGAGGCGTGGACGCGGTTCATCAAGGCCTACCAAGCGGCTTACAAGGTGGATCGACTTCCAAGCCCTTCTTCGGCTGCCCAATCCTACGATGCCATGCTTCTGCTTGCAGCGGCGATCGCCCAGGCTGGTGACGGTGCTGATGGAGCAGCCATAAAGCAAGCTCTCGAGGGCCTAAAGGATCCCGTCGACGGGGTGATCACGGACTATGTCGCGCCCTTCAGCGCACAGGACCATGAGGCGACTGAGGCCTCCCATGTTGTCGTCGGAGTGGTGAAGGAGGGGCGTGTCGCCTTCGCCAATGACGCCGACAAGGCGCGCGTCGGCCGCTAACAGATCCGAAACAGCGATTGGTACTCAAGTGCCGCCGGCCGATCCCGGCGGCAAGGGGGATTGTCATGTTTGAATTGCTTCCGCAGGTCCTCGTCAGCGGTGTTTCTCTTGGAATGATCTATGGGCTGGTCGCGTTCGGCTATCAGTTGACCTACGTGACGTCAAAGACTGTGAACTTTGGTCAGGCGGAAGCCTTGGCCGTCGGTGCCCTTGTCGGGCTGAGCCTGCAGCCCATCCTGGGTTACTGGATGGCGATCCCTGTCGTCATGATGTTCGGTGCGCTCTATGGCGCTGCGGTCGAGCGCATCGCGGTTCGTCCTGCGCTACGGGCTGGAACTGAGGGGTGGATCCTCTCGACGATCGCCCTTGGCATCATCATGAAGAACGTTGCGGAGAACATCTGGGGTAAAGAGGATCTTCCCTTTCCCTCACCGCTGCCGCCTGTGCCGTTGTCGATCGCGAGCGCCTACGTCATGCCTATGGAGATCCTGATCGTTGCAGGGGCGTTGGTGTTGATGCTGGTGATCGAAGCACTCAATCGCCTGACGCTGATCGGCAAGGCCTTTGTTGCAACCGCGGACGATAGCGATGCCGCAGCGTTGATGGGCATCAGCACACGGGCCGTGATCGCCGGTTCGTTCGCAGTCTCCTGCGCGAGCGCCGCCTATGCAGGCATCCTCATAGCTCCGGTAACCTTGACGGGAGCAAGCATGGGGCTTGTCCTCGTGCTGAAGGGGTTTGCTGCGGCGATCCTCGGAGGCCTGACCTCCGGTGCCGGCGCTTTGGTTGGTGGGCTCGTCATCGGCATCGCTGAGGCGGTGACAGCCTTCTACGTGTCCACCGGCTACAAGGAAGTTCCCGGCCTCCTCTTCCTGCTTATTGCGCTCGCGTTCAAGCCCGAGGGCCTGTTTGGCAAACCCCTATCAAAGAAGGTCTGACATGAAGCGCTCCCTACTCTCTTTAGGCGGGCTTCTGCTCCTCGCCGCTGCTCCGTTTGCAGTCCCGAATGCCTATTACGTCCATATGCTGACGGTTGTGCTGATCTTCGCAATCGCCCTCATGGGTCTCGATTTCATCATCGGCTATGTCGGCCAAATCTCGCTTGGTCATTTCGGGCTGTTCGCAATTGGTTCATATGCGGCCGGTCTGACAGCTGCCGGTGCTGGCTTGTCGCTATTGCCCGCGCTTGGTTTTGCGGCAGCGGTGACTGCCCTGTTCGGCGCCGTCCTTGCTTTCCCGGCGCTGAAGACAGCCGGTCCCTATTTCGCCATGGTGACGCTCGCGTTCGGTTCGATCGCCGTCATCGTTATCAATGAATGGACCGACCTCACCGGTGGTGCACGCGGCCTTGCCGTGCCTAAACCTGCACTTGGGACAAGCGTTCTTGACGGCCCCGGCTTCTACTGGTTTGCCCTCGGCGTCTTCGCGCTGGCGTGGCTCACCGTCGGACGCATTATCTCGTCACGCTACGGGCGCGCCTTCGAGGCATTGCAATCCAGTGCGATCGCGACCGACAGCATCGGAATTTCCTCCTTTGGCTACAAAGTCCTGGCTTTCACTCTCAGCGCGGGTTTCACCGGGTTGGCTGGTGGGCTCTACGCGTTTTCGGAGCTCTATATCACGCCGCAATCGTTTAACTTCGAGCTGACCATCGTCTTCCTGCTCGCACTCATCGTTGGCGGCCGGGCAAGCCGACCGGGCGCGTTCGCCGGTGCCGTTCTGGCGGTTTGGCTGCCCAATCTGCTCGCAGATATGACGACGTTTCGCGTGATTGCGGTCACCACGACGCTGACCTTGTTCGTGCTCGCTGTATGGCGGTCGGGCCGAGGACGACCGGATTGGCGGGTATGGTTGCCGGTCGCAATCACGTTTGCCGTCACGATTCTTAGCTTCCATCTAACCTCGATGATCGATCAGCGGCTGACTATTTTCGGCCTCATCCTGCTGGGGGCAATAACCTATCTGCCAAATGGCATTGTCGGCACTCTCTTGCCGGGTGGGACCGGCCGCGCCGCTGCCATCAGTACCGTCCGGCAAGCGGGCCATGCCTTGCCAACAACCGTTATGAGAGTGGATGGCGGCAAAGCCCTTGAGCTGGGCGACGTGACCGTTGCCTTTGGCGGTCTGACGGCGATCAACAGCCTGTCCGTCGAGGTCGAAGCGGGGACGGTTCATGGCCTGATCGGTCCGAACGGCGCGGGAAAAAGCACTTTGCTCAACGTGTTGACCGGGATCTACAGGCCCTCGAAAGGTGTGGTCAGGCTCCGCGGCCGGCAGATAAACGGCGTCTCCACCGTCGGAATAGCGCGCGCCGGTGTTTCCAGGACATTCCAGAATATTCAGCTGTTCGGCCAACTAACCGCGTTGGAAAATGTCCTGGTCGGTCGCCATCGTTCCTACCGCACTGGCGCCCTGGACATGCTGTTCGCTACGCCTCGATACAAACGGGAGGAAGTGGAGCAGACCGCCGTGGCGATGGCTCTGCTCGACCTTGTCGGCCTTTCCGGCTTGGCGGGGGAAAATGCGCGCAACCTTCCTTACGGCAAGCAGCGGCTGTTGGAAATCGCCCGGGCGCTTGCGACCGGATCAGCAATCCTGCTGCTTGATGAACCCGCCGCCGGTCTCAACCCGTCAGAAGTGCAGGAGCTCGTCACGATCCTCGAAACGATCAAGCGATCGGGGATCACCATGGTCCTGATCGAACACCACATGGATGTCGTGATGGCGCTGAGCGATCGGGTCACTGTCCTCGACTTCGGCGAGAAGATCGCCGAAGGCCCACCTCAGTCCATTTCTGCCGATGCCAGAGTGGTGGATGCTTACCTTGGTACCAGCCTCGCCGTTGCGTGAAGGAAGAAACATGTTGATCGTCGAAAAACTCTCTGCCGGCTACGGCCGCTCCGATGTCCTCCAAGGCGTGGATCTCGCGGTGCCGAGGGGCAAACTCGTGTGCATCGTCGGCGGAAATGGTGCCGGCAAGTCAACTGCAATGCGTGCGATCTCCGGTATGCTTGCCCCCACGTCCGGGCGTGTGCAATTTCGGAATGTCGATGTCACCAGTATGCCTTCACACAAGACGGCGGCTCTGGGGATGGCGCATGTGCCGGAAGGACGCCGTGTCTTTGCAAGTCTCTCTGTCCTGGACAATCTGAGGCTCGGCGCGTTCCGGCGGGCGCGCGCAGATCGGCGCAGGCTTGCGGACGATTTCGATCGGATCTTTTCGTGGTTTCCTCGACTGCGCGAACGACGGGCGCAAGCGGCGGGCACCCTCTCTGGCGGGGAGCAGCAGATGCTGGCGATCGGTCGGGCGCTTATGGCGGAGCCCGAGTTGATCCTGCTCGATGAGCCTTCAATGGGGCTCGCGCCAAAACTGGTTGAAGATGTCTATCGCATCATCATACGGCTGCGCGAAGAGGGCCGCACTATCCTGCTCGTTGAGCAATTCGCCAACCTGGCCCTGAGTGTTGCCGACTACGCTTACGTGCTGGAAAACGGACGTATGGTTTTATCTGGCACCGGGCGGGAACTTCTTAGCCATGATAAGGTTAGGGAGGCTTATATGGGCAATCGCGCAAGAGCATAGCCAGGCCCGCGCACATCCGGACGGACCTCCGGCGTTCCAACTCGCTTGATCTTGTGGTCGTGAACGTTGGGGATGGCGTAGTTCTGGCCACGTAAACGGCTCCACAGAACATGTGGACATGTGCAATCCGAGTGGGGGATCGTGCGCGCCAAGTTTGAACGTTGCCTCATGTGTCAAACCATCGCGCTTCAACAACCCGAGTGCCGCAGCAGAGCCGAGGTATCTGTTCATCCGCTTCGCAGGTCTTGTTCGCCGTATGCCGCTAATGGCCGGGGGCAATTCGCCTATCTGTTCCGCATTCAAATGCGAAGCGAGGAACATTCCGTCATGACAATCGAAATAAGACGCAGAAAGCTGGTCGAGGCAGCCCCACACGCGGCATTCAAGCTTGACGAGATCGCTAGGAGCTTTCCGGATAGCGCGGAGACTTTGCTCATCGACGCTCGACTCACAGATGAGGATGAGGCGAGCGCTCGGGTGTTCCGCGTCTACCAGCCGACTCCTGCGCACTACCATTCGAACTGCGACGAGTATCTGCTGGTCCTTTCAGGACGCGGCCGCTTCTTCATGGGTGATCGAGTTCCGTTCGACGTTGGTCCCGGCGACATGTTGTTCTTCAAGAAGGGCACGATCCACGGCATGCCTGAAATACTCGAGCACCCGTTGTTCATGGTCTCCATCGACACGCCTCGTCGAGACCCCACGGACATTATCTTTGTCGATTCGACGCAAATAACACCTGAGAGTTTCGTGAAGGCAAAATGATCATGCTGGGCGAATTCGTCGTCGGCATTTCCAATTGAGGCGTCTCCGCTGACCACTGCGGACGTTGCGCCGTTCGTTCTTTGAAATCGATTCAAAGGTTCTTGGCAGGCCCGCTGGATTATCACCTGGAGCCTCCTTCGCCATATTGCTCCGCAGCAATCCTTCAACCGACAGCGCTGCTGTCCAAGCACCTCACGCGCGCGTGGGGCGAGAGGACTTTATTATGCCCTTAGCTATCTTTGCCTTGACGATTGCGGCGTATGCAATCGGAACAACGGAATTCGTAATCGTTGGCCTCCTACCAACCGTCGCGACGGATCTCGGCATTACCCTACCGCTCGCTGGTTTGATTGTCAGCGTCTATGCACTTGGCGTCACCTTCGGTGCGCCGGTCCTGACGGCTCTGACGGGCAAGATCGAGAGGAAGCCGCTCTTGCTTGCCCTCATGGCGTTGTTTGTTGTCGGCAACACGATCGCGGCGCTTTCACCGAGCTATGAGCTCTTGCTCGTCGCCCGCGTGCTTGCAGCCTTCGCTCATGGCGTCTTCTTCTCCGTGGGATCGACCATTGCCGCCGATCTCGTGCCGGAGAACCGTCGAGCATCGGCCATTGCCATGATGTTTATGGGACTGACTGTCGCCATTGTCACCGGAGTTCCGCTCGGGACGTACATCGGTCAACTCCTGGGCTGGCGCGCGACCTTCTGGGCTGTTGCCGCTCTGGGTGTAGTTGCATTCTTGGGGATTGCAGCTCTTCTGCCGAACACCCTGAAAAAGGCGCCGCCGGCGAGCCTGCTTGACCAAGTGCGCGTTCTTGGTTCCGGTCGCTTGCTGATTGTTTTCGCCATGACCGCCCTCGGCTATGGCGGTACCTTCGTGGCGTTCACTTTCCTCGCTCCGATCCTGCAGGAAATCACTGGCTTTTCCGAGCAAAGCGTGAGCCTGATCCTCGTGCTCTACGGTATCGCCATTGCCATCGGTAACATCGCGGGCGGCAAGATTGCCAACAGCAATCCGGTCAAGGCGCTGGTCGGTTTGTTCATCCTTCAAGCGGCGGTCCTGGTGATCCTGACCTTTACCGCTGGTTCTCCGATCCTCGCGATCATCACGCTCGTCGCCCTCGGTTTCCTTCAGTTCGGCAACGTACCGGGCCTTCAGCTCTATGTAGTGAAGCTAGCCAAAGAACATCGTCCTGGCGCTGTTGATGTCGCGTCGGCGCTTAACATAGCCGCCTTCAATCTCGGTATCGCCATCGGCGCTTGGCTCGGCGGTTTGATTGTCGAATCTCCGCTAGGACTTGGGGCGACTCCCTGGGTCGGAGCGATCCTCGTCGTCGTCGCCTTGTTCTTGACGATGTGGAGCGGCGCGTTGGACCGGCGTGCAACTCCCGTCCTGAACGCTGCCTGATCCACGTCACGTCCGGCGCGCGTAGCGCCGGGCGTTTCTCACCGAACCTTATTCCGGAGAACCCAATGTCTACTTTCAATGCCGGTCAGTTCCTTGCACTTGACCGGATCCGCAAGCCTGGCGGTGGCCTGACCCTTGGCATCGAGCTGCCCCTCGACAACGATTGGTCGCCGGAACGGGAAGAACAGCGTGTCGCCGAAGGTCGCCCTTTTGGTGTTCCCGACCTTGCCCACTATCCCGAGTTGGTTAGGCAGGTCGATCGCTCAGGCTTCGCGGCCGTCTGGATGCGGGATGTGCCGGTCTTTGATCCCAACAATTTTGGAGATGCCGGCTCTGTCTACGATCCCTTTGTCAACTTGGGATTCCTCGCGGGGATTACAAAGAATGTTGCCCTCGGTACGGCGGCGGTTGTCCTGCCGCTGCGCCACCCAATGATGGTCGCCAAGGCCGCCGCTTCCGTCGACAGGTTGTCAGGCGGGCGGCTGATCCTCGGCGTAGCCTCTGGCGACCGGCCGGTGGAGTATCCGCTGCTCGGCCTCGATTTCGAAAGTCGCGGAGAAGCCTTCCAGAGCGCTGTCGCCTATCTACGTGACGCGTGGAAAAACGACGGATTGCCGATCGGGGACGGGCGGATTGAACCGAACCTCGAACTCCTCCCAAAGCCTCTTCAACCACAAATCCCGATGGTGATTGCAGGTCAGGGCAGGCAGAGCCCGGATTGGATCGCGGCGAACATGCAGGGGCGTTTCGTCTATCCAAACGGCCTGGAGCGGCTGTCGCTGCAGGCGCGTGAGTGGACCACCGCTCGCAAGAGCCTCGGTCTGCCTCGCGGGGCCTTCATAAGCGCCTTCCACCTAGATCTCGCCGATGATCCGGGCGAGCAACCGACACCACGCCGCTTCGGCGCCCGCACCGGACGAAAAGCCTTTTTCGAACACTTGAGCGCGCTGGAGGAGGCGGGCGTTGATCATTTGGCCCTCTTGTTACGCCCCTCTCGACGTCCCCTGGACGAGGTGATCGATGAGCTGGCACGCGACGTGATCCCTGCCTTCAAAGCACAATCTCCCGCGACGAACGCCGCTGCGGAATAACCTCGGAGAAAAACCAATGCATACTGTGACAGCCAACGGCGCCAGCATTCCGGCTCTCGGCTTCGGCACTTTCCGAATGCCTGGTCCGGACGTCATGAAAATTGTTCCCCACGCTCTGAAACTTGGGTTTCGTCACGTCGACACGGCGCAAATCTATGGCAACGAAGCGCAGGTCGGCGACGCGATCCGCAACTCGGGTGTACCTCGTGGCGACATTTTTTTGACCACCAAAGTGTGGGTCGAAAACTACAAGCGTGGCGACTTTACGAGATCAGTTGAGGAGAGCCTGAGGAAGCTCAAGACGGACTACGTGGACCTGCTGCTGCTGCACTGGCCAAATGAATTCGTTTCTCTTCCCGAACAGATCGCGTCACTGAACGAAGTCAAGGAGGCCGGGAAGGTTCGCCATATCGGAGTTTCCAATTTCAATACGCAATTAATGGGTGAAGCGATCAAGCTTTCCAAGGCTCCGCTCGTCACGAACCAGATCGAGTATCACCCGTACCTGGATCAGGACGTGGTGATAGCGGCGGCGTCGACGGCCGGTATGTCGGTAACAGGGTATTACGGTATGGCCGACGGCAAGGTCTTCGCCGACGCCTTGCTGAAAGACATCGGCGCAAAGCACAAAAAATCGGTCGCGCAGATCGTCCTGCGCTGGCTCATCCAGCAGGAAGGCATCGTGGCGCTATCCAAGACCGTAGGCGAAGCCCGCGCTGCTGAAAACTTTGCGATATTCGATTTTGAGCTCTCTGGCGACGAAATGGACGCGATCCACGGCTTAGCTAAGCCTGACGGCCGGATTGTCTCTCCAGAGGGGCTCGCTCCGGCCTGGGACAAATCTGCCTGAAACTCCGGAGGAGCGGACGGAGCCGCCGCTCGTCCCAGTATCCCGAAGTGAACTTGCGTGCGTCCCAAACGGGAGATTGTATTGAGCGCCTTCCGTTTCCCGGAAGCACGTTCGAAGCCAATTCCGGCGATCTTTTCACGGCCGGCGAATGAAACCACGGGCGAGTGCGGGCCTGATTTCGGGCAGAAGGCCTTGGCTGACTTGCCGTTAGACCCATAGGCCGAAAGGCGACGCCGGAACCAGTCTTGGTCGTCCTGCAGCGTGGGCGGCGTATGTGTACGGCGCGAAATTGGAACGCGCCCTCAGACGGAACCCATTGGGCCGCAGAGCCGGGTACGAACGTGACGAAAGGAATGTCATGAGTCTTGAATGGTCTGCCACCCTCATCATTTCTGTCGTTGCAGCCGTGACACTGCTGGCGCGCCAAATACGGATAGCCGATCCTATCTTGCTGGTCATCGCAGGCATCGGCTTGGCATTCGTACCCGGGCTTCCCAAGATCGCCGTCGATCCGAAAGCGCTGCTTCTTGCCGTCTTGCCGCCGATGTTGTTCTGGCACGCCTTCATCGTGACCCCGCGCGAGATCCGTGCGAACGCGCTTGCTGTCGGCTTGCTCGCACTGCCGCTCGTTGCACTTACCGTCGCGGCTGTCGCGGCTGTGCTCCACCTCGTCGCCGGCCTGCCATGGGCCGTTGCAGTGGTTGCCGGAGCCATTCTTGGCCCCACGGACCCAGTCGCCTTTCTAACGGTCGCGCGCCGATTGGGCGTCTCTCCGCGCCTTGTCGGCCTGCTCGACGGGGAGAATCTCCTGAACGATTTCACCGCCTTGGTGGTCTATGGCCTAGCCGTTGATGCCGTGCTGTCCGGTGCATTCTCGATTACAGACGCACCGTTCACGCTGCTGGCGACTGCGGTCGGCGGCATCGCGATTGGATTGCTCGTCGGCTATCTAGTATCGATCATCAATAGCCGGGTTTCTCATGCGCTCGTCGCTCCGATAGTCACCCTCTCCGGCGCGTACCTCGCGTTCCTGCCGGCAGAGGCTTTGCATGTGTCGGCTATTCTGGCGGCCGGTGTCGCCGGACGGGTGGCCGGAGCCAGATCGGCGGTTGTTGACGAACCGCAATCCCGTCTGGTTGGCTACGGCTTTTGGAACACGTTGATCTTCTTGCTAACAGCAATCCTCTTCGTACTCGTGGGATTGCAACTTCCTCTTGCTGTTCAAGGCACCGCTTCGGACATCGGGGTTCTGAAAATATGCCTGCTGGTCACAGTGGCTGTTGTGCTGACCCGTTTGCTTTTCACTTTGGGAATCGGATTATCGTTGCCAAACGTTGCACGTCGGATGAGCAAAGCAGGCTATAGATGGCCCTGGGCGGAGAGCCTCGTTGCTGGTTGGTCGGGCATGCGCGGGGCGCTGTCGCTCATTATGGTGATGACACTGCCTGGAGACTTTCCCTATCGCGATCTGCTGCTAATCGTGACGTTCTCGGTGTTGCTCGCGACGCTCCTGGTCCAAGGGTTGTCGCTTCCTCTTGTCATTCGATGGCTGCCCGTCGAGCGAGACAATCTAACCAAGCAGGAGATTGCCTTGGTCCGCGACGCCGCTCATGCCGCTGCCTCGGACCGACTGAATGCGATGGAAGCTTTAGGTGAGATCCGCCCGGATGAAGCGGATCGCCTGCGAAGCATGTATCGATGGCGCCAATCGTCGGCAGCGATGGAAACGAAGGACATTGAACTTAACCTTATCCGCGCCGAGAGGGCAGAAATACTGCAGATGCGGCGGCGCGACGTGATTAGCGACGAGGTCATGCGCGAGCTGGAAGCTGAGCTTGATATGCGCGTGGTCATTTTGACAGGTGAAACGCCGTTCTCGGGCTAGTCCAAGATCCAACTTTCTCTTGCGCCGCAGGTGCTTAAGGGAGAAATTAGCTCTCGCAAAGCACCCGGTACGGCCCCAGAATCGAGGCCGTCGGTTGATACCGTCCCCGCGATTTCAGCGCGTCCGCCGACGGATGCGGACAATCCGCCATTAAGGGCGTCGCTCCAAGGAGATGGCGGCAGCACGAGCGCGGCCGCCGATCCATTTCGGACGGTCACGCACCAGCTTACCTTGAAATGCGGGGCTGTGAGGCCGCGCGCCAACATTCCTGTTCGAGCCAAGAGGCACGCCGCGCAATTGGCATTTGCGCGGCCTTTGCATGTAATCCGGCGCTTCAAGTCTTGCGTCCAGATTCACAGGTGATGTGAAGATTGGTCGGATTATCAAGAAAATAATTTCCGACACAATACATGGCGTCGTCATGTAAAGCACGATTGATGTGGCGACTGTCAATGTATTGTCTAAAAAAATATAGGAGATTTCCATGCATGCGAAACATAAAAAATGGCAGGCACTTTTCGCTGTTGCCATCATCGCCCTCCCGGCCGGTCTTTCCGATGTCGGCCCTGCGGCGGCTCAAGGTATTTCTGAAGATTACGTCGTCTTCAATGCCCCTGAAGTGGCGAAAGACTTTCCTTCGTCCGCCGCCACCGTGGTCGTCGACAAGCGTCTGGTGGAGCAGCCCACATCGGGTCTGCGCGTTGAGCGCGTCTATCAAACGATACCGCCGCACAAGCACGAACGCACCGACGTCTACAACTACCTGGTTTCTGGCCGTGCAAAGTTTGCAGTCGGCGATCAGCCCGCTCAGGAAATCGGTCCTGGCACGACAATTTTCGTCAAGAAGGGGACAGTCCACTCGTTTCCCGAACTGATCGAAGGGCCGCTTGTCTTCGTGACCATCGAAACGCCCCCGCGTGACCCGTCGGACGTCGTCTTCGTCGGCCAGAGTGCTGACAAGGCCTTCATTTCCACCGAGCAGCCGAAATAGTCGGCATGGTGTCCAGAAAATCATCTTCAAACAATGCCGGAGGAATCCAATGACCAATGCACATAGACAAGGGGATGGCGTAACTCGCCGCCATCTGGCGAAAAGTCTCGGCGCGGGAGCGTTTATGACTGCGGCTTTCGTGGGTTCGGCCAACGCGCAGACTCCTGCCGGGACCGCCCCACCCTTCGAACTCCCGCAGGGCGCGGTGACGGTTGTCGCCTACCTTCAGGCTAGCGGAGGACGGGAAAACAAACTCGCGGAAATCAGCAGTCACTTGATGGCTGAAGTTCGCGAAAACGAACCCGGCAACCTTCTTTTTCAGACCCATCGGGGCGCGGACGTGCCGGGCCTCATACTCTTCTACGAGGTCTTCGCCACCGAAGAAGCATTCCAGGCGCACAAGGACGCCGAGCACACCAAGCGTTGGTTTCGCGAGATCGAACCACTGGTCGCCGGCCCGGTCCAAGTTTTCGTCCTTCGTGCCGTGTGAAATCTAAGACAGAAAGGTAAGATCATGAACTCCTCATGGAAAATGGCGTTGGGTGCCGCTGCCGTTGCAGCAGGCGCACTGGCTTTCATCGCCGGCGCCTCGGCCGCCGAATTGGAAACGATTGCGAAGTTCTCCGATTTTAGACCGGGGAATCCAGCGATCAGCGACGATGGTCGGCTTTTTGTGACGATGTCGGCGTTGGGCGGATCAAAGCTCAACGTTGTCGAAGTTCTCAAGGACGGCACCACCAAGCCGTTCCCGGATGAGGCTTGGTCTGGCAAGCCCGGATCGCGGGATGTGGTGGGAATTAATTCCACGATTGGAATCCAAGCAACGTCCGACGGAACTCTCTGGGTTCTCGACATGGGAAATCGCTCGGCCTCACCCGCCCAGCCCCCGAAGCTTGTCGGCTGGGACCTCGACAGCGGACAGCTGAAGCAGGTGTTCTTCATCCCCGATCCGGTACTGCGCGACAATTCCTTCCTGCAGGACTTCGCGGTTGACGTGGAGCGGGGGGTCGCGGTCCTTGCCGACATGACCCAACCCTTCGCAAGCGACGAGGGCCCGGCGCCGAGCAATCCAGCGTTCGTCATCGTCGATCTCAAAACCGGAATGACGCGCCGCGTCCTCGAGAACGATCCGAGCTTCAGCCCGAGCGGCGAACCTATTGTCATTGACGGCACGACGGTTCTGCACAAACCAAAGAACGGTCCGTCTTTCCCGCCGACGTATCCGCTGAACCCCGTTTCGATCGATCCCGATTTCAATTGGGTCTACTTTGGAGCGATGGGCAACAAAGTCGTCTACCGCATCCCTGCAGAGGCGCTCGCTGATGAATCACTTGACGACGCCGCTCTATCCAAGCGGATCGAGCGTTATGCCGACAAGCCGGAGACGGACGGCTTTGACGTTGACAACAAGGGACAAGTCTACGTCACAGATGTCGAGAACTTTGCAGTCGGGGTGACTTCGCCAGCGGGCTACAAGGTACTCGCGCAAGACAAAGAGAAGCTAACTTGGCCTGACGGTGTTTCCGTTTCAAAGGACGGCTGGCTGTACATCGTGTCAAACGAATTGAACACCTTGGCAGCATTGAACAACGGAGAGGACGTTTCGTCTCCACCCTACTACGTCCACAGACTGAAACTCGATTAACATAAATAGCATTTTCTACAGTGCGCAGAATAGAGGAGGGCGGCTCGCTAGAGCCGCCCTTGTTGCAATTTCCGTGCGCCCTGGAAGCGAGCGCAGCGCATCACCGAATAGGGCTAAGATCGTCCGGACATGAAGTTCTGAAGACGCGGCACTATGAAATCAAGAAAGATCCGAACGCGCTGCGGAACGTTTTGGCCACCGAGGAAGATGGCATGCACTTCCTCGGTGTCCTGACCTGTATCCGCAAGGATCTCGACCAAAGTTCCGGCGGCCAAATCGGCGTCAACATGAAAATCAGCAAGTCGTGCTACTCCGGCGCCGGCGACGGCAAGGCGTCGAACGGTCTCGCCGTTGTTGGCAAGAAAGTTCCCGTGGACTAGGCGGTCGACGATGCGGCCTCCTTGGCTGAGGGGCCACACTGGCTGTGAGCGTCGAAAATTGAACCCGAGACAGTTGTGGTTATCGAGATCTTCAATGACTGCCGGTACACCGTGTTTTTCAAGATACCCGGGCGAGGCGACCATTCGCCGACGCGCTACCCCGATCCGCCGTGCCGTTAGCGACGAATCGGTCAAGGCTCCCACCCGAAAGGCGATATCGGTGCGGTCCAAGTAGAGATCAATGATCTCGTCTGACAGTGAGAGATTGACAACAATGCTCGGATGTTTGCTCCAAAATTCCATGAGCAGCGGCTCAATGCCGAATGTCCCAAAAGCGACCGAGGCATTTACGCGGATTGTGCCGCGGGCGGTGCGCGCGTCTCGGGTCAACGAACCTTCGATCTCCTCAAGTTCGGAAAGCAGTTGACTGCTTCGCTCATAGTAGAGGCGTCCTTCGTCGGTCATCACCAACTTGCGTGTGGATCGTTCGAGCAGTCGCACGTCGAGCCGCTGTTCGATGCGCTGGACAAGCCTGCTTACGGTCGACGGCGTCATCAACAGCAGTCGCGCGGCTTCGGAGAAGCTGCCGGCTTCGACGACTCTCACAAAAACCAACATTTCACCCGCTCTGTTATCCATCCGCCTTCCTATCCAATGTCATCCGGTTGCTATCCCCAGCGCGGCAGCGGATGTAAGCAGGGCCTAGGGCCATCTGCTCATCCGTGGGTTCTACAAACAGTTTGTCTCACCGTGTTGCGGCTGCACCAAGTCCGTCATCAGAATTGCAGTTCAGCAAGAGATGAGGCAACTGTCCAACGACGGTCGAATGGGCTGGGGAGGCCAGCAGTCAGCTCGCGGATACGCCAGGAGCGAAGAGGCCTCGTGCAAAAGTGCGGCAGCGAAGCGCAATTCGGTTCCTGGCGGAAGGCTAGATCGCGACCACGCGATTACCGGGGTTCGGACCGGCCTTGAGGCGATTGAGCGCGTTCGGGAGGTCGCCGAATTCAGCAATCTCAATAATCTGTGGATCGAAAACGCCCTTGGAAATACCCTGCGCGATCTCGGCGCCGGCCGCGACCAGCCGACCCCACTGACGATCACAGGCGTGCAAGTGCATGGCATTCAGACCGACTTCGTGTAGCGAGATGGTCGTGGAAAAAGCGGGAAGAGGTGCGGCCTCCTGCCTATCTTGAATGCAGACCAAATGGCCGTTTGCTGTTAATAGCGGGGCAAGGCTCGCGGCGTGAGCGCCGCTGACCATGTCAAATACGGCATGGAGCGGCTGCTGTTTGGCTCGTCGCGCCCAACCGTCCTTCCAGCCCTCCTTGCGATAGTCCGTGACCGTTGCCGCGCCAAGACTCAGGAGGCGATCGAATTGTGGAGACGAACCGACCGCGTGGACGATCCAACCTCGGACGTGAGCCAGTTGGAGCAGAGCCCCGCCGACCGCACCTGAGGCGCCGGTAACGAGTACGTGGCAGCCGGACTGGAGGTTTACCTTCTCAATTGCCTGATGCGCGGTAAGCCACGGGCAGGGGATTGCCGCCGCGGTCGCAAAAGGAAGCGCATCGGGCAACGGAATCGCCGAACGGGCAGGGATCACCGTATACTCGGCGAACGAGCCGGGCTTGAGCAGGTCGTTGTGATAGGCAACCCGTGCGCCGGCCTCGATCTGGCATACGCCTTCGCCGACCGCTTCTACCACACCGGCGCCGTCGACACCGGGAACATGCGGCCATTCCCATGCATCATGGCCCCAGAGGATGAACTTCCAATCAACCGGATTAAGACCGACAGCACGGTTGCGTATGAGCAGCTCGTTCCGCCCCGGCCTGGGGACAGGTCTATCACGAAGTTGCAATACGTCCGGATCGCCCGTCTCGTCGTGAACCCAAGCTTTCATGTCAAATCCCCTCTAGCAAACAGAGTAACCGCCATCTACGGGAATCATTGCGCCCGTCACGTAGCCAGCATCTTCTGAGAGGAGAAATCGCACGACGGAGGCGACTTCAGCTGGCTTTGCCCAGCGACCCAACGGAATGCGGGCGCCGATACGTTGCGCCCGCTCGGCGTCCGTGCGGGCCTTCTCAGAAATTCGCGTTTCCACCCAACCTGGAGCGACCGAATTGACACGCACGCCTCGCCCAGCCCAAGCAACAGCTTGAGATCGCGTCACTGCAGCGACGGCGCCTTTGCTCGCAGTGTAAGCTGGCGCGCCAGGCGAACCGAAAATTGCCCACATGGAAGCGACGTTGACGACCGAACCGCCTGCCGCTTGCAGTCGATCAAGGAGGGCGTTGGCAAAGGCGAAGCCCGCGGTTACGTTGACACGCATCACCTGTTCAAAGGCTTCGGTCTCCCACTCCTGTTGGTGACGCAACATCCCAGCGCAATTGACAAGGCCCGCTACTGGCAGGCCTTCCGGCAACGCCGCGACACTTGCTGCAGTGTCCGTGATGTCGACCTGGCGGAATGTGACCGCCTCGTTCAGGTCGGGGTCCCGATCGAGGCCAAGCGCGACAACCCTGTAACCGCTTTCGATTAGTAGTTCTGCCACGGCGCGACCGATGCCAGTGCCTCCGCCAGTAACAACCGCAAGGCGTTCTTCCATTTGATTGAGCATCTTGTCTCCTTTTGTCTTAAAAATGGTCCAGATTATGCGGGCGCCGCTTCCACGGCCACCATCGCAGCGACGAGATCGTCGATCGTGACTGGATGAGGGAAGTTCAGCATGTGCGGCACAGCGATCGAGGCTTCGGCAACCGTACTCAGGTGCTGCCGTTCAATCGGATGACCGGCAAGGGAAGCAAGGTTTCGAGGCAGACCCACGTGTCGATAGAGATCGTCAAGGGCGGGCGACATGGGCTCGACCATGAGCTGGTGATGCACTGCTAGCCCGTAGGCCACCTGAAATCCGTGGGGTCGACGCGCAACGCCTGGGATGCGCGGCAGACCCCGGGTCAGGGCATGCGGGACCGAAAGACCACCGCTTTCAAAGCCCAGTCCCGCCATCAATATCATGGCTTCAACAGCCGCCTCGAACTCCTCTGTCGGGTTTCCAGAGCCGGCCGCATCGTAGGCGGCCATGCCGTATTCGATCAGCGTGTCGTAGCAAAGGGCGGCGATCGTGCCGGCAAGTTGGGTCGGGCGTGCGCGGAACATGGTCAGGCCGCGGCCATTGGCGCACGCGGCGGCCTCCGCCTTTTTTGAGAGAGCATCACCCAGTCCGGCCGCAAACATGAATTTCGGGGCTCCGGCGAGCAACTCGGTGTCTACGACCACGAAATCTGGATTGCGCGCGAGATGCCTGACTTCGACCAGCATTTCTTGTTCGTCATACAGAACGTAATTCTTGCTAGTCGGCGCATCGTTTGAAGCGACTGTGGGAAGTGTGATCAGCCGCAGGTCGCGAATGTCGGCTAGCGCCTTTCCCGCGTCTATTGCCCGCCCACCGCCAGCAGCGATGACGATGTCTGGCGCGCCGTAGCCCAAGGCGCTCGATAGTTGCTGCCCGGTTTCAGGGGTGAGCACCCCGGAGAACGGCAGAATCTGAAGCGAGACTCCAGACGTTCGGCAAGATTTCCGCAAAACATCGCGCACTAGCGGAAGTATCTGAGCGTCCGCAACCAGTACGGCACTCTTGCCGAGCTGCGCGGCAAAAGTGCCTGTTCGGTCAAGGATCCCGCGCCCCTGGACGTAACGTGACGGGGCGCCGAAAACTTTGAGTTGGGAGTCAAAAATATTTAATGGGGAGGTCATCTTTGCCCTCGTTGATATGTCATATATGATATATAATTGTGGTCGGCGCGCAAGCGTCTAATTTGCCCGTTTGAGGAAAAACAGATGATTTCTGGAAATACGCGTTTCGTTCCCCTTCTCGCCCATCCGTGTCGCCATGTGCGCACGCCGCCCCTCTTCAATGCCGAGTGCGAAAGGCAAGGCTTGGACATGATCATGGTGCCGCTAGACGTGCGCCCCGACATGCTGCAACAGACCGTCTTTAGCTTGCGGGCCGTGGAAAACGTCGCGGGCATGGTCATCACCATCCCACACAAGGGATCGGTGTCCGCCTTGTGTGATCGTAGGGTGGGGGCCGCGGAACTGGTCGGTGCCTGCAATGTGATCCGCAGAGAGGCTGACAGCACCTTGACGGGGGGGATGTTGGATGGAGAGGGCTTCGTTGCGGGGCTTCGGCACGAAGGCCATGAGCCTGCCGGGCGGCGGACGTTGCTTGTGGGCGCGGGCGGTGCCGCGAGCGGTGTGGCTCATGCTTTGCTTCAAGCGGGTGTCGTTGACCTGACGATCGCCAACCGGTCTTCCGAGAAGGCAGAGTACCTCGCAAGACAGCTTGCCGTTTCCTTCCCGCATGCCCGGGTCGTGGTGGGCTCGGCCCACCCAGGCGGATACGATTTGATTGTAAATGGAACGGCGCTCGGTATGCATGAAGGGGACCCTTTGCCGGTGGATCCCGTTGGGCTCGATAAGGGTTCTGTCGTCGCGGAGGTGGTCATGCAGCCGGACATGACGCCCTTGCTCATCGCGGCCGAAGCGAGCGGATGCCGGGTTCACAGAGGAATCCATATGATTGAGCAACAAGTGCAACTGCTGGTCGATTTTCTCAGATAAGAGAAAAAAAGGGTCCGCATCGACTCGCGATGCGGACCAGGCGGCCGGGAGGATCAGATGCGGCGCGTCGCGTGTGCACCGAAGCCTTGCATGAGCACCGCTAGGATGATGATGACGCCCTTGATGATTTGTTGCGGGTAGGCGGGGACGCTCATGAGATTCATGATGTTGCCGATCAGCCCGAGGATTAGGACGCCAATCATCGTGTTCGTCACCGTGCCCTTGCCGCCGGAGAGCAGGGCGCCGCCGATCACGCACGCCGCGATGGCGTCCAGCTCCAGACCGACGCCCGTTACGGGTGTGCCGACCGCCGTGCGCGCAGTGACGAATACGCCCGCAAGAGCCGATAGCGCGCCGCAGAGCGTAAAGGCGAGGAACTTGTAGCGCCATACCGGCAGGCCGGCGAGGCGGACAGCATTCTCATTGCTGCCGGTTGCGACGGTGAGCCGCCCCCAGCTTGTCTGGCGGAGCAGGAACACGAAGAGCGCGATTACGAGCAATACCGACAGCACGGGCCAGGGCACGTTGACCCCAGGGACGCCTTTACTGCCGAACTCCGTAAGGATCTGTGCGGTAGCCAAGTCGCGCGGAAAGCGGACAGGCTGGCCGTTCGACAGCATGTAGGCAAGCCCGCGGGCCATCGTCATCATCGCGAGTGTGGCGACGAATGACGCCATTCCGAAACCTGCCACGAGCAGGCCGTTTATGGCTCCCAGCAAGGTCCCGAAAAGCACCGCGCCAAGGATGCATACCAGCAGTGCCGCTCCTCCTTCGAAAGGCAACATCGGCATGGCCATGGCCACGCCCATGCCGCCGATCGCGGCCGCGGAGCCCACCGAGAGATCAATCCCGCCCGTCAGGACTACCAGCAGCATGCCGATGGAAACGAGCGCCAGCGGCGCAAGCTGCCGCAGCAGATTGGAGATGTTCTGCAGGGTCAGGAAGTGCTCCGACAACATCGCGGAGACAACCAGAAGTGTCGCCAGCATGATGTAGATGTTGTAGTTTATCAACGTAGAAACGAGGCCGGTGGCCCTTCGATTATTGGACATTTTCAGGCCCCATTGCCAATTCTATGATTCCCTCTTCCGTTATGAGATCACCGCAGAGCTCGCCGGCGATGCGCCCGGAGTGCATGACGACCACTCGATCGCACATGCCGATCAGTTCGAGCATTTCGGAGGACACCATGACGATGGCGGCTCCGTTGGCCGCCAGTTCGTTGATGACGCGATAGATCTCAACCTTGGCGCCTACGTCTACTCCGCGCGTCGGCTCGTCGAGTAGAAGTACGTCGCATCCGGAAACGAGCCATTTCATCAGGACAACCTTTTGCTGGTTGCCCCCCGAAAGAGTGCCGGCATCAGCATCGATGCTCGCCGTCTTCAAGTTGAGTCCTTTCCGCAGGGACTCGGTAGCGGCTCGCTCTTTGCGATTCCGAAGCAACCCCAAAAAGCCGAGATGGGGGTTGACCGGAGTTAGCATCGCGTTCGTGAGAATCGACATGTTCAGAAGACATCCCTCGCGTTTCCGGTCCTCCGGCACCAGGCCGATTCCAGCGCGCACCGCCCCGCCCGGACGACGGACTCCCAAGGCTTGACCCCGGAGGCGAACTTCGCCCTCAGAGAGCGGATCGGCTCCGAAAATGGCACGTAGAACCTCCGTGCGGCCGGCTCCGACCAGTCCGCCTATCCCGAGGACTTCGCCGCGTCTAACGTTGAATGTGACGCCTGAGACGAGCGCGCCCGTTGCCAGGTTCTCAACCTCCATGGCGACGGGGCCGAGGGTTACCTCACGCCGCGGAAAGAAGTCCGTCAGCTCGCGACCGATCATCAGGTTGACAAGGCTCTTATGATCAAGGGCAGCCGTCTCCCAGGTCCCGACGGTCGCGCCGTCTTTCAGTACGGTCACGCGATCACAGAGGCTAAAGATCTCGTCCAGACGGTGAGAGATGTAGATGATACAGACGCCCCGGTCACGCAGTTGCCGCACGAGTTTGAAGAGCTTCTCAGTCTCGTGGTTGGTAAGTACCGCGGTCGGTTCGTCCAGTATCAGGATCGAGCATTCTCGGGAGAGAGCCTTGCAGATCTCGACGACCTGCTGGTGGGCGACCGTGAGGTTGCCGACGATTTCATCAGGATCAACGTCATCAAAGCCCATTCCGGAAAGAAGCGCAGCCGCGCGCGCCCTCATAGCCTTCCTGTCGATTACGAAGTTGTGACCCAAAGCTTCGATGAGAATGTTCTCTGCCACTGTCAGGTGCTGAGCGAGGGAGAATTCCTGGTAGATGATCGATATTCCTCGGCGCATCGCGTCGTGGGGGCTGGCAATGCTGACCGGTTCACCGTCGATGCGGATTTCGCCCCTGTCGTGCTGATAGGCGCCCGCGAGAACCTTCATGAATGTCGATTTGCCGGCGCCATTTTCGCCCATGAGGGCGTGCACTTCGCCGGACCGGGCAGAGAACTGCGCATCGTCAAGTGCGGCGATGCCGCCGAACTCCTTGGAAACCCCCCGCATTTCTAGGCGGTCCATCATAACCTCCTGTCTGATGGGGCGGGCCGAGCTGGCCCGCCGTTCTTGGCCTTGTTCAGCCGTTGAGATCGTCGATCGACTTGAACTGCGGAACTGTGTAGCGGAAGAAGGGATTCGACGTGTCCGGATCAATAAACTCGTCGACGTTCTTCTCTGTCACGATTTGCGACGGGTAGTAGGAACCCAGTGGCAGATTGCTGGCGTCAAAGCCCTTATCGAAGATCTGGTTGATCAACGTCATGACGCCTTCGCCGGTATGCGAGCCAGAGCAAAGGCCCGTCACCAGCATGTCACCTGACTTCACCAGCTCGAGGGCAGTGCGAAAACCGTCCGCCGCGCTCGCTACCGCGATCTTGCCCTTTAGCCCCTGGTTGTCGATGGCGCGCAATGCGCCCATGCCCATGAAATCGTTCTCGGCGAGAATGATGTCGAGTTTCGACGAATGGGCTGTGAGAATATCCTCGGCCGCGTCGAGGCCGCCTTCCTCCGTCCAAAGTCCGACGCCCATCGAGACCACACTCAATTTCGCCTCTGGGTAGTCGAACGAACCGCCGGTCTTCAGTTGCAGGAATTTGTTGAACCCGGCTAGCATCGCGTCTTCCTTGGAAAGACCGAGGCCAAGCTGCTGAGAGCGCTCGTAGATGATACCCGTGATCATGCCGTTGACCCGGCTCTCCGAAGTCGAGTTGCCGACGGTGCCGAGGATCGCGGCAGCGGTGATTTGCTTGTCGGCACCATAATGTTGCGCGACATACCGGCCTGCCTCGAAGCCATTGCCATACGGGTTGAAGAGAACGGTCGTGAGGATCGGGCTTTCATCCGGCACCGTTCCGAGTGCGATCACAGGAATACCGGCGTCAACGGCACGCTGCGCGTCTGCGGCTGCTGCGGCTAGGTCAGTCGGATCCATGACGATCACGTCAACCTTCTTTGCGATGAAGGCGTCGATCTGGGCGGATGTTTTTGCTGGATCTCCGTCGGCGACCTGCACATCGAGCTCGTAACCGTATTCATTGGCCTTGGCCTTGGCAGTATCGACGACGCTCACAAACCAGGGGTTTCCAAGAGTTATCTCCGTCCAGCCAATCACAAGTTTCTTGCTTTTGTCGCGCGGCCCGGCCGGCAACCCTTTGGGCATTTCCGAGCGGTCGGCCAATTTGGGTTCTATGACACCGGACAGTGCCGAATTCGGTAGAAGCTTATAGATTTCGTGCTTGTCAGCGGCCGTCGCTGTCGTCGTGGCGAAGGCCAATGCGGCCGTGCACAGCATCAGCGATGCGGATTTCAGGAACTTCATAGTTTCTCTCCCTCGGTTGAAGTTCGATGTGATGACCGATCCGCAACGCGGATCGGAAACCGCGCACCCTCCCGGTGCGCGGCGACGGTTGTCAGCGGATGATCTCGCGGACAACCGATTCGATGCCGGCCTCGTCGAGCCGGTAGTGGGCGTAGAGATGCGTCGGCGGCGCGATCAACGCGTATTCGTCGCGGATGCCGTGCCGCACGAGTTTCGCCGGGCTACCCTCCTCAGCGAGTACTTCGGCAACGGCAGCGCCGAGACCGCCGAGGATGTTGTGCTCTTCGATTGTCAGGATCACCTTCGAACGGGCGGCTGCCGCAAGAATGGCATCCCGATCGATCGGCTTGACGGTCGCCATGTCGATGACACCGACGCTGCGGCCATCGGCGTTGAGCTTTTTGGCGACTTGAACCGAGGGGTGTACCGGGAGACCGCAGGCGATGATGGTCACCTCTTCACCCTGTGCATGTTCGATTGCCTTTCCGAATGTAAACTCGGACTTGGGATCGTAGAGGTCCGGTTCGCGACCTCGGCCAGTGCGGAAGTAGATGGGACGGTCGTGGTCTGCCGAGGCACGGATCGCAGCTTCGAGTTGCGGGCCGTCGGCGGTGGAGACGACCGTGAGATCCGCAATCGAACGCATCGTGCCAATGTCTTCGGTGGCGTGATGCGACGTGCCGTAGAAGCCCATCGAGATGCCCGTGTGATGGCCGATCAGACGGACGGGGAGGGCGCAGTAGGCGACGTCCATACGGATCTGCTCGCAGGTGAGCAGACCGAGGAAGGAGGCGAAGGTCGCCACATAGGGCATCGTGCCTGTTGTCGCGATGCCTGCGGCAGCCGACACCATGTTCTGCTCGGAGATGCCGAATCCGAAATATCGGTCGGGGAAGCGGGCGGCGAAGCGGTTGAGGCCGTTGGAGTATTGAAGGTCCGCGGAGCCGGCGACGACGTCACGTCCTTCCTCGACGAGCGAGATCAGCCCGTTGGACAGGTGGTCCAGGCCGGGGTTCTTCATGTTGAGTTCGCGGTAGTGCCAGGAGTTTGGCGAATTCGGCCGGAGGTTGGCAATGCTCATGTCAGATCACCTTGGAGAGAATTTCTTGGCGGGCTGCTTCCGCGTCGGAAGGGTCGAGGTAGCCGAGATGCCAGCCGGGCTCCGTCTCCATGTAGGAGACACCCTTGCCTTTCAGGGTGCGCGCAATGATGCAGCACGGTTTCTCGCGGGTGCTGTCGGCCTTCACGCGGCGCAGCAGCGAGGTCAGCTCGGCGATGTCATGGCCATCGACGACATGCACCTCCCAGCCGAAGGCACGCCATTTCTCATCCAGCGGTTCGATCCCCATGACGTCGTCGACGGCACCGTCGAGCTGATAGCCGTTGCGGTCCACGATCGCGACGAGGCGGGACAGCTTATAGTGTGCCGCGCCGATAGCCGCTTCCCAGACTTGACCCTCCTGCATTTCACCGTCGCCGAGCATGACGAAGGTTGTGAAGGCGCGACCCTGGCGGCGGCCGTTAAGCGCCATGCCGAGACCGTTCGACAGGGCATGCCCAATGGAGCCAGAGGAAAAGTCGACGCCCGGAACCTTACGCATGTCGGGATGGTCGCCAAGCGGGTTTCCGAGCCGGGTATATCCGTTCAGAATATCGGTGGGGATGTAGCCGAGTTCCGCGAGGATCGGAAAGAGACCCACGGCAGCGTGCCCCTTGCCCATCAAAAATCGATCGCGGTCGGGCCATTTGGGATCTGCTGAAAGAGCCATCACGTCGTAATAGAGCGCGGCGAAGATCTCGGCCGCGGAAAAGACTGACGTGTAGTGTCCGACCTTCGCTATCTCGATGAGTCTGATTGTTTCAAGACGCACAAACTGCGCGCGATCTCGTAGCCGCGCTATCTCGGCTTCGGTTGGTTTGAAATCGTTTCTGATTGGCTGCGTCACACGCCTCTCCTTCATTTTCCGATCGCGAACGTCGGTAACAACTGCCTTGCGATTTCGGGATCTAACATGATATATGATATATTGTCACGAACAAAATGGAGGAGATCGTGAATCTCACACTGACGAAAACGGAAATCGCTGCGATCCGCAGCCGGATCGCAATCAAGGGCCAGGCGTTCATCGATGGGCGCTTTGTCGACGCGGCTTCCGGGCAAACGTTTGAAGACATTTCGCCACGCGATGGTCAGGTCATCGCCCGAGTCGCAGCTTGCGATGTACAAGATGTCGATCGTGCCGTAGCTGCGGCGCGCCGGGCGTTCGAGACGGGCGTGTGGCGCGACAGGACACCCAAAGAGCGTAAGAAGGTGCTTCAACGCTTCGCAGCGTTGTTCGAGAAGCACATGGACGAGCTTGCCGTCCTCGAGACGCTCGATATGGGAAAGCCTGTTTCAGAGAGCCGCAATATCGATGTGAATGTCGTGCTAGACACGCTGCAATGGTATGCGGAATGCCCGGACAAGCTTTATGACGAAATCGCGCCGACAGGCCCCAACCAGTTGGCGACGATCACCCGCGAGCCCGTCGGCGTCGTTGGCGCCGTGGTCCCTTGGAACTTCCCGATGCTGATGGCGACCTGGAAATTCGCTCCGGCACTCGCCATGGGCAACTCGGTCGTTCTGAAGCCCGCCGAGCAATCCCCACTGACAGCGATCCGGCTGGCGGAACTCGCCGCTGAAGCCGGGATACCGGACGGAGTTTTCAACGTCGTACCCGGTTTCGGTCCCACTGCCGGCAAGGCGCTCGGAATGCATATGGATGTCGACTGCCTCGCATTTACCGGCTCCGGCGAAGTCGGCAAGCTGTTCTTGCAGTATGCCGGACAATCCAACATGAAACGCGTCTATCTTGAGTGCGGCGGAAAATCGCCGAACATCATTCTCGATGACGTGCCTGAACTCCGGGCTGCTGCTGAGCGTGCCGCCACGGCAATCTGCTTCAATCAAGGGGAGGTATGCGTCGCGCCGTCGCGGTTGATTCTCTCCGAGCGAATTCAGGACCAATTTCTTGAGATCGTCGTCGACACTGTGAAGTCGATCCAGCCGGGCGATCCACTTGATCCGGCGACGAAACTCGGTGCGCTCGTCGAAAGCAGCCACCGGGATCGCGTCGAAGGATACATCGCGAAAGGCAAGGCAGAAGGCGCGCGGCTCGTATTCGGCGGAGACAGGCCAAAGAACACGCCGGACGGCTACTATGTCAATCCGACCATCTTCGCAAATGTCACCAACGACATGACCATCGCCCGTGAAGAAATCTTCGGTCCGGTCCTTTCGACAATAACCGTCGCAGATGACGAGGAGGCCGTACGCGTCGCCAACGACAGCTCATATGGCCTCGCCGCGGCCGTTTGGACACGCGATCTGTCGCGTGCTCACCGGATGGCTCGCAAGCTCCGGGCCGGCACGGTTTGGGTGAACTGCTACGATCACGGGGATGCGACAGTACCGTTTGGCGGGTTCAAGCAGTCGGGCAACGGCCGCGACAAGTCGTTGCACGCACTCGATAAATACACCGAGCTCAAGACGACTTGGATTGAACTGTGATTGTCAGGAGGCGGCTTCGGCCGCCTCCTTTGCCTCTAGCCATTCAACCATCACTGTGCCGACGCCAATATCCGCCTGAATGGCGCGTCGCGCAGCTTCGGGATCACGCGCAGCGAGGGCGCGAAGCACATCATAATGACCATGCGTCCCGCTTACGAGAACGCGGGTGGGCGTGTTGAGGTGGTAGAGATGGATAAGCGGCCCCATTTGCGCCCACATGCTTTCGATGGTCGCGTAGAGCAGCGGCATCTCAGCGGCATCCGCGAGCTTGAAATGAAACTCGCGATTGATGCGTGACGCTTCGAGCGGGTCGCTTGCTGCCGCGCTTGTGAAATCGCTCTGCAGGGCTTCCAGCCTGCTGAGATCCTTCTGAGATATTTTCAAGGCAGCCTGGGCGGCTGCCTCCCCTTCGAGAAGGCGCCGGATTACCTGTATCTCCCGCAACTCGGAGGGAGTCAGACTCCGGACTTGTATCGAGGTGGCTGCCCGCATTTCCAGCGCGCGCTCCGTCACGAGGCGAAAAATCGCCTCTCGCACGGGGGTGATGGAGACGCCGAGTTGCTCCGCCAAACTCGCGATTGTCAAACGTTCGCCGGGTTCGTAACGGCCGTCCATCAGGGATGCGCGGATGGTGCCATAAACCTGTTCTGAGAGGTTACCCTTATTGATTTTTGGCAGTTGACTCATTTGACGATCCGCGGCGTGTCCCTGATTTGACTTTCAAGCCCTAGCACAGCATTGCAGCATCACGCGTTCGATGGCGCAAGCGGTTGCAGTCCTCGTATGAGATCGGAAGCCTTTTCTCCGATCATTATCGCGGTTGCGTTCGTATTGCCCGAGATAAGTGTTGGCATGATTGAGTTGTCCACAACTCGCAGGTTCCGCAGTCCGTGAACTCGGAGCTCTGGATCGACCACCGCCATGTCGTCGTGTCCGATCCGACAAGTTCCAGCTGGGTGATAGACCGTCTTGCCCTTGGAACGCACGTAGGCTGCGAGGGCGTCGTCGTCCTCGATCGCCTTTCCGGGGTACGCCTCCGTCGTTTCGACGTACGCCGCAAACGAAGACTGAGCCAAAATCTCCCGCGCGAGCTTCAATGCCTTCACAGACAGCCTCATGTCTTCTGGTGCAGTCAAATACCTTGGGTCCACGATCGGGTGATCGGCCGGATTGGCGGAGCGGAGCCGAATCTCACCGCGGCTTTCCGGACGCAGCACGCATGGGTTTACGGTGGCGCCTGCACGTTTGACCGACTCCTGATCGCTGTCCATGAATACGATCGGCACGAAGTGCATCTGGATATTCGGCTCGGCCTCCATGTCGTCCACGTTCACGAACGCACAAGCCTCCGTCACGTTGGACATCACGGGTCCCGACTTAAAGAAGAGATACTGAAGACCGTTGCGAATTGAACGGAAGAAGGTGTCTTCGCCGTAGTAGCCGTATCGTCCGGTGCAATAGCGAATGGCCGGAAACTCGAGATGATCCTGGAGGTTCTGGCCCACTCCGTCCAATCGATGTCTAACGGCGATGCCGTGGCGCCGCAACTCGGCTTCCGGGCCAACGCCTGAGAGCATAAGGAGCTTTGGCGTTTGGACCGCTCCGGCTGACAGGATCACTTCCTTGTCTGCTCGGACCGTCTCAATCTTCCCGTTGCGGACGTATTCGACGCCGGTCGCTCGATCTCCCTCGAAGAGGATTCGGGTGACATGGCAGCTGGTACGGATCTCGAGATTGCCGGTCTTCATCGCCGGTCGCAGATAGCCGACTGCCGCGCTGCAGCGACGGCCATTGCGGGTCGTCGTCTGATTGAAGCCGACGCCGCGTTGGCGCGCGCCGTTGAAATCGGACGTGAACGGGATACCAGCTTCTTGAGCGCTTCGCACGAATGCGCGGGTAAGGTCGGTAATTTGCCTAGGATCGGAAACGCCGAGTGGTCCGTTCGTCCCGTGGTAGGCATCGGAAAACCGATCGTTATCCTCGGCTCGCCGAAAATACGGCAGGACGTCGCTGTAGCCCCAGCCATCTGCGCCGAGGCGGGCCCAATCGTCGTAGTCGCGGCGCTGGCCCCGGACGTAGATGGCCGCGTTGACCGAGCCTCCTCCGCCAAGCACTGCACCTTGCGGCATTATGGGTGAACGGCCGTTCAGTGCCGCTTGTCGCTCGGTCTGGTAATGGTAGAGGAGGTCCGTATCCAGGAGCTTCACG
Source organism: Ensifer adhaerens (assembly GCF_028993555.1). Lineage (NCBI taxonomy): Bacteria > Pseudomonadati > Pseudomonadota > Alphaproteobacteria > Hyphomicrobiales > Rhizobiaceae > Ensifer > Ensifer adhaerens. The sequence goes on along the minus strand of NZ_CP118611.1, from coordinate 1,454,935 downwards.
AAACCCGCGGGAATGTGGATAAGTGGATTGGTATCTCGTGGACCGGCCTCTATCACCAACACTTTGCCAGCATCGGCGAGCGCCAGACGGCCCGCGAGGGCGCTTCCGGCGGAACCGCCCCCAACAACTACGTAATCCACCATTGATTCCTCCCAAGTAGAACGATAATATATCATATATTCTAATGGAAGCGAGAGTGGTTCGTCAACCGCCACGAGGCGGCTGTGAGAGGCGCGCGAGTGGCGTCATGCTGGTTCGAGTACTTCCTGCTCCAATTGGCTCATCGACGAAAGGGTCCTGACGCCCGCCGGTGCCGAGCTATGGCTGTGCGGCACAAAGACCGTCTCGATGCCGGCGGAAAGGGCCGCCGCCGCGCCGCTGGCGCTGTCTTCGACAATCAAGCACTCGTGGGGCTCGACGCCTAACAAGTATGTGGCTCTCAGATATCCCTCGGGGTCAGGTTTGCCCCGCAACACGTCGTTTCGAGCGACGGTGACGAGACCCGGTCGTGCAAGGCCGGCAACTCGCAGATTCACGTCGACGATCGCGCGGTCGCTGTTTGAGACCACCGCCTGGCGAATGTTCGCGGCGTCCAGTCGGTGCCATGTTAGCACGGCATCGTCGTAGCCTCTGAGCTGGTCGGCCGCGCGGAAGTAAAAGTGGTGCTTGCGGCGCTCCCATTCCAAAGGACCGGCGCGTAGTCCGAAGTCACTGACCATGTTTCGGTAAATCTCGTCTGCAGAGCGCCCGACCACCCGTTGCATGAGGTCCGTTGGAGGCGTCAATCCAGCCTCCTCCATGGCTAAGGCAAGGGCCGAAACGGCGATGCCTTCGCTGTCAACCAATGTGCCATCCATGTCCCACAAGACTGCCTTGATCATTGTCGTTCCGCGCTGTTCGAGATTGAGGTCATTGCCTTTTTACCAGTGGCCACACGGGTTTCGCGCGCCTCTGGATGAAGTGCTTTTGAATTTCGTTCTGTACAAAAAATAAAAATCAATTTTTTTATGGTTGCGCAATAACAAATTTCATTCTATCAATCACGCACGGTAACGAATTCGATTGGAGGAAGCGATGAAGTCAACCGCCGCCGACGTCTCCGCACGCGTCGCTGCTGCCGGCATTCTGCCCGTTGTGGTGCTGGACGCCCTTGCAGATGCTATTCCGCTTGCGACAGCGCTGCTGGAAGGCGGCTTGGCTGTAGCGGAGATAACCTTCCGCACGGCGGCGGCTGCAGGCGCGATTTCTCTTATCCGCAACAGCGTCCCGGAAATGTTGATCGGGGCTGGTACGGTGCTGACGAGGGAGCATTTGGCGGCAGCCGGTAGCGCCGGCGCACAGTTCATCGTTACGCCGGGTTTCAATCCCGCAATCGTGGAAGCTTCGCTTGCTGCTGCGCTGCCGATCGTGCCGGGCGTCAACAACCCGACGGGTGTCGAACAAGCGATGAGCTTCGGGCTGGAGGCGGTGAAGTTTTTCCCGGCGGAGCCGAGTGGCGGGGTGCCATTTCTCAAGGCGCTCGCTGGACCATATCCGGGCATGCGCTTCGTTCCGACCGGCGGGATTGGTCCGGCCAACCTGGCCTCTTACCTGGCGCTTCCCACGGTTCTTGCCTGCGGTGGCTCCTGGATGGTGGACGCAAAGCTCATCCGAGAAAGAAATTTCAAGGAAATCAGTCGGTTGACTGCAGAGGCCGTCGCCCTGGCCGCTAGGGGCTGAGGCGGCTTTCACAACGTTCGAAACAGGCTCCGGAAGGGGCGAAACACGGAGGTTCAAATGGCTAGCAACACCCTATCTGAGGGGCTGTCCCTCAAGGGGAAATCCTGCATCATCACGGGTGCGGCGTCCGGCATCGGCGAGGCGGTCGCACGGATCTACGCGCAAAACGGCGCCAAGGTCGCCATGATTGACTTTGACCGCGAGCGCCTTGAGCGCGTCGCTAGCGAGATCAAAGCTGATGGTGGTACGGTTCTGCCGATCTACGCCGACGTCTGCGAGGAAGAAACCGTCCGCTCCTTCTTCAGGCAGGTCAACGAAGCCTTCGGTTCGATCGACGTGGTCGTCAATTCCGCCGGGCGCGACAGTCTTGCGCCACCGGTCACCCGCGTTACCCTCGACGAATGGAACAAGACGATCGGTCCGAACCTGACGGCGGTCTTCCTGTGCTGCCGCGAAGCTTTCCTCTACATGGAAAAGCAAGCTGAGGGCGGTCGCATCATCAATATGGGCTCGTCCTCCACCCGCGTCGCCTCCGGGCCGGGCCATAGCCCCTACCGTGCTTCGAAACATGGCATGCTGGGCTTCTCCAAGAACATTCTTCTCGAAGGCAAAGACAAGAAGATCGGGGTGACGGTGCTCAATCCGAGTCACGTCAAGACGCCGATGACCGAGATCATCGACAAGGGCCTCTACGACGGCGATCTTGAAGCCTACGTGGACGGTTGGCTCGACGAGAAGGAGATCAAGGAAGGCATCCACGCCTCCTGCATCGACGTCGACAACGTCGCTTGGCTGGCGCTCTACGTTGCCACGCGCACTCCGGACGTCACGATCCCAACCATCTCGCTCTATCCGACCCACAAGGCCCACCGCTACGGCATGGAGGTGTGACGCAATGAAGGCCGCCGTATATCAGGGCAAGGGCCGCATCGTTCTCGAGGAGAGGCCGCGCCCGCAGCCTCGGGACGACGAGGTGTTGGTCCGCGTCTTCGCCGCCTCGATCTGCGGCACGGATCTCAAGGTCCTGCGCGGCGGCCATTTTCGCGTCGGGGTCAATGACACGCGCGTGCTCGGCCACGAGCTTTCAGGTGAGATAGTTGAGGTCGGTCGCCACGTGTCGCACTGGCGGCTGGGCCAGCGGGTTTCCGTCGTGCCAAACATCGGATGCGGCCATTGCGATATGTGCCGCAAAGGCCTCAACAACATGTGCCCGGACTACAAGGCCTTCGGCATTGATATCGATGGTGGCTTTCAGCAGTACATGATCGTCACCGCTGGGGCCATCTCTGGTGGTAACCTCTTCGAGATCCCCGAGGCGATGAGCTACGAGGAGGCCTCGCTGGTCGAGCCGCTTTCCTGCTGCTTCAATGCCTGGAAGGATCTTTCGGTAGCGCCGGAAGATCGCGTGCTGATCCTCGGAACCGGGCCGATCGCGGGCATGTTCCTGCAACTTGCCCGCGCCTACGGTGCGGGGCAAGTGATCGTCGTCGGCCGTCGCGCTGAACGGCTTGAGGAGATCGCCCCGCTGGGTGCTACGCACACGGTGGATTCCAGCAAAGTCGAGGTGGTCGACGAGGTAATGCGCCTGACAGGTGGTCGTGGTGTCGATGTCGCCCTGACCTGCGCGCCTGCTCCTGAGCTTCAGGTCCAGGCCTTGTCCTGCCTAGCGCGTCTGGGCCGCATGAATTTCTTTTCCGGTCTCAACAAGGGAACGCTCGTCGAACTCGATACGAACAAGGTTCACTACTGGGGCCTGAAGCTTCTCGGCTCGACCGGCTCCAGCATCGAAGACTACGCCCGCGCGCTCCGGCTCGTCGAGACCGGCAGGATCCGTGTGACCGACGTCGTTACCCATCGCTTTGGCATTGCGGATGCGGTCACCGCGTTCGAGCATGCTTTATCCGGCAAGGGCATGAAAACGATCATCTACCCGCAGGAGGAGAAGCTGCAATGAAGGCTGCTGTGTTGCATGCGCCCGGCGATCTCAGGATCGAGGACGTACCGGTCCCTGAAATCGGACCGGACGATGTCCTGGTCGAGGTCAAGGCCGCCGGCATCTGCGGTTCGGACATCGGCCGCGTCATGGTGACAGGTACCTACCACTTCCCCACCATTCCGGGACATGAATTCGCCGGACGTGTGGAGAGGGTGGGCGCTTCCGTCAGCCATCTGAATGTTGGCGATCGGGTGGCAGTTGCACCGCTGATGCCCTGCCGCAAGTGCCAGTGGTGCGAAGCCGGCAAGTTTCACCTGTGCGACGATTATGACTTCATGGGCTCGCGCAGCGACGGGGCGTTCGCGCAGTACCTCTGTGCGCCCGCCGCAAACGTGTTGAAGGTGCCGGACAACGTGCCCTACGAGGTAGCGGCGACCATCGAGCCTGCGGCGATCATTCTGCACGGCATCCACAAACTGGATATCAAGCTCGGCGATGCGATCGCCGTGGTTGGCTGCGGCGCGCTCGGCTATTTCGCGCTACAATTCGCTAAGCTCTCCGGCGCGCGGCCGCTGATAGCTATCGACGTCGATGACGACAAGCTGGCGCTTGCACGCGAGGTCGGCGCGGACCTCTGCCTGAACCCGGTAAGGGACGATGTGGTCGCCCGTGTGCGGGAGGCGACTGGCGGCCGCGGCGTTGCGGTTGCGCTGGAATGCGCCGGCTCCGAGCCGGGCCGCAACATGTCCATCTTGGTAACTGCCAAGCAGGGCACTGTCATGCTCTACGGCACGGCGTATGGAGACGTTTCCTTCGCGGAGAAGGCATTCGCACGCATCGTCCGCGAAGAGCTTCAGGTCGTCGGGTCCTGGAACTCCTATTCGCTGCCGTTCCCCGGAAAGGAATGGTTCGACATCATCGGTTTGCTCGCAGACGGCCGGCTGACGGTCGAGCCGCTGATCACGCACCGGGCGACGCTCGAGGAGGCGCCGTCCATTTTCAAGGCACTGAAAGAGCGAAGCTTCGGCAGGTATCACAAGATCCTGTTCAAGCCGAACGACTGACGCATGTATGGGAGGAGATTACCATGGTGGAGCGCTACGTCATGGCGCTGGACGAGGGAACGTCCAGCGCAAGAGCGATCCTGTTCGACAGGGCGGGCAATATCGTCTCGCTCGCGCAAAGGGAGTTCCGGCAGATCTACCCGCGGCCCGGCTGGGTCGAGCATGACGCCAACGAAATCTGGTCGACGCAGCTCTCGGTCGCGCGCGAAGTTATGCACAATGCAGGCATCGATGCCCAGCAGGTCGTGGCCATTGGTATCACTAATCAGCGCGAAACCTGCCTGATCTGGGATCGCAAGACGGGAGTTCCCCTGCACAATGCCCTCGTCTGGCAGGATCGGCGAACGGCCGGCGTCTGCGACCAGCTGAAGGCGAGGGGGCTCGAGCGCTATGTCAAAGACACAACCGGTCTGGTCATCGACGCTTACTTCTCAGGGACCAAGCTGGCCTGGATTCTCGAAAACACGCCGGGAGCGCTCGAACGGGCCAGGCGCGGAGAACTTGCGGCCGGCACGATCGACACTTGGTTGATTTGGAACCTCACGGGCGGTCGTGCCCATGTCACGGACGCCTCAAACGCCTCGCGTACGCTGCTCTTCAACATCCAGACCGGGGATTGGGACGAGCGCCTGCTGGCAGAACTCAACGTGCCGCGCTCCATCCTGCCGGAGGTGCGCGACAGTTCCGAGGTCTACGGCTTGACCGATCGCGATCTTTTCGGTGCCGAGATTCCGGTCGCCTCCTCGATCGGCGACCAGCAGGGCGCGCTCTTCGGTCAATCCTGTTTTGCCGAGGGCATGGTCAAGGCCACCTACGGCACCGGCGGCACGTTGCTGATGAACACGGGCTCGCAGATGCGGGCCTCGGACAATGGCCTGCTCACCACGGTCGCTTGGCGCCTTGGAGGAAAGCTGGAATATGCGCTGGAAGGCACGCTTTTCTCAGTCGGCTCCGTGGTGCAGTGGCTGCGCGACGAACTGAAGATCATTCACAGCGCCTCGGAGACGGAAGCGGCGGCGCTCGAAGTGCCGGACACCAACGGCGTCTACATCGTTCCCGCCTTCAATGGCCTGTCGGCGCCCTTCTGGGACCAGTACGCGCGCGGCACGATCGTCGGAATCACCCGCGGCGCGAACCGCAATCACTTGATCCGCGCCTCGCTGGAATCCATGGCCTACCAGATCCGCGACGTGATCGATCGCATGGAAGCCGACTCGGGTATCGCCCTGGCCGAACTCAAGGTCGACGGCGGTGCAGCGATGAACAATTTCGTCCTGCAGTTCCAGGCCGATCAGCTCGGCGTGCGGGTATTGCGCCCGAAGGTCATCGACACGACCGCGCGGGGCGCCGCGTTCCTGGCCGGCCTCGCCGTCGGCTACTGGAAGGACATGGCGGACTTGCACACCGCCTTCGCGCTCGACCGGGAATTCCTACCCTCGACGGACAGAGCGTCCGCCGATCACCTTTACCACGGCTGGTGCCGCACCATCGATAGGTCGCGGGATTGGGCCGAGCACGAATGAGGACGTCTTGATGGCATATGTTCCAGCTTCCCGGCGCACGATGTATTTTATCGGGGTTACGACCGGAAGATCTTCGATCATGAAGGTCTTTCCGGCGTGGTCGGCGCACCTCGGCCTTGATGCCGAGATGAAGGGCATCGATTTTGCTCCGAATTCCGATCCGGCCGACTATCGCCGCGCAGTCGAATTCATCAAAGCCGATCCACTGTCACTGGGGGCGCTCGTAACAACCCACAAGGTCAACTTGCTGAAGGCCTCGCGCGAGATTTTCGACGACCTTGACCCCTACGCGCGCACCCTGCACGAGATCAGTTCGATCTCAAAGCGAAACGGTCGCCTCGCCGGCCATGCGAAGGATCCGATCACCGCAGGCGCTAGCTTCGAGGCGATCGTTCCCGAAGGCTACTGGGCGCGTACCGGCGCAACGCTTTGCGTACTGGGTTCCGGCGGCTCGTCGTTGGCGCTTTCCCTCTACCTGCACAACAAGAAGCAAGCTGGCGGTGACGTGCCGGCGCGCCTCATCGTGACGGCCCGGCGCGAAGCCTCGCTTGCCGAGATGCGCCACGTGCACGGTGAGATCGGCTTCTCGATCCCTGTCGAGTATCGCCTCGCACCGACGCCTGAAGAGGCGGACCGGGTGGTGGGGGACCTGCCCGCCGGCTCCATGGTCGTCAACGCCACGGGCCTCGGCAAGGACGGGCCGGGGTCACCGGTCACAGATGCGGTGCGGTTTCCGGAAAACGGCCTCGTCTGGGAATTCAACTATCGTGGCGACCTCGTCTTTCTCGACCAGGCTCACGCTTCGGCAGGCGTGCGAAACCTCACGGTCCATGATGGATGGGTCTACTTCATCCACGGCTGGACGCGCGTGATCGCCGAAGTTTTCGACATCGACATCCCCATGTCCGGGCCAGCCTTCGAGGCCTTGAGCCGTATCGCCCGCGACGCAACCGCCTGAAAGGACGACGCAATGACCGACATGCTCCCGAGCCTCCATGAATTCAACCTGAACAACGGCCTCAGCTCGACACGCGAGCCCATCCGCCGCACGCTCTCGAAAATGAAAGGCATGTTCCATGACCATACGGCGTACGAGGCGCAGCTGGCGAAGGGCGACACGCTTCTCTACGAATTCTACGACATGGGCGTGCCGGACAGCGAGAAGGATGTCGCCTATGGCACGTCGATCACCTATCCCGGCAAGGTCGGCGACGAATATCACATGACCAAGGGCCATTTTCACACAGTCATCGATACAGCCGAGGTCTACTACTGCCTGCGCGGCCACGGCTACATGATGATGGAGACGCCCGAGGGGAAGACGGAGTGGCTCGAGTTCCTGCCCGGCAAGGCGGTCTATGTGCCCGGCCGCTGGGCGCACCGCTCGATCAACGTGCACCCGACGGAGCCGCTCGTCACCTTCTTCGCGTTCCCAGGCAACGCAGGACATGACTATGGCACCATCGAAAGCAAGGGGTTCCGCAAGCTGATGGTCGAGCGCGACGGTAAGCCGACCGTCATCGACAATCCCCGCTGGAACGGTTGAGCGAGTAGAACAATGCCCGGTAGGATCGCTATCACGCCCCGTTCACTCTCCGGTTCGGGCCATCCAATCCTCTCGCGCCTGATGGACGAGGGTTTCGAAATCGTCTTTCCTGCACCGGGCAAAACGCCTTCGGAGGAAGACCTTTTGCGGGCGATCCCAGGCTGCGTCGGCTGGCTGGCCGGCGTAGAACCGATCAGCGTTCGGGTGCTCGACGCTGCCAAGGACTTGCGCGTCATCAGCCGCAACGGCACGGGGGTCGACAACATCGACCTTCGTGAAGCCGAGGCTCGCGGCATAACGGTGGAGCGTGCCATGGGGGCAAATGCCCGTGGCGTTGCAGAGCTCGCGGTCGGGCTTCTGCTCTCGTCCTACCGGCATATCCCCTGGTCGCATCAGCAACTCGCCAAGGGAGAATGGCGCAGGCGGATAGGGCAGGAGGTGAAAGGACGAACACTTGCCGTCATCGGTTGCGGTGCGATCGGCCGCGAGGTTGTGGGCATGGCTCTTGGGTTGGGAATGGAGGTGATCGGTTATGATCCCTATCCGAACGACCGCTTCGCGCCCCCCGGATTTCGCTTCGCGGAACTGGAAGACGCGCTCGTTTCGGCGGACGCGGTCTCCTTCCATTGCCCGCCGGGGGAAAAGCCCATTCTCGACGGCACCATGATCTCGCGCATGAAGAAGGGCGTGATCATCGTCAACACGGCACGGGCCGAGCTGATCGATGACGCCGCGATGTTGGCGGCGCTTGATAGCGGACAGGTCTCGACGCTGGCGACCGACGTATTCCATAGTGAGCCGCCGGAAAGCTCCTCTTTGCTCAGCCACGAGCGTGTGATCCTGACCCCGCATGCCGGCGGTTTTACGGAGGAAAGCGTCGACCGGGCGACGAGTGTCGCTGTGGACAACCTCTTGAAAAACCTGGTGCGGACATGAGTGTCATAGAGGCTTATCCTCTTGCTACGGTGGACGCGCTTGATGCGGTGGTGGGCGCCAGCCTGGCCTGGCTCGGCCAGGCGGGTTTCCTAATCCGACAGGCGGGGCTCACCATCGTCATCGATGCCTACCTCTCCGATTCTCTTGCGGAAAAGTACCTGGGAACCCGGTTTCCGCATCAGCGGATGACGCCAACACCAGTCGAGCCGGGAGGCCTGCGCGGCGTCGACTGGCTGCTCTGTACCCATGGGCATACCGATCACATGGATCCGGGCACGATCCCCGCGCTTCTCGCAGCCAATCCGCAGGCGAAGGTGCTCGCGCCCCGCGCCGAAAAGGCGCGGGTGATCGAACGGGGCGCGCCGGAAGAGCGCCTGGTGCTGATCGACGCCGGGGAAAGCGTGGACCTCGGCGGCGTCATCGTCACCGCGACGGCCGCGGCGCACGAGGATCTGAAGCGCACAGCGGACGGTTATCTCTTCCTCGGTTATGTCCTTTCCGGCGGCGGCGTAACGCTCTGGCATTCCGGCGACACCATTCCTTTCCCCGGTCTTGCGGAATGGCTTATGCCATTCCGGGTCGACTTGGCACTTCTGCCGGTGAACGGCCGGGACGCACTGCGCGCCGCCAACGGCGTGCCTGGCAACCTGACGCTCGAAGAGGCTGTCGCGCTCGTCGATGAGATCGGCGCACGGGCCATGATCGGTCATCACTTCGGACTTTTCGACTTCAACACGCTTGATCCCGAGGACGGCGCGCGGCGGTTAGCCGCTCTGACACCTCGGGCCGAAGTGCGGCTGGCGGAGATATCTACCGCCTATCAAATCCGCCCTGTCGAACAGTCTGCGCTTTCAATCCTCATCGTCTGCCGCGGGAACATCTGCCGCTCACCGACTGCCGACGGCATTCTGCGCGCCGCTCTGCCGCATCATCGGATCGACAGCGCCGCGATCATGGACTGGAACGTCGGCAAGCCGCCGCACGCCGAAACAACAGCCGTGGCAGCGGCCCGAGGCGTCGCGCTGGACAGACTGGTTGCACGGCAGATCCGGAAGACCGATTTCGAGGAGTTCGACTTGATCCTTGGCATGGACGACGAAAACATGGAGGCCATCCGGACGCTCCGTCCGGAGGGCTCTCACGCGCGCATCGGTCGCCTCGGCGCGTATGGGGTTCCAGGCGAGGAATCCACAATCATCGACCCGTGGGGACAATCGCGGGCAGCCTTCGAGGCCGTCTTCGACCAGATCAACGCGGCCTGCGAGCGGCTGTCGCAATTCGCGCGGACCGCTTAACCGAACAAAAGACAAGGGAGTGAGGACCATGGATTTCGGACTCAAGGACAAGATCGTCGTCGTGACTGGCGGCGCGACGGGCATCGGCCACGCGATTGCGCGTACCTTCCATGAAGAGGGCGCGGTCGTCATCATCAACGGCCGCGACCAGGCCAAACTCGACAAGGCTGCAGCGTCGATCGGCCCGCAGGCCCACGGCGTGGTCGCCGATCTTCTGACAAAGGAGGGAGCTCAGACTTTGGCAGACTATGCCGCCCGTCTCGGTCCCGTATCGTTCCTCGTCAACAATATCGGAGTATTTGACGTCAATGACTTCTTCGAAGTCAGCGATGAGCGCTGGATGGAGTACTTCCAGCACAATCTCATGACGGCGATCCGCATTACCCGCTTGGTGATGAAGGACATGCTGGCGCGGAACGATGGCAGCATCGTCTTTATCTCCTCGGAAGCCGCGATCCGCTCCATTGGCAACATGACGCCGTACTCCACCACCAAGACCGCGATGCTTGGCCTCAGTCGCTCGCTGGCGGAACTGACGCGCGGCACGAATGTGCGCGTAAACAGCTACATGCCGGGCTCGACTGCCACCGAATCGGTGGAAACCTACTTCGCCGACCTCGCCGCGCAGCAGGGCAAGACCGTCGAGCAGACGCTGGCGGACTTCTACCGTGACGTCCAGCCCTCCAACCTTACGCAGAAGCTGATCGATCCAGCACTGCACGGGCGTGGCGTCGTTCAGCTGATGACAAACGCGGCCATGAACGGCGTCTGCCATCGCGCCGATGGCGGCACAATCCGCTCCATCTTCGGCTGAGGAGGGATCGGCGGATGCAGCTTGGTGTTCACGCACTCGTCTGGGTCACCGACTGGACCGAGGAGTCAATACGTTATGCCGTCGGTAATACGGCAGAGACTGGATACGACCTGATAGAGGCGGTGATCTTCGAGCCCAAAGATGCACGTCCTGACGTCACAGCAAAGGCGCTTGCCGCGGCTGGCATCGGCGCCGTCACCGGCATGGCGCTCAACCCAGCCGCCGATATCTCCAGCGCAGATCCGGCAGTGGCAAGGGCCGGCGAGCAGTTCATCTCGGACGCGATCCTGGCGACGCGAGACATGGGCTCGACGCTTCTCGGCGGCGTCACACACTCGGCGATGCACCGCTACGGGCAAGCGGCGGCGGCTGGTACGATCGACCGCGTCACCGAAACTTATGCTCGTCTCGCTGCGCGGGCCAACGCCGCCGGCGTCCGGCTCGGTATCGAGGCGGTCAACCGCTATGAGAGCAACGTGGTCAACACGGTGGATGACGCCGCGCGGATCGTTCGGACGGTGGGGTCGCCGGCACTATTCGCCCATATCGACAGCTACCACATGAACATCGAGGAGCACGACTTCGCCGACACCATCGCGCGCAACGTCGATGCCATCGGCCATGTCCACGTCGGCGAGAGCAATCGCGGCTATCTCGGCTCTGGATCGGTTGACTTCCACGAGTATTTCCGGGCTTTGGTCCGCACCTCCTATGATGGGCCAGTGGTGTTCGAGGCGTTCTCGCCGGCCGTCCTCAAGGGAGGCGTGGCCGATGTCCTGGCTGCGTGGACCACTCATTGGACCGATAGCTTGGATCTTGCGACCAAGGGGCTGCGCTTCATGCGTGGTCACATCGATGCTGCGGTCGCGAGCATGAACGCGCGGCAGCCCTTGCCCCGCCGGGAAGTCGCTTGAAAGGCATCCGGGCTACTGACCCCGTCGTTAGAAGAAAATCCGGCCTGGCGCGGCAAGTCCCGGCCCGGATGGAAATGGAGGAGTACAATTCATGTCAGGCAAGATCGGCGTCCACTCCCTCGTATTTTCGGACCAATGGGACGCGTCCAACGCGAGCGCGGCATGTCGCGCGGCATCCGAAATCGGTTACGACCTGATAGAGGTGCTGATGTTCGATCCCTCGGCGCTCGATATCCCACTTACCCGGCGGGTGACGCGCGAGACCGGCCTGGGGCTTCGCCTCGGTATGGCGCTCGGGCCCGACGCGGACATTTCTTCGGCAGACGGGATGCTCGCCCGGCGTGGCGAAGAGACGGTCGCCCGCGCTCTGGAAATCGCCTCGGAACTCGAGGCACCCGCGGTGTCAGGCATTACCTATGCCGCCTTTTCCAACTATGGCGCGCCGGCGACCAAGGATGCGCGGGCGCGAGTCGCCGAAAGCCTATCCCGACTCGACCGCCGCGCGGGCGAACTGGGCGTCCGCCTGGGGCTGGAGCCGGTCAATCGCTATGAAAGCTATCTTGCGAACACGCTCGACGAGGCGGCTTCCCTCATCCGTGCTTCGGGCGGGTCCAACCTCTTCATCCACATGGACACATTCCACATGAACATCGAAGAGGGGGACATCGCCGCAGCCATCCACCGCAACGCGTCCCTGCTCGGATACGCCCATGTCGCTGACAGCAATCGCGGAGTGCTGGGTGGTGGTCATTTCGACCTCTCGGCCTACTTTAGGACGTTGGAAAGCGCTGGCTACACAGGGGACTTCACGGTCGAGGCCTTTTCCTCCCGCGTGCTGAGCGATGCGCTCGTCGGTGGCGTGCGTCTATGGCGCGAGGCTTGGGAAGATTCGCTGGTGGCTGCGCGTTCGGCATACGACGTTCTCTGCGTGATGCGGAAAAATGCCAAAGCCGGATGCAAGGTCTGGTGAAAAAGAAATTTCATTCTTGTGAGTTTGACGGTTATAGAATTGCGAGGCAACAGTCGGAGTCGTGATCGATGGACAATGCAGCGGACAACAGGCAATCCATTTTGATGCGGATACGCTGGAAGGCCGGGTACATGAATCCAGCCTTGCGGCGTATCGCCGACCGGGTCCTCAAGGCGCCGGAGGAAATCAAGTCTATCTCGATTAAGGATCTCGCTGTCCAGTGCGAGGTATCGGAATCCACGGTGACACGCTTCGTTCGCGAGATCGATGTCCAGAGTTTCCAGCAGTTTAAGATCCTTATCGCGGAGGAACTGTCCCAAGGTGCGTCGACCGCCGAAACGCTGTCCGACCGCCACGTCTATGAAGACATCACCGATCAGGACAATACGTCATCGGTGCTCTCGAAGGTGGCCGCCCGGTATGCGATGACCGTCTCCGATACGCGGGCCGGGCTTGCGGAAAAGGAATTGGAGCGCGCCGTGGGGGCGATCGAAGAGGCTGACGTGCTCGGTTTCTTCGCCATGGGAGCCTCGCTGATATGTGTGGAAAATGCGCTGCTGCGTTTCATGCGGGTCGGCAAACGCTGCCTGTTTTTCCGTGACCTTGGTATCCGGCAGATCTCGACCTCGACGCTTGGGCCGAAATCGCTGGCGATCGGCGTCTCGAATTCCGGCCGCACGATTTCGACCGTCGACAGCCTGCAACAAGCGAAACTCCAAGGCGCGACGACATTGGCGATCACTTCCTTCCCGGATTCACCGATCGTGCGGCACGCGGATATCTGCCTTTTTACGCCCACCATTACCGGTGTTGTCGGGCCAGGCGAATACCACGAATCCATGGTTTCGAAGATCGCGCAGCTGCAGGTCATCGACGTGCTCTATTCGCTGTACGCAGTTCGCAACTTCGGGCGGGCAATCGAAGGGCTCGAGCGCACGTCTGATGTGACTGCGTTGACACGCTACTGAGGATTGAGGTTGGCCCATAAATTCGCCTCCTCCCAACGGCTGGAATCCCGATTGGCAATGGCCGAGCAGGCCGCCCGCAAGGCCGGGCGCTTGCTGCTCGACCACTATGGTCGCCGCGCCGGACTCGTCATCGAACAGAAGGGTCTGAACGACTTCGTATCCATCGCCGATCGTGAGGCGGAGGAGGCGATCGCATCCATTCTCCGGCCGGCCTTTCCTGAAGATGGTTTTCTCGGCGAGGAAACCGGCATCTCCGGGGCGGAAGCGGCGGAATGCACCTGGTGCGTCGATCCACTCGACGGCACAACGAATTATCTAAAGGGCGCGCCCAACTGGTGCGTTTCGATCGGCCTCTGGTCGAAGGGCGAGCCTGTACTCGGCGTGGTTTACGATCCCATACGCGACGAGCTTTTCGCCGGCGCTGATGAAATCACCCCAGTTCTCAATGGAATGCCGATTTCGACGAGCGCTACCGCCAGCATCGATCGTACAGCCCTTGGCCTGGGGCACAATCATCGCATCCCGCCGGCGGCATTTGCAGCCGACGCGGAACGTCTGTTCTCCGCCGGAGGCAGTTTTCGTCAGGTAGGCGCTGGTGCCCTGATGTTGGCCTATGTGGCGGCGGGCCGAGTGGACGGCTATTTCGAGCGCCATATGTGGCCCTGGGATGCCGTGGCAGGGCTCGCGCTCATCAAAGCGGCCGGCGGTCGTTTCTCGACCTATCCGCAGGCGCCTGGATCACTGGGAAACGGCGGACTAGTTCTGGCTAGTGGTTCGGGGCTCTATTGCGGCCTGACGGACCTCTTTCAGGTGCCGTGACCGCGACGGCCACTCGGGGCCTCTTGCCTAACCATTCTTTGACTAGTGCGACGAATGCGGTCTTCGCGTTCGGCGAACAATTGCCGTTTGCTCTCCAGGGTGGGCGACGCCGTAGGGCTGAATAGTCCGCCAGTCGCTGGATCACGCCGGGACCGGTGTTTTTAACCGTAGCGATGAAAGCGAATGTCGCAGATTTTCGATCGCATCAAATTTTTTTTCTTGCAAATGTTATCGAAAAAATTTAATTCTACATACCGCAGATGACGGGTATCGCACGAGGCCAAGGGGAATGGCGCGATCATCTGCTGGAAGGCTGCGCCTGCAGTGGAGTGCAGGAAAGGGAGGATCGAACAGTGCCTAAGGTTCTATGGAGCGCGTACGCGCAGGTTTTCGGTTGTCTTGGTGCGGGCCGCCCGCGCCACGCAGTCTGTGCCTTTCTCTGACTTCGAGGCGAGAAGAAAATGGCTGATCTTCAGATCGAAAATCTTGCAAAGGCCTTCAAGGGTGGCTTTTCAGCGCTGAATGGCGTTTCGCTCGACGTGGCCGACCGTGAGGCGGTTTTTCTGCTTGGTCCGTCAGGCGCAGGTAAGACCACGACATTGCGTCTCGTCGCAGGCTTGGAAGAGGCGAGTTCGGGTCGCATAATGATCGGCGGCCGCGACGTGACCCGCTGGACTCCGCGCGAGCGTAACCTCGCGATGGTCTATGACAAACACTCGCTGTTTCCGCACCTAACGGTCTTTGAGAATCTCGCGTACCCGCTGCGCATCCGGAAAATGCCGGACGCCGATATCCGTCGTCACATTGCCGGAGTGGCCGAGACCCTGCAGATCGAAAAGCTGCTGGAGCGTCGCCCAAGCCAACTCTCTGGCGGCCAGCAGCAGCGTGTGGCGATCGGTCGGGCGCTGGTGCGCGACGCCGACGTCTTCCTGCTGGATGAGCCGATTTCTCATCTCGACGCTCAGCTACGGGCGCGCATGCGCGTCGAATTCAAACGTTTGCAGCGCGATTTCCGAGCGACAATGCTCTATGTCTCCCACGATCAGCTGGAAGCCATGACCATGGCGGACCGGATCGTGTTGATCAACAAGGGGCGGATCGAGCAGATCGCCGCGCCGCAGGAACTCTTCGACCGGCCGGCAACACTTTTCGCAGCGACCTTTATCGGCGAGCCGCCGATGAACGTTATGCAGGCGGCTATTTCGCAATCGAACGGGCGCCACTTCCTGCGTATCGGCACGTCCGATATCGAGGTGGATCCGGATTGGATGCAGGAGGGGGAGCCGCTGAAGACCGGGGAGAAGTATCTCCTGGGCCTCCGTCCGCAGCACATTTCCCTGTGCCCGATCGATAGCGTGCATGCCTGCCGGGTCAACGGCACGGTGTTTGCTGTTGAAACGCTAGGCTCGCGTGTTGTCTTCGATATCGAGGTCAATGGCACGGTGATCCGCGCGATGTCTTCGATCGACGCCGCGCTCAAGTATCCCCGGACCATAGGCGCGCCGATCTCGTTCCGTATCGATCCGGACTTTGCGTATCTGTTTGATGCGGGCGCCGGCCGCACCGTGCGCCAGGCGCGCTTCACGACAAAGGGGAAAACAAGAATCCACGCCTGACTGGGCTTGGTGGTGGGTACGCATGCACTGACAAACCTGAGGAGGAGAAAATGAACATCATGAAAACTACGGGCGCTCTCGCGGCCGGTCTTTCGCTTTGGACGCTGGCGTTGCCCGTGCACGCTCAGACCGAGGCGCAAAAATCGCTGGCCGGCACCACCATCCATTTCCTTGCGCCATCCATGCCGCAGTTCGCCGCGCTCTCGAAGTTCTTTCCCGAATTTGAGAAGAAATACGGTATCAAGATCGTCGTCGACGAGGTGCCGTTCGAAAACTACCGGCAGAAGTCACTGGTCGAGATGCAGCAGGGCACCGGCACGTATGATTTCTTCGCCGTGGACGTGATGTGGCTCGCCGAATATGCGGCCGCAGGTTTCCTCGAACCGCTGATGCCCTACGTCAAGAATGCGGACCTGACCGACGCCGACTACGACATCGACGATTTCCTGCCGCGGGTCATCAGCGGCACGGGCGTCTTCAACGATACGCTCTTTACTATGCCGATCGGGGCGGGTCCTGTAGGCACCACCTTCCGCACGGACATTGCGGAAAAGGCCGGCTTCAAGCTGCCCGAACGCTTCTCGCCGGAGTTCACCACGCAGTACATGTTCGACGCTGCCAAGAAAGTGAACAACCCCGAAAGCAACATGATCGGCTTCGCGAACATCCCGGGCCGCTGGTTCTGGGGCGTCACTTATCTGCCCTATCTCTATGCCTTCCAGACGCCCGAGACCAAGGGTGATGAATACGTCGACAAGGACTGGAAGATTTCGATCAACAACGAGCGTACGATCGCATCAATCGACTACTTCACGGGCTTCAAGCAGTTCATGCCGGCCGATAGCGCCAATTGGGGCATCGGCGAAGCAACCGCAGTCTATCAGACCGGCAACGCTTTCGGGACCTGGAACTACCAGGACTTCGTCAAGGGGTTCTTCGAAGACCCCGATAGCCAGGCGAAGGTCGCCGGCAAGAACGTCCATCTTCACACGCCAGTCGGCCCGAACGGCGTGATCGACCCCTGGTTCGGTGCCTGGTCGCTCGGCCTTTCCAAGGATTCCAAAAATAAGGAAGCCACCTGGACCTTTATTCAATGGCTGACGTCGAAGGACATCCAGACGCGAGCCACCCAGTATGGCGCGGGTCCTTCGCGGCACTCCACCTACAAGAGCGAGACGCTCGCCAAGTATCAACCCTGGTGGCCGGTGGTCTATGACTTCATGCTGAAGGAAACCAATCCGGACGAGCGTATCCGGGTGCCGGAATGGGCGGAAATCTCCGACATCATGGGTGAGGAGGGCAACCGGGTCTGGATCGGCGAGATCGATAGCAAGACGGCCGCCGCCAACATGGAAAAGCGCATGACCGATGCGATGCGCAAGGGCGGCTATTACATTCCAGGCCGCAACGATCTGCCCAAACAGCTTTGGCGCGACCTGAGCTACTACGATCGCCTGCCGTCGAAGTGGAACTGAGCTCTAGGTCTATCCCGGGTGCGATCGGCACCCGGGCCGGCCGGCGCGCCTTTCCTCCAGAAGCGCGCGCCCCTTTTCTCAATCGTAATGCAAGGGGACTGAGACATGTCGATCTCGGAACATACCACTGCAACCCCGACGCTGGCCTTCGGGCAACGGGGTTTCCTGTCCCGTTTCGGTCCCTCGAACCGGACCATTTTTCCCTGGGTGCTGATGGCGCCGACGCTGATCATTCTGTTCGCGCTTGGCATCTATCCGTTCCTATACTCGCTCTACATCGCGAGCCACAACGTCATCCTGTCCAAGCCCTATATTCCGCAATTCTTCGTCGGACTGTACCAATATCAGGCCGTCGTGCAGGACCCGGAATTCTGGCACGCCATGCGCAAGACGTTGTTCTTCACGGTGCAGGCGGTTTTTATCGAGTTCTGGCTGGGGCTCGGGCTTGCGCTACTGTTCCAGCGACAGTTGCGCGGCATCGCCTACATGCGCATTTTCATCCTCATTCCAATGATTCTGCCGCCACTCGTCGCTGCGCTCATCTGGCGCTACATGTTCTATCCGGGCGCCGGTCTCATGACCTATTATGTCGGCGGCATCACGCGGGCGCTCGGACTTGGTGAAATCCCGTTCCTGTCCGATCCGAACATCGCTTTCCAGACCCTTGTCTTCGTCGATGTTTGGGAATGGACACCGTTCATGTTCCTGATGCTTTCGGCTGGACTTGCCTCTATTCCGCGACAACCTTACGAGGCGGCGGAAATCGACGGGGCCGGATCCTGGCGTGTTTTCTGGACGATCACCATGCCGCTGCTGCGGCCCGCGATCCTCATTGCAGTGATCATCCGCACCATGGACGCCTTCCGCACTTATGAACTCATCGTCATCATGACGCGCGGCGGCCCGGGCAACGCCACCACCACCCTCAATGTCTATCTCACGAAGACCGGTCTCGAGTTCTTCGACGCGTCCAAGGCCGCAGCGCTCTCGCTGATCATGATGATGATCATCATCGTCATGAGCTTCGTGTTCATTCGCGTCTTCCGCTCGAAAACCGAACTGGCCGAATAGGAGGTTTCCATGAAAAAGCTCAGCTACACGATGGAATCGCCCAATGCGCCGCCGGTGCAGCGCAACTGGTGGGTCTATGTCGTCATCGTCCTCGTCTGCGTCGTCAACTTCCTGCCTTATCTCTGGGTGGTGATGACAGGCTTCATGGACGGCGCAACGTCGGCATCCGCAACACCGACCTGGTTCTTCACGCCCTCCCTCGAAGCGTTCAACTACCTCATTTCCGAGAAGGGCATCCTCAAGAACTTCTTCAACAGCGTGGTCGTTTCGCTCGCCTCCACGTTCTTCTCGGTGACGATCGGAATGTTCTGCGCCTATGCGCTCGCGCGCTACGATTTTCCCGGTCGGGACGACGTGTCCTTCTGGGTGCTCACTAACCGCATGATGCCGCCGGTAGCGGTCTTGATCCCGATCTTCGTCACGTTCCAGACCGCAGGTCTGCTAGATACGCTGCTTGGGCTCATCATCCTCTACACCGCCATGCAGTTACCCTTCGTTGTCTGGATGCTGACCGGCTATTTCCGTGACATCCCGCGCCGATACGAAGAATCAGCGATGGTTGACGGCGACACTTGGTTCGCCGCCTTCCGCAAGGTGACGCTGCCGGTCATGGCGCCTTCGATCACAGCGACCGCTATCTTCGTTATGATCCTCTCCTGGAACGAATTCGCCTTTGCCACCTTCCTCACCAGCAATCAGGCGAAGACCATGCCGCCGGCCATCATGGCCTATTCGATCGGAGCGGACATTCGCTGGAACGTGCTAGGCGCCGCGGTCGTCCTTATCACAGCGCCTCTGATCCTTTTCGTGCTGCTGCTGCAGCGCCAGTTCATCAGCGGTCTCTCACAGGGGGTGGTACGCAAATGATCCCCTTCCGCAACAGCGCAAGCAAAACATTGGAGCACCGCCATGGCTGAAATCGAGATCAATGGTTTGGTGAAGCAGTTCGGCGCGTTCCAGGCCGTGCATGGCGTGAACATCACGGTCAACGAC
The DNA here is from genome assembly GCF_028993555.1 of Ensifer adhaerens. Taxonomy (NCBI): domain Bacteria; kingdom Pseudomonadati; phylum Pseudomonadota; class Alphaproteobacteria; order Hyphomicrobiales; family Rhizobiaceae; genus Ensifer; species Ensifer adhaerens. The sequence continues at coordinate 1,435,276 of NZ_CP118611.1, read as the reverse complement.
GGCGAGTTCGTCTTCCTTCTTGGCCCCTCGGGGTGCGGCAAGACGACGACGCTGCGCATGATCGCCGGCCTTGAAATGCCAAGCGACGGACGCATCGCCATCGGCGGCCGGAACGTCACCTACCTGCGTCCGCGTCATCGCAATGTGGGAATGGTGTTCCAGGACTATGGCCTCTACCGTCACCTGACGGTCTTCGGCAACATTGCCTATCCGCTGGAAGTGCGGCGGCTTCCGCGTGCCGAGATCGCTCGCAAGGTTGAAGCGGTCGCCCGCACCATGCAGATCACCGAAGTGCTGCAGCGCAAACCCGATCAACTCTCGGCGGGCCAGCTGCAGCGCGTAGCGATTGCCCGCATGCTGGTGCGCGACGCTGACGTCTTTCTCATGGACGAGCCGATGTCCCATCTCGACGCGCAATTGCGGGGCCAGATGCGCGCCGAGTTGCGCCACATCCAGAAGACCGTCGGCGTCACCACGATCTTCGTGACGCACGATCAGCTCGAAGCCATGACTATGGCGGACCGCATCATCGTTATGAAGGATGGCGAGATGTTGCAATTCGCCAACCCGCGCGAAATTTTCGAGCGTCCCGCGACGGAGTTTGTCGCCAGTTTCGTGGGCGAACCGCAGATGAACGTGTTCGATGTGCGCATAGCCCGCATCGACGGTCGGATCGTCGCCTTGACGGAGAATTTCGAAATCCCGCTCGCTGAGGGCTGGGTCCGGGACAATGGCGTCGAGAGGCTTGTTGGAGAAAGCGTGAGGCTTGGAATCCGGCCGGAGCACATTTCCATCAGCGACACCGCCGATAGCGCCCATGCTGTCGCCGTCGAACTCTATTCCTTCGAGCCCACTGGCGCCGAGAACCTCTATGTCCTGAAGTGCGGCCCCGTGACCGTCACCACGCGCAGTTCCACAACTGAAACCGCTCATCTGGCTAAGGAGGAGGGTAGCCGCCTCTACGCCGGTTTCGACCCGAACTGGATATATCTATTTGAGCGCGGTTCGGGCCGCACGATCGCGCAAGCGGCTGCGAGCCGGTCAGAAAACGAGGAGAACTGAGATGCAGGGAAAATTCGTGCTTTGCCTCATTCTGGCGCTGCTTCTCGGTTCCTGCACCGTCATGACCGGCAACGTGTCGCACTGGCCGGCTTCACTGACCGCCGTCGTAGTGATCGTGGCGTTGAAGGTCTGGAACGACCGGGTGAAGCTGCTCGCTTGGCCGATGGAGTTCCTGCTCGCAGCCGGCGTCACGATGATCGTGATCAACCTCTCGCGGCTCTACATGATGCCGGCGATTTACTGAGAAGGCTGACGTTAATGGCGACGCATGCTCTTGTCGTTGACGGTCTCACCAAGGCCTTCGGAGCGAAGCTGGCGGTCCGGCAGGCGAGCTTCTCCGTGGCCAGCGGCGAGGTCACCGGATTCCTCGGACCGAATGGCGCTGGAAAGACCACCGTCATGGGCATGATCATGGGGTTGGTGGAACCGGATGCCGGCGAGATCGAGTTTTTTGGTATCCGAGACCGTCGCAGACTTGCCGGCATGCGGACGCGCATCGGCTACCTGCAGGAGAGGCCGCGCATCTATCCGGACATGACGGCGAAGGCCTATCTTCGCTTCTTTGCCGATCTCTATGGCGTGCCCGAAGCCGCGGCGCGCGTCCGCGAAACACTCGACCGCGTCGGGCTAAGGCAGGCGGCCGAACGGCGGCTCGGCGCATTTTCCCGTGGGATGCAGCAACGGGCGTGCCTCGCGCGCGTCATGCTGCACAGGCCGGAGTTTCTGATGCTAGACGAGCCGACCCTTGGCCTCGATCCCAACGGAGTGGCCGACATGCGCGCCGTCTTTCGTGAGATGAAGGCCGACGGAGTCACGCTGCTGTTTTCATCCCACCAGCTGGCTGAGATGGAGCGGGTCTGCGATAGCGTCGTCTTTATGCGCGAAGGTGCGGTGATCGCCGACGGTCGGCCTTGCGACATCGCCGCCGCCGGGTGGGGGCAGGGCGGCCTGCAAGTCGAACTCTTCGAGCCCGCGGTTGAGGCGCTCCGAGTGATTGCATCCGTCAACGACATTGAAGGAGCCCGGCAGGTCGGTCCGCAGCACGTACGCATTGTCCTGAAGACTCCGCCAGACGACGTGCGGGCTGCCCGTGCTCGCGTGGCAGCCCTGTTGTCGGCGGCGGGTCTCACCGTCCTCTCCGTCGACGCGGATACGCCCACGCTGGAGGACGTATTCCTCGGTCTGACACGGCCGGAACCTTCGGCGGTTTACCGTCCAGACGACACTTTGAACTAAGAAAGGATATTGACCGATGGACTTGGGATACAAAAACCGACGCTGCCTGATTACCGCCTCGACCGGCGGCCTGGGCTTCGCCATCGCGCGTGCGATGGCCCGCGAAGGCGCGACGGTCGTACTCAACGGCCGTAGCGCCGATACGATCGATCGAGCCGCGGCGCGTCTTCGCGACGAGCTTCCCGAGGCGAAGCTGGAGACGGCCGTCGGCAATTCCGGCACGCGGGAAGGCTGCGAGGAACTGATCGCGAACTGCCCCGACGTAGATGTGCTGATCGTCAATCTCGGCATCTACGAGGCCGTCGATGTCTACAAAGCCGGCGATGACCGCTGGTACGAACTCATCGAAGTCAATGTTATGAGCGGCGTTCGGCTCGCCCGGCACTACCTGCCGAAGATGCTGGCACGCGACGCTGGCCGCGTCATCTTCATGGCAAGTGAATCGGGCATCAATCCGGCCCCGGAGATGCCGGCCTACAGCGCGACCAAGACCATGCAGCTCTCGCTTGCGCGCAACCTCGCCGAGACGACAAAGGGCACGAACGTTACGGTGAATTCCGTCCTTCCTGGTCCGTGCAGCACCGAAGGCGTAGCCGCCCTCATAGCAGGCCTTTATCCAGGCGTGCCGAAACCGGATGCAGAGCGCCGCTTCGTCGCCGAAAACCGGCCGACATCACTGATCCAGCGCCTCTCTAAGCCGGAGGAAGTGGCGGATTTCGTCACCTTCCTCGGATCCTCCCGCACCGGCATTGTCAACGGCGCGGCATTGCGGATCGACGGCGGTCTTATCCGCACCGTCATGTAGGAAAGCCAGTCATGGAACACGTTCGCCCCGTCTTCGTCGGATTGAAACTCAGCCCGCCCGGTCTCGTACGGCAGGTCACGCTTTTGGTGTTGCGGGAGACGGCGGCGAAGTTCCATGCGATCTGGTTCTGGCTGGTGGCCACGACGATCTCGCTGATGGCCTATCTCTACGGGGCGGGCTTTCAGAATACGTTCGAGACGGAAACCGTCGTCGTGGCCGCCGATCCCCTCGCGGGTTTGAATGCCGCAGTGATCACTTTCCTCGGCCTTGTCCTTGGCCTGCGCCTTGCCGCGGGGCTGAGTTGGGAGAGAGAGCACGGTACGCTGGAGGTGCTTCTGGTAGGGCCGGTCTCATGGACGGCGATAATCGTGTCAAAATATCTTGTCGAACTGGTCGCGTTCGTTGGGCTGATGGGGCTCTATTGCCTTTACCTTCTCCTTGCTCAGCCGCTCGGCGGCGGCGTCATCAGTCCTGGTGAGCTTCTCTCGTTTGCGGGATCCATCAGTCTTGTTTTGCCCATCATGGGCTTGGGATTGCTGGTCTCTGCTTCGGCCGGTTCCGTCCGTAGCGCGGTCGTAGTCTATCTGTCAGTGGTCTCGCTGCTGGCGGTGTATGAAGCTCTGCTCGGCCTGCTGCGCACCATGGGTTCCGACGAAATGAGCCTCTTCGCGCTCTATTTACGCGCTGCGCTTGAAGGCGTCGCACCAGTCATCCATGCTCTCTCTCCCGTCGCAGGCGTCGGGCTGCTCATCCAAGGTGTCTTCACGCAGGTCGCGCCGGGTTCGGTACACATGCTCGCCTCAGCGATACTGGCGGTGGCCCTGCTCGCAGCTGCACGCTTGATGGTCCGCATGAAAGGAGCCAGCGCATGAGACGCATCCTCCTCGCCCTTGTCTTTGTTTCCCTTGTGACTGGTTCTGCAACCGCAGTCGAGCCCGAGCGTCGAGACGCCATCGTGGTGACAGGTCGCGTCTGGGACGGCTTTTCTTTCCGGGAGATGTTCCTGCCGTCGCAATCTCCAGCCCTGCACCTGATATCGGGTGAGGACAGCGCGCTCTCCTTCGTCGGCACGGAGGAATATTATTGGCCGCTCTCGCGCCAAGTGTATGTGGATCTCGAGAAGAAGCGAGAGGACGTCGTCGGCTTCCTGAAGATCACGAAAGACGGCCAGGAAGTCGCCGCCGTACGCCCATCCTCCTATGTCGTCCTTTATCCGCGCGGAGCCGTGAATGGTGACGGACGTTTGCTTTGGGGCGACGCCGCGACCGCCGAGTACGAAACCTACTGGAACGAGGAAAGGTCATTCAACCGACGTTACGCTGAGGCTTTGGCGCGTCAAACGGCCTATGAAAAAAAGCTCGTTGAAGCCGGCGCCGCTCGCGCCAAGGGGGGCGGCGTCGAGATCATTCCGCCGCCCGCCGCCCTGCCTGAGCCGAGCCTCAAGCTCGTGACGAAGCCATCGCAGGCCTATCGCCTTGCTCTCGCCGCCGGCCGGTATGAGATGGCGTTATATGTGAATGATGTGGTTGTTGCAGGAACAGCTCGAGATCTGGACGTGGTCGAGGCCGCCGGCCGAGGCGTTCTCGTCGGCGACGTTGTGCCCGAGGAGCGCTGGACGCGCCCGATCCCGAGCAACCACGAGGACGCGCGGATCTTCGTGCGCCCTGGTTCGACATTTTATTTGACGCTTTCTGCCGCCGACCGTTTCCAGGAGGCAGAGTATCTGCCAGTCGTGTCGCCGCAAGTCGAGGTCGTGGCCGGACGGGACATCTGGGTGCGACGCAAACCCGCTGCCATCGAAAACGCCGATATCCGGTTCGGCGAGGTGAAGCAGGGGGCTTCGCTGGCGCGACTGAAGGTCGAGCAGGTAGCTGGGTCCGGCTTTGGCTACCGCGTCCGTCCCGCTAAGGAAGGTGAAAAGGAGGATTTGACTGCCTTCGCGATCACCGCACCATCATCCGGTGCAGCCGTTTCGGGAGAGGTTTCGGCGAAAGCAGACGTCGGTGTCGGCTTCACGCGCGACATCGTGATCGTGCGGCCTCGAAGTGGCGGCCTCGCGCTCGGGCTCGCCTTTCTGCCCCTGGTCGGCTGGTTCGGTCTTAGGCTCCGCATGCTTGGTGCCTCGAAGAACGGACTGCCCGACTGACCTAGACGATTCATACCCATTCGACAAAGAAATGACCCGGTGAAGCGCCGGTGAGAGAGAGGTTTAACATGAAGATCGGAGCGCCAAGGGAGCGTGCGGCGAACGAGCTGCGCGTGGCGATGACGCCGGATTCTGCCGTTCAGTTGCGCAAGCTCGGACATGATTGCTTTGTTCAGACGGGCGCCGGACTTGGGGCTGGCATATCCGACGATGCCTACCGCGCCGCAGGGGTGACGGTGGTTGACGATGCAGGCGCGCTCTTTTCGCTTGTAGACGTCGTCCTCAAGGTGCGACCGCCTGAGCCGAGCGAGGTCGCGCTTCTGTCTGCGGACAAGACGCTGATCTCGTTCTTCTATCCCGGCCAGAACGGTGAGTTGCTGGAGCTTGCGCGCTCGAAGGACGCCAACGTCATCGCCATGGACATGGTGCCGCGCATCTCGCGCGCCCAGAAGATGGACGCGCTGTCGTCGATGGCCAACATCGCCGGCTACCGCGCGGTGATCGAGGCCGGCAACAATTTCGGCCGTTTCTTCACCGGCCAGGTCACAGCCGCCGGCAAGGTGCCGCCAGCCAAGGTGCTGGTAATCGGCGCCGGCGTCGCCGGTCTTGCTGCGATCGGCGTTGCCACCTCGCTCGGCGCCCAGACCTATGCCTTCGACGTTCGCCCTGAGGTCGCCGAGCAGATCGAAAGCATGGGGGCCGAGTTCGTCTATCTCGATTTTGCCGATGGCGAGGGGGGCGCTCAGCAGGACGGTGCGGCAACCGGTGGCTATGCGGCCCCGTCCTCGCCAGAGTTCCGCGAGAAGCAGCTTGCCAAGTTCCGGGAGCTCGCACCTCAGATCGACATCGTTATCACCACGGCGCTGATCCCCGGCCGCGATGCGCCGAAACTTTGGCTTGCCGACATGGTGGCTGCGATGAAGCCGGGATCGGTGGTGGTCGACCTTGCCGCCGAACGCGGCGGCAACTGCGATCTCACCGTCGCCGATCAGCGCATCGTCTCCGACAATGGCGTGATCGTCATCGGTTACACGGACTTCCCGAGCCGCATGGCTGCGCAGGCCTCCACGCTCTATGCCACCAATATCCGGCATATGCTGACCGACCTGACGCCCGGAAAGGACGGCAAGCTCGTCCACAACATGGAGGACGACGTCATCCGTGGAGCGACCGTCACCTTCGACGGGGCGATCACCTATCCGCCGCCGCCGCCGAAGATCGCCGCGATCGCGGCGCAGAAACCAAAGGAGAAGGTGAAGGAGCCGACACCGGAGGAAAAGCGCGCTTCAGAGGCCGCAGCCTTCAAGGCCCAGACGAAGAACCAGCTTGCACTGCTTGCCGTCGGTACGGCGCTGCTGCTCATCGTCGGCGCCTTTGCGCCACCAGCCTTCATGGGCCACTTCGTCGTCTTCGTGCTCGCCTGCTTCGTCGGCTTCCAGGTCATCTGGAACGTCTCGCATTCGCTGCACACGCCGCTGATGGCCGTCACCAATGCGGTCTCCGGCATCGTCATTCTCGGCGCGCTGCTGCAGATCGGGTCAGCCAACTGGCTGGTGGTGCTGCTTGCGGCACTCTCGGTGCTGATCGCCACGGTCAACATCGTCGGCGGCTTCCTCGTCACACGGCGCATGCTCGCCATGTTCCAGAAATCCTGATCGGGCAGGGGTAAACATCATGATGATCGGTATCGTATCGGCCGCCTATATCGCGGCAGCCGTTCTCTTCATCCTCTCGCTCGGCGGGCTCTCGGGCCAGGAAAGCGCCAAGCGCGCCGTTTGGTACGGCATTGTCGGCATGGCGCTCGCCATCATCGCCACGGTCTTTGGACCAGAGGTCGGCAACTGGCTCGTCATCGTCCTGATGATTGCGGGTGGCGCCGTGCTCGGTCATTTCGTCGCCTCCCGCGTCCAGATGACCGAGATGCCGCAGTTGGTTGCGGCACTCCATTCCTTCGTCGGTCTTGCCGCCGTGTTCATCGGCTTCAACGCCCACATCGAAGCGGCTGACGTTGCCGGACTCGACGCGGCGGCCCGCTCCGCACTGACCGGCTTTGCCGCGATCCTTGCGCACAAGGAACCGGTCGAACTGTCGATCATGAAGGTCGAGGTGTTCCTCGGCGTCTTCATCGGCGCCGTCACCTTCACCGGCTCCGTCATCGCCTTCGGCAAGCTTGCCGGCAAGGTCGACGGCAAGGCGAAGAAGCTGCCGGGCGGTCATCTGCTCAACGCTGCTGCAGCACTGCTCTCGCTCGTGCTCCTGGTGCTCTACGTCAATGGTGCCGGCACCTGGACACTGCTCGTCATGACGCTCGCCGCCTTCTTCATCGGCTATCACCTGATCATGGGCATCGGCGGCGCCGACATGCCGGTGGTCGTGTCGATGCTGAACTCCTATTCCGGCTGGGCGGCTGCCGCCATCGGCTTCACGCTCGGCAACGACCTGTTGATCGTCACCGGCGCGCTCGTCGGCTCCTCGGGCGCGATCCTCTCCTATATCATGTGCAAGGCGATGAATCGCTCCTTCATCTCGGTCATCCTCGGCGGCTTTGGCGCGACGAGTGGGCCGCAGATGGAAATCACCGGCGAGCAGATCGCCATTGATGCCGATGGCGTGGCCGCAGCCCTCAATGACGCGGACTCGGTGATCATCGTGCCGGGCTACGGCATGGCGGTGGCGCAGGCGCAGCAGTCGGTCTCCGAACTCACCCGCAAACTGCGGGCGGCCGGCAAGAACGTGCGCTTCGCCATTCATCCGGTCGCCGGGCGTCTGCCGGGCCACATGAACGTGCTTCTGGCCGAGGCGAAGGTTCCCTACGACATCGTGCTCGAGATGGACGAGATCAACGAGGACTTCCACGAAACCGATGTCGTCATCGTCATCGGCTCCAACGACATCGTCAATCCGGCCGCCCAGGAAGACCCGAACTCGCCGATATCAGGCATGCCGGTGCTCGAAGTCTGGAAGGCCAAGCAGGTGTTCGTCTCCAAGCGCGGCCAGGGCACCGGGTACTCCGGCATTGAGAACCCGCTGTTCTACAAGGACAACACCCGCATGTTCTACGGTGACGCCAAGAAGAGCATCGACCAGTTGCTGCCGGCGTTGGCGTGACCTTACCCTGGAAGGAGAACTCACCGCTCAGCATATAGGGGCGGTGAGTTCAATTCCGTTCAAGAGCTTCAACACGGCCGTCAGGAGGAAAACGCTGTGGCTTACGCCCGCTCCTGAGGTGACGGCGGCGTTGATGAGCTGCGCTGATGCCAGTGGTCTTGGAGGTTAAGCCTCCGCATATTTCTTGCTTGATTGTCACCTCTATCAACGCTTAGTTGAGACAGGTCGCGGGGGGGGCGATTCGATACGAAGTCGAAGAAGGTGGGGACTGTCCTTTGTCAAAGAGTGAAAACTTTCCTAGCTTGGCAGTGCTGGAGGCACTCAACTCTATAACCCAGCAAATCGAACTGTCCGGTGATGCACTGACCGCCACAAAGCTCAAGCGGACTCTCGACCTCAATGAGGCAATCTTCGACGAGGCGGCCGATTATGGATGCACAAAGAAACATCTGAAATGGAACAGCCACAACAGGTATACGCTTCTAAAGCCCTTTGTAGTGCCCGAGGAAGCATATTATCCTGTCATCCTCGAAAGCCTGGTATCCCTGTGGGTTGAGGATGGCTACGACAAATCGAATTTCTACATAGAAAACACGTCTCGTCGCGACACGAAGATTGAGGGTCCGTGGACTCGGCCGGACCTTACGCTGGTTTCTCATAAGAAGTTCCCTTGGACGATCGGCTCGGAGTTCGATGTCGTTACTTTTGAAATAAAGCGACCGGACAGCGCGAACGTGCTGGCGGTATTTGAAGCTCTTTCACATGTTTCCGCAGCTACTCGTGGATATGTGGTCTTTCCTGTCGATCCGGACACTTGGCGTTCGTCTAATCCTGCCCAAGAAAGACGCGTAAAGGATGAATGTGTGCGCCACGGAGTGGGTCTGATCTTGGTGCAGGTCGGCGGCGCGGTTCCAGCGGCTCATCATGTACTGAAGGCGTCGAGGCGAGAGATTGATCATGAGAAGTGCAACGACTTCCTTGATGCCGTGTTGTCCCCGAGTGGCAAGAGGCGAATTTCCGAATGGAAGTCTTGACTGAGGCGGGCCGACTCTCGACGCGGACGCGTACCAACTAATCGTGGCGTCCTTGCCAAGGTACCCATGAATTCCTATGCTGCGCTGACGATCTCGATGATCGGTGAAAACACCTGCGACAAAGTCAGGATTGTCCCGGCGCCCGCGGTCTGCCGACGCACCGTCCTGAGTGCGGTGCCGCGCCTAGAGTGTTGTCGAGGTTCCGGTTCCGGCCCGGATGATCGAGAGGTGGGCCGAGGTGACCCTCGATCAGATGATCGTCTCCAAGTTGCCGATCACGTATAAGCGCGAGTTTGCAAATGGTTTCGGTCGTTCGACACCTATCTTCGGGGCGAACTCTCCCTCATCTGAGCGATGTCCTTTGTCGATCCGCTAGGTCGCCTTTGGTCTCGCAGGAGAGCGACTTCGCTTCGACCGCCGGAGTATGGTCGCGGGCAAATTTCGCTGGGTCCGGCCTCCTACTCAACGCAGCAATTCGCCGAGGATGGCCGCGACGTGCCGAAGTGCGGTGTCCTTGGCGCGCCGACGGTGCCAGGCGAGGTGTAAGGGAAAGCCACGTATGGGGAGGGGCGGCAGGAACGCGACGCACCCCGTAAATTCGGCAAGGACGCGTGAAGGCAAAAGCGCGATCATGTCCGAACCAATGAGCAGCTCGGGCACCATTTGGAAATTTGGCACCACCAGGCCGATGCGCCGAGAAAGGCCCTGACGCGCTAGTTCGTCGTCAGTCGGCGTCCGTGTGTCGCCACGGCCGGACACGAGGATGTGCGGATAAGAAAGCCAGGAATCCAAACTGAAGGTTTTTGCCGCCGGATGTCCGGCGCGCATGGCGACAAGATAGTGCTCGAAGAAGAGTTCCTCACGGTGCAGGTCGTCCTCGGCGGATGGCAGTACGGAGATTGCGATGTCCGTACTGCCATCGATCAGCGCAAGACGCGCCATCTCGGCGCCATGCCAAGGCTGGATGACCAGGTCGATCCCCGGCGCGGAGCGCTGCAATTCCTGCTGTAGTGGGCGCAGCATGAACAGGGCCGGATAGTCGGCGGTGGTGATGCGCAGCAGTTGACGAATCTCCGCCAGCGGCACCTCAGGTGGAGCAATCAGATCGGTCACGCCGGCCAGTAGCGACTTCAGCGGAGCGCGCAGGGCCGCGGCCTTCGCCGTCAGGCGCATGGTGCCCCGGCCGCGCTCGAGAAGGTCGTCGCGGAACAGGCTGCGGCAGCGTTGTAGGGCCGCCGAGGCGGCGGGCTGCGAGAGGCCCAGCCGGTCTGCCGCCCGGCTGACATGGGCCTCGTCTAGAAGGGCGTCAAGGATGACGAGCAAATTGAGATCTAGCGAGCGTAAATTCATGAAACAGATAATAGACTAAATAAATTATCGATTGGAGGTATTTTTAATGCGGCCGCATGATTGCCCTATTGAAACAGGAGTCAGTCGTGACCAAGACCCTCATCCTTCTCTTCCACCGCGATCTGTCGGCTTCAAAGGCCAACGTCGCGCTCGCAACAGCAGCCGCCGAATTGCCGGATGTCGAAGTCGTCGACATGCAGGCACTCTATCCGGACGGCGTGAATATGCTCCGGGATGGCGAACGCGAGGCCGCCCGGCTACTGTCCGCCAACCGCATCGTGTTCCAGTTTCCCATCCAGTGGTATTCCACCCCAGCGCTGATGAAAGGCTGGCAGGACGCGGTGCTGACTCGCATGTTCTACATCGCTTATGAGCAGGAAGGCCGCGCGCTCGAAGGCAAGCCGTTGATGATCGCGGCCACTGCCGGCAACGTGTCGGATGCCTATCGTACCGACGGGCGCAATATGTTTTCGATAATTGACCTGCTGGCGCCGCTGCGGGCCACCGCGCATCGCTGTGGTCTTGCCTGGACCAATCCGTTCGTCGTCTATGAGGCGGACAAACTCGCCCCGGGAGTACTCGAAGCCGCAGCCGCTGACTATGCCAATACCCTCAAACGCTGGATCGTGGAAACGACTGCGGCTTGCCAAGTGACGGCCTGAGCCATGGACAAGATCCACGACACATTGGCCGATCTCAGCGGTGGCACGCCTGTATGGTTCACAGTGGCGGCGTGCATTCTCCCGGTCGGAATCCTCGGACAATTCCTGAGCGCCGGCCTGGCGCTCTTCAGCGACAGTGGTCATTGGGGGCTGCACGCGTTCTTGGGCGGCGCCCTGTTCATTCCGGTGACCTCCCTTCTCACAGGTTCGTTAATCGTTGCACGACTGCGCGGTTTCGGATGGTGGGCGGGTTTGACGTTCGGTCTCTATGTGGGGCAGGTGATATTGGCGGCCGGCTCGACGCCACCTTTGCTCTGGCTTCATCCCTTCAATGGGACGCTCCTCTTTGGCGCAGCTTCGATCGTGCTGTTCAAGGTTGAACGCCGTGTTGCGGCTGGAAAGACCGCCCGAATCCACCAGGGAGTGGAACGTCCAATAGCCGATAGATAAATGCCAACTAGGGCAGGAAAGGGTCGCAAGTGCTTTGCGAAGTGTGCACTCTCTGCCATAGGCCTTAGATATGCGGAATTAGCCTTAGCCTAGCCGTCTGGGATCCAGAAAAGCAGGGAGCATTGCTGTCGTTCTAACACTGTCGTGAAGCAGGTCCACATACACATCTGCTTCACGAGGCGTTCGTCATCCGAGACGGGTGGGTTTGAAGGGGCGGTTGTCCGCCCCTTCAACTTCAGAAAAGAGCTTCGACCGGTTCGTCGCCAAGCAGGGCGTCAAACTTGATGAGTGCAGCCTTGAGCGAGATAAGTTCTGAACCGGAAGCATCAATGTCGACAATACGCGGCTGACTATCGTTTAGTTCCTCCACCACATCAGCAACTGAAGCGATATTGGTGCCAATACCGTCGCAGACAGCCTGCAGCTTCCCGTAAAAGAGGGAGATATCGGTAAAAAACGCGAGCTTGCGGCGCGCGGCCTTCTCGTTCTGGTGAAGCGTGTCTTCCGTTGCTTCCAGCTGTTTGATGGTCCGGGTGTACTCGTCGCGCTGGCTCTGCAGACTCGAGAGCAGATCGCGGGTCGCGCTAAGCCGTCCCTCGTCCCGCTCACGCTCTTGACGGTATCTTTCTCGCTCGTCCGTGAGCGACCGGATCTTGGCCTCGTCCTGGTCGACAAGGGTGATAATTCCCATGATCGCCCGATCGAGGCCAAGGCAGAAGATTGATCGGACGATGCTAGCGGCCGACTTGTCGTTGAGTTCGTCCAGCTTTCGGCGATGATGGGCAAGCTCGTTCTCAGCCGCCCTCATCTGATTGATGAGCTGCCCAATCCGTTGGTTGAGAAGCTCGACATCTTGCTCATCCTTGTGAATTTCGATGCTGACGGAAGCGATTTCCTGCTGGATCCCCGTAATCTTCTGGTTGAGCAGGCCTAGGTCGGCGATGATCGACTTGACGAGTTCTGAGGTAACCTGTTGCTCCTTGGCATACATGCGTTCGCCAAGTTTTGCTTGGGAGAAGAGGTAGTCCACGGCATCCGACATGGCGGAGATCGATGCTTGGGCCTCTTCATGTCTTTGCTCTTTCAAAAGCTCGGTGGCCTCGGTCAATCGTTCAAGAATTGTCTTGAACTCTATGACTTGCGTGCCGGCGGATTGATGACTGTCTGCGACCGCGACGTTGTTCATCGTAAAAATCTCCTTTGGGGCGAGAGGATCAGGCGGCGCGAACCTGCTCGATCAAGGCGCGTTGCTGTTCGAGTTCGATGGTGGCTTGGCGCGATTCAGACAGATCGTGTTCAACGATGACGCTGAGCTTCTTTGCGAGCTCCGGTGCCCGGCGGATCGCTTCTTCGATGGTCGGAGAATCCCGAAGGTACTCGACCGCCTTGGCCTGGGCCACGTTGGCAGACCGCAGATAATCGCCGGAAAGACCATTGAGAGCGACCCATTTGTCAATCAGCGTCCAAAATTCACCCCTTATCGGCATCCAATTTTGACCCCCTGGTGGTGTAGATCAGCGCTTGGCCTGCCCGGCGCTGGCCGGGGATGCAGAGGGTAGGCCAAGTGCGGGTGACGGGCATCTTCGGCTTTAGCTTTGAGAGCGGTTCTTGAAGCGCCAGGACTCGTTCCCGGTTTCGACGATCTCGCAGTGGTGGGTCAGGCGGTCGAGGAGCGCCGTAGTCATTTTGGCATCGCCGAACACGGTCGGCCATTCTCCAAAGGCCAGGTTCGTGGTGACGATGATCGAGGTGCGCTCGTAGAGCCTACTGATCAGATGGAACAGCAGTTGGCCACCGGCCTGAGCAAATGGCAGATAGCCGAGTTCATCGAGGATGATGAAGTCGAGACGGTTGAGATAGTCGGCCGTCCGCCCCTGCTTGCCGCTGCGCGTTTCCGTTTCCAGCCGATTGACCAGGTCGACGACATTGAAGAAGCGCCCGCGTGTTCCGTTGCGGATCAGTGCACGGGCAATTGCAATGGCGAGGTGGCTCTTTCCGGTTCCCGTGCCGCCGACGAGGACGACGTTGCGCTGATCAGCGACGAAGGTGCCGGTCGACAGCTCCCGCACCAGGGATTCATTGACCGGCGTATTGGTGAAGTCGAAGTCGTCGATGTCCTTGGCGAGCGGCAGCTTGGCGATGCTGAGCTGGTAGCGAATGGAGCGAGCCTGCTTCTCGGCGATCTCCGACTGCAGGAGATCGCCGACGATGCGGGGTGGTTCGTGCTGCCGCTTGATGCCGTTGCCCATGACCTCGTCGTAAGCGCTACGCATTCCAAAGAGCTTCAGCGTACTCATCAGTTCGAGAACCTGTGTGCGTTCCATCAGCTTGCCCTCCTGAGGCTGTCATAGCGGGCGCAGTCGGCGACCGGCTCATGGGTCAACCGCAGCGCATCCGGGGTTTGCAGGGTTGCGGTCGGAGCCGGATCACGGCTCCGGGCCAAAATGTTGAGGATCACCGGGGCCGAGCAGACGCCGTGCTCCAAAGCCTCCTGGCAGGCAGCATCGACGGCCGCCAGACCGTCGGTGGGAACGCAGCCGAGGATGGTGACCATTTGCCGATCACCGTCATGGACGCTCTTCAGCCGCCGGCGCACTTTCTCCATCGCTGCGGGCAAGACCCATTCCCGGAACGGCGCTCCGTTGCGCAAAGCTCCGGGTTTGCGAGCCAGAACAGGGACATAATGCCAGGGATCGTAGACCGTCTCGCCACGGCCAAAGCAACGAGGATGTTCACCGACGTTCACGCCATCCTGCCGGATCACAATCTTCTCGGCGTAGGCATGAATCTCGACAGGGCGGCCGACCGCCGTCGAGAGGACGGAGTATTTGTTGTTGTCGAAGCGGACGGTGCAGGTCTTCGACACCGAGGCCGGAACGCAGTGGAAACCGTCGAACGGCCCGACATAGTGCACCAGGCTGGCGCGCTCCGCCTCGAACATCTGCCAGATCATCCGCTCGGTCTGCTCGGGATGGCGGTGAGCCTTGGCGTAGGCGATGCACTTATCGAGCAGCCAGACGTTCAGCTCTTCCAGGCTTTTGACCCGCAGTCGCGGGGTGAAGAAGCGTTCACGCACGAGACCAACCTGGTTCTCGACCTGTCCCTTCTCCCACCCAGATGCGGGCGTGCAGGCGACCGGGTGAACCAGATAATGGCTGCACATCTGCAGAAAACGGCGATTGTATTGTCGTTCCTTTCCAACGAACACGGCTTCGACTGCCGTCTTCATGTTGTCGTAGATGCCGCGCGTGCAGGTGCCATGGAAGAAGGCGAATGCCTTGTCGTGCGCGTCGAACACCATCTCCTGGCTCTCGCGCATGTAGGCCCGGACGAACATCATCCGGCTGTGGCAGAGCCGGACATGCGCCACCTTCACGGTCGTCGTCACGCCGTTGATCAGAATGATCTCGTGGCTCCAGTCGAACTGGTAAGCCTCACCTGGCGCGTAGTAGAGCGGTACATAGGCTTCCGCCGTCACGGCTCCGCGGTTCTTCGCCCAGGTCTTGGCATATCGCCGGATCGCGTCATAACTGCCATCGTAGCCGAGTGCCCGAACCTCCTCGTAAATCCGGATCAGCGTCAGCCGTTCACGCGACGGCTTGCCCTCATTGGCTGTCAGAAACCGCTCGATCTCAGCCTTCCAGGCTCCGATCCGCGGTAACGGTTGCCGTTCTCGTGCATAGGTAAAATCGGTCTCATCGGAACGCAGTATCTTGCGTACCGTGTTGCGCGACACGTGGAGTTCCCGGACGATCTTCTTCATCGACCAGCCCTGCACATGGAAGGCCCGTCGAACACGCGCAATCGTATCCACTCGCTTCAACTCCCGCTCCATCCGCCGCAAAAAGCCGGATGGTCAGATGAAATCTGAGGGGGGTCAAAATTGGACGCCGATTACCCCGCCAAGGGGGTCAAATTTGCACGCCGGAACACACGTAAGGGCCGCTTGCGTCGGCTTGAGGCGCGGACGGGTATCGATTTTACTTCGAACGACTACCTCGGACTTGCAGCCTCGGAGCGGCTCAAGGATGCAATACAGAACGCCCTTGCAAATGATGTTCCGGTCGGCGCAGGTGGTTCCCGGTTGTTTCGGGGCAATCACTCCGAACATGAAGAACTGGAGGCTGAAGCGGCAAGGTTTTTCGGCGCGGAGAAGATGCTGTTCTTCGGTACCGGATATGCAGCCAATGTAGCGCTCTTTTCAACGCTTCCTCAGCGGGAAGACCTCATCGTTTACGACGCGCTGATCCATGCCAGCGCCCACGAGGGGAAGCGTGGCTGTGCGAACCGCGCAGAGCTTGCGGTGAGCGTAACTGCCAACTGGCAGGTTTAGCCAGGATGATCATCCGCTTAGAGAGCTACGATGACCGTCTGCGTCGCTCGCGCCGTGGAGTACAAGTCAATCCAGAGAACGCACGAATATGGGTGCTGGGGCCTTCCTTCCGAAGAGGTTTCGCTCTCGCTCGTTGCTGAGTTTTTCATATCTCCGTGGAAGGACATCCCTTAGGTTGCCGCCGAAGGCTGCAAATGGCCTGCCGACGAGCGAGTAGTCATTGCGCCAGGTCTGAAACCGTGCGTCGACGCATTGCTCAAAAAGAACCGCCGCCTGCCAGAACGACTCGGGGTCCTCCGTTTCGCACATCGCCTTGAACCAGTGACGAGCCCAGATGTTGCGCCGATACGCGGCTGTCGCTTCCGTCCATGCCCAGCCTGGCAGCCCGTCGGTTGCTTCGTATCTCTTAAGAAGTTGGTCATGGCGTTCGCTCTGGTCCGAAAGGCCGACCACCATTAGACCACGTGCGATTTCGGCGGGCTCGGATCGGGAGAGCTTTTCATCGACATACGCCTCGAGGAAGCTTTGGTGACCGTTCTGAAGCGCTGAAAGAACTTCGGTTGCCAATGCTTGATCGGTCTCGGCGTAGTCGAGCCGCTTTCTGCGCATCTCGTCGAAGGCGGATGTGCGCGGCCCTCGCCATGCGCTCAGCGATCCAAAGTCTACGCCGGTCTTTCCGAAGTTGAAGCGCACCAGCGGCCTGATGTGTGCGGATCGGTGGAAAAGCGCCAGGCTCTTGTCAGGGTCGATGTCGGAGAGAGCACTTGCCAGAAGCAGGACGAGATTGTGAACGGCGGGCAGTTTGGAGTCGTTCATATCCATGAAGAGATCGTACCATTGTTCCGCGACTGGCGGATTGGCAGCGACAATTGCGGCGAACTCTTCGTGTGTGAGATGATCGAGAATGATATTCGCGCTGGCCGCCGTGAGTCGGTCCCGGAATGTCAGAAAGGCTTCATAGCCGTTGTCCCCTCCGCGTGATCCGCCCTCGCTTTCCGAGAGCTTGCGAATAAAATCACTTGGCCCTCGGGTGGGACGGGCTGTTACATAAAAACACGGCGGCTCGTCGAGATCGGCGCCTTCGACTTCCATTTCTATTGCGGGCGCCACCAGCTCGTCCGGCAGAGCGATGACACGGCGTATCGAGGCATCAACTCGGCGGGCGATCTCTTGTGTCGCAGGGCCTTTCAGCATCAAGGCCGCCCGTCCGTAAAGGCGCGGTGAAATCCGATCGAGGACCGCGCCCCCGTCGATCAGGCCAATCTCCGCGCCTTTCAGCAAGGCGTACGAACCATACCAACTGTTGGAATCATCGCCATTATCAACGGGACTGGCTTCCCAGTCGCTTTCCACGACCGCCTTTAGCAGGTCTGGATGACCTGAACGGGCAGCGAGCCGCTGCGCGCTGCTGCGGAGCCGTTCCCGTGGCGAGGACATCAGTGTGCAAAAATAGGCGCGCGCATGACTTGATAGTTCGGCCCCGGCCGCAGCCGCGATCTCGAGCAGGACGCGCTGCCTGTGTTCCACGCCAGTGGAGCGCGCGTCGTCGAGGAACCGGTCGAAGGTTGCTGCATCTGGCGCCTTCGTTCCATCGACAAGGTCAAGCAGGAGAGGCTCGTTTTCGGTGGTCGCGAGGAGAATGTCGATCTGCTCGATGGGTTCTAGGAACGGAAAGGCGATGACCAGCCCGTCCTGCAGTACCAGTCGGTCGTCTTCGGGCAGCGTTCTAAAATCGTCTCTCGCCCGCGCTTGCGTCCAAATATCGACGAGTGCAAGCGCTTGTTCCCTCGAGATCAAAGCGGCGTGTTTCCGCAGTTCCAGCAGTCCCTGGCGAAGCGGCGTGCCGGCGCGGTTCGCAACATCGGTCGCAAGTTCCCGATGCTTGGCGACAGCCACATCCAGCGCGAAGCGGGCTGCAGCCGGTCTATCGCCGACGAAGACGTGGTCCGGAAACACACGGTCGATACCTTGCCGCAGGGTCGTCACATCAAGTTTTTCGTATTTCTGGAGATTCGACGTCAGGCCGAATGGTCGGGTTGCCGCCGGATCGCAGGGATCGGCTTTCGCGTCGAAGGTGCGCGGGCCACGCATCGGCGGCCGGTCGTCGTTCAGCTCAGCGCGAAGGACGCGCGCTTCCCAGTCATCCTCCGGCGCGCCCGTCGCGGACAGTACGTTGGATAGAACCCGCTTGCCCGTATTCGACACCGCGCCAGTGCAAAAGTCCCGGCATTGTTGGAGCAGCGCGTCGCGTGTTTCGGACCAATCCCGCCGGTTGAGGGAGATGAGGGCGTTGAAGTCCCTCATAGGCACGTGGGAGGTGCCGTTGAGCGTGTTGGCGAAACTCCAATCCACGAGGGCTTCTGCAAGTGGCGCCAGTTTCTTGCCCGCCAAAAGGCGCAGCGCTAGATGCGACAGCACATCCCTTTCGCCTTCGGTTTGGACAAGGCGCGCGTGACGACCCTTCTCCGCGGGAGATAGATCCTGAATCCGCTCGTTGATTTCCGCCTGTAGCCGGGTCATTTGCTGAACAATCGTTTCGGGAGTACCGACACGGACGATACCCATCCGGAGTTCCGGTGACGGAGAGTAGGCGCGGAGCCATCGCCGCACCTCCGGGGCAAGGACGGTCCAAACAGCGTCGGATTGCGCGACCTCGTTGAGCGCCGCCCGTATCCAGCGGTGGTTGGGTTGGGTTCTTCCCTCCAGACAAAGGTCCCTCGCCGTTTCGGCGAAAGCCATCGGCCGCGCCCTTGCGAAGCTGACCAAGGCGGCGAGGGACAGCGCAGGCGGATTTTGAAGCTCGGAGAATCCCTTGATAAGAGCGCGGGCGACTGCCGGGGAATACTCGTTGTCGTCGGCGGCCGTCACGGTTATGGCCGCCAGGACCGCCTCGGCAGTCCTGTCCAAGGCCTCGATCGGTTCAAGTATCTCTTTTAGGCCGTCGTCGAGGTTGCGATGGTTCCGCTCCGCTGAACGCAAATTCTCGATGATCGACAGGCCGAGCGCGAGCGAGAGACCGTCGTCGCGAAGTTGGTATTTTCTAGGCTCTCCCTCCACGGGATGAAAAAAGCGGCCGTCGGCGACAGCCGGCACACTGGATTCGAATATGTGCAAGTCGTCCTTGTTTTGAGCGGTCGCGCGGTTCAGCAACTCCCTTGCGTGGCTCCGCAGGTGCGCGACGAATTCGACGGGATCGTTGCCGTAGTCGTGCCTCACACCCGCCATGATGTGTTCGAACAAAAGACGATCGACGCTGAGCTCCTCGAAGGCCGCAATTTCGTGACCGAACACCTCGAGTGCGATTGACAGAATTCGCGGATTGCGAAGGAACGCCGCGACCGCGGGTTTTAGCGAATTCACCGGAATTTTTCGGTGCTTGAGGATCCGGTCTCGTTCAGATGCGCTCCATCGCGGAACCTCGACCTCCTTCGGAGATTGAAGCAGGGCCCTTTTGACGCGCGTGCTGAAGTAATGCGTGCGCGCGGTGAAGACGACGCGCCCCCCGCGCCGGCCGACATAGGTTTCGACGCTGCTGATGATTTTTCCCCAGGACTGGTGCGGACGCTGGTTGATGCCGTCGACCACGACAACCAGCCGCGGCCGACAGGGCCGTTCCGCGGCTTTCCACGCGAAAAGTCGTCTCCGCCATCGAATCGTGCTCGCTTCGCTTCGTGTGTCGCCGGTCTGCGCAACAAGCTTCGCGATCAAAAGGTCCTCGATGTCGGCCTGCGTCGCCTCTTGCGAGAAATAGTCCGGCGTCGCAAACACCAGAAGCGGCTTGTCGGGTTGCTCGAGCCAAGTCTGCAGGACGATCCACGACTTGCCACAACCTTCTTCACCATGAACGCAAACCACCCCATCGCCTGCGCCATCCGTGAAATAGGGGCCTAAGGTGTCGATCAGTTGATCGCGTTTCAGAATCGTGAGGGCCGGATCCGCCAGCGCTAGCGGTTGACCGAGTTCGGCGCGTGCGCCGGCCCTGTCGGAAACGGTCTCCGCGAACCAGTCTGCGTTGGCTCTCTCCGCCATGGCCGTGGCCATTCCAGGCGCATCGAGACATTTGCGAACGGCGGCGGCATGCCGGGCAAACTGATCGTCGCCACGAATGGCAGCCAAGGCTGCGATCGCGTCGTCGCGAGCCGCATCTGACGTTAGATGGGTCCTTAGGAAGTCCTCCACCTTGTTTGCGCCCATTGCGAGCATCACGCCCAAACGCGGAAAATCGGACGGAACCCAGTCGAGGACGAGTACGCTGACCCCATGCTTGACGCCATCGGCCCGCAGGTCGTCGGCAAGCTGGCTCGGCACCATGGAGGTCGCGCCGAGAACCCAGAGAAGGTCGGCATGCTGATTGTGACGGACGAGGTCGGGAATTTTTGAGAGAACGTCCTTTCGCGGCAGGGCGCCAGTGTAAAGTTTCCCTTCGAAAGCTACCGCGCCTTCGAAGGCAGACTTGCCATCGAGACCTCGCTGATAGGCGCTGTTTGCGAGACGGAATGGTATGCCAGTGAGCTCGCTTAGCGCCTCGCCTAACAGGCCTTCGAAGCCACTCTCGCCCGTCGCATTCAGCTCCTGGAGGGATTTGTTCAGCCTATCGAGATGGGTTCGCAGCGAAACGGTCATTTTTATACCGGCAATTGTTTTGGTCTTTCGGATATAGAGTTTAACCTCGGGTGCTTGCTAGAGCGGTCGCGAAGATTCGCGCGGCGCTGGCGCAACATCGGTCGATGGCGGTGCTGCACCGCGGCGGGACGGCCCACTTCCATCCACCTGGCGTCTCCGTCGTTCCCTACGTCGTTGGGCGCTCCGCAGCGTCCGCCTCCGCGCGATGCGCCGCATTTCTTGCGGCGTGTGGCCGAAGGTCCGCACGAAACTCTGGGCCATGCGATCCGGATCGTTAAAGCCGACGAGGCGGCCGATCTCGTCGAAGGACAGTAGCCCCGCCTCGATCAGCGGCCGCGCGGCCTCGACGCGGAGCCGCTCGACCGCCTTCGCAGGTGTCATGCCTGTCGAAATCCTGCCCGACGTCGAGACCGACCTGAGGCCAGTGTCCGTCATGTACCCGGCCCGCCAGCATTGGCTCCTCAGGTTCGCGCGTTCATCGAATGGGCAAGGGCGATCTTCGCCTCGTCCGACCCACGATGGACGAAGGCGTCCTGACCTTGCGGGCGGGAGCCAGAAACTGTTGACGAAAGAGGCAAATCACCCGACGGTTGCAACCCGGGCGGCGACGGATTCTGTAGGATTGGTGTGGCCCGGCTGACTTAAGCGCCGATCGACGTTTCGTTGTTGGGAGGTCACGCTGCAGCGCCAGACCGTGGTTGTCGAGGGACCCTTGTCGTTTCGTATGAGGCGCGTTGATGCGGCGCTGCGAGGAGAGGCGGGCGTTCAGATTCTCACCGCGCCGTTGTTGGCGGCGCGCCTTTCCGGTGGGTTCGTTCGCCCGGCCGGGCCTCGGGATCTTTATCCCGCGATCCGCGACGCACTGGACGAGGGGGGATTCGCCGAACTCGAAGGCGTACGCCAGCTTCCGGGGACGCCTCGGGCGGTGGCGCGGACACTCGCGAAGGCGTGGGAAAGCGATCTTTCGCTCTCTGTCATCGCCGAAAGTAACGAACGTGTTGCAGACTTGGCGGAGATCGAACGAAGGGTACGTCTCGCACTCCCCGCCGGCGTGATGACGCCGCGAGACCTTCGCGACGCCGCGCTGAAACGGGTCGCGCATGCCCGGGTGGTCTTGGGGCCGATCGAACTTCATCGCGCATTCTGGGTCGCTCCGGTGTGGCGGCCGCTGCTCGTGAACCTTTCAGAAGAGGTTCCGATCTCGTGGTTCGAACCCGGCATGCAAGACACCGGCTGGTTCCCAGGACGGATCGCTCCCTGGGAGCCCGGACGGGTCCCCGATATGTCGGTCGTTTCCTGCGCCAATCCACGGAGCGAAGCGATCGAGGCACTGCGGTGGATGCGCGAACTCATCTCGTCGGGCCAGGCAAGACCGGAACAGATCGCAATCTGCGCCACCGACACGCAGGCCTGGGACGAGCACTTTGTCGCGCTTTCGCAAAACGCGGATCTACCTCTGCATTTCACCCGCGGCATTCCCGCACTCGCTTCGCGGGACGGACAGGCGTGCGCCGCCTTGGCGGACGTCCTCCTCCACGGTTTAAGTCAGGACCGGATCCGCAGACTGTTTGCATATTCCGTCGGTAGAAGTCGCGCACTGGGCGATGTCCCGGCGAACTGGTCCGCCGGTCTTCAGCAGAGCGCAACACTTTTCGAGCTCGAGCATTGGCGCAGGGCACTCGAACTGGCGGCTAACCGGAGGACGGACGGCTTCGATCCGGGACCGGCCGTGCTACCCGCGCTGCGACTTCTGTCAAACGGAATAGAGACGGCCGAACAGGTCGGCGCGATGCTCCTGCCTCCCGTGGCTCTGGCGCTTTGGACCGAGGCACTCCGGCGCGCCCCTGCGAGAGCGCTTGAATATTCTCTTCAGGAGTTGCGCGTGCCCGATCGGCGCGATCCGAGCGCATCGGCGGTGTGGTGTCCCGCTAGCCACCTCGCGACGGGTCCGCGACCATGGGTCCGTCTCCTCGGCATGACGTCCAGGTCCTGGCCGCGGCGAGAGGAATCGGATCCGATAGTGCCGGATCACGTCATGCCCCGGCGCAACCTTGATCCGTATCCCATTCCCGAACGGGACCGGCACGCGTTCATCAAGATCGCCGCCCACGCCCAGGGCGGTTGTGTCTTGTCACGAAGCAGGCGCAACGCTCAGGGCGCGCTCCTATCAGCAAGTCCATTGATACCAAGGGGCGTTCAAACGGCGGATCTGAAGCGAGAGCGTCTCCCGCAGCATGCGTTCAATGAGGCCGACCGGCTTTTCAGTCGCCCGTACGAGGCGTCTACGTCGCCATTGATCGTCGCCGCGAAGCGATGCTGGCAAGATTGGAGCAGCCCGCAGGTCAACGCCCATGACGGGATCGTGCGGACAGATCATCCAGTCATCGTCCGGGCGATCGGCCAGGTTCAATCGGCCTCCTCGCTGAAGCTTATGCTTCGCAACCCCCTGGCATACGTATGGCGTTACGCGCTGGGCTGGCACGGGGCTCAAGCCGAAGAGCAGCCACTGGCCCTCGATGCGCGCGGATATGGGGAGCTCGTTCATGATCTGCTGAAGCGGACGGTCGACAGCCTCGAGCCAACCCCCGGTTTCACGCGGGCCTCCCGCCATCAGGTCGAAGCTGCGATCGCGGCTTCCGTGTCGGCCGTCCGCTCATCTTGGCCGATCGAACGGTCGGTGCCGCCAGCGCTGCTGTGGCAGCACACCCTTGACGACGCAGCACGCCAGGCTCTGAAAGCGCTGACTTTTGAAACATTCCAGGAGCCTGACACGCGCAGTTGGACCGAGGTCGCGTTCGGCTATTCCGACGCCAACATTGCGAAGGTGGACGAACCTTGGTGCTCAAGCTCGGCAATCGATATTCCCGGGACTGATCTGCGTATCAGGGGCAGGATAGACCGGCTCGATCTGAGGGCTGACGGACGTGCGGTTCGCGTTTCCGATTACAAGACCGGAACCGCGCCGCGACGGGCGCAGGAGTTGATGCTCAGCGGTGGCGCGGAAATTCAACGGGTCGTCTATGCGCTAGCCGCGCAGCGTCTGCTTCCAGACATTCCCCGGGTGGTGGCACGGCTAGTGTTCTTGGGCGATCAGGAAGTGCAGGCGTACGGCCTTCCTGACGTCGATCAAGCGATTGCAGAGCTGGGGACACACCTCACCGCGGCGGTGGGGGTGCTCCGAAGCGGAGTGGTTCTGCCGGGGCCGGATGCGCGGGAGGAACAGAACGACTTCCGTCTTGCAATGCCTGCGTCGCCCAGCGCCTACTTCCGGATCAAGAATTCCAGCATAAGCAGAGCGTTCGGTGACTTTGGGCGGGTATGGAGCAGCCGATGAAGAAAGTCGCCGATAGCGCCGCGCGGTTTCGCGTGCTTACGGACCTTGGGGCCACCCTCCTGGTCGAGGCCGCGGCTGGGACCGGCAAGACTGCATTGATGGCAGGACGGCTGACGATGCTGCTCGCCCGGGGGGTCGAGCCCCGAACGGTGGCCGCCATCACCTTCACCGAACTCGCGGCGAGTTCACTCGCCGCGCGCGTCCGCGGCTACATCGACGAGCTATTGACGGGCGGCGTGCCTGCTCCGCTGCGCTTGGCCCTGCCAAACGGGTTGGAACAGAGCCAGCGCGCCGTCCTGTCTTCGGCCGTGCAAAACCTCGACGGCCTTACCGTCGCCACCATCCATTCCTTCTGTCAGTCAATCATCTCGAGCTACGCCGTCGAAGCCTGCGTCGATCCCGGAGTGCGAATCCTCGATGCGACGCAGGCGGCCACCGCATTCGATTCCGTATTCGAGCAATGGTTGACGCGGCGCCTTGGTGTCGTCGGGCGTTCTTCCGATCCTGTCGCTGTGATAAGTCGCGACGATCCTCGCCGCGTGGTGGGCACCCTGCAGGATCTCGCGCGCTTCCGGCTGAAGTACCGGGGCGCGCGCACGATTGCGGCCGACCTGGGAGGTCGACCCGACATCGAACTGCTGAATGCCGTAGAGGACTTCGGCCGCTGGCTTTCCGCCCACCCAGGCGAACCGAAGACTGCCGCCCTGGTCGCAGAGCTCGAGACGTTGGCGAATTTCTACCGCGGCGGCTTCGAGGAGCCGCCCGATTTCGAGCGATGTTGGAACTTGGCTCATCCGCCGCGCCTCACCTGCATGCGAAACCGAAGTTTCGACCTGCTAAAGCCGAGGCTGAAGACGGCTTGGCAGCGAATTGCCGGAAGAGATGATGGCGAGCGCCTCAACGACGAAGCGAGCGACTGCTTCGACCACGTCAACAGGTGCTATCGAACGTTGCTCGGGCGAATTTCGACCGCGCTTGTCGCCAGTCTATCGGCCGAACTCGACGAAGTGCTCCAGGAGTATGACGCATTCAAGCGGTCTGCCGCGGTCGTTGATTTTGATGATTTGGTCGAGAAGGCGCGTGATCTTGTTGCGAGCCATGAGGGCGTGCGGCGTGAACTTGGGCGGTGCTATCAACATCTCCTCGTCGACGAATTTCAAGATACAGATCCCATTCAAACGGAGGTTCTGTTCCGGATCGGCGCCAGCGAAGCCGCTGAATGCTGGCAAGACTGCTCTCTGCGCGCCGGCTCGTTGTTCATGGTCGGAGATCCGAAGCAGGCGATTTACAGGTTCAGAGGCGCCGACATTGGCACTTATTCCGAGGCCCGAAACGCGGTCGAGCGGCAATGGCCCGACAACATAGTGCAGGTCACGGCGAACTTCCGATCTCGCCCAGGGATCATCAAGCATGTGAACAGGGTGTTCGCCGGTCCGCTCGGGCGCGCGGGACAGCCCGGCTACGTGGCCTTTACCGAGACTATGGGCGAAGCGCCACACCGCCTGCCTTGCGTTGCGCGGGTGACCATCGATCTGCCTCGCGACCCACGATCGGATGAAGTCCGCGAAGCAGAGGCCGAGGTGGTGGCGGAGATCTGTAGTCGGCTTGTCGGCAATCTCCAGATTAGCGACGAAGAGGGATTCACGGTTCCGCTGGGCCCAGGCGGAATCGCCCTGCTTGCGCCGACGGGTACGGAGCTCTGGCGGTACGAGCGCGCTCTGGTGCAGCGCGGGCTGCCAATCGCCTCTCAGGCCGGCAAGAGTTTCCTGCGGCGGCAGGAGGTGCAGGATATGCTGGCGTTGGCGGGAGCTCTCGCCGATGCACGAGACACGCTGGCCTTCGGAGCGCTTATGCGGGGGCCTTTGGTGGGCCTGACCGAGGAGGAGCTTCTTGATATCACCGGCGCGCTGCCGGCCGCGCCCGAACACCCGGACGGATTTCCGCGGTTTTCGATGTTGACCGCCTGCGAGCACGTCGAGCACCCCATAGCATCCCGAACGCTGTCGATCCTGCAGGAGCTCAGGCGGCGCGCGCGGACGACCACGCCGGCGCTGCTTCTGACGGAGGCGGTGGAGCGTCTGGCAGTTCGCCCCGTCTTGGCCGCTCGGGAGGGCGACCGGGGCGCTCGCGCGATAGCCAACGTCGAAGCCTTCATTGAGCGCGCGCGATCGTACGGGATGAGGGGCCTGAAGCGGTTCATTCGCGATATCGCCAGCGAGTGGCAGGAAGGCAAACCACAGAGCGAGGGGCGACTGGACTCCGAGGGCGCCGCCATCGACATAATCACCATTCACAGCGCAAAAGGACTTGAATGGCCCGTCGTGATACCGATCAACACGGCCACGCAGCTCCGCTCGCGCGAGCCCTTCGTCTACAGAGCCAGCGACGACACCCTCCACTGGGTGATCGGCGACGTCGTGCCACCAGAGTTGCTTCGGGCTCTTGAAGCAGAGGACGCAAGCAGGACGCACGAGTACGAGCGGCTCTGGTACGTCGCCTGCACGCGGGCCCGTGAACTTTTGGTTCTCCCCGATCTACCCCAGGCGCAACAAAAGTCTTGGGCGCGCGTGGTCGACGTGGCGCCACCGGGGCTGCCGGAGCTGGACTTGGCGGGAATGGCTCCGTTGCGACGGGAGGCGGAACCGGCCCTTTCAAATCTCCAGACAGCCGAGATGTTCGCGATGGAGCAAGACGCGATCGACGCCGTTTCCGTGCCGCTCCAATGGCTGAGGCCCAGCAACGACGACTCCGATCGCGCGCCGAGCGTCGAGGCGGTCGCGGTCGAGGATGACACCTTACCGGAAGCCGAAGTTCCCGTGGGTGCGGGACGGATCCGAGGCCTCGTGCTTCACAAACTGATGGAGGAGGTGCTGACCGGAGAGATCGGGGACGACGTCCCTGCGCTCGTTTCCAGGGCGCTGACGCTGCTTGACGAGATCGGCGTAGAGATCGGTGACGATCGTGCTTTGCCGGATGCCGACGAGATCGCAAGGACCGCGTCGCGCACCCTGCATTTGCCGGACATAGTCGCGCTTCGGGCCACGCTGGTGCCCGAGTGGCCGATCTATCAGATGATCGCCGACGACCCGCAACCCGTGGCGCTGGCCGGCCGCATCGACGCCATTGCAGTTGAACAGGGTGTCCCTTCGGTTCTCCTGGATTGGAAAAGCGACGTCGCTCCGACGGAACAGGATTTTCGCGATCATGCGCGCCAGATCGGCGACTACCTTGAAGCGACCGGCGTGGAGCGTGGCGCCGTGGTCTACATGACGTCGGGCAGCATCCGCTGGATATCGCGGCCGACGGCATGAAAAGAGCCTCGCTCGCTGGCTGCGCCCGACAGGACTTGGCGGCGAGAGCCACTGTCGCAAGCAGCTGCTCGCAGGCTGCAGCGGCTCGGGCCTTCTCGAACAAAATCAGCCCAGGCGGCTACATATCGGCGATCCTTCTCAGCCGGGGAAAGGTGGCATGCCGATTCGAGGAGCTGACGCACGATACGCCACGCAACAGGCTGATTTTAGCAGCTCTTGTCAAAGCTAGGGCCAATGTGAACGACCGCGATCTTGCTTACAGGTGCGGAACCCTTATGGGGACGCTTGTCGATGCCGGCGTCTCCCCCGTTCGGCCTTCCCGCGCTGAAATTTCACGCGATAGGATTGCCCGAAACGAATCGGACGACGAACTTGTTGTGCGTGTCGCAGAGCTCGTTCTCGATCTAAAACTGCCGTCGGAGCGAGGGGGCGATGTCAAGGCGACGAGGCTCGATCACGATGAGATCCTTCTTCGGCAGATCTTTGAAAAAGTAATCGCTGGGTTCTTTCGCCATGAACTGGATGGCCGCGAAGGGTGGATAGTTAGCAGCCAGACCCAATTCGGGTGGGACGCTAGCGATGCGACGGAGGGCCTTCATTCCATCTTGCCCAAGATGCACGCGGACGTCGTTTTGGAGCGGGGCTCAACCAGACGCATCGTCTTAGACACAAAGTTTACCGGAATCCTGACACGACGAGCACATGGTTCGGAGGGCCTCAAGAGCGCCCATCTCTACCAGATGTATTCCTACATCCGCTCCCAGGCCGGGCGGGGAAACGCTGCTGCCGATCGTGCGGAATGGATTCTGCTGCATCCGTCGTTGGAAACTCAGGTGGACGAAGCTGTCACGATACAGGGACATCGCCTTCGGTTCGTCACTATCGATTTCGCCTGCGATCCCGAAAGCTTCAGGCACGATCTTATGGAGATCGTCAAAGCTCCAAGGTAAGGCCCGTTCAGCAGTTTCGTGCCCGCGGGGTCGCCCAATGGGACACAGGCGATTTTCCAGGCTTCAGGCTAGACTATGCGCCGCTGACAAAGTCGATGGTTAGGCAATGGCAGAGGGAAGCGGAGATGACTAATCGCGACCATGGCGCATCACTCGATGATCTGCACGAACTTTCCGGCTCCACCAACTCCCGACTATGGCTGCGGAAAGAAGCATGTCCTACCGCGAATGGTGGATTGCCCGGCCCGACAGATTTGCTACTTATTCGCGATGAAGTACCTTGACCCGCAACAAATCATCGAGTGGAAAGAGCGTCACGGCAAGCCGCGTCGCGGACCCGATCTTGTCGTCCAGGTCGCCGAATTGGCAAAAACTTGGGAGGCCAGGTCAAAGAACCAGCCCTTCATAGGCGACCACGTGGTCGTCAGGCTTGCGACGATCCTTGAGGTCTTCGTAAGATCCATGGTCAGGGAGATGGTCGACTCCAGCGAGGAGGTCTTCGCGGAGAGGGCGCGGTTCTTGGTCAAGGATCTTAAGCTTGACTTCATATTCGCCGACGGTGTGGAAAAGCAAAAGTTTAGTCCTGGCGATATCGTCGCGCACGCGATCAGCCTAAGCAGCGTCGACGCGATCATGAAGGCTCTGACGACGTTGCTCCCCGAGGCGAGGGAGGAACTCCGAACAGCCCATCGACGGTGGACGGAGGATCAGGCCAATTTTCCGTTAGAACCAATCATCAAGGACATCGACACGACGATGCGCCTGCTAAGCAGGATCTTCGCCGCGCGGCATATTCTGGTGCATGAGTTGTCCAGCCACAGTCCCTACAGTGAGGACGAGGTCGGTGAATTTTGCGGGGCAGCCGCGGCATTCATCGAGGCTTGCGACTGGATCACTGTCAAGCATATCGAGGGCACGCTCCCCTTCACGCAGGCGCAGATGACGATCGACGCCGTCGAGAATCTTCAAGCCGCGGAGCAGGAGGTCGCAGACCTGCTAGCCACTATCCGGCAAATCCCAGACGTCGACCTTCGATTGTTGGAAGAAAGCCAGGCCGCTTGGGAAGAGTTCTGCAAGCGAGATTCGTTGTTCTGTTCGTCATTCGCCGAGGGTGGAAGCCTTCATCCCATGCTGATGGCGGAGTGGCGGCAGGCGCTAGCGGAACAGAGGGCGGAGAACCTTGGTGATTTCATTGAAAGTCGCGTCGGTCTTTGCTGAACGCCGTCGATGTGCGAATCTCGACTATGCTGTTGTTTCGCCGCGGCCCACGCTGTGTCGCGGTTGGCGATTCTCACCTGTCGTCCAGCTCCCCGTCTTCAAGCGGGCCGTCTTGAAGCAGAAGTTGGCTGAGCTTTTTCGTTCGCGCGCGAACAAACGTGAGCTCGAAGGTGCCTCCGACCTCGGAAATGCGCTGCGGCCCACGGGTCTTTGCGGCATTGAACACTTCCGAGATCCGCGCTTCTGCTTCGGCCCGAGTCCACTGGTCAGCAGCCATTTTCGTTCCTTCGGCTGGGTTCGCGCTAAACTTCAGAGTTAGGGTTTCGTTAGTCAATATAAACAAGACTTCTGAGTCGGTGCATCGAATCTTTATGAAAGATTAATCGGTGATTTCATTGCCGTTGATGTTGGATACAAATGTCCTTTGTGAGACGCAGCGCAGGAATGGGGCGGATCCGAAGGTGCGTGCCATTAAGGATTGGATAACGAAGTTGGGAGAGGCCAATTTCGTGATACCTTTCGCGGTGGTGGTCGAAATCAGTCGCGGAATTGAACTGCAGGCAGCGGTGAATCCAAAGCGCGCGGCAGAGATCGGCAAATGGTTCGAGCTCATCCTCGACGCCTCGTATCAATTTCAAGAAATGACTCGGGAGGTCGCCCAAATCTATGGTGCGATGACCGCGCGCGCCGCACTGCTTCCCCTGATGCTGCCGGATTTGCGTTCAAAGCGTAAGCGCCTTGGACACGATCTTCTCATCGCGGCTGCATCAATCGCGCACCAGACTCCGATCATCACTTTAAACAAAAGCGACTTTCTGTTGATCAACGAGCACTTCTCACTGCCTGGCTGCTACGATCCCGTGGATGACCTTTGGTTCGTGCCGCCAAAACAGAGAATCGAATTTCCTCGGTGTATTTGCAGCAAGGGCCAGCCCAGCGATCTTTACGATACCACCACCGGAACTGCGGTGTCGCTGGTCAAAAAGACGAAGCGAAGACGGGAGAGGGGCCGAAGCCGATCGTCGCCGTCCGTAGCTGAACAGAGCCATCTCGCCCGGAAGCAGGTGCTCAGGGCGTTGAAGCTGCTGCCTCCTTATCTGCAATGGCTTCGCGGCTTTGGGGAAAATGCATGCAACGCAAATGCTTGAAGGCGCGCCGCATGAGAAACGGCCGATTCTAGACATCCTATCGTCGCTCGGCAGCGAGGACACACGGTGTCCGTTCTTAGCGTCGACCGTCCTCACATAGCGTCAATTAGATGGAGCGCGACGCAAGCTAGGCCCCGGCGTTAGTTGCTGATGAGCGCCTCAGCCCGAGGACCCTGACTGGGGCCTGAACTCTCTCCAGGCTACTGTAGCGCCCAACTTGCGAGAAGTGTCGAGGAACCGCAACCGGTCCTTCATTGCGAAACGCAACTCGGTGTCGATCGATCTGGTCGCGAATTTTCAATTGCGGTCCCCCATTTCAGATAGACGCCCATATTATTGTCGCAGTGCGCTTCGTCGATAACGAAGACGCTGTCATTCCTCAGCGAGTGCCGGGCGCGTTGTGTCGTGATGTGCCAACGACTGAATCAGCTTTGCGACGGCAGTGCGTTGAACATCAGACGCGATCTTGTCGAACTCGCCGGCCAACTTTAGAGCGGCGACGCTGAAGTTCGGAACGGGTACGGTGTTAGTACTCGCCTCAACGTCGGCGAAGAGCTGAGCGATACTGCAGTCGAGCGCCTGGGACATGGCAACTAACTTGCTAGCCGAGATTCGGTTGGTGCCCTTCTCATACTTCTGAACCTGCTGGAACGTCAGCCCAAGTTTAGCGGCTAGCGCCTCTTGAGATATACCGATCATATTTCTAATGCGTCTGACATTGCGGCCGACTGTTACGTCGATTTCGTTCGGGGACTTAGGATTGGGCATGATGGTCTCCTCGGAGGTTGAGTCACGATCGATGGTGGACGTTGATGCTAGCGGAGCCCGGTGTCTACTCCGAGAAGTGCTGAATCAGCGGTTCGGGTAATGTCAGGACACAGTTTTCGTCAGGGTCGTCAGCTCTTTAAGTCTCGGGTTCTGAAGGTGTGCGCGCAGCACAAATGATGAGGTGCTCGTCGCCTCGCGTCATTCCCTTGGCCACATACAACAAGTGTAAAGCGCTGCGTCGAAAGCCGCGATTGTAGGATTCACCAGGCTAGACTTCGGGGCCGGGTACGCATCGCGTCACGAAAGAAGACCTCGACCCGCGTAAGGGGTGGGATGCAGCTCTACCGATGGTCTTCAGGTCGGGGTCTCCGACGGGCACGGCTACTCCATTCCGTGTCCCCGGATCGAGGAATTCGATGATGAAAAGAGCCGCCGCACGAGGACGGTGTGACATCTTATTGTTAGCGTCGGGGTTTTGCTCGGGGGGTTCTCCAGCACTGGAGAAGGAGGTCATTGATCTCCTTTTCCGTGCTGGTTTTCGTACTCCAGTTTTCGGGGACCAGACCGCTCACCAGTATTTCGTGGCTGCGTCCGTTGTACGCGGTATTACGTGCAGCGAGGTACGCCCAATGCGCAGTATCTGGGATATGCAAGAGGGTAGCGTTGTCGTCCTCTGGCGTTCTCTCGGGCTCGCTCAGGGGCTCGATTCGATAGTTCGGCGAATGGCCAGTTCCGGATACCCCGATACGAAGGCAATATGGTCCACGGTCCTTTGGCAGGTTCCGAAGATTTTTGCCGACCGCCGATATCCAGTCGAACGGTTTATAAAGGAGGCCGTTGTTGACGATGTATTGAAGGGTCGCGTCAGTTGGTAGTTTGCCCACGAATCTCTCCCCGCGTCGGATGAATGACTCTAGCAAAGTTGCCAGCCGAAGCGAGACGGACCATTCCGTCTTTAGCCCAGGGTGGCCACTTTAGGACGACGCTCTGAGGAGTTGGTACGCGTCTTATATCTAGGGTAACTCCGGGCTGCCGACCATTTCGGGCCTTGACGTTGACTGCGGTGGCCGGCAGCCCTGTCCTGATCTCGCCCGACGACCATCGTACCGCTTGCGTTATCCCGCTTTACGTTTGGTCGAAATAATGTCTGGTCCGCCGCCAACCTTGGCTGAGGTAATGGGAGAAGGTCTACCTAAGCGAGCTTAGCGTCTCTAACTAAGAATACCCTCGGAGTGACTAGGTAATGCGGCTTTGACTTTTGCACGCGCCTCGCGACTGCAACTAGCCGGGCAGGAAAGCAAAAACGATGGTTTCTTCTTCTGCACGGCCGTAAAGCCTTAGACTCCTGTTGAATTCAGATCTGGGCCATTTTTGACTTCATTCAACGGCCAATTTCGCTGCCGTTGGCCAAACATCGTTGCTTCGAACAGAACTTTCATGATCGGTGTTCCCTGGTGTCATCAACTGAGACTCTAGGTAGACGGCCGCAATCCTATGCGGTAGTTATCCTGAATGAATAGGATTGTGCCGAAAAATGGATAAATTGGATGTCACGTTGGAACGCATGCGTACTTTCGTGCGCGTCGCCGAGCGCGGCAGTCTTTCGGCCGTCGCTCGCGAACTCGGCATCGGTCAATCAACTGTTACGCGTCAGTTGCGGGAGCTTGAGGACGCGGTCGGCGTGCCGCTGCTGAGCCGCACCACCCGACGCGTCACACTGACCGACGAAGGCAGCCGGTATTATGCCGATAGCATCCAGATTCTGCGTTTGGTGGAGCAGGCCGGCGACGAGGCCCGCGGCACACGAAATGCGGCGGCTGGCACGATCCGCGTGTCCTGTACCGCGGCCTTTGGGGTCTTGCACATGAGCCGGCTGATCTTCGCCTTCCAGGACAAATATCCGGAGATCGGTGTCGATCTCAGCCTGACCGACGAGCGCATCGATCTGGTACGGGAAGGCGTCGATATTGCTCTGCGCCTCGGGCCGCTCAGCGACAGCTCGATGAAGCTGCGCCCCCTTGGCGAAAGCCGACGCCTGCTCGTTGCTGCGCCCGCCTATCTGGCAGCACGTGGTATCCCCGCTTTGGTGCGAGACCTTTCCTCTCATGAGGGGATCCGCATGTCGAATGTCGCCGGCAGCGATACGCTCACCTTCGAGGGGCCGGACGGCCGCAGCCATTCGGTGCCCTTTTCCGGGAGCTTTCGTATCGATCACGGACTTGGTGCGCGCGAGGCGCTCGCCGCTGGCCGTGGCATCGCGCCCGCACATCGTTGGCTTGTGGACGATCTGTTGGCGAACGGCCAGCTCGTGCAGTTGCTGCCGGATTACAGATTGCCGTCAGTGCCGCTCAGCCTGTTGATCGTGCCGGAGCGCGCGGGCATCGCCCGCGTGCGGTTGCTGGTTGATTTTCTCGCCGAGCAGGTTGGCGGGATTCCTGGCATCGAGCGGGCAAGGAGCTAGAGATTACTCCAGCGCCTTGCCGATCAAGCGCTGACAGCGCTCGGCCATGTAGTCGATCATCAGGCGGACCTTCGGGTCCTGAAACCGCTTGTGCGGGTAGATCGCTGCCAGTTGCACGCTGAGCGGAGGCGTATCGACCAGAATCGGCACCAGCGCGCCGGAATTGATATGGCTTTTCACCTCGAACAGAGGCTTGTTGATGATGCCGCGGCCGTCGAGCGCCCATTGGGTGAGCACGTCTCCATCGTCGGAATCATAGGGGCCGGTCACCTCCAGCTTGCGCACGCCCTCCATGGTCTGGAGCGTCCAGAAATATTCCTTCGATCCCGGATAGCGCAGCAGCAGACAGTCGTGCTTGTCGGCGATCAGCGCATCGGGCGTTTGGGGGATGCCCCGCTTCTCGAAATAGACGGGTGCCCCGCAGATCACGCGCTCGCAATTCATGATGCCACGCATGCGCAGGTTCGAATCTTCGAGGATGCCGAGCTTGAAGGCGACGTCGACGCCTTCCGAGAGAATGTCGACATTATGGTCCGACAGGCGAAGGCGCACTTCGATGTCGGGATACTTGTCGTGAAACTCCGGAATGCCCGACGCGATCAGCCGTCGACCTATCCCCAATGGAGCGGTAATCTTCAGTGCACCCTTGGGATTTCGCGAGAGATCGGCGATCGCATTTTCGGCTTCGTTGACCGCTTCGAGGATCTTCACGGCGCCATCGTAAAAGACGCGACCGTGCTCCGTCGGGGTCAGCTTTCGCGTCGTCCGATTGAACAGGCGAACGCCCATATGGCGTTCCAACTCTTTGATTCTATTGCTTGCAACCGCCGGCGTCACGCGCTGGTCGCGACCCGCTGCCGACAGGGTTCCAAGCTCTACGACGCGTACGAAGACGCGCACATTGTCCAGATATGACATGCCTCCGTCCCACTCCTTCAGGCTCTCTCTAGCCTATCCATTGCGTCGCTATTTTATAGATTTTTTTGAAAGTGTTGGTGAAGCAGCGACGTTCCCGCGACCTCCAGCAATGACACATAATGGCCAGAGGAGAAACGGGAGAATTTCATGTACGACTATGCCATCGCCTGGGATTGGCTGACCTTTGCCGTGAGATGGCTGCACGTCATCACCGCCATTGCATGGATCGGTTCGTCCTTTTACTTCGTCGCCCTTGACCTCGGTCTGAAGAAACATCCCGGCCTGCCCGTCGGCGCCTATGGCGAGGAATGGCAGGTGCATGGTGGTGGCTTCTACCACATCCAGAAGTACCTGGTTGCGCCAGCCAACATGCCGGAACACCTGGTCTGGTTCAAATGGGAGTCCTACGTCACCTGGCTCTCCGGCTTCGGCATGCTCTGCCTGGTCTACTATGCCGGTGCCGACCTCTATCTGATCGATCCGAACGTGCTCGACGTCTCCAAGCCGGTGGCGATCGCCATCTCGCTCGGCTCGATTGCCTTCGGCTGGCTCGCCTATGACACGATCTGCAAGTCGCCGTTCGGCCGCGACAACACCCGGCTGATGGTGCTTCTGTACTTCATCCTGGTCGGCATGGCCTGGGGCTACACGCAGCTCTTCACCGGCCGCGCCGCCTTTCTGCATCTCGGCGCCTTCACCGCGACGATCATGTCGGCCAACGTGTTCTTCATCATCATTCCGAACCAGAAGGTGGTTGTCGGCGACCTGATCGCCGGCCGCACACCGGACGCCAAGTATGGCGTGATCGCCAAGCAGCGCTCGACCCACAACAACTATCTGACGCTGCCGGTTCTGTTCCTGATGCTGTCGAACCACTATCCGCTGGCCTTCGGCACCCAGTACAACTGGATCATCGCCTCACTGGTTTTCCTGATGGGCGTCACCATCCGCCACTATTTCAACACCCGCCACGCCAACAAGGGCAATCCTACCTGGACCTGGCTCGTCACCGCGCTGCTTTTCGTTGCGATCATGTGGCTCTCCACAGTGCCGAAAATTTTGGCCGGCGGTAACGCTGAAGAAAAGATCTCCGCAGCGCAGCAGCCTTTCGTGTCAGCTGAAGCCTTTCCGAAGGTACGCGACACGGTGCTCGGCCGCTGTTCCATGTGCCATGCCAAGGAGCCGGGCTGGGAGGGCATGATCGTTCCGCCGAAGGGCGTGACGCTCGAGACCGATGCCGAGATCGCCAACCACGCGCGTGAAATCTACCTGCAGGCCGGCCGCACCCATGCGATGCCGCCGGCAAACGTGACCGCTGTGTCGGATGAAGAGCGGCAGTTGCTCGTCGCCTGGTACGAATCCGTCGTCAATGGAGGAAAGACCCAATGACCGATCTGCTGATCCGCGGCCGTGTGCTGACCTTCGTCGAGGAACCCAAGGGCATCGACGACACTGCATCCTATCGCTACTTCGAGGATGGCGCCGTTCTGGTGCGGAACGGTAAGGTCGCCGATATCGGCGAGCATGCCGATGTCGCCCGCCGCGCCGGACCGGGCGTGAAGGTTGCCGACCATCGCCCCAACCTGGTGCTACCGGGCCTGATCGATACGCATCTGCATTTCCCCCAGACGCAGGCGATCGCCTCCTATGGCGCACAGCTGCTCGAATGGCTGAACACCTACATCTTCGTCGAGGAGCAGAAGTTCCGGAAGCCCGAGCATGCCGACTACATTGCCGGCCGCTTCATGGACGAACTGCTGTCCAACGGCACGACGACGGCCGTCGCCTATTGCTCGGTGCATCCCGAAAGCGTCGATGCCTATTTCGGCGCGGCGGAAGCGCGCGGCATGCTGATGATCGGCGGCAAGGTGATGATGGACCGCAACGCGCCCGACGCACTGCGCGACACGCCGCAGCTGGGTTATGACGAGACGAAAGCGCTGATATCAAAGTGGCACGGCCGCGGCCGGGCGCACTATGCCATCAGCCCGCGCTTTGCCATCACCTCGACGCCGGAGCAGATGGAGGCGAGCCGCGTGCTCGTCGCTGAACATCCGGAATGCTACGTGCAGACGCATCTCTCGGAAAACAAGGACGAGATCGCCTTTGCGACCTCGCTCTATCCGGAGGCAAAGGATTACACCGACATTTACGCGCGCTACGATCTGCTGACGCGCAAGACGCTGCTTGGGCACTGCATTTACCTGAGCGACCGTGAAATCTCGGTTCTTGCCGAAACGGGCGCCGTCGGCACCTTCTGCCCGACTTCGAATCTCTTCCTCGGCTCCGGTCTCTTCGATTGCGACCGTTTCGACAAGTTCGGCGCCCGCTGGTCGGTGGCGACCGATGTTGGCGCCGGAACCAGCTTCTCGATGCTCGAGACGATGGACGAGGCCTACAAGGTGCTGCACCTGCAAGGCCAGCGGCTGACGCCGTTCAACTCCTTCTACCGCATGACGCTCGGCAATGCCCGGGCGCTTGATCTGGATGATCGTATCGGCTCGCTGCATGTGGGTGCCGATGCCGACATCGTCGTGCTTGACAGCCGCGCCAAGCCGTCGATGGAACTGCGTATGCGGGTCGCCGGTTCCCTGGCGGAAGAGCTGTTCATCCTGCAGACGATGGGCGACGACCGGTCGGTCGCCGAAACCTACGTCGCCGGCAAGCCGATGAAGCACGCTGCGAATGGCCGGAAGGATGGAGCGACCGCGGCGGCCCGAAGCCTCGAAACGGTCTGACCGACGGAAAGGCCGCTCACCCAGGCTCGCAGGAACGGAAACGGGATGCGAGCCCAAATCTCAAGACGCCGCGTGTCCCTCCGACGCGCGGCGTTTGCTTTCGGTCGGGCTAGAGTTCTTCCGGCCGCTTGCCACCCATCGCCTTGGTGAGCGCGTCGGCACGCTCGCGCACGATCGGGCCGAAGGTCGACAGCTTCGCGTCATTGACGCGGACCGACGGACCGGAGATCGAGATGCCGGCGATCGTTTCGCCATACTCATTGAAGATCGGAGCGGCGACGCAGCGCATGCCGAGCGTGTGTTCTTCGTCGTCGACCGACCAGCCGCGGTGGCGGATTTCCTGGATGTCCTTCAGAAGCGCAGGCAGCGTGTCGCGGGTCTTGTCGGTGAAATGGGCAAGCTCGCGCCCGCCGAGAAGCTGGGCGATCTCCTTGTCGGACCAGGTCGACAGGATCGCCTTGCCGATGCCGGAGGCGTGCACCGGACCGCGGCGGCCGGGGCGGAAGAAGGCGCGCATCGGCGCGTGGCTTTCGACCTGCGAGATGAAGACGACGTCGCCACCCTCCTCGATGCCGATGTTCGCCGTCTCGCCGCTTTCCTCCATCAGGCTCTTGAGGAAGGGGCGGCTGATCGTTCCAAGCTTGCGGAAGCGCAGATAGGCGTTGCCGATTTCGAACGCCTTCAAGCCCACCGTCCAGGCGCCGGTATCGGGATCGTTCATCACCATGCCGTGGCCGGCGAGCGTCGTCAGCAGCCGGTGTACGGTCGATGGCGCCATGCCTGTTTCGTCGGCGAGCTGGGTCAAGGTCGAACCGTCGCCCTCAGCAACGACCGTCAGCAGGGCAAGGCTGCGATCAAGCACCTGCACGGAAGAAGGGGCGGCGTTCTCGCCCGCCTTGCGTCCACGTTTTCCCCTGCCGTTGCCGTCCATAGAACCCTCGCTGCAAATCACGCCTCTCGCCCATCATCCTCTATCAGGCCACGCAGCGATTTTCTCCAAATTGTTGAAGATCTTTATTTCCACATCATGGAAATGAATTCCATTTTGATGTTGCGTATCGACGCCAATGGATTATGGTTTCAGGAAATTGGAGGAGTTCTCATGGCTAAGATGCGTGCCGTTGACGCGGCTGTTTATGTTCTGGAGAAGGAAGGCATCGACTGCGCCTTCGGCGTACCGGGTGCTGCCATCAACCCGTTCTATTCGGCGCTGAAGGCCCGCGGCTCCGTCCGCCACATTCTCGCCCGTCACGTCGAGGGCGCCTCGCACATGGCGGAAGGCTATACCCGCGCCAAGCATGGCAATATCGGCGTTTGCATCGGCACGTCCGGCCCGGCCGGCACCGACATGATCACCGGCCTCTATTCGGCCTCGGCGGACTCGATCCCGATTCTCTGCATCACCGGCCAGGCGCCGCGCGCCCGGCTCGACAAGGAAGACTTCCAGGCGGTCGACATCGCCAAGATCGCTGCACCGGTCACCAAGTGGGCGGTTACCGTCATGGAGCCGGCGCTGGTCCCCTTCGTCTTCCAGAAGGCGTTCCACATCATGCGCTCCGGTCGTCCCGGCCCGGTGCTGATCGACCTGCCGGTCGACGTCCAGCTGGCAGAGATCGAGTTCGATCCGGACACCTACCAGCCGCTTGAAGCCTACAAGCCGAAGGCGACGCGCGCCCAGGCCGAAAAGGCGATCGCGATGCTGAACGAAGCCGAGCGTCCACTGATCGTCGCCGGCGGCGGCATCATCAACGCCGACGCGTCGGATCTTCTGACCGAATTTGCCGAGATTACCGGCATCCCGGTTATCCCGACGCTGATGGGCTGGGGCACGATCCCGGACGATCATCCGTTGATGGCCGGCATGTGTGGCCTGCAGACCTCGCACCGCTACGGCAATGCCAACATGCTCGCTTCCGATTTCGTTCTCGGTGTCGGCAACCGCTGGGCCAACCGCCACACCGGCAACGTCCCGACCTATACGGAAGGCCGCAAGTTCGTTCACGTCGACATCGAGCCGACCCAGATCGGTCGCGTCTTTGCGCCTGACTTCGGTATCGTGTCGGATGCCGGCGCCGCGCTGAAGTTGTTCCTCGACGTTGCGACCGAGTGGAAGACGGCCGGCAAGCTGCGCGACTGGTCTGCCTGGGCCGAAGAGTGCCGCGAGCGCAAGCGCACCATGTTGCGCAAGACGCACTTCGACCAGACGCCGCTCAAGCCCCAGCGCGTCTACGAAGAGATGAACAAGGCCTTCGGCCGCGACACCTGCTACGTCTCGACAATCGGGCTTAGCCAGATCGCCGGCGCTCAGTTCCTGCACGTCTACAAGCCGCGCAACTGGATCAACTGCGGCCAGGCCGGCCCGCTCGGCTGGACCTTGCCTGCTGCTCTCGGTGTTCGCGCCGCCGATCCGGACCGGACGATCGTGGCACTCTCGGGCGACTACGACTTCCAGTTCCTGATCGAGGAACTGGCGGTTGGCGCCCAGCACAAGCTGCCTTACCTGCATGTGGTCGTGAACAATTCCTATCTCGGCCTCATCCGCCAGGCGCAGCGCGGCCTCAACATGGACTTCGAGGTCAGTCTCGCCTTCGACAACATCAATGCGTCCGGCGATGCGGAAAAGGGCTACGGCGTCGACCACGTCGCGGTCGCCGAAGGTCTCGGCTGCAAGGCGATACGGGTGCGCAGCCCGAACGAGTTCCAGGAAGCCTTCGACCGGGCGCGTGCCCTGATGGCCGAGCACCAGGTTCCCGTCGTCATCGAGTTTATCCTCGAGCGCGTCACCAATATCTCCATGGGTGCCGACATCAATGCCGTCGTCGAGTTCGAGGAACTGGCGCTGCGCGGCGAAGATGTGCCCACCGCGATCACGGCCCTGCTCGACTGAGTCCGCAGGACTGAAGGAAAGTGCGGGCGGCCCGCCGCCCGCATCTCGCTCCAAACAAAAATACACGGAGGAAACATCGCATGGCGAAGTTCGCTGCGAACCTGACAATGCTGTTCAACGAGGTGCCGTTCCTCGACCGTTTCGCCCTTGCCGCCAAGGCCGGCTTCGAAGGCGTGGAATACCTGTTTCCCTACGAGTTCGAGAAGGTGAGCCTGCGCGCCGAGCTTCAGCGCCATGGCCTGACCCAGGTTCTGCACAATCTGCCGGCCGGCAACTGGGCCAGCGGCGAGCGCGGCATCGCCATCCTGCCGGATCGCGTCGACGAGTTCCGCAAGGGTGTTGCAAGCGCCATCGACTACGCGACGGCTCTCGACTGCAAACAGGTGAACTGCCTCGTCGGCATCGCGCCAACAGGTGTTTCGGAGCAGGTGCTGCGCAACACGCTGATCGACAACCTTAAACTGGCTGCGAGCGAGTTGGGCAAGCAGGGCATTCGTCTGCTGATCGAGCCGATCAACGACTTCGATATTCCCGGTTTCTATCTCAACACGGTGGAGCAGGCGGCTTCGATCATCGAGGAAGTCGGCAGCGACAACCTCTTCATTCAGTACGATCTCTATCACCAGCAGCGCACCCAGGGTGAGCTGATCGGCACCTACAAGCGTTTTGCCGATCGCATCGTTCACGTTCAGCTCGCCGACAATCCGGGCCGTAATGAGCCGGGCACCGGCGAGATCAACTATCCCTTCGTATTCGACGCGCTGGAAGCGGCCGGCTACGACGGCTGGATCGGCTGCGAGTACAAGCCGCGCACCACGACGGCCGATGGTCTCGGCTGGCTCGGGGCCGAGCGCCAGCGCACCCAATCCGCAGACATCATCAAGATCAGGAGCTAAGCACCATGGCAACAATCGGTTTCATTGGACTGGGTATCATGGGCACGCCGATGGCGCGCCACCTGCAGGACGCCGGCCACACCATCGTCACCTCGAAGTTCGTCATCCCGCCGCGCCAGGAACTGCTCGAAAACGGGCTGAAGTTCGTCGATACGCCGAAGGCGCTCGCCGAGACCGTCGACACCATCATCCTGATGCTTCCGGACACCCCTGAGGTCAAGGACGTCCTCTTCGGCGAAAACGGCGTTGCCTACGGTCTTTCCAAGGGCAAGCTCGTTATCGACATGAGCTCGATCTCGCCGATCGAGACGAAGGAGTTCGCCAAGAAGGTCCGCGAGACCGGCGCTGAATACATCGACGCCCCGGTCTCCGGCGGCGAAGTCGGCGCCAAGAACGCCTCGCTGTCGATCATGGCGGGTGGCAGCCAGGAAAGCTTCGACCGCGCCCTGCCGCTTCTGAAGCTGATGGGCAAGAACATCACGCTCGTCGGCGATTGCGGTGACGGCCAGGTTACGAAGGTCGCCAACCAGATCATCGTTGCGCTGACGATCGAGGCAGTTTCGGAAGCCCTCGTCTTCGCGTCCAAGGCCGGCGCCGATCCGGCACGCGTCCGCGAAGCGCTGATGGGCGGCTTTGCCTCCTCGCGTATTCTCGAGGTCCACGGCGAGCGCATGATCAAGCGCACCTTCGATCCGGGCTTCCGCATCTCGCTGCACCAGAAAGACCTGAACCTGGCGCTGCAGGGTGCAAAGTCGCTCGGCATCTCGCTGCCGAACACGGCAGCGACGCAGGAACTCTTCAACAATTGCGCTGCCAACGGCGACAGCGGTCTCGATCATTCCGGTCTCGTCCGGGCACTGGAGCGTATGGCGAACCACCAGGTAGCCTGAGGCTTCGGCCCGACTTGAAATGCGTATGACTCGTCCGGCGTCCCATTGTGCCGGACCGGTCATGCGTCCGGGCGGCGGTTGGAGGAACCGCCGCCCGAGACTTTCATGCAGTTCCATCCGCGTATTTGCGTTGGGATGACATACATGGGCGGAGCATCGCGGGCGATGTGCCGTGCCCCGGGGGGAGACCAATGCCAGCCATCACCGATCCACGCCGTTTCCTCGAAGCGCTGTTTTCGTCTGCCGTCGCGGCGGCCGACCCTGAAAAGGTGATTGCTGCCAACCTGCCGGAGCGGCCGAAGGGGCGCACGGTGGTCGTTGGCGCGGGCAAGGGTGCCGCGCAGATGGCGGCCGCCTTCGAGCGTCATTGGGACGGTCCGCTTTCTGGTGTGGTCGTCACGCGCTACGGCTACGCTGCCCCTTGTCAGAAAATCGAAGTTCTGGAGGCGTCACATCCGCTGCCGGATGAAAACGGCTTGAAGGCCTCGAAGCGGTTGCTCGACGAGGTCAGCGGCCTGACGGAGGACGATCTTGTCGTCGCGCTCGTCTGCGGCGGTGGCTCGGCGCTTCTGCCCGCACCTCCAGCTGGGCTGACGCTTGAAGACGAAATTGCCGTCAATCGCGCACTCCTGGCATCAGGCGCGCCAATCAGCGCCATGAACGCCGTGCGCAAGCACGTATCGATGATCAAGGGCGGCAGGTTGGCCGCCGCTGCCTACCCGGCAAAGGTCGTCTCGCTGATTGTCTCCGACATTCCGGGCGATGATCCCGCCTTGGTTGCCTCTGGCCCAACGCTTGCCGACGCGAGCACGCGCGAAGATGCGTTGACGCTCATCGAGCGCTACAGCCTCGACTTGCCTGCAAGTGTCATGGCCTGGATCAAAAGCCCAGACAGTGCCGCACCGTCGCCAGACGACCAGCGGTTTTCTCGAAACGAAGTCCGGCTCATCGCGTCCGCTTCCGTGTCGCTTGAAGCTGCGGCGGCGCAAGCGCGCTCAGCCGGAATCGAGGCGATCATCCTCTCGGATGCGATCGAAGGCGAGGCACGTGACGTCGGCGGTGTTCATGCAGCGATCGCGCGCGAAGTCGCCGGCCGGGGCCGACCCTTCAGCAAGCCGGTCGTCGTGCTCTCGGGCGGCGAGACGACGGTCACGATCCGCGGCAAGGGCAAGGGTGGCCGCAACAGCGAATTCCTCTTGGCCCTGGCGCTTGGCATCGATGGCACCAGGGGCGTGTCGGCGCTGGCTGCCGATACGGACGGCATAGATGGCTCGGAAGACAATGCCGGCGCCTTTGCCGACGACACCACGATTGCGCGGCTTGCCGCACAGCGGCTGGATGCCGCGGGGTTGCTGCAGAAGAACGACAGCTGGACGGCGTTCGACGCGCTCGGCGATCTGTTCAAACCTGGTCCGACTGGCACCAACGTCAACGATTTTCGCGCCATCCTGGTGCAGTGAACGAGCGGCGAGCCGCGCGTCACTTCCGCCTTCACGCGAAATGGCAGCTGACCGAGCCATAGGCGCCGAAGTCAGCGACGATCGTGTCGCCGCTCCTGGCCTCGATGGTGCGGATGAACGAGCCTGACAGAACAATCTGACCGGGTTCGATCGCGTCGCCGCATTGCGCAAGCCGGTTGGCAAGCCAGGCGATGCCGCGGGCCGGATGGTTGAGCACCCCGGCTGCAAGTCCCGTTTCCTCGATTACAGCGTTGCGCGAGACGATCGCGCCCATCCAGCGCATGTCGACGGTATCGGGACGCACGGCGCGGCCGCCGAGGATGAGGCCGCCATTGGCGGCATTGTCCGAAATCGCATCGACGATGGTGCGTGATTTCTTGGTTTTCGGATCGGTTCGCAGAATTCGGGTGTCGAGGATTTCCAATGCCGGCATGACGTAGTCGGTGGCGTTCAGCACCTGAACGAGGCTGACGCGCGGCCCCTTGAGCCCTGCCTTCATGATGAAGGCGATTTCCGCCTCTACCCGTGGCTGGATGAAACGGTTGGCAGGGACCGTAGCGCCGTCGTCAAACAGCATATCGTCGAAAAGCACGCCGGAATCGGGCGTATCGATACCGAGCGCCTGCTGCATGGCATTGGAGGTCAGGCCGATTTTCCAGCCGATGATCCGATGGCCTTCGTCACGCTTGCGCCTGATCCAGGCGGCCTGCACGGCATAGGCGTCATCGACCGTCATGTCAGGATGCTTGAGCGAAAGTAGCCCGATCTGTTTGCGCTCACGCTCCGCCTGATGCAGGCTTTCGGCGGCTTTGGTGATCTCAGATGCATTGAGCATGTCCGGCCCCTCCACTCCAGCGTGTCTTACGATACACCAAGGCAGCCGCGCGAGCACCGGCCGTCTTCTCAAGTTCAGATCGGCTGGCTTGCCAGCATCAGGCCAAGGCCGATGAGGATCGAACCGCAGGCGCGTGCCACCAGAGTGCCCCCACCACCGGTGAAGCGTCCGAGTGTGAACGAGGCGAGAAATACCGCCGCAACATCCGCGAAAGACAAAGCGAGGTTCACCAACAAG
Organism: Ensifer adhaerens; assembly: GCF_028993555.1. Lineage (NCBI taxonomy): Bacteria > Pseudomonadati > Pseudomonadota > Alphaproteobacteria > Hyphomicrobiales > Rhizobiaceae > Ensifer > Ensifer adhaerens. The sequence goes on along the minus strand of NZ_CP118611.1, from coordinate 1,390,416 downwards.
CCGAACATCAGGAATTGCGATGATAGCGCCATCGATGCCGACGGATCGACGAATTGCGGCAGGAAGGTCACGAAGAACAAGGCGGTCTTCGGGTTGAGGACCTCGACGACGATGCTGTCGCGCAGCACGCCGGGTTTGACCGCCCCCGCATGAACGGCGTGTTTTCCGACGCCGAGCACCATCGTCGCGCCGAGCCAGACGAGATAGATGGCGCCGGCAAGCTTGATCGACGTGTAAAGGACTGGCGCGTGATGAAGCAGTGCGGCGAGACCCAGGGTTGCCGCGGCGATATGAACATAGCAACCGATATGGATGCCGAGCGCCGCCAGCAGGCCAGCTTTGCGGCCGTGGGCCAGTGTCTGCGCCGTCATGTAGAGAATGGCCGGCCCAGGCATGAAGGCGAAGATCGCTGTCGCGAACGCAAACGAAATCCAATGCTCCGGTGAGGGCATGGCGGTTCCTCCTGTTGCCGGCCCTCCTCGGGCCGGTGTCAATCTTCGCGCTGCGAGATTTACGGCGCGATTGGGCGGAAGAACTACGCCTGGTTGTGTCCGGGCAATATACGGCAGCTGCCGTATTTCGGCGCCACGTCCGGGTCGCCTATGCTGCGGTGGTTAAGGGAACGTGATCGTAAACAACAGAAGCGGAAATGGAGCCGTCAGCTGATCGGCAAGCCGATCCGCACCGCATAGGCCGCGATCTCGGCTGCATTGTGGAGGCTGAGCTTGCGCATCAGGTTTTCGCGGTGCTTGCGCGCCGTCAGCGGGCTGATGCCAAGGCGATCGGCAGTTTCACGTGCCGTCAGCCCTTGGGCGGCGAGAGACAGGATCTGCATTTCGCGTCGGGTGAGGGGAATAGGCGAGAGTGCCACGTCGGTCATCGGCGGAGGTTGGTGGCTGCGCGGGTCGTCGACGGCAAAGCGAAGCGACTGGCTGAGATAGATTTCGTTGCGCAACATGGCATCAAGCGCAGCAGTCAATTCCGCCGGATCCCCGCTCTTTGTGAGGTAGCCGCTGGCGCCGGCTGCGATCATGGCACGCACGGTTCGCGGCTCGACGTTGGCGGTCAGCACCAGGATTTTCATGCGCGGCGCGATGTTGCGGATTTCGCTGATGAACTGTACGCCCGAGACACCCGGCATGCCGAGATCAAGGATCACGAGGTCAGCGCTACCGGAGCGGACGATGCTTGCCAACGTCTCGCCGTCGGCAGCTTCCGCAACCACCGATACATGGTCCATGGTGGAGAGCAGCAGCTTCAGGCCTTCGCGCACGATCGCGTGATCGTCGGCCACCACGACCGTCAGCAGTTTGCGCATGTAAGCAATCCTTCATCGAATTCGGCAATTCTCCGCGAATATCGCGCAAGATTGAGAGAGGGGCGGCAATGGAGACTCGCGAACATCTGCAACCTCTCCTGATAGACTTATTATTTCGTCAATCTTACGCGGTGCTTTTTGCCAATTTCGCAATTCCACTGCCGGTTGCCTATGTGCTGCGCGATCTGATGCCCGGGCATCTGCTGCTTTCCTGGGTTGCCGCGCTTTATCTGTTGACCTTCGCGCGCATACTTCTCGACTGGCGATACCGGCGGCAGAAGCCTGAGGCACGGAGCGGTGACTGGCGCCGATGGGCCTGGCGTTTCACGCTGCTCTCCTGGGTATCGAGCGGTCTGTGGGGCGCGCTGGGCTGGTTTGCGTTCCTGCCGGATGAACCGCAGACGCTGGCCTTCGTCTGCATCGTGATAACAGGCATAGCCAGCGGAGCGGTGCCATCACTCTCGGCCTTTCCTCTCGCCTATGCCGGCTCGCTGCTCGCCATCCTGCTGCCGTTTGCGATCCGATGTTTCATGGGGGACGGGTCGATCTACGACACCTATTTGGTCTTCACCCTCTGCCTCTTCGGCGTCGACCTCTATTACAGTCGCGTGACCCACCGCACGCTTGCAGAAACGGTTCGGTTGCGGTTCGAAAACCTGTCGCTGATCGGCAGCCTGCAGACGCAGCGCGACAGGGCGCAGAGCGCCGACCGCGCCAAGTCCCGCTTTCTCGCAGCAGCCAGCCACGACCTGCGCCAACCGATCCATGCGCTCGGTCTCTTCATCTCCACGCTTGGCGTGCTTGGGCGCAACGGCGACGTGCCGGCGAAAAGCGCACGCGATCTCGCCGACCGGGCGCGTTCGGTCATCGGCAACCTCAGCGGTCTGCTGGATGCGCTGCTCGATATCTCCAAGCTCGATGCCGGTGTCGTTACGGTGGCGCGCGAACCGGTCGCGTTGCGCCGCCTGTTTTCCGATCTCAAGGCGGAATACGCAGGCATTGCCGGCGAGAGGGGGCTCACCTGGCGTGTGGCAATGACGGATGCCTGGGTGGATACCGATCCGATGATGCTGAAGCGGATTCTCGACAATCTGATTTCCAATGCGTTTCGTTATACCCAAACCGGCACGGTGCTGATCGGCTGTCGACGCCGCAGCCTTGCGGTGGAAGTGCAGGTCTGGGACACGGGCGTCGGTATTCCCACGGCGGAGCAGGAAGCAATCTTTGAGGAGTTCGTTCAGCTCAAGAACCCGGCGCGCGACCGGACGCAGGGACTGGGGCTCGGCCTTGCTATAGTCCAGCGTACGGCCGCTCTACTTGGGCATCCGATCAAGATGCTCTCAACGGAGGGGCGCGGTTCGATGTTTTCGATAACCCTGCCTGCGGCCGCGCCGGCGCCGGCATCGCAGACGGGGCAAACGCATCCGGCCGCATCCACGCAACAGGGCGGCATCATCGTCATCGATGACGAGCGCGACGCGCTGGATGGGACGGCTTTGCTCCTCAAGACACTCGGCTATCGGGTCTATGCCGGTCGCTCGGCCGCAGCCGCTTGCGACGTGCACAGGAAGGCCAAAAGCCAGGGGGGCGCACTGGTCGACCTCGTCCTCACGGACTATCGTCTCGAAGACGGGCGGACTGGAATCGACGCGGTTCGTGACGTCAGCCATTATCTCGGGCGGAATGTGCCGGCCCTGATCCTTTCCGGCGATACCTCTCCGGCACGGCTGAGGGAGGTGAATGCAAGCGGCTACCGCCTCTTGCACAAGCCGCTCGATGCGGCGCGATTGGAAGACGAAATCGAGGCGGTTCTGGTCGGTACGCCCGAAGAAGCCGCGCGCGCCGCAGGCATCGCTACTCGATGAAGACCCGCACGCTTGCGGCGCGGCCGACAGAATCGATAACGGTCAGCGTCGAATAGCCGACCCCGTCGGGCTGCCATTGTGTCACCCGTCGGCGGGTCAGTTCCGGCAAGGGTCGGCCGTTAGCAAGCCAGCGAAATGGCGCCCTTCCGCCTTGCAGCTTGAGCGTCAACGGCGAGATCGCCTCGTGGCCCATCCCGAGTTCGACGCGCGCACCCTCCGGCGGAAAGACGATCTGCGGCGCCGGCTCACGGGCCGAAGCATTGACGAGGCCGCTTGCAGTCAGAGAGAAACGACGCTGGCTGATCGGCAGGTCGGCTTGCGAAATGCGGATCGCGCCGGCCGGCGCATCCGGCAGCGGCGTGATGCCAAAGCCGGATTTGGCAAAGCCTTCGAAGAGAATGGGCGCGGCGCTGCCATAGCCGGTGAGGCCTGGCACGGCGCCATTGTCGGGACGGCCGACCCAGACGCCGAGCACGTGGCGCCCGTCGTAACCGACCGACCAGGCATCGCGATAGCCGTAACTGGTGCCGGTCTTGTAGGCGATGCCGCGCTGGCGGCTGCCCGCTGGCGGCAGCACGCCTGAAAGCGCATCGGAAACATTCCAGACGGCGACCGGTGAGAGCAGCGGTTCCGCCTCGATCAAGCCGGCCTTGCCATCGATGCCGTCGCCGAGCCGGATGGGAAAACCGCGATTGGCAAGTGCCGCATAGAGTTGCACCAGATTACGCAGAGAGAGCCCGACGCCGCCAAGACCGATGGCAAGGCCCGGTGCTTCACCGGGCGGAAGCGCCGGCTTCACCTCACCGCGGCGAAAGCGCATCATCAGCTCGGCCGGACCGACCGCGTCGAGAAGTCGGATCGCTGGCACATTCAGCGACAACTGGAGTGCCTCGCGCACGCTGACATCGCCCTGATAGCTCATGTCGAAGTTGCGCGGGCGATAGCCGAAGAAATCCGCCGGACGGTCCTCGATGATCGTCTCCTGGCTGACGAGCCCTTCTTCGAAGGCGAGGCCGTAGATGAAGGGCTTGAGCGTGGAGCCGGGCGAACGCGTGATGCGCGTCATGTCGATCCAGCCGGAGCGGCTCGCATCGAAATAGTCGGCCGACCCCACCGAGGCGACGATCTTGCCGGTTTTGGCATCGGCCATCACCATGGCGACCGAAACCTTCGGTCCCAGCTTGGCAGCACCTTCTCGCGCCACAGCTTCGAGGTTGCGCTGCACGGCCAGGCGCAGGGTCGTCGGGTGACGCACTGCCTGCGGGTCCTTGCGCAGCGCCCGCTCGGCGAGGTGGGCGGCATAGGAGGGGAGTTGTTGCCGGCGCGAGGGGACGGATGTCGCCACCGCGCGCTCGGCTTCGCCGTCTCCGATGACGTCAGCGACGGCTAGACGCGTCAGCACGCGTTCGCGGGCAGCGACAGCCGCGGCATGGTTGCGATCCGGCCGGCGCTTTTCCGGCAATTGCGGCAGCGCGACGAGCAGCGCTGCTTCGCCGGCCGTCAGCCGCTTCGGCTCCTTGCCGAGCCAGGCGAGGCTTGCGGCACGCACACCCTCGATATTGCCGCCATAGGGCGCGTGGGTGAGATAGAGGTTGAGGATCTGATCCTTTGACAGGCGTCTTTCGATCTGGATGGCGCGGGCGATCTGCAGCAGCTTGGCGGTAACCGACCGTTGTTGCCGGGGTTCGATCAGGCGGGCGACCTGCATGGAAAGCGTCGAGGCCCCTGAGACGATTCGGCCGTTGCTGACGAATTGTAGCGCGGCGCGGCCGAGCGCCAGGAAGTCGACGCCCGAGTGCTCCTCGAAGCGCTGGTCTTCATAGGCGATCAGCATCTTGAGGAACTGCGGATCGACATCGTCGACCGTCGTCTTCAGCCGCCAGAGACCGCTTGGCGTCGCGAAGGCGCGCAACAAATGCCCGTCGGCATCATCCACCTCGCGGGAGACAATGCCGGCCTCTTCGAGCGGCGGCGGAAAGGCTTCGTCGGCCGTCTCGATCGCAAAGCCCGTCAGCCCCGTCAGCAGCAGGCAGACGGGCAAGGCGATCAGCAGTTTGCGCCCTAACGACATGGTCGTGCCTATTGTGCCGCCAGAACCTCCATGCGCCCGGTGGCAGTGCGGGCCGAAAGCTGCGGCCGGTACATGTCCTCGACCGTGGCGGCCGGATGGTCGTAGACGCCCGGGGTCACGGCACGCACCACATAGGCGAGCGTGACTTCGCGTCCGGCACCGGTGCTGCGGTCCAGCGCCGCAACGAAGCGGTCGTTGCGGAACTCCGTATGCGTCGCGGTGATTTCGCCGAGCCACTCGAAGTTGCTGAGCTGGGCGCTGTCGACGAGGCTCGGATTGTCGATCTGGAAGCCGGCCGGCAAGAGGTCGGTGACCAGCACGCGCGACGGCCAGTCGTTGGCTTCCGTCACCTTCAGCACGACGACATAGCGCTCGTTCTGTCGCGCTTCCATGACGTTCGCCTCGGCGCCGTCGAGTGTGTAGTAGGTGCGCTCAATGGTGAAACCGTCGCCGCCGGCCGAAAGCGGCTGGGCGGGTGCCGCGACCGTGGTGACGACGGCCGAGACCGGATCGGCGCCCTGGTTGCGGATCACGACCGGATGGGTCATGAGCGCGTCGCCGGTCATCTGGGCGGCGTAGCTGCCAGTCTTCGATGCGCCATTGACCTCGAGAGCCATGTCTTCGTCGCCGTTCTGGATGGCGCGGGCGGCCAGCAGCATCCAGGCCTGTTCCTGGGTGCTGGTGTAGGTCTTCTGCTCCCATTCGCGCGCGACGATCTTTGACAGCTCCGGAACGATCGGCGGGACCGGACGGCTTTCGGCCGCGAGCGCCAGCACCGCCGCGTTGTCGCGCAGCGACGAGCCGTAGTCAGAGCGTGACAGGCTGACATTGACGAGGCCGGTCGACATGTTCGCCGCCTTGGCAAAGGTGTCCTGTGACCCTTGCGCGTCGCCATAGAGTGCCAGCGCTGCGGCGATGTGCGCCTTGGCGAGCGGCGTCGGGAAGTCGTCGATGACGGTGTTTGCGTAGTAGCGCAAATCGTTGATCGCGGCCTTGCGGTTGCGGGCAAGCACGTAAAGCCCGTAGGCGATCTCGTTGCCGCGATCCTTCACGTTGGTATCGTAGCCGACGCCATTTTGCAGGTTTTCGAGTGCCTGGACCATCGCGGCCTCCGGCACGTCGTACTTCTGTTCGCGGGCGCGGGTCAGGAAGTCGGTGACATAGGCATCAAGCCAGAGGTCGCCATAACCCGGCCCCCAGAGGCCGAAGCTGCCGGATGACGACTGGTAGGAGAGTACGCGATAGATCGCCTCCTGCACACGTGCCTTCACGCCCTCGTCGTCTGCAAGGCCCGACTGTTTGGCAAGTTCGCTCAGGTAGAGCAGCGGCATCGCCCGACTCGTCGTTTGTTCGGCGCAGCCATAGGGATAACGATCGAGCGTCATCAGCAGCGCCGGCATATCGAAGGCGGCCGAGCGGGTGACGCTGAGGTTGAGCGATGCGCCCTGCAGGATGCTGTCGGCGAGCAATTGTCCGTCGACCGTGAGGCTGCTTCCCGGCGCGATCGAGACCACCTGCCGCTGCGTCACCGGCAGGGTTGACGGACGCACGAGCATGTCGAGCGATTGTTCCAGCGAGAGGCCGTTGGCGCCGGTGAGCGCCACCGTGACGGTGCCGTTGCCGGGATACTGCCCGACCACCGGCAAGGTGATGGAGGAGCGGCCGCCTTGTTCCAGCGTTATCGTATTGCCTGTGCCCGGCTGTTCGACGGTTGCCGGTCCGCTGGTCGACACATGTATCTGGTAGTCGCCGGCTGGCGCGTCGGTATTGGCGATGTCGAGCCTCAATTCCGACCGGTCTCCGGGCGCCAGGAACCGAGGCAGGCTGGCGGTGACGACAACCGGATCACGGATCACCACGTCGCGGGTCGCATGGCCGACGCCGGATTTCGTCCAGGCAACAGCCATCAGCCGCGCCGTTCCGTTGAATTGAGGGATATCGAAGCTGACGGCAGCCTTGCCGTCACCGTCAAGCTGCACCGGTCCTTCAAAGAAGGCGACCAGCTTTTCCGTGGGAGGGCTACCCTGCAGCGCCACCTGTCCGCCGTCGCCACCGGTGCGCAAGCGACCGGTCGCGCCCAGCGAACCATCGATCAGGCGACCATAGAGGTCCCGGATCTCAAGGCCGAGCTGCCTTTGACCGAAATACCAGGCTTCCGGATCCGGCGCCTCGTAGCGGGTGAGATTGAGAATGCCGACGTCGACGGCAGCAAGCGTCACATAGGCTTCCTCGTTGGCGCCGGCACCGGCGACCTGAAGGCTGATATCGAGCGGTCGGCGTGGCTCCATTTTTTCCGGTGCGTCGAGCGTGACGGCAAGCTTGCGCTCGGCCGGGTCGACGGAGAGCCACTTGATGCCGATCGAGCGCATTGGCATGCGGCTTTCCTGGGCATCGCCCGGTCGGTACAGCGTCGCGGTGACATAGGCGCCGGCACCCCAGGCTTCGGTGACCGGAAGTTCGACTTCGCCGCCCTCCGCGGCAATCGATGCCGTCTGCGTCGCGATCAGGTTCTCGGTGCCAACGGTGACCAGCAGTTCGCCGGCAAAGCGCGGCGAGACCTTGAGCTTGGCCGTGTCGCCGACCGCGTATTTCTCCTTGTCGAGCGCGATCTCCAGGCCATCGGGCGTTTCGGTGGAGGTCGCAGCGACATACCAGCCGGCGTCGAATTCTACGCTGGAGGTCGGACCGTCGATCGAGGCGGTCTCGACCTCCAGGCGATAGCGCCCCCAACCAACGGGCACGGAGATCTCGCCGCCGTCTTCCGTCAGGTCGACGCTGCCATTGGCCACCTGCTTGGTGGTAACGACAGGTTCGTACTTCCAGGCGCTGCCGTCACGGTACCAGTGATAGTTCCGCTCGACGCTGATGAGTTTCCACAATGCCCCGGGCATCGCGATCTTCGCACCGGCCGGATCGACGGCGATGACGCGGAACTTGCCGACGGAATTTTCTGCGAGTTCACCTTCGAATTCCGGCTTGATGCCGAGCATCGGGCCCTCGGCGCGCACCGGCAGTTTCAGCGAGCGCTCGACGGCGCGACCGCCGGCCTCCCGCATGCGGACGGTGACCGTGGCGTCGAGCAACTGCGTGGTCGAGGGGACTTCATCGAGCAGGACGTCGAAGCTGGATTTGCCCTCCTCGTCGAGCGGGGAAAGTTCCTCGAGCGGCAGGCGGGTGTCTTCGCTGGTCTCCTCATCGGCAAGGCCGAAGGAGTAGCCCTTGAAGGCCGCGCTTTCGCGCGTCGGCTTGATCGTCACTTCGCCTTCGAGCTCGAGGCCGGCAGCCGGTGCGCCATAGAGATAGCGCCCGTCGACCGCCACGCTCGCCGTCTCGCCGACGGCGATTTCCTTGGCGTCGCTGGTCAGGTCGAACTCGGTGCGATCAGGCACGAAGTCATCGACGAGGAACTGCTTCTCGCCGATCGCCGGGGATTTCGGATCGGTGAAGATCTGCATCGTCCAGGTGCCGCGCATGGCGTTCGCCTGAACGTCGAGGTCCAGCGTATGGCCGCCAAGCTTGCCGCCGGCGCTGGTCATGCGGCGGTACTCGACACCATCGGGGCGCAGGAAGACGAAAGTCAGCGGCAGGTTCTCGATCGCCATGCCGTCGACGTCGCGGGCAAGGGCTGCGGCATGCACCGTTTCGCCGGCACGGTAGATGCCGCGCTCGGTCCAGGCGAGCACATCGATGGCGCCGGGGGCCGCGCGGCCGGTAACGCCACGGTCTGAAAGGTCGAAGCCGGCACGGCTCATGTCGAGGAAGACGTAGTCGTCGTCGCCTTTCTTCGCGGTGATGACCGCGGGCGTAAGTCCCGCCGTGCCGCGGATAAGACCCGCCGTGAAAGTGATGCGGCCATCGCCGTCGCTGGTCGCCGTGCCGAGGATCTCGTTGTTCTTGGCGACGAGTTGCAGTTCGACACCTTCGATCGGCTCAGCGGAGGCGAGCGAGCGTACGAAGACGTTCAGCCCGTCGGTGCCGGCATAGGTCGAAATGCCGATATCGGAGACGACGAACCATTGCGTCGCGCGGGCGTCCCACTCCTGGCTGATGCCGGTGGTCGGAGCGGCAGTCAGCACATAGACGCCGGGCTTGCGCTGCGGCAGCGCCTCGTCAACCGGGAAGCTGGTGACGACCTCCTTGTTGACGTCACGCTCGATGTCGATCGTGCCCTGCCAGACGAGTTCGCCGCTCTCGTCCTCGATGCGCTGGGCGCTGTAGCCGTCGAGCTGTGTCAGGAACTGCGAGCTCTGCAGTACCTGGGCGATGCTGCGGTCGCCGACGCGGTAGAGTTTGAGCTTGGCGCTGTCGATGTTGACCGACACGATCGGGATGCCGCGGCGCGCGGTCGAGGGCAGCACAAAGCTGTCGCCGGTGAAGCGCACCATCTGGGCGCGGTCCGCGACATAGATGTCGAGCGTAACGGGCGCTTCGAGCACTTCGTCGACGGTGGAGGGCAGGCCGGTGCGAAGCGTCAGCTTGTAACGCTCGCCATGCGAAAGACCCTCAACGCAGATCTGGTCGCCCTTGGCTTCGAGCGCCTTGGGCGCGGCGCCATTGACGGTGACGAAGGAGGCGTAATCGGCGCCGCTCTTCAAAAGCTGTTCGGAGAACTGCACGCAGGCGCGCGGCGTCGCGGCGTCGGAATCGATCGTATGTTCGACGACGCGGAAGCCCTTCCGCTGCTTGAGATCGAGATAGGCGGCCTCGACCGATTTCGCCTTCACCAGTTCCAGGCTCGCCTTGTAGGCGTCCAGCGCGGCGCGGTAGTTTTCAGCGCCTTCAAGCGATTTTGCCATGACGGCAAGCGCATGGGCGCGGCTCTCGGTCGTGCGGGTCAGCTCGTAGCCATTGATCGCGGCGATCGCGGCTTGCATCGACACGGCCGAATTGTTGGTGATGCGGTTTGCCGTGCGGGCCGCTTCGAGCCAAAGCTCGGCGTCGTCGGGCGTGATCGCCAGGGCGCCCTGGAAGGCCTTCAGCGCATTTTCGATATTGCCCATACCGGCCTGGCCGCGCGCCATGTCGAGGAGCGTATTGATGCCCATTCCCTGCTGGTCGTCGGCAAGGGCGAGATTGGCCTTGGTGTTGCGGGCGTCCTGCAGGATCTGGTCCGACAGGAATCTCAGGCGCGGCGGCGCGCCGATGTCGGCTTCGGCGGCCTGCGGCTGCACGATCTTGCCGGCGATCGCGCCGGGGAAGGAATTCAGCTGGTTATAGTCGGACTTGAGGAAGCACCACTTCACCTTGGGATTGTAGGTGAAGGCGCGGCAGGACTGGTCCGCGATACAGGTCTGCTGGCATTCGTCGAGCGAGACGTTCTGCTCGGTCCGGAGATCGAAACCGAAATAGTCGCCATCCTTCGTAATCTCGACCTGCCGGCCGCTTTCCTGCGCAACGGCGGGACTTCCGGCGGTCAAAAGAGACAAAAGAACGGTGAAAAGGCCGAAAAACGCGCGCACAGACATCAAGTCCTCCCAACGCTGCCGGTCTCGATAGGGGCTTCACTTTTCAGGCTTCCAAGTCGCTTGTCAACCGAGGAGAGGTCAACGTGTGGCGCAATTTCAGCGGGAGTCCTGATGCAAAGAGTGAAACAACGATCCGGAATGAAACAAGATAAAACGATATGTAAATCAAACTATTGTGACGGTTGATCAAAGCGAGGGGAAAGCCGCGCCGCTAGCCTCTTTGTTCTCTGAGGAAGATGGTCAAGGAGCGACCAGCATCAAGGATGTGGTCGCGCGTCAATGCACAGGCCCGTTCGGCGTCGCGTGCCATACAGGCATCCAGGATAGCCTTGTGCTCGCGACGCGCCCGGGCAACGCCTGACGTGAGCGTCAACTGCGCCCGAAGGTAGCGATCGATACGGTCGAGCGAGGCGCGGACGATCTGAAGATAATAGGGACGCCGCGCGGCTTCGTAGAGGCTGTAGTGGAAGTTGCGGTTGATCTCGCCCCAGCGATCCGCATTCTCCTCGCGCTCGAACTCCTCGCAATGCTGGCGTGCAAGCTCGAGCGTGCGACGGTCGAGATTGGGCACGGCGAGGCGAATGACTTCCGCCTCGATGAGCGCGCGGAACTCGAAAATCTCCTCGATTTCCTCGATCGAAAGTCCGGCGACGACCGCGCCCTTGTAGCGCTCGGTGGTGATCAGGCCGTGTTGCTCCAGTCGCGAAAGCGCCTCGCGCACCGGAATGCGGCTGGTATTGAACATCTGGGCGATATGGTCCTGCCGTAGGTTCTCGCCCTCGGCGAGATCACCTTCGATGATCGCCTTGCGCAGGGCTTCATAGACGATATCGGCGGCTGAGGCCGCTTGCCTGACATCGACGGCATCGAGTTTCATCGTGTTCAATCCTGCTGGCCAAACGGGCGCCCTCGGCGATTCCGAGTGTGCTGGCGCTGTTGATCAACGGTCATAGGTGCAATCCGGATGCCGGGCAACAAGATCCCCCATTTGTCTCGGTTGGGATTTTGAATATTTCAGATTGTATATTGGATCCAATTTTTCTATGAGTCCTTTCCAACAGCCGCAGGCGTGTTCACACTCTTGCTGCCGGAAGATCGGAATGCATGACAGGAACGCGGCTGGCATTGTCCGCCGCCCGGAAGGAGAAGAGGCATGCGCAGCAGCAAGATCGTCCACATCGTTTCGTGCCACGCGGAGGGTGAAGTCGGCGACGTCATCGTCGGCGGCGTCGCGCCGCCGCCGGGCAATACGCTCTGGGAGCAGCGTCGCTTCATCGCCGAAGACCAGACGCTGCGCAATTTCGTGCTCAACGAGCCGCGCGGTGGCGTCTTCCGCCACATCAACCTGCTGGTGCCGCCGAAGGATCCACGCGCGACCATGGGCTTCATCATCATGGAGCCCGAGGATACGCCGCCGATGTCCGGGTCCAACTCGATCTGCGTTTCGACCGTGCTGCTCGACAGCGGCATCGTGCCGATGCAGGAGCCGGAAACGCGCATGGTGCTGGAAGCGCCGGGCGGGCTGGTGAACGTCGTCGCTCAGTGCCGCAACGGCAAGGCCGAGCGCATTGCCGTTACCAACGTTCCGTCCTTCGCCGACAAGCTGGACGCCAAACTCGAAGTTGAAGGCCTCGGCACGCTGACCGTGGACACTGCCTATGGCGGCGACAGCTTCGTCATCACCGATGCGCGTGCACTCGGCTTTTCCGTGACGCCGGACGAAGCGCGAGAACTGGCCGAAACCGGCATCAAGATCACCCGTGCGGCGAATGAACAGCTTGGTTTCACCCATCCGGAAAACCCGGAATGGAACCACATCTCCTTCTGCCAGCTCACACTGCCGGTTGAGGAGAAGGACGGCGTCCTGCATGGCCGCAACACTGTCGTCATCCAGCCTGCCAAGCTCGATCGGTCGCCGACCGGCACCGGTTGCTCGGCGCGTATGGCTGTGCTGCATGCGCGCGGCGTGATGAAGGTCGGGCAACGCTTCAGCGGCCATTCCATCATCGATTCGACGTTTGATTGCCGCATCGTCGCCGAAGCGACGGTTGGTGGCCGCCCGGCGATCGTTCCCGAGATTTCGGGCCGCGCCTGGATCACCGGAACCCATCAAGTGATGCTCGATCCGGCGGATCCATGGCCGGCCGGCTACCGTCTTGCCGATACCTGGCCGCGCAAGCAGTAAGGCAAAACGAAGCGGGCTGCCTCTTGCAGCCCGCCTTTCGGCCACTCTGACCGGTCAGTCTTCTTTTATGATCCTGGTCGTGCCGACCCAGAGCTCGCGGGCCGGCCCCGCGCCGACATTGCGGGCGCGGTGGGGCAATGACGCTGGAAAGTGCAGCGTGTCGCCGGCCTTCAAGAGATATTCCTTGCCGTCGATCTCGTAGAGCATCTCGCCTTCTATCAGGTAGAGGAAATCCTCGCCTTCGTGACTGGTGAGCTCAGACGCATAGCCCTGCGGCATATGCGTGATGCAGCCGTTGAGGGCAGCGCCCGGAAAGCCGCGCTCGATCAGTTCGTAGACGCGTTCCTTGGTCTCGACATTGTAGCCGGGCCGTTCGCCGGCATGCGACACCATGGAATGGCCGTGCTGCGGCGGCTGCGACAGGAAGGTGTCGACGCTGGTGCCGAGCGCATTGGCCACATTGTAAAGCGAGATCAGCGACGGAGTGGAGATGCCGCGCTCGATCTGGCTGATGAAGCCCTCCGTAAGGCCGGCTTCGCGTGCCACGTCCTTCATGGTCTTGCCGATTTCCTTGCGGCGCGCCCTGAGCATCTGCCCAAGCGAGGCGGGCGTCGAGGCTTCGGGGAGGGTGGCGCTGCCGGCTGCTTCTGGCGCCTCTTCGATCTTCAGGGGCATGATTTTCTTTCCGCTTGACTCACGTCTATCGATGTACTTTAGTCCAGCTAAAGTTGGTTGGGCAAGCGATCAGATCGGATGCCGGCCTTCTTGAAAAGGGGAACTACAAGAACGTCTTCGCGGCAATCCGTCGGCGTCCAAAAACACTAAGAAAAATTGGATCCAATATCCAAACTGACGTGTTGAGCGCGCGATCGATGCTGGCTTCGGTCAAAAAGGAGGAGTGAGATGAAACGTATATTGCCAATTATGCTCGGAGCGACGCTCGGGTTGCTTGCAGCCACCTCGGCATTTGCGATCGAGCGCGGCGGCGCAATGACATTTGCGCGTTATGACGACTCGACCGTCATCGACCCCGTCTATGCCGACCGCAATCCGGACCTCTGGATGGTGAATGGCCTCTACGAAACGCTGCTGCGAAACGGGCCTGACGGCTCGATCGTACCGGGTCTTGCCGAAGCCCATGAGGTCTCCGCAGACGGCAAGACCATCACCCTGACGCTCAGAAGCGGCCTGAAGTTCTCCGACGGCTCGGATCTGACCGGCGCTGACGTCGTCTTCTCGCTCGATCGCGCCCGCGACGCCAATCTCGGCCCCTGGGCCGGCTTGCTCGGCGCGGTCGACAAGGTGACCGCCGACGGCAACAAGATCACCGTGTCGCTCAAGAATCCCGACCCGACGATCATCTCGATCCTTGCGACCTTCAACACCGGCATCATGCCGAAGGCGGCTTTTGAAAAGGCGGCCGGTGCGACGGACCAGGAGAAGGCGCGCGCCTTCTTCGCCGCCGGTCCGGTGACATCAGGTCCTTTTGTCATGAAGAGCCACGTTCAGGGTTCGAGCATGAGCTTCGAGCGCAACCCGAACTATTGGCGCCAGGGCGCGGACGGCAAAGCGTTGCCCTATCTCGACCGGGTAGAGTTCCTCGTCATTCCCGATGACGCCACTCGTATCCTCAAGCTTCAGGCGGGCGAGGTCGACGCGGCCGAGTTCATTCCCTTTGCGCGCGTCGGCGAACTCGGCGCTGACCCGAATCTGAAGATGGAGCTCTTCCCGTCGACCCGCATCGTCTACGCGCCGATCAACACCCGCGAGGCGAAGAAGGACGGTTCGAAGAACCCGCTCGCCGACGTCAGGGTACGCCAGGCGCTGAACTATGCGACCGACAAGACCGTGCTGATCAAGCTCGTCACCTTCGACACCGGCAAGCCGATGACCTCGCTGATGTCGGCAGCGACGCAGCTTCATTACGGCCCGGAGCCGCTTTACCCCTATGATCCGGAAAAGGCGAAGCAACTGCTTGCCGATGCCGGTCTCAGTGGCGGCTTCGAGGTGAAACTCACGACGCTTGCCGGCAGCGCCGACGACGCGACGCTGTTCACGGCACTTCAGCAGATGTGGGCGCCGCTCGGTGTCAACCTGAAGGTCGAACAGGTCGATAACCCGACCCGCGGCGAGAAGAACCGCTCCGGCGACTTCGACATCCACACCTACGGCTGGGCAAACGACGTCAACGACCCGGCGCAGGTAACCGGTTGGCTCGGCTACTACAAGCAGCGCCAGGCCGTCGGCACCGGCTGGAACAATCAGGAGTTCAACACGCTGTTCGAAGCTTCGAACATCGAAACCGATCCGGCCAAGCGCAAGGGCGAATACAAGCGGATGCAGGAGATCTACGCGACGGAAGCACCGTTGCTCTTCCTGTTCGAGACGCCGTTCGCCGTCGCCGTCTCGAAGTCGATCGAAGGCTATGTGCAGACGCCGCTCGGTGCCAACGACTTCTCTGAAGCCTGGCGCGCCGACTGATAACGCAACGCTCCCGGATGCTCCGCGGTTCGCCGCGCGTCATCCGGCTGAAGGTTGGATCCATGCCCTCACTTTCCTATCTCGTGGCACGGCTGCTGCAGATCATCCCGACGTTTCTGTTGGTGATGATCTTCATCTTTCTGCTCGTACGCCTTTTGCCGGGCGATCCGGCTATCGCCATGGCCGAGGCCAAGGCGACCGATGCCCAGCTTGAGCAGATCCGGCACAATCTCGGTCTGGATCAGCCCCTGCCGGTGCAGTTCCTCGTCTTCGTCAAGAACACGCTGACGGGTGATCTCGGCCGATCGATCATGCTGAAGGCGCCGGTGACGGAGATTATCCTTAGTCGCCTGCCGACAACGATTTACCTCGCGCTCTACTCGGTGGTGCTCGCCATTCTTCTCGCCGGACCGCTTGCGTTCGTTGCGGCGTCGCGAGTCAACAGCCCCGTCGATGTCGCCATCCGCAGCATCTTCCAGGTCGGACTTTCGATGCCGGTCTTCTACATCGGGCTCCTGCTCTTGACGGTGCTTGCGGCGCAGCTGCGCTGGTTCCCGGTCGGCGGTTACGGCAAGACCTTTCTTGCCAATCTCTACCACCTGATCCTGCCGGCACTGAGCGTCGCGCTCTACACGTCGGCGATCATCCTGCGCAATCTGCGCGCCTCGCTGATCGAGGTGCTCGACGCCGACTATGTGCAATTCGCGCGGGCCAAAGGCCTTTCGCCACGCATCATCATGACCCGCCACGTGCTGCGCAACGCGCTCGTCTCTACGGTGACGCTGCTGGGGCTTTCGATCGGCAACCTGATGAGCGGCACGCTGGTGACCGAGACTGTCTTTGCCATTCCAGGCGTCGGCCGGTTGATGCTCGAGGCGATTTTTGCCCGTGACTATCCGCTGATCCAGGGGCTGACGCTCACCTTCGCCGTGCTCGTCTCCGTCGTCTTCCTGTTGACGGATGTCGTGCAGTCCTGGCTCGATCCGAGGCTTCGCCAATCATGAGCGCCATCACGCAATCCCATTCAAGGACGCGGGGACGGGCCGCCGCCTTTCTGGCGCGTGCCTTTGCCCGCCCATCCTTCGTCGTCGGCATCGCCATCCTTGGGCTGTCTCTGGCACTCGCACTGTTTCCTGAGGTCTTCGCCCCCTATGACCCGCTCGCCTTCGACCTGCAGGCGATGCAGCAGGGGCCGAGCCTCGCCCATCCGTTCGGCACCGACAATTTCGGTCGCGATGTGCTTTCTCGGGTAATCTGGGCCTATCGTGTCGACATGCAGATGGCCTTCTTCGCGACGATTTTCGCGCTTTTGATCGGCCTCACCGTCGGCGCCTTTGTCGGCTATTACGGCGGCATCGCCGACGTGATCTTCGGCCGCTGCGTCGATGCCATCATCACCTTTCCCTTCCTGGTGCTGGTGATCGCCATCGTGGCGGTGCTCGGGCCTGGCCTCGTCAACATGTATGTGGCGATCACCGCAGTGAACTGGGTCTACTACGCCCGGCTGACCCGTGCCGAAATCATGGCGCAGAGGGCCAATGATTACGCCGCCGCCGGCCGGGTGCTCGGTTATTCCGATCGCCGCATCATCTTCCGCCATCTGCTTCCGAACGCGATCTCGCCGATCATCGTCTACTGGATGACCGACATGGCGCTCGCCATCCTGCTCGGCTCGTCGCTCGGCTATCTCGGCCTCGGCGCCCAGCCGCCGGCAGCCGAATGGGGCGTGCTGATCGCCGAGGGCCGCAATTTCCTGATGACGGCCTGGTGGATGAGCCTGATGCCGGGCATCGCCATCGTCCTGACCGGGCTCGGTTTCAGCCTCGTCGGCGATGCCCTTGCCGATCTGCTGCGGCCGAAGGGACGCTGATATGGCAACACAGACAAAATCCGTCGTACTCGACGTTAGGCATCTGCGCACCGAGTTCGGCTCGCGCGAGCGGCCGCTCGTTGCAGTCGACGACGTTTCGTTCCAGGTGGGACAAGGCGAGATTCTCGGCCTCGTTGGCGAGTCCGGCTCCGGCAAGAGCATCACGCTGCGCTCGATCCTTGGCATAGTCAGGCCGCGCGGACGCGTCGCAGGTGAAATCCTCTGGAATGGCCAGGACCTCGTCGCGCTCTCCGAGGCGCAGCTCCGGCGGATTCGCGGCCGGGAAATTGCGATGATCTTCCAGGAGCCGATGTCGTCGCTCAATCCACTGCTGACGGTCGGCCTGCAGATCTCCGAGAACCTGGTCGCGCACACGGACCTCGACGCCAAGCAGAGGAAGGCGCGGGCGATCGAGCTTCTTGAACTGGTTGGCATTCCTGCGGCCCGCAATCGTCTCGACAATTTCCCGCACGAGTTCTCCGGCGGCATGCGGCAGCGGGTAATGATTGCAATTGCGCTTGCTTCCAATCCGAAACTGCTTTTGGCCGACGAGCCGACCACGGCGCTCGACGTCACCATCCAGGACCAGATCCTGCGGCTGATCCAGCAGCTCAGCCGCGATCTCGGCATGGCCATGATCCTCGTCACCCACGACATGGGTGTGGTGGCTGAAACCTGTGACCGCGTCGCCGTCATGTATGGCGGACGGCTCTGCGAAATCGGGCAGACGGCCGATGTGATCGCCGATGCGCGCCATCCCTATTCGCTGGGGTTGCTGCGCTCGATCCCTCGTGACGTTGCGCCGAGAACGCCGCTCTATTCGATCCCCGGCGCACCGCCGGCCCTGAATGCGCTTCCGCCCGGCTGCGCCTTCAGTGCGCGCTGTCCCGTGGCTGGAAGCGAATGTCCTGATGTTCGGCCAGGGCTTCAGAGCGTCGGCGCGCTGCGACAGGTCGCCTGTCACCATCTACGGGATGCCCAAGTGCATTTCGGCCCGCGGGAGGCGGCGCAATGACTATGCTCACGCAAGCAGACCCCACGCCGTTGCTCTCGCTTCGCGCGCTTTCCATGCGCTTCGAAAAGCGGCGCTCGCTCTCAGATACGCTGGCCCGACGTCCGCATCAGATCGTTTCCGCGGTCAATGACGTCGACCTCGATGTGATGCCGAGCGAGACGCTGGGCATCGTCGGCGAATCCGGCTGCGGCAAGTCCACGCTGGCGCGACTGATCGCCGGGCTGCACCGGCCGACCGCAGGCGACATCCTGTTCGAAGGCGAAAGTGTCGTCGGCCTTAAGGGCGCGCGGCGGCGCGCCTACAATCGCCGCGTCCAGATGATGTTCCAGGACCCCTATACCTCCCTCAATCCGCGCATGACCGTGCGCGACACGCTGCGCGAGGCGATATCGGTGCATCGCATGCGCGAGGGAGCCGCGATCGACCGGCGTGTCGACGAGTTGCTCGATCTCGTCAGGCTTCCCGAGGGGGCGGCCGACAAGTATCCGCACGAGTTCTCAGGCGGGCAGCGCCAACGGATCGGCATCGCTCGGGCGCTGTCGCTGGAGCCGACCTGCCTCGTCGCCGACGAACTGGTCTCGGCGCTGGATGTGTCGGTCCAGGCGCAGGTCGTCAATCTGCTGATCGAGCTTCAGGACGAGCTGGGGCTGACGGTGCTGTTCGTCGCCCATGACCTGCGCCTCGTGCGCCACGTCTCGCACCGCGTCGCCGTCATATATCTCGGCGCGATCGTCGAGATCGGTCCGTCGGAGGCGCTTTTTTCGAAACCGATGCATCCCTATTCCAAGGGTTTGCTGGCGGCTGCACCGTCGCTCGATCCGGGTGCACGAAACCGCGCTCCGGCACTTTCCGGCGAATTGCCGAGCCCGCTCGCCATTCCGCCCGGCTGTCCGTTCCACGTGCGTTGCCCACACGCAAGCGAACTTTGCCGCCGCGAAAAGCCCGTGCTCCGTCCAGTCGGTGCCGGCATGACTGCCTGCCATTTCGCCGAGACCATCGCCAGCGACTGATCATTCTCAAAACAGGAAAGATGTTATGACACAGACAGCGAAGCCGGATATCTCCGGCCGGATCGGCGCCTTGCGCCGCAAGCTCGCCGAGACCGGCCTCGATGGCTACGTGGTGCCGCGGTTTGACGAGCATCAGGGCGAGTACTGCGCCCCGCACGACAATCGGCTGGCCTTCGTCACTGGCTTCACCGGCTCGGCCGGGGTCGCAATCGTCATGCGCGACCGTGCCGCGATTTTCGTCGATGGCCGCTACCAGGTGCAGGTGCGAGACGAGGTGGCTCTGGAGACCTTCACGATCGAGCACTTTTATGATGCGCCGCTGAAAGAGTGGCTGCGCAACAATCTGCGCAAGGGCGAGCGCATCGGCTTCAACGCCATGCTTTTGCCCTCCACCTGGGACGCGGACTGCGGCCAGTCGGTCGAGGCTGCGGGCGGCGTCTGGACGCCTGTTGACGAAGACTTTGTCGATGCGATCTGGACGGACCAGCCGGAAAAACCGCTTGGCAAGATCATGCCCTTTCCCGTCGCCTATTCCGGCGAAAGCGTCGCCGACAAGAAGCGCCGGATCGCAGCCATGCTGGCGGAGCAGGGGGCCGACGTGCTCGTCGAAGCGCAGCCTGATAACATCGCCTGGTTCCTCAATGTTCGCGGTCGCGACGTTGCCTTCAATCCGATGCCGCAATCCTTCCTGATCTTCGACCGCAACGGCCAGACCGAATGGCTGGTGGATCATCGCAAGCTGCCGAACGACCTGTCGGAGTTCGAACTCGACGATGTCGCGATCGCCGAACCCGGCCAGCTGCTCTCCCGCGTCAAGGCAATGACGGCGGGGCGCACGGCACTGATCGATCCGGGCTTCGCTCCTTCTGCCACCGCCCATGCGACACGGGCCTCAGGAGGGACCGTGCAGCTGGCGCGCAGCCCCATCACGCTTGCCAAGATGCACAAGAACGCCACCGAGCTCACCGGCTTCCGTGATTGCCACCGTCTCGACGGTGCCGCCTGGATTCGTTTTTTCGCCTGGCTTGAACAGAATGCCGCCGAACGGGATGCGGGCGGCTGGCCGGTGAGCGAACTGGAGGCAGAAGAGCGTATTCTTGGCTATCGGCAGATGGACGAGAGTTTTGTCGAGCCGAGCTTCCGGTCGATCTCGGCTGCCGACGGTCACGCGGCGATGTGCCATTACGCGGCGACCGAGAAGAGCAATGGCCTGATCCGCAAGGGTGGCGTCTATCTGCTCGACAGTGGTGGACAATATCTGACCGGCACCACCGATGCGACCCGCACGACGGCGATCGGTCCGATCAGCGATGAGATCAGGCGGGCCTATACGGCGGTGCTGAAGGGGCTGATCTCGATGGTGACGCTGAAGTTCCCTAAGGGAAGCTACGGCCACCAGCTCGACGCTTTCGCTCGCCGCCCGCTCTGGGATCTCGGGCTCGACTATGATCACGGCACCGGTCACGGCGTCGGCCATTTCCTCTCTGTCCATGAACAGCCACAGCGCTTTGATCGCCGTGTCAACGAGATCGAGCTGAAGCCGGGCATGGTGACGACGATTGAGCCCGGCTACTACAAGGCCGGGGCCTATGGCATCCGCATCGAGAACCAGGTGGAGGTGGTGGACGACGGCGACGGCTTCTTGAGTTTCCGCAGCCTGACGCTGGTTCCGATCGACATGCGGCTGGCCGAGGTCGGTCTGCTGACGCAAGCCGAGCGGCAGTGGATCGACGACTATCACCGGCGTGTTGTGCGGGAGGTAGACGATCTGCTCGACAGCGAAACCCTGGCCTGGCTGGCGGAGCGAACCGCGCCAATTGCCGGTTGATACGTGTCGCTTTCCGGCCGCGGAGCGGTCAGTGCAATTGTTTTCGACGGCGGGCCACGAGCCCGCCGTCTTGCTTCGTGGCAATGGCTTCTCTCCCATTCAGTCATTTCTCAGCCGATGTGAGCCCCCTTGCTCGCCGGCGCATTTTTGTGATAAATTTCACAAAAGCTGTTCGGGGTTGCAAGGACAGCGAAACCGATCCGGACACGGAAAAAACCATGGTCAGTCGCAAAACCGCCCGTATCATTCAGCTCGCAGACGCACTTTCCGGGCGCAGGGTGCTGCATCTGCGCGACGCCGCAGCCCTGCTTGGCGTCTCGGAAATGACGGTCCGCCGTGACGTTGCGGACAATCCGGGCCAGTTTGCCTTTCTTGGAGGGCACATCGTACCGGCAGGCGAAATTGAATCCGATGCACCCTATGAGCTCGCGCGCGAAGCCGACAGCCATGCAGCCGCCAAGCGCGAGGCTTGTATCCACGCCGCCCGCCACATTCGTCCGGATGAGACAATCTTCATTGATTGCGGTACCACGCTCGAATACCTCGTCGACCTTATTCCGGAAAATTATTCAATCACGGCAGTGTGTTATTCGCTCAATGTAGCGGAGAAGCTGACGCACAAGCCCAATGTCCGGATCGTCATGCTCGGTGGCGTCTATCACCCCTCGTCAGCATCCTTTTCCGGCAATTCCGGGCTGGAGACGCTCGATTCGCTCGGCATCAACGTTGCGTTCCTTTCGGCAGCCGGTGTCGATCCGGGCCGTGGAGCCACCTGCGTGCATTTCCATGAGGTGTCGGTGAAGCAGAAGGTGATCTCGCTGGCGCGTGAGAGCCATCTTGTCATTGACCTGAGCAAGATCGGCAAGCTGAAACCGGCCTTTTTCGCGCCTCTTCATGTCTTTCGCTCTGTCATTACCGAAGAAGGCGAAACCCTGGTGCCGGCGCAGTAATCGCGGGCCGATCAAAAATATTACGAATTCGTCAAAATCCGCACGCTTCGCTTGACACCCTCAATATTTGATGGAATAGTCACAAAAAATCGGTAGAAAAATAACAAAATTGACGATCTCCACGGCTGCGCCCTGGGTGTAGAGTTGTGCCGTGACAGGGAGTTCAAGGAGCCATCGCTTGGAAGACCTAGCTGTGAAAACTGGCGCGACGAAAGCCGCGCATTCGCCGGCGGCAGGCCACAACTGGCCACGCAACAACGGCATCGATCTCGACCTCGGCTGGGTGCTGGACCAGCGCGTGAACCTGTCGGCTGCCGAGCGTCGCGTGGCGACGCTTCCCGGTCGCCGGACGGTGAAGAAGGATGCGCAGGCGGCCTGGCTGCTGAAAGCCGTAACCTGCATCGATCTGACGACGCTCAACGGCGACGATACGACCGAGCGCGTCAAGCGCCTCTGCGCCAAGGCGCGCCAGCCCGTGCGCCAGGATATTCTCGATGCGCTCGGCATGGGCGCCCGCGGCATCACGACGGGTGCCATCTGCGTCTATCACCGTTTCGTTTCGACCGCTGTCGAGGCGCTTGACGGCTCCGGCATTCCGGTTGCCGCCGTCTCCACGGGATTTCCGGCCGGCCTCATCCCGCATGACGTGAAATTGCGCGAGATCGAAGCCTCGGTCGCCGATGGCGCCAAGGAAATCGATATCGTCATCACCCGCGAGCATGTGCTCACCGGCAACTGGCAGGCGCTTTACGACGAGATGCGCGATTTCCGCGCCGCCTGCGGCGATGCCCATGTGAAGGCGATCCTTGCCACCGGCGACCTGAAGACGCTGCGCAATGTCGCGCGCGCGTCGCTCGTCTGCATGATGGCCGGTGCCGATTTCATCAAGACGTCGACCGGCAAGGAAGGCGTCAATGCCACGCTTCTGGTGACGCTCGTCATGCTGCGCATGATCCGCGCCTATCAGGAGCAGACTGGCCTCAAGGTCGGCTACAAGCCTGCCGGTGGCATTTCGGCCGCCAAGGACATCCTGAACTACCAGTTCCTGATGAAGGACGAACTCGGCCGCGAATGGCTCGAGCCTGATCTCTTCCGCATCGGCGCATCGAGCCTGCTCGCCGATATCGAGCGCCAGCTAGAGCATCACGTGACCGGCGCCTACTCGGCCCTCAACCGACACCCGATTGGATGATCCCGATGACCGTCGCAAGGTATTTTGACGAAATGTCCTATGGTCCAGCACCGGAAGCCGACACGGAAGCCCGCCAGTGGCTGGCGCGTCACAAGGGTGAATTCGGCCACTTCATCAACGGCGCCTTCGTGGCGTCCGCGTCGGGCAAAACCTTCGAGACGAACGAACCGGCAACCGGCAAGCTGCTGGCAAAGATCGCGCTTGGCGGCGCCAAGGATGTCGACGATGCCGTCGCTGCGGCTCGCAAGGCGCAAGCGTCCTGGGCGAAGCTGCCCGGACATGCCCGCGCTCGTCACCTTTATGCGCTCGCCCGCATGATCCAGCGCCATGCGCGCCTGATTGCTGTCGTCGAGGCGCTCGACAACGGCAAGCCGATCCGCGAGACGCGCGACATCGACGTGCCGCTTGCTGCCCGCCACTTCTATCATCATGCCGGCTGGGCGCAGTTGCAGGAAACCGAGTTTGCCGATCAGGTGCCGGTCGGTGTCGTCGGCCAGGTCATCCCGTGGAACTTCCCGTTCCTGATGCTCGCCTGGAAGGTAGCTCCGGCTCTGGCGCTCGGCAACACCGTCATCCTGAAGCCGGCCGAATTCACGCCGCTGACAGCTCTGCTTTTCGCTGAACTTGCGTCCGCTGCCGGTCTGCCGGCCGGTGTTCTCAATGTCGTGACCGGCGAGGGCGAAACTGGCGCGTTGATCGTTGAGCATTCCGACATCGACAAGATCGCCTTTACCGGTTCGACCGAGGTTGGCCGCATCATCCGCGAGCGCACGGCCGGTACCGGCAAGTCGCTGACGCTGGAACTTGGCGGCAAGTCGCCCTTCATCGTCTTTGACGACGCCGATATCGATGGCGCCGTCGAAGGGGTCGTCGATGCGATCTGGTTCAACCAGGGCCAGGTCTGCTGCGCCGGGTCGCGCATCCTCGTTCAGGAAGGTGCAGCACCTCTGTTTTACGAGCGCCTGAAGCGCCGCATGCAGACGCTACGCGTCGGCCATCCGCTCGACAAGGCGATCGACATGGCGGCAATCGTCGCGCCGGTGCAGTTGCAGCGGATCGAGAGCCTGGTCGCCAAGGGCGTTGCCGAAGGTGCGGCCCTGCATCAGCCGAAGATCGAACTGCCGAAGGGCGGCAGCTTCTATCCGCCGACGCTTCTGACCGGCGTACAGCCGACGTCGATTGTCGCGACCGAAGAAATCTTCGGACCGGTCGCAGTCTCCATGACTTTCCGCACGCCGGAAGAGGCGATCCAGCTTGCTAACCACACCCGCTACGGCCTTGCCGCCAGCGTCTGGAGCGAAACGATCGGTCTGGCGCTGCATGTCGCGGCCAAGCTTGCCGCCGGCGTCGTATGGGTCAACGCCACCAATCTCTTCGACGCGTCGGCCGGTTTTGGCGGCAAGCGCGAGTCCGGCTTCGGCCGTGAGGGCGGTCGCGAGGGCTGCTACGAATATCTGAAGCCGAAGGCTTGGCTCGGCCGCAAGCCGCGCGCTGCTATAGCCGAACCGGTGCTGAAGCCAATCTCGGGCGACTTCGCCATGCCGGCTGTCGACCGTACCGCCAAGCTCTTCATCGGCGGCAAGCAGGCGCGGCCGGACGGCAACTATAACCGCAATGTGCTCTCGCCCAAGGGCAAGGTGCTCGGCGAAGTCGGCGAAGGCAACCGCAAGGACATCCGCAATGCGGTGGTCGCGGCGCAGGCCGCCTCGGGCTGGTCATCGGCAACGACCCACAACCGCGCGCAGATTCTCTACTACATCGCCGAGAACCTGAGCGGCCGCGCCGATGAGTTTGCCGATCGCATCGCGGCGATGACTGGCGCGAGCGCTGCGAACGCCAAGGTCGAGGTCGAAGCCTCGATCGCGCGCCTCTTCACCTATGGCGCCTGGGCGGACAAGCACGAAGGTGCGGTGCACCAGCCACCGCTTCGCGGTGTCGCGATCGCCATGCCCGAGGCCATCGGCGTCGTCGGCGTGATCTGCCCGCCGGAAGCACCGCTTCTCGGCATGATCAGCCTCGTCGCGCCGCTGATTGCCACCGGCAACCGCGTCGTCGTCGTCCCAAGCGAGCCGCATCCGCTGGCAGCAACCGATTTCTACACGGTGCTGGAAACGTCTGACGTTCCGGCCGGCGTCGTCAACATCGTCACCGGTTCGGCGATCGAACTGGCAAAGACGCTTGCAAGCCACAACGATGTGGACGCTGTCTGGGCTTTCGGCACGCCGGAACTCTCGACGCTGGTCGAGAAGCTTTCGTCCGGCAACCTGAAGCGCACCTTCGTCGACTACGGCAAGGCGACGAACTGGCTCGATCGCGATGCGGCGGAAGGCCCGGCCTATCTGCGTCGCGCGACCGACGTCAAGAACATCTGGATCCCCTACGGCGAGTAGGGGACCCGCCATGCGCGGGGCGGGGGGAGCCGGCTCGCGCGATGGAAATGTGAACAGTTGGGGAGACGCGTTTCCTGAGAGGGGAAACGCAAATGGCGCGGCCACGACGGCATGGCGCCTGGAGGAGGACTGTATGCTGAAGAATATCGACCCGGCCCTGAATGCCGATGTGCTGCATGCACTCAGATCCATGGGGCATGGTGACACGCTGGTCATTTCCGATACCAATTTTCCGTCCGATGCCATCGCCCGCAAGACGACGCTCGGCACGCTGCTGCGCATCGACAATGTTTCGGCCGCGCGCGCCGTTGAAGCGGTGCTTTCCGTGCTGCCGCTCGATACGCCCCTGCAGCCCTCCGCCGGGCGCATGGAGGTGATGGGCGCTCCCGATGAAGTCCTGCCGGTGCAGCAGGAGGTCCAAGCGGTGATCGACCGCGCCGAAGGCAAGTCGGAGCCGATGTACGGCATCGAACGCTTCAAGTTCTACGAGGAAGCCAAGAAGGCCTATTGCGTCATCACCACCGGGGAGACGCGGTTCTACGGCTGCTTCCTGTTCACCAAGGGCGTCATCCCGCCCAAAACCTGAGCGGCACGCCTGCGCGGCGCCGCGCAGCGCCAGACCACACATGAAATCGCGAGAGATTGCCTGGGCACGCCGTTCCTGCGGTGCAGTCACAGGGGGAGGCTTGAATGAAGACTGGTGTTTCCATCCTTGGCATTTTCGTCGCCGACACTGCCTATCTGGCGCGGCGCATGCCGATTGTCGGTGAAACGATTACCGGCAGCGGATTCTCCGTCGGCCCCGGCGGCAAGGGCTCAAACCAGGCGGTGGCTGCGGCACGCGCAGGCAGCCCTGTTTCCTTCATCTCAAAG
Source organism: Ensifer adhaerens (assembly GCF_028993555.1). Taxonomy (NCBI): domain Bacteria; kingdom Pseudomonadati; phylum Pseudomonadota; class Alphaproteobacteria; order Hyphomicrobiales; family Rhizobiaceae; genus Ensifer; species Ensifer adhaerens. Next base: position 1,363,903 of record NZ_CP118611.1, on the reverse strand, counting down.
CTCGGCCGTGACACATTTGGCGAGATGGCGCTGCGCACCTACGCGGAAGCCGGCGTGACGCCGAAGATCGTTGAGATGGATGACCTGCCGACGGGCGCTGCCTTCATCTATGTCAACGATCAGAACGGCGAAAACGCGATCATCGTCTATCCGGGCGCCGCCGGTTCGATCGGCGTCGATGATGTCGAGGCCGCCCGCGAGACGATCGAAGCTTCGCGCATCTTCGTCACCCAGCTGGAGCAGCCAGTAGCCGCGGCCCAACGGGCTCTGGAGATCGCGCATGCGGCCGGCGTCGTGACCGTCTTCAATCCGGCTCCGGCTGAAGTCTTCCCGGACACGATCTATCCGCTTTGCGATTACCTCGTGCCGAACGAGACGGAGGCTGCGGCGATCGTCGGCTTTGCGCTTTCGACAGAGGAAGATATCCGGCGTGCCGGTGACGTCATCCTAAAGAAGGGAGCCAAGACGGCACTGATCACGCTCGGCGAACGCGGCGTGCTTTACCACAACCACGAGCAGTCGGTGCTGGTGCCGGCAATCGCCAGCGGTCCGGTGATCGATACGACCGGGGCAGGGGACGCCTTCGTGGGCGGCTTCTCCGCAGCACTGGCGCGGGATCTTTCGCCGGTCGATGCGGTGCGCTTTGGTTGCGCCGCCGCCGGTATCGCTGTCACCCGCCGCGGCACGGCTCCCGCAATGCCCACGCTTGGCGAGATCGAGGCGCTCTTGGCACGAGGTTCGGCGGCATGACGCGCAACGATCCGATCAAGCACTTCTTCATCTGGCCGGCCCTTCTCATCGTCCTTTTGATCTCGATATTCCCGCTCGTCTATTCGCTGACGACCAGCTTCATGAGCATGCGGCTCGTGCCGCCGACGCCGGCGCGCTTTGTCGGGTTCGGCAACTACATAGACCTCTTGCAGAACCCGCGTTTCTGGCATGTGGCAGGCACGACGACGCTGATCGCCTTCATCTCCGTCGGGCTGCAATATGTGATCGGTCTTTCGGTGGCGCTGGCGCTGAATTCTAAGGTGCCGGGCGAGGGCATCTTCCGCGTGAGCTTCCTGTTGCCGATGCTGGTCGCGCCGGTCGCCGTCGCGCTGATCGCCCGCCAGGTGCTCAATCCGACGATGGGGCCGCTCAATGAGCTGATGTCCGCGCTCGGATTTCCCAATCTGCCGTTCCTCACCCAGACAAGCTGGGCGCTCGGCTCCATCATTGCCGTCGAAGTCTGGCAGTGGACACCCTTTGTCATCCTGATGCTGCTTGCCGGCCTGCAGACCCTGCCTGACGATGTCTATGAGGCCGCGGCACTCGAAAACGCCACGCCCTGGCAGCAATTCCGCGACATCACCTTTCCGATGCTTCTGCCGATCTCGGTCGCCGTCGTCTTCATCCGGCTGATCGAGAGCTACAAGATCATCGACACCGTCTTCGTCATGACCGGCGGCGGGCCGGGGATATCGACCGAGACACTGACGCTGTTTGCCTATCAGGAAGGCTTCAAGAAGTTCAATCTCGGCTACACCTCGGCGCTCTCCTTCCTGTTCCTGATCGTCATCACCGTCATCGGCCTCGTCTATCTCGCGGTCCTCAAGCCCTATCTGGAGAAGCACAAATGAGCGTGCGCACTCTCAAGGGAAAACGGCGCTGGCTGGCGCTCGGCGGTTGCCTCATCTGGCTCGCCATCACCTTCTTTCCGCTCTACTGGGTGCTGATCACCTCGTTCAAGACGCCGATCGCCGTCGTCGGCGGGCCGACCTACCTGCCGTTCGTGGATTTCGAGCCGAGCCTGACGGCCTGGAGCGAGCTTCTGTCCGGCCAGCGTGGCCAGTTCTTCAACACATTCTGGGCATCGACGATCATCGGCCTTTCGGCATCGGTCGCGGCGACCTTCATCGGCGCGATGGCGGCCTATGCGCTGGTGCGCTTCACCTTCCGCTTCCGGCTACTGTCCGCGCTGATCTTCGTGGTCATCGCCTTTGGCGGCTTTCTGTTAGGCCGTCATGTGCTTGGCTACGGCCAGGGCATATCGCTGATCTATTCTTTCGTCGCAGCACTTGCACTTGCGGTCATTTCCAGCCGTTTCCGTCTGCCCGGACCGGAACTCGGCAACAACGACATCGTCTTCTGGTTCGTCAGCCAGCGCATGTTCCCGCCGATCGTCGCCGCCTTCGCGCTCTACCTGATGTACACGGAGATGGGCAAACTCGGTTTCAAGTTGGTCGACAGCTACATCGGCCTCACCTTCGCCTACATCGCCTTTTCGCTGCCGATCGTCATCTGGCTGATGCGCGACTTCTTCGAGGCATTGCCGGTCGAGGTCGAGGAGGCGGCGATGGTCGACAATGTGCCGTCCTGGCGGATCTTCTTCGGCATCGTACTGCCAATGTCGAAGCCGGGGCTGATCGCCACCTTCATGATCACGCTGGCCTTCGTCTGGAACGAGTTCCTGTTCGCGTTGTTCCTGACCAATTCCAAATGGCAGACGCTGCCGATCCTCGTCGCCGGCCAGAACAGCCAGCGCGGCGATGAATGGTGGGCGATTTCCGCTGCCGCCCTCGTTGCCATCATTCCGATGATGGTCATGGCCGGACTTCTAAGTCGGCTCATGCGCTCTGGCCTGCTTCTCGGGGCGATCAAGTAACCAACCGCATTGGCATGTATTCATTCAAGAGGAGGATAGAATGAGGAAATTGCTACTGGCATCTGCATCGCTTGCCGCACTCGCGTCGGGGAGTGCTGGAACGGCGCTCGCCTGCGATCCGGATTACACCGGCGTCGAACTGACGGCGACGACACAGACCGGCCCCTACATCGCCTCGGCGCTGCAGCTGGCGGCCAAGGGCTGGGAGGAAAAGACCTGCGGCAAGGTCAAGGTCGTCGAGTTCCCGTGGTCGGAACTTTACCCCAAGATCGTAACGTCGCTGACCTCGGGCGAAGACGCGTTCGACGTCATTGCCTTTGCTCCTGCCTGGGCACCGGACTTTACCGACTTCCTGTCGGAAATGCCGGCCGCCATGCAGAAGGGCGCCGACTGGGACGACATCGCGCCGGTCTATCGCGAACAGCTGATGGTCTGGAATGGCAAGGTCCTGTCGCAGACGATGGACGGCGACGCCCATACCTACAGCTACCGCATGGATCTCTTCGAGAACGCCGACAACCAGAAGGCCTTCAAGGCGAAATACGGCTACGATCTGGCACCGCCGAAGACCTGGAAACAGTATCTCGACATCGCCGAATACTTCAACCAGCCGACCAACAACCTCTGGGGTACGGCGGAAGCCTTCCGTCGCGGCGGTCAGCAGTTCTGGTTCCTGTTCAGCCATGTAGCCGGTTACACCAGCCATCCGGACAATCCCGGCGCGATGTTCTTCAATCCCGAGACGATGGACGCCCAGGTCAACAATCCCGGCTGGGTCCGTGGCCTCGAGGAATATATCCGCGCGTCGAAACTCGCGCCGCCGAACGCGCTGAACTTCTCCTTCGGTGAAGTGAACGCAGCCTTCGCCGGTGGCCAGGTGGCGGAATCGATCGGCTGGGGTGATACCGGCGTCATCGGCGCCGATCCGAAGCAGTCGAAGGTGGCGGGCAATGTCGGCTCGGCGCCGCTGCCGGGATCGGACGAGATCTGGAACTACAAGACCAAGAAGTGGGACAAGTTCGACCATGTCGTACCGACCTCCTTCATGGCCTTCGGCGGCTGGCAGGCGGCGGTTCCCGCCACGTCGACCAAGCAAGAGGCGGCCTGGAACTACATCCAATACCTGACGAGCCCGGCCGTCTCCGGCCAGGCGGCCATCACGGGTGGCACGGGGGTCAATCCCTATCGCATCTCGCACACGACGAACCTCGATCTCTGGTCGAAGATCTTCTCCGAGCGTGAAGCGAAGGAATATCTCGGTGCGCAGAAGGACGCTGTGACGGCCAAGAACATCGCGCTCGACATGCGCCTTCCCGGTTACTTCTCCTACACGGAAGTGCTGGAGATCGAGCTTTCCAAGGCGCTTGCCGGCGAAGTGACGCCGCAACAGGCGCTCGATAGCGTCGCCGAACAGTGGAACAAGCTGACTGACGAGTTCGGTCGCGACAAACAGCTTGCCGCCTACCGCGCTTCGATGGGCCTGCCGCAGCAATAACGAGACCACGCCCGCCCCGAGACGATCGGGGCGGGCGCCACCGTCCCCGGCGAGACCGGGCACAGACAGCAGCAAGGGTTTTCGCATGTCACAGGTCCGACTGGAGCAGATCACCAAATCCTTCGGGAACGTCACGGTCATTCCGCCGCTCGATCTTCATATCGCCGATCGCGAATTCGTCGTGCTCGTCGGGCCGTCCGGCTGCGGCAAGACGACGACGCTTCGGATGATCGCGGGTCTCGAGACCGCGACCTCGGGCTCGATCAGGATCGGCGATCGCGATGTCACGGATCTCAGGCCGGGTCTGCGAAATTGCTCAATGGTGTTTCAGAACTATGCGCTCTATCCGCATATGACGGTCGCCGAAAACATTGGCTACGGCATGAAGGTGCGCGGCACGCCGAAGGCGGAGATTGACAAGGCCGTGGCGGACGCCGCCCGCATCCTCAACCTCGGCGCCTATCTCAGCCGCAAGCCGAGCGCGCTTTCCGGCGGCCAGCGCCAGCGCGTGGCAATCGGCCGGGCGATCGTGCGCCAGCCGGATGTCTTCCTGTTCGACGAGCCGCTGTCGAACCTGGATGCCAAGCTGCGCATCGAAATGCGCACGGAAATCAAACTCTTGCACCGCCGTCTTCAGACGACGGCCGTGTACGTCACGCACGACCAGGTGGAAGCCATGACCATGGCTGACCGTGTCGTTGTCATGAACCAGGGCCGCATCGAACAGGCGGCCGATCCGATCACGCTCTATGAAGCGCCGGCCAATCTCTTCGTCGCCGCCTTCATCGGCGCGCCCAGTATGAATTTCATTGAGGGCCGGCTCGAGCGTGGCGACGGCTGGTTGACGTTCAGGGCGGAGGGCGATGTGGCAATTGCGGTTCCGCAGAGCCGCGCGGAACAGCTCGGCACGTTTGCCGGCAAGGACGTCGTGCTCGGTATTCGTCCGGAGCATACGATGGCGACGGACGCTGGAGCGCCGACCGTGAAGCTCACCGTTCGCGACGTCGAGCCGCTTGGTCCGCACACGCTGGCGCTCGGCAGGGTGGGACAAGGCGCCTTCACCGCACAGGTTCACGCTGCGTCACGCATCGGCCCTGACGATCAGATCGAGGTGCCGATCGAGGCGGAAAAGATGCATTTCTTCCTGAAGGAAACCGGCATGGCGATCGGCCGTTGACCGGAAGGAGTGAGCCGAAGGCGGTGACCCCTTCGGCTCGGACCATTACTTCTGTTCGGCGCGCGCGGCGGCGAGGAAGGCAAGCTTCGCCGGCATTTCCAGGTGCTTGGAAAGCGCCACGCGTTCCGGTGTGTAGTGATGCTCGACGTCGAGGCAGTTGACCGTGCCGAGCAGTTCGCCACCGACGACAACAGGAATGTTGGCGACCGAGCCGCAGCCGAGCGACCAGATGGTTTCGTGGTCGCCGAAGACCTTCGAGATATCGACGATGGTGTTGGCGACGAAGGTCTGGTGCGCCTTGTGCACGATGTCGAACCAGCTGTCGTAGCGGATCGGCTTGGTGCCGGAGGTCGGGTATTCCTCGGGATGCGAGGTGTAGGCGCGGCGGGCGACTTCATTGACCATGTCGACCGTCATGATGGTGAAGAGCTTGGCGCCGATCACCTGGCGGCAAAGGGTCTGCAGCGCGGTCCATACCGCGTCGGCATCGGTGGTCTTGGCAATGGCCGCGTCGAATTCCGCCAGCGCGGCAGCGATCTGTTCACTGTTCATGCTATGTCCTTGGATTTACTCGATATTGTAGAGCGGGACGCGAGCGGAGAACCGCCCGCGCTTTGCTTGTCCCGCTCTAGTTGGCATGCGCGGCACTGATCTGCATCAGCTCGCGCGAATAGGCATCCTTGAGGTCGCCGCGCTTGAGATCGGCGACATCGGCCACTTCGACGATGCGGCCCTGACGCATGACGGCGAGGCGATCGCAGAGGAAGGAAACGACCGCCAGATTGTGCGTGACCATCAGGAAGGTGAGGTTCTGTTCCCGCCGGAGGCGCTTCAACAGGTTGAGGATTTCAGCTTGCACCGACACGTCGAGCGCCGAGGTCGGCTCGTCGAGCAAAAGCACCTTCGGCTTGAGCATCAGCGCGCGAGCGATCGCCACGCGCTGGCGCTGGCCGCCCGACAGCTGGTGCGGAAAGCGGAAGCGGAACTTGCGGTCGAGCCCGACGGAGGTCATGACCTCCTCGATCCGCGCATTGCGGTCGCCGATGCCATGGATCGTCAGTGCTTCGCCGAGTGTGGCGTCGACGGTCTTGCGCGGGTGCAGCGAACCGTAGGGATCTTGGAACACCATCTGGCACTGGCGAGAAAAGGCGCGGTCAATCCCGTGGCCGCGAGGTGACCCAAGCACGGTGATCTCGCCGGTCCATTCCGGCGCGAGGCCGGCGATCGCCTTCAGGACGGTCGATTTTCCCGAGCCGCTTTCACCGACAAGCGCGAAGCTCTCGCCGTCGGCGATGTCGAGATTGACGTCGTGAGTGATCTGTACGTCGCCGTAGGAGATGTCGAGATTCTTCAGTGAAAGCGCGGTCATGCCTTGGCCCATGCGCTGCGGTCGAGCACTGGCAGCTCGTCCCGTGTTTCATCGAGGCGCGGAATGGAGGCGATGAGCCCGCGCGTATAGGGGTGCTTGGCCGCCATCAGTTCGCCCGCCTTGCACTCCTCGACCACCTCGCCGGTGTTCATCACGAGGATACGGTCGCAATAGCTGGAGACGAGGTTCAGGTCGTGGCTGATGAAGATCAGCCCCATGCCCTTGCGCTTCACCAACTCGTCAATGATGTCGAGCACCTGCGCCTGGACGGAGACGTCGAGCGCCGAGGTCGGCTCGTCGGCGATCAGGAGGTCCGGCTCCGGGATCAGCATCATCGCGATCATCACGCGCTGGCCCATGCCGCCGGAAACTTCATGCGGATAGAGCTTGGCGACGCGCTCCGGATCGGCGATGCGCACCGATTCCAGCATGGCGAGCACTCTGGCGTTGACCTCGCGGCGTGGCAGTTTCTGGTGTGTCAGCAGTGCTTCGGCGATCTGCTCGCCGATGGTCATGACCGGGTTCAGCGAGAACTTCGGATCCTGCATCACCATGGAGATGCGGGCGCCGCGAATGGCGCGCATCTGCTTTTCCGACTGCTTTAGGAGGTCAACGCCATCGAAGACGAGTTTGTCGGCAGTGACGCGACCTGGCGCCCGGATGAGCTGCAGGATCGAGCGACCGGTCATCGACTTGCCAGAGCCGCTTTCGCCGACGATGCCGAGGCGCTCGCGGCCGAGCGTGAAGGAGATGCCGCGCACGACCTCGAGATCGCCACGGGGTGTCGGGAAGGTGACGCGCAGGTTTTCGACTTCGAGAAGGTTTGTCATCAGCGCTGCTCCCCGCTCTTCGGATCGAGCACGTCACGCAGACCGTCACCCAGGAAGCAGAAGCCGAGGCTGACGAGGATGATGGCAAAGCCCGGCATGGTCGCAACCCACCACTGGTCGAGAATGAACGAGCGGCCGCGTGAGATCATCGCGCCCCATTCGGGTAGCGGCGGCTGGGCGCCAAGGCCGATGAAGCCGAGACCGGCGGCCGTCAGGATGATGCCGGCCATGTCGAGCGTGACGCGGACGATCATCGACGAGGTGCAGAGCGGCAGCACGTGGCCGAGATTGACGCGCAGGCTGGAAGCACCCAGCAGGCGCACGGCCGAGATGAACTCGGAATTCTTGAACGTGAGTGTTTCCGCACGTGCGACACGGGCGTAGCCTGGCCAGGAGGTGATGGCGATCGCGATGATTGCGTTCTCGATGCCCGGGCCAAGAGCGGCGACGAAGGCGAGCGCCAGGATCAGCTTCGGCAGCGACAGGAAGATGTCGGTGATGCCCATGAGGATGCGGTCGACCCAGCCGCCGAAATAACCGGCGGCGACGCCGATCACGAGGCCCGCAGGTGCGGCGAGCACGGCGACCAGCGTGACGATCGCCAGCGTGATGCGTGAACCGTAGACGACGCGGGACCAGATGTCGCGGCCGAGTTCATCGGTTCCCATCCAGTGGGCTGCACTCGGCGGCAACAGCCGTTCGCTCAATGACTGGCGCAGCGGGTCATGGGTGGCGAGCCAGGGCGCGAAGAGGGCGGTCAGCACGAGAACGAGGATGATGACGGCGCCGACGACGGCCAGCGGATTGCGCATCAGTGCGCCGAAGATGCGGTAGAAGCGCCCGAGGCGCGCCTGCATCGGCGAGGCGGGGCTGTCGTCGATCAGCCAGTCGCGAAATGTGGTCATGTGCGCCTCCTCCTTAGCGTGCACGCGGATCGAGCACGCGATAGAGCACGTCCGAAATCTTGTTGATGCCGATGAAGACCGCGCCGATGACGAGGGTCGAGCCGAGCACGGCCGCCATGTCGGCGTTGAGCAGGGCAACGGTCAGGTAGTTGCCGATGCCGGGCCAGGAAAAGATCGTCTCGATCATGACTGAGCCTTCGAGCAGGCCGGCATAGGAGAGGCCGATGACGGTGATCAGCGGTACCCGGATCGGCCGGAAGGCGTGGCGCCAGATGACGAGGCGCTCCGGCACGCCCTTGACCCGCGCGGTGGTGACATATTCCTGGCTCAGCTGGTCGAGCATGAAGGACCGCGTCATGCGGGCGATGTAGGCGAGCGAGAAGAAGCCCAAGCAGGACGCGGGCAGGATCAGGTGCCACACGGCGTTGCGGAAGATCTCCCATTCGCCGGCAATGATGCTGTCGACGAGGATCAGCCCGGTGACCGGCGAGACCATGCCGTCATAGAAGATATCGACGCGTCCGGGGCCGCCAACCCATTTCAGCCGCGCGTAGAAGACGGCGAGACCGACGAGGCCGAGCCAGAAGGCTGGCACCGAATAGCCGAGGAGGCCGATCACGCGGATGCCCTGATCGAGCCACGAGCCGCGGCGGGCGGCGGCAAAAACCCCGAGCGGCACCCCGATCAACACGCCGAGGATGATGCCAAGCGTCGCCATTTCGAGCGTCGCCGGGAAGACGCGGGCGAGGTCCTCGATGACAGGCTTGCCGGTCGAAACCGAGGTGCCGAAATTGCCGGTGACGACGTCGCCGACGTAGCTGACGAACTGGGTGATCAGCGGTTGGTCGAGGCCCATTTCCTGGCGGACGCGTTCATAGACGGCAACGGGCGCGCGGTCACCGACGACAGCCAGAACCGGATCGATCGGCACGATGCGGCCGATGAAGAAGGTGATGGCGAGCAGGCCGAGGAAGGTCACCGCAAGCGTTACCAGGAAGCCTGCCAATGAGGTGAGGCGCTGCCGGCTCCGGCTGGGCCTGGCGGCGCGGCGGGCCGGCGCTGTTGCTGTCGTGCTGTCGTTTGCCACGTGGCGATTCCATCCCTTCTCGCTTGCGGTCTGAATTGTCGATACCGCAAAAATTCGCTTGGAGTATATAAATAAGTTTGCTTAAATCAAAAAAATTTTACTGGGGAGGAAATGGTGAGCGACTCGTCGGAGGATGCGGGCTCAGCGCCAGGCAAAGCCATAGGAGCAGGGCAGCCGAAGGTAGGTGCGCTGGTGCGCGCGCGGCGGCGGCAGATGCATATGACGCTGCAGGCGCTCAGCGATGCGGCGGGCGTTTCGGTAGGCTATCTCAGCCAGATCGAACGCGATCTCGCCATGCCTTCGCTAGGCACGCTGGCGCAGATCGCCCAAGGGCTGGGCGCAGAACTCAACCATTTCATCCTCGCGCCGGCGATCGATACCGGGCTTTCACGCGCCGAAGGGCGCATGGTGTTCTCCGTCGGCGGCTCGCCGGTTTCCTATGAGCGGATCGGCGCGGATTTCGCCGGTAACCAGCTCTCGAGCTTCGTCATCACCATTCCGCCCGGACATCGTTCCGAAGTCTTCAGCCACGAGGGCGAAGAGCTCGTCTACATGCTCGAGGGAGAAATCCTGTTCGGGCTCGACGGTGACGACACCATGCTTTCCCCAGGCGACGGCCTGCACTTTCGCGGCATCCAGCCACACTACTGGTGGAACAAGACCGACAAGCCCGTGCGGCTGATCTGGACCGGCACCTTGCCGCTCTTCCGGTCGCGTGCATCCCAATCCAACGAGACCGGCACGCCGCAATCGGCGCTGAAGCCGGCACCGACAAAAACCAAGCCTCATCGAAAATAGGAGAATGATGATGAGAATGTTCAAGGCCGCGGTCTTCGCGGCGTCCCTTATGCTGAGCGTGGCGCCGGCGGCTTTGGCGGAGACCCCGGCCGAAGTGCTGGTCGTTGCCCAGAACATCGACGACATCGTCAGCATCGATCCGGCGGAAGCCTACGAGTTCTCTTCCGGTGAATACGTCACCCAGACCTATGACCGCCTGGTGCAGTACGATGCGCCCGACGTGAAGAAGCTGGCGCCGGGCCTCGCCTCCGAATGGACGGTAGACGATGCCGCCAAGACGATCACCTTCACGCTGCGTGACGGCGTCACCTTCACGTCAGGCAACCCGCTGCGCGGCGAAGACGTCGTCTACTCCTTCAAGCGCGTCGTCGTTCTCAACAAGGCGCCTGCCTTCATCCTGACGCAGCTCGGCTGGACGCCTGAAAACATCGACAAGATGGTGACCGCCGACGGCAACAAGGTCACGATCAAGTATGAAGGTGACTTCTCGTCGGCCTTCGTTCTCAACGTTCTTGCCGCCCGTCCGGCCTCGGTTGTCGATGCCGAAACCGTCAAGGCCAACGAAGCCGATGGCGACTTCGGCAATGCCTGGCTGAAGGCCAATTCGGCCGGCACCGGTCCCTTCGTTCTCAAGGCCTTCCGTGCCGGCGAACTGCTGAACCTTGCAAGCAACCCGAACTACTTCGGCGGCGCTCCGGCGATCAAGGGCGTCATCATCCGACACGTGGCCGAAGCTGCGACTCAGCAACTGATGCTGCAGACGGGCGACGTCGACATGGCCAAGAACCTGACGCCTGACCAGGTGTCGGGCCTCGAAGGCAAGGACGGCGTCAAGGTCGAATCCTATCCGCAGGCAGCCGTGCACTTCCTTTCGTTCAACCAGAAGGACGCAGCCCTGCAGCCGCCGGCCGTCTGGGAAGCCGCCCGCTATCTCGTCGACTACAAGGGCATGACCGACAGCTTCCTCAAGGGGCAGATGGATGTCCACCAGGCCTTCTGGCCGAAGGGCTTCCCGGGCTCGCTCGACGAAACGCCTTACAGCTACGACGTCGAAAAGGCGAAGAAGATCCTCGCCGACGCCGGCATCAAGACGCCGATCAAGGTGACGCTCGACGTCATCAACTCGACGCCGTTCACCGACATGGCGCAGTCGCTGCAGGCATCCTTCGCCGAAGCCGGCATCAACTTCGAGATCATCCCGGGCACCGGCAGCCAGGTCATCACCAAGTACCGCGCCCGCACCCACGAAGCCATGCTGCTCTATTGGGGCCCCGACTTCATGGACCCGCATTCGAACGCCAAGGCGTTTGCCTATAACGAGGACAACGCCGACGACAAGTATCAGTCGACGACGACCTGGCGGAACGGCTGGGCGGTTCCGGCCGAACTCAACGAGGCGACCAAGGCAGCGCTCAAGGAAGCCGATCCGGCCAAGCGCGACGCGCTCTATGTCGATCTGCAGCGCAAGGTGCAGGAAAAGTCGCCGATCGTGATCATGTTCCAGGCCGCGACCCAGGTCGCGATGAAGGACAAGGTCGAAGGCTACGTCAACGGTGCCACCTCGGACTTCGTCTTCTACCGTCTCGTCAAGAAGAACTGATTAAGCATCGCTCTTGCACCGCCCTTCAAAGGCGCACATATCAACGCCCTGGGCCGGAAACGGCCCGGGGCGACATGTTTCTACCGACAGCGATTTTGTCGGTTTCGAAAATCCTGGGAAGGTTTGTGAAATGGCGGATGTGAAGGTGAGAACGCGGGAAACCGGTGCGACGGCCGTCGTCGGCAAGACCGGATTTCCGCATGTGACGTCGGTGACGGGTGGCGAACTCGATATCGTTACCGGCCCGTCGCAGCCTGGCTACGGCCCGCTCGACCTGCTCTACGCGTCGCTCGCGAGCTGCCTGGTGCTGAGCGCCCGGATCGCGGCCAGCCGCTACGGCGTTCTCGACAGGCTCACGGAAGTGAGTGCGAAGGTGACCGGCGAAAAGGCACATGACGAGCCCTCGCGTGTCGCCAGGTTCAACATCGTCTTCGACATCAAGGGCGATTTCGACGATGCGGTCCGCCATGCGATCGCGGAAGCGGCCGAAAACGAAATCTGCACCGTCAGCAACACGATCCGCGGCAATCCGGAATTCGTGACAGAGTTCAGTCACTGACCGTCATCGACCGCGAGGCTTGAAAAAAAAGGCGGGTTGCCATCGGCAGCCCGCCCTTTTGCGCGCTTTGGAGACGAACTCAGGCCGGCTGTGGTACCAGCGCCTCCGGCTGGCGCCGGCCGATCGTGAGCACGAGCAGGGCGGCAACGACGCAGAGCATCCCCGCAGCAAGCAATGCCGGAGTATAGGTTTCGAGCGACGTCCGGCTAGCGCCAGCGAGGAAGGTCGCACTGGCGGCGCCGAGCTGATGGCCGGTGAAAACCCAGCCGAAGACGAGGCCGGCACGTTCCGGGCCGAAACGTTCGGCGGAGAGCTTCACGGTCGGCGGCACGGTGGCGACCCAATCCAGGCCATAGAAGATCGCGAAGATCGACAGCGTGTAGATGTTGAAGCCGCTGAACGGCAGGAACATCAACGAGAGACCACGCAGACAGTAGAACCAGAAGAGCAGCCAGCGGTTGTCGTAGCGATCGGAGAGCCAGCCGGAGCCGACGGTCCCGATGAGGTCGAACACGCCGATCAGCGCCAGCAGGCTGGCCGCGGCAACGGCGGCTATACCCACATCACTGCAAATCGAAACCCAATGGGTCTGGATCAGGCCGTTGGTGCTGAAGCCGCAGACGAAAAAGGTTGTGAACAGCACCCAGAAGGTGTTGGTCTTCGCGGCATCGGAAAGCGCCCTGATCGGTGCCAGGAGAAGGGCTCCGAAGCTCTTTGCCTTGGGAGGGGCAGGGACGATCTTGTCGGCACCGAAGGGCGCGAGGCCGAGATCACCAGGGCGATCTTGCATCAGCAACAGGACCAAGATGAAGGCTGCCATCAGGATGACGATGATCAGCGTCAGGGCAGAGCGCCAGCCGATCGTTTCCGTGAGCGACGCAAGCAGCGGCAGGAACACCAGCTGCCCTGTAGCATTGCTGGCGGTCATCAGCCCGACGACGAGCCCGCGTCGCTTGTCGAACCAGCGTGTCGCCACCGTTGCGCCGAGCACCAGCGCGGTCATTCCGGTACCGACGCCGAGCACCACCCCCCAGATCGCAACCAGGTGCCAGAGTTCCGTCATGTAGAATGAAGCGGCGATGCCGGAAATGATCAGCATCAGGGCCGCGGAAACGACCTGCCGCACGCCGAAATGGTTCATGAACGAAGCGGCGAAGGGGCCAAGCAGGCCGAAGAGGCAAAGCCGGATTGCCAGCGCCATCGAGATCTCAGCATTGGACCAGCCAAACTCGGTTTCAAGCGGCTTGATCAGCACGCCGGCAGAGCCCATGGCGCCGGCGGTCGACAGCATGACCAGGAATGTGACGGCGGCCATGGCCCAGCCGTAGTGGATGTTGCGTCTGGCAAGATAACGCGCAAGCGCTGGACCGAGCATCGTCGATTTCCTCTTTTCCGTATTTCAAGGTGTGCGAAAGCGCTGCGCGGGCTTTTTCAGCGCAGATCGCAGATTGAATTGCATTCTCGCAGGTGCCGCCGGGCGATGCTCGTCTAGAGCGCCAGAAGCATCTCCTTCAACGCGGCGGCTGCATCTGTCCCCAGCCGTGCTTCGATCTTGTCCTGAGCGCCTTCCCAGAGCGGCGCGCCGTCCGTGAGTATCTGGCGACCGTTTTCCGTCAATTCGACAACGGCTTCTCTCTGGTCCTTTCCGCTTCCGGTCGTCACCAGCCCCATGCCCTCAAGCACCTTGACATTGCGGCTCACCGTCGAGCGCTCAAGCTCGATCGTTCGGCCAAGTTCCGTCATCGAAATAGGTTCGCCGCGTTCAATGTGCCTGAGCATACTGAACTGGGCGAGGTTGATACCGATCGGTTCGAGTGCGTCGTCATAGAGTGACGTCACCCTCCGGGTGGCTTTGCGTAAGAGGGCGCAGTAGCAACGAGACATAATGCGTGTATATACACGCAAACCCGAAGCGTCAAGTCTCCAACATGGAGACGCCGTTCCGGAGATTCTCGGCGCTAGCCTTCCAGGCGATATTGAAAGAACTGGTTCGGGTAGGCCTGCTCACCGATCCGGAAATGGGTCTGTCCGGCTATTCGAAGCCGTTTGCGAGGCAGAGGTCGTGGTCTTCTCGTTTTCGGAAGTCGCGACCGGCATCTCAGTCGACGAACGGTTCCAGTTCCTTGTCGAACTCGACCTCGACCACGTTGTTGAAGAGGGCAGTGGCCACCATGATGCCCGAGAAGGCGACGAGGTCGACCAGCGCCTTGGCGTCGTAACGCACCTTGAGACCCTTCCAGATCTCCTCCGGGACGGCGTTGCTGTCGGCTACGATCGCGCGACCGAAGGCGATCAGCCGCTGTTCGTCAGCGGTGGGCGCGACGGTGTGGAAGTCGATTCCGGCGTTTGCGAAGGCGCGGCGGAAAAAGCCCATGGCGATCGGCGAGCGCATGGCCTCGGAAATCGCATGCGAGAGGAACCAGATCGCGCGGTCATCGAGCGCGGGCCGCAGCTCTTCACGCAGCGTGAACCATTCCGCATAGATGCGATGCGCCACAGGCGAATGCAAAAGCGTGCGCTTCATGTTGGTCATGCGTCCTCGCACGCGCACTTCTTCATCGTGGGCGGCGCGGATTTCGTCGGAAGCGGTGTCGTAGTCGATTTGCGGGATATGGCTCACGGTTTTGCCTGTCTGGACTGGCGCACGCGCGGTGCGCTTGTGGTGCTGAGAGATTAAACGGTGCTGAGCAGAATGCTCGTTTCGCTGTTCGATACGCCGTCAACGTCGCGCACCTCGCGCAGGATGCGGTCGAAATCGCTGAGGCTGTTGGCGCGGATTTCGGCGACCAGATCCCAGCCGCCATTGGTGGTATGCAGCGCGTAAAGTTCGGGTAGGCCGCGCAGGTACTTGATCACCTTGGTGGTGTTGCGGCCGCTGACTTCGATCATCATGATCGCACGGATGGCGCGATCGTCATAATCTTGCCGCACGCGCAAGGTGAAACCGAGCACCGCCCCGCTCTCAAGCAAGCGATCGATCCGCGTCTGCACGGTTGCCCTGGAGATGCCGAGCACGGCCGCGATCTTGGAGTAGGGCGCGCGGCCGTCTTCTCGCAATAGCGAGATGAGCTGGTGATCGAGGTCATCGAAGATATGCATGAGAACTGCATATTACGATTGCGCAAATTGCTCAATATCTCCCTCAATTTTGCGCAAGTTTAAAATTTCAACTCACTTCTTGCCTGCCTACGCTGACTTCATCGAATTTCTCCGATGGAGTTTTTAACGTGGTTCAGTATGTCGGTGTCGGCAACGTAATCGAGCTGGTCAAATCGATCGGCATTGAGACGTTCCTTGTGGGTCTTGCGGAATACATCGAGGATGATTTCCGCCGGTGGAATGCATTCGAGAAAACCCCGAGGCTTGCAAGCCATTCGAAGACAGGCGTCATCGAGCTGATGCCGACATCGGACGGTGAGCATTACGGCTTCAAATACGTCAACGGTCACCCGAAGAACCCGAATGTCGGTCTGCAGACGGTGACTGCCTTTGGCGTTCTCTCGGACGTCAGCACAGGTTATCCCTGTCTCGTTTCCGAAATGACGATCATGACAGGTCTGAGGACCGCCGCCACCTCGGCGCTTGCCGCAAGATACCTCGCTCGTCCCGATGCCCGCTCGATGGCGATCATCGGTCTCGGCGCCCAGTCCGAGTTCCAGGCGCTCGCCTTCCGCGCCCTTCTCGGCGTCAAGCGGCTTCAGGTCTTCGACATCGACGCGGAAGCGGCCGACAAGTTCTGCAAGAACCTCGCCGACATGGACTTCGACATCGTGGTCGCCAGGACCGCCGAGGAGGCCGTATCAGGGGCTGACATCATCACGACCGTCACGGCCGACAAGCGCAATGCCACGATCCTCTCCGACAACATGGTCGGTGCGGGCGTTCACATCAACGCGGTCGGCGGCGACTGCCCCGGCAAGACGGAACTGCAGGGCGACATCCTGCGCCGCGCCGACGTCTTCGTCGAATATCCGGAGCAGACCCGCATCGAGGGCGAGATCCAGCAGATGGCGCCGGATTTCCCGGTCACCGAACTCTGGCAGGTCATTGCGGGCGAGGCCGAAGGCCGCCGCAGCTCGGCCCAGATCACCATCTTCGATTCCGTCGGTTTCGCGACCGAAGATTTTTCGGCACTGCGCTTCCTGCGCGACAAAATCCAGGGCACGTCTTTCTACACCGAGCTCGACCTGACGACGCAGCCGGAGCATCCGCGTGATCTCTATGGCCTCTTCCGGCAGCCGCCAGCGGTCCCTGCCGAGCGGAGCGCTGCATAACATGAAGAGACTGTCCGTACAGGCGCCGAAGGGCGTCGTGATGATCCGCCCGCACCACTTCGGCCCGAACCCGATGACGGCCAAGGACAACGCCTTCCAGGCGACCGATGAGGCACGCCAGCCGACGGCGATCGCCAAGGCTGCCTATGATGAAGTCAGCCGCATGGCCGACGGTTTGGCCGGAGCCGGCGTCGCCGTTCATCTTTTCGAGGACGAAACGACGACGCGGCCCGACTCGGTCTTTCCGAACAACTGGTTTTCGACCCATTCCGGCGGCCATGTGGCGATCTATCCGATGTATTCGGAAAGCCGCCAGAGCGAGCGCCGCGCCGACATCATCGAGATGCTGAAGAACGAGTATCGCGTCCAGGACGTGATCGACTATTCCGGTCTCGAAAAGGACGGCGTCTATCTCGAAGGCACCGGCGCCATGGTGCTCGACCATATCGGTCGCGTCGCCTATGCGGCCCGCTCGAACCGCACCAACGAGGTGGCGCTCGAGCGTTTCTGCACCCACTTCAACTTCGAGCCGATGATCTTCGGCGCCGTCGATCGCCAGGGCAACTCGATCTACCACACCAACGTGCTGATGTGCATCGGTACCGAGTTTGCACTGATTGGCACGAGCATGATCCCGGACATGCCCCGCCGCCAGGAAATCTGCGCCCGACTCGAAGAAACCGGTCGACAGGTGATTGATCTCACGCTCGACCAGATCGAGAATTTCGCCGGCAACGCCATCGAACTTGACGGCGCCGACGGCCGCGTGGTGGTCATGTCGGCCCGTGCGCTCGCATCGCTGCGCCCCGACCAGGTGAAGGCGCTCGAAGTCTCCGCCCGCGTTCTCGCCTTCGACGTTCCGACCATCGAACTTGCCGGCGGATCCGTTCGCTGCATGCTGGCCGGCGTTCATTTGTCGAGAAGAGAACCAGCCGGTACGCAAAAGCTTTACGCCGCCACGTCCGATCGATAGAAGCACCTCATCCAAGCCAAAGGTACTACAAATGTCGCAATCTCGCCCCGTCTACCAGTTCAACAACATCATCGTCCGCACGCCGTCGAAGTCGGTCGTAAACGGCCTGCGCGCCGACGACCGTGGCAATCCGACCTTTGAAGGTGTGAAGGCTGAACACGACGCCTATATCGCGG
Organism: Ensifer adhaerens; assembly: GCF_028993555.1. Classification (NCBI taxonomy): domain Bacteria; kingdom Pseudomonadati; phylum Pseudomonadota; class Alphaproteobacteria; order Hyphomicrobiales; family Rhizobiaceae; genus Ensifer; species Ensifer adhaerens. The sequence continues at coordinate 1,346,013 of NZ_CP118611.1, read as the reverse complement.
CGATGAAGGATGCGGGCGTGAAGGTGACGGTCCTTCCCGCGCTCGAAGCCTTCCCGGACTCGATCTTCGTCGAGGATCCGGCGCTCGTCTTTACCGAAGGCGCGATCCTGCTGCGTCCGGGTGCTGAGACCCGCGTCAAGGAAACGCCCGAGATCGAGCCGACGCTGCGCGCCATGTTCGAGACCGTGCTTGATCTGCCCGGCACCGGCTTTGCCGATGGCGGTGACGTGCTGACGACCCGCGAAAGCGTAATGATCGGCCTGTCAGCCCGCACCAACAAGGTTGGCGCCGAAGCACTGCAGGCCTGCCTTACCAAGCTCGGTCGCAAGAGCGAGATCGTCGCGACGCCGGAAGGCGTGCTGCACTTCAAAACCGACTGCTCGCTGCTCGACGACGAGACCGTGCTTTCGACCGCACGTCTTGCCAAGTCCGGCGCCTTCGAGCGCTTCAAGCAGGTGATCATCCCTGAAGGTGAAGAGCCGGCAGCCAATGCTTTGCGCGTCAACGACGTCGTCATGGTCGGCTCCGACTTCCCGCGCACGATCGAGATGCTCGACAAGCTCGGCTACAAGGTCGTGCCGATGAAGACGACGGAGATCGGCAAGATCGATGCAGGTCTTTCCTGCATGTCGCTGCGCTGGTTCAGCAACACGCTCTGATCCGCCGCAATCCCTGAGGAGGAAACAAAATGAAGACGTTGAAGACCGCCCTGTTCGCAGGGATCGCCCTTTCCATGGCTGCAAGCAGCGCATTTGCCGAGGACACGCTGCGGCTCGGCATGACGCCGGAGCCCTACATGCCCTTCACCCAGGTGAATGCCGGCGGCGAATGGGAAGGCCTTGAAGCCGATCTCTCCCGCGCGCTTTGCGAGAAGATGGCCGTCAAGTGCGACATCAACCAGATGGCCTGGGACGGTCTGATCCCGTCGCTGAAGGAAAACAAGGTCGACTTCATCATCGGCGCCTTCTCGATCACCGATGAGCGCCGTCAGGTCGTCGATTTCTCGTCGCCTTACTACACCGAAGGCACGTCCTTCGTCGGCTCCAAGGGTGATACGAGCGAAATCAAGACGGTCGATGCGGCTGACGGTTCGGGCAAGATCATCGATCCGGCAAGCGTCGAGGGCAAGATCATCGGCGTGCAGACCTCAAGCGTACAGGCAGCCTATGTCGCCAAGTACCTGACCGGCGCAGAAGCCAAGAGCTACGACACTGCCGACAACTCGGTCGCCGATCTCATCGCCGGCCGCGTCGACTACGTGCTGATCCCCGACCTCTACATCCAGACGTTCCTGAAGTCGCCTGAGGGCGCCGACTACGAGGTCAAGGTCGAGGTTCCGAAGAACGTCACGCTCGGCGAGGGCGTTGCCTATGCCGTGCGCAAGGGTGACGCTGCGACCCTTGAGAAGGTCAATGCCGGCCTTGCTGCTCTCGAAAAGGACGGCACGACGCAGAAGCTCGTCGACAAGTGGATCTTTGGCAAGAAGTAAGTCGTTTTTCGAGGGCGGCGTCCGGCTTCGGCCCGCCGCCGCCCTCGTTCGCCAAACCGGCCACAGCGCCGGGGCATCATCGCAGCAACCGCTACAGCGACCGGGCCCATAGAGGGCGGCGTAGGGGCTGACGAGACAATCGGGAACAGGTAACGACGGATGGACTATTACTGGCAATTGCTTGCCTGGGGCGGCGAGGGCTGGGGCGATGATTTCGCCTGGGGCCTGCTGATGACCCTGCAGGTCTCCGTGGTCGCCTACGCGGTCGCGGTTCTTTTCGGCTTCCTCGGGGCCGCTGGCAAACTGTCGAAGCACCGCGTTCCGCGTTACCTCGCCGAGATCTATACAACCGTCGTCCGGTCGCTGCCCGAACTTCTGGTCATCCTGCTCCTCTATTTCTCCGTTGCGAGCGGTGCCGAACGGCTGCTCAAGCACTTCGGTCTCGTGGCCGAGACCTTCCAGTTCAGTTCCTTCTGGGCGGCCATCATCGCGCTCGCCTTCGTCTCCGGCGCCTTCATGACCGAGGTGCTGCGCTCCGCCTTCCTCTCCGTGCCGCCGGGCCAGATCGAGGCGGCGGTTTCGATCGGCATGCCGCAACGCAAGGTCTTCACCCGCATCGTTTTCCCGCAAATGATGCGCCACGCCGTGCCGGGCATGGGCAATCTCTGGCTGTCGATCACCAAGGAAAGCGCCATCATCAGCGTACTCGGCTCCTTCAGCGAGTTGCTCTACACGGGCTATCGCGCAGCCGCGGGCACCAAGCAATACATCTTCTTCTATGGGCTGACGGCCATTCTGTTCCTGGCAATCACGCTCGTGTCCGTCCTGGTGATCGCCCAGATCGAGCGCCGCCTCAACCGGGGGCACCACTGATGGAAACGATCTCCAACGTCATCGGCTTCCTGCCGGCCCTGATCAAGGCAACCCCGCTCACGCTGCTTCTAACCGCCGTTGCCGGCGTCTTCGGCCTCGTCATCGGCACGCTCGTGGCGCTCGCCCGGCTTTCTGGCCGCCGCATCCTTTCTGTGCCCGCCTACGTCTTCACCTTCGCCTTCCGCGGTACGCCGCTCCTGGTGCAGATCTATCTGATCTACTACGGTCTTGGGCAAATTCTGCCCGGCACCTGGGTGCGCCACAGCTTCCTTTGGCCCTATCTGCGCGATGGCCTGTGGTATGCGATCTTTGCGCTGAGCCTCAACCAGGCGTCTTATAACGCAGAAGTTATCCGCGGCGCGATCAAGGCGATCCCGCGCGGCCAGATCGAGGCGGCAAAATCGATCGGCATGCGCTCGTCGATGATCCTTCGCCGCATCACCTTGCCGCAGGCCTTTCGCTCGTGCCTGCCGGTGCTGACGGGTGACCTGATCATCCTGTTGAAGACGACGTCGCTCGCCTCGACGATCACGATCCTTGAGGTCATGGGCACCGCGCGCATGCTGCAGCGCCAGTCGCTCCTGATCTTCGAACCGCTGATTGCCGCGGGCATCATCTATTTCACCGTCGTCTTCATCCTGACGCGCGTCATGGGCGTCGTTGAGAAGCGGCTTACCCGCTACCGCACGGCGAAGGCATAACGAGGAGGAACGGACATGGCTGCAACAGCGCTTTCCGTGAACAACATTCACAAGAGCTTCGGATCCGTCGAGGTGCTGAAAGGCGTCTCCTTCGAGGCGAAGTCCGGCGACGTCATCTCGCTGATCGGCAGCAGCGGCTCGGGCAAGAGCACGCTTCTGCGCTGCATCAACTATCTGGAGACGCCCGACCAGGGGGAGATCTCGGTCTCGGGCGAGGTCATTCGCACCGTCAAGGGCAAGGACGGCAAGCTCGTCGCCGCTGACAAGCGGCAGCTTGAACACATCCGCACCCGTCTCGGCATGGTGTTCCAGAGCTTCAATCTCTGGTCTCACAAGACCATCCTTGAAAACATCATCGAAGGGCCCATCCATGTGCTTGGCATGGCCCGCAAGGACGCGATCGGCGAGGCCGAACTGCTGATGGAAAAGGTCGGCATCACGCCAAAGCGCGACCACTATCCCAACCAACTCTCGGGCGGTCAGCAGCAGCGCGCAGCGATCGCCCGGGCGCTGGCGATGAAGCCGGAGGTCATGCTCTTCGATGAGCCGACCTCGGCACTCGACCCGGAACTGGTCAACGAGGTGCTGCTCGTCATCAAGAAGCTTGCTGAGGAAGGGCGCACCATGGTGATGGTCACCCACGAAATGTCGCTCGCCCGTGATATCTCCAGCGAAGTGATTTTCTTGCACAAAGGCCTTGTCGGAGAGCGCGGCGCGCCGTCGCAGATGATGCGCGACCCGCAATCGGCACGCCTGCGCCAGTTCCTGCAGATGGCTTGAGGAGGCCCCGATGCGCGACGCTAGTTTTTCTGAGTTCCTGCCCGAACTCGTCGAGATCCGTCACAAGCTGCACGAGATGCCTGAGATCGGCCTCTCCGAGGTGAAGACCTCCGAGTTTGTCGCCGGGTTGCTGCAGTCCTGGGGCTTCGAGGTCACCCGTGGCCTGGCAACGACCGGCATTGTTGCGACGCTGAAGCGCGGCAATAGCAATCGCGCCATCGGTTTCCGAGCCGACATGGACGCGCTGCCGATGCAGGAAGAAACCGGGCTTGCCTATCAGAGCAAGCATCCAGGCGCGATGCATGCCTGCGGCCACGATGGCCACACCAGCATGCTGCTCGGGGCTGCCTGGGCGCTGTCGAAGGACGAGAGCTTCAACGGCACGGTCCACCTGATCTTCCAGCCGGCCGAAGAGAATTTCGGCGGCGGCAAACTGATGATCGAAGATGGTCTGTTCGAGCGTTTCCCTTGCGAACGCGTCTATGCCCTGCACAACTGGCCAGGTCTGCCGGTAGGCCAGTTTTCCAGCCGCGCCGGCGCGATGGCTGCGTCGATCGATGTGCTGACCTTGACGATCAAGGGCAAGGGCGGGCACGGCGCCCAGCCGGAACTGACGGTTGATCCCGTCGTCGTCGGCTCCAGCGTGGTGATGGCGCTGCAGACACTGGTGTCGCGCAATGTGTCGCCACACCAGCCCTCGGTGCTGACGGTCGGTTCGTTCCAGGCAGGCTCCGCGTCGAACATCATCCCGGATACGGCGGTGCTGGAGATCAGCATGCGCGCGATGGATCCGACTGTCCGCAAGCAATTGCAGGAGCGTGTCGAACAGATCGCCCGCCTGCAGGCCGAAAGCTACAACGCCGAAGCCTCCTTCGACTGGCAGGTCGGTTATCCCGCAACGATCAACGATGCCGAGGCGGTCGAAGACGCCCGCGCGGTGATTGCCGAGACCTTCGGCGCAGACGCCTATCTGGAATTGCCGGAGCCGCTGATGGGCAGCGAGGACTTTTCCTTCCTGCTCGAAAAAGTGCCGGGCGCCTATGTGCTGATTGGCAATGGAGACAGCAGCGGGCTGCATACCACCCGTTACGACTTCAACGACAATATCCTCGAGCGCGGCGCAACGTACTTCTACCACCTCGCGCGTGCTGCGCTGGTCTGAACGAAGCCGAACAACCCGGCTGCTCAGGTGGCCGGATGCAGATCGCCGAAGACGGTCGGTATCAGCTCCGACACCGTCGGATGGATGTGCACCGCGTGGGTGATCGTCGTGTAGGGCTTGCCTGCATACATCACGTCGAGGATGCCCTGCACCGCCTCGTCGCCGCCGGTTCCGAGGATCGAGGCGCCGAGAATTTCCTTGCTGTCGGCGTCGACGATCACCTTCATGAAACCTTCGGTCTCGCCCTTTTCGACGGCGCGGCCGACGCGGGTCATTGGCCTTGTGCCAATCAGCAGCTTGCGCCCTGACTTGCGTGCTTCGGTTTCGGTCATGCCGGCGCGGCCGAGCGGTGGGTCGATGAAGAGACCGTAAGTCGAAATACGATCGCTCACCTTTCTGTTTTCACCGTCGAGCAGGTTCGCCGCGATGATCTCGAAGTCATTATAGGCGGTATGGGTGAAGGCGCCGCGGCCGTTACAATCGCCCATGGCGAAGATGTGCGGCACGTTGGTCCTGAGTGTCTCGTCGACCTCGACATAGCCGCGGGTGTCGGTCTTCACGCCGGCACGCTCGATATCGAGGTCATCGGTGTTCGGCCGGCGGCCGGTCGCAAGCAACAGGTGGGAGCCGTTGATCTCGGGTGCGCCTGCGGTGCAGTCGACGCCGGCGACGACATCGTCGCCACGCTTGGCGAAGCGGATGCACTCGGCATTGAGCCGGAACTTAATGCCTTCCTTTTCCAGAATCGCGAGGATGGCGTCGGAAACGTCGGCGTCCTCGCGGCCGATGATGCGAGGGCCTTTTTCGATCACCGTCACCTCGGAGCCGAAGCGGCGGAACATCTGCGCGAATTCGAGGCCGATATAGCTGCCCCCGACCACGACCAGGTGCCGGGGTAGGGTATCGAGATCCATGATCGAGACATTGGTGAGATAGGGCACGTCTTCGACCCCGGGGAAGTCTGGTGTCGCCGCACGCCCGCCGACATTCAGGAAGATCTGGTCGGCCGAAAGCAGTTCGTCGCCGACGCGGATCGCGTGCGGGCCCTCGAAGCGCGCATGGCCGTCGAAGACCACGGTGTTTTCCATGCCCCTCAGCCAGCTCTCGACGTTTTTGCGGGAGGTGTATCGAACCGTATCCTTGCGTGCCATTACGCGAGCGAAATCGATGGAAATGGGTCCGGTCGTCACCCCAAAGTCAGCGCCACGCCGCGCCAGATGTGCGGCGTAGGCGCTTGCGACCATCGCCTTCGTCGGCATGCAGCCGGTGTTGACGCAGGTGCCGCCGAAGTGCTTGCGCTCGACAAATGCGACAGTCTTTCCTGCAGCCGTCAGGCGGCCGGCGAGCGATGGGCCGGCCTGGCCGGCTCCGATGATGATTGCGTCGAAATGTTTTGTCATGACACCGAGGACACCACCCAGAGTGCGAGGAGAACGGCGACAACGTCCTCAAGAAGGGCGATCGGCAGATCCTTGCCGCCGATGGTCGCAACGAGGCGCTTGCGAGCTTCATAGCCGCCGAGCGTTCCGATGACTGCACCGATGACGCCGGCGGCCAATCCGCCCAACATAGCACCTCCAACGGTCCCGAGCACAGCACCGCAGAAGGCGCCGCTGACGATGCGGGCCCCGAACTGCTGCGGGACCTTGCGACTTGGCGTGCTCGGCAATTGATCGCCCACAAACTCCACCAGCGCCAGCAGACCGACGATGTAGGGTGTGAACCGGAAGCCCATGAAGGCTGCCCAGGTGCCGCTGAGCGGTAGCCAACCGGCCGCGGCGCCAATGCTGACGGCTGCAGGTGCGGTCATCGTCCGCAGGCCGGCAACCACGCCGATAAGCAAGGCGAGAAGATAGATCGACATGAATTCCCCGAACTTTCGCCGGGCGAGCCGCCACCAGCCCCCAAGTGGTCGGGTCGAGCGGCATCGCAACCAAGAATGAACGCGGATGTTCTGGCGGGCCTTGTTCAAGGTGGCTGACAATGCCGCCGATTGCAATCTTCAATCGCACACAGCCGGATGCAGTAGTCTAGTCTTTCGATCGTGTTAGTCGCTGACGAAATTTTTCGTCCGCTACAGTCTCTGCGTGCAACCCTATTTTTTGCCGGGGGCTGACATATATGGAATGGCTTGCCCCGACGCGGCGGACATTCCGTGATCAAACTTGCGGATCGAAATTCGAGGGAGAAACCCATGCGCCTGACCAGACTGCTTATCGGAACCGCCTTTGCCTTCACCTTGACCGCTGCCACGGCGAGCGCCGATGTGGTCGTTTCCTCGAAGATCGACACGGAAGGCGGCGTGCTCGGCAACATCATCCTTGCCGTGCTCAATGCCAACAACATCAAGACGGTAGACCGCGTCCAACTCGGTGCGACGCCGGTCGTGCGCAAGGCGATCACCGCCGGCGAGATCGACATCTATCCGGAATACACCGGCAACGCCGCCTTCTTCTTCGAAAAGGCGGACGATCCGGTCTGGAAGGACGCGGCCAAGGGTTACGAGACCGCCAAGAAGCTCGATTACGATGCCAACAAGATCGTCTGGCTGACGCCGTCGCCGGCCAATAACACCTGGGCAATCGGCTTGCGCAAGGAAGTGGCGGACGAGAACAAGCTGAAGACGCTCAGCGACTTCGGCAAATATGTTTCCGACGGCGGTAAGGTGGTACTGGCGGCATCGTCCGAGTTCGTGAATTCGGCCGCCGCTCTTCCGGCCTTCCAGACGACCTACGGTTTCACGCTCAAGCAAGACCAACTGATTACGCTTTCCGGTGGTGATACCGCAGCAACGATTGCCGCGGCGGCCAACCAGACGAATGGCGCCAATGCAGCGATGGTCTATGGAACCGATGGGGGCATTGCGCCTTCCGGTCTCGTCGTTCTCGAAGACGACAAGTCGGTGCAGCCGGTCTACCAGCCGGCTCCGATCATCCGCGAGGCGGTGCTCAAGGAAAACCCGCAGATCGAGGAACTGCTGAAGCCGGTGTTCGAGAAGCTCGATCTGGTAACGCTCCAGGATCTGAACGGACGTGTGCAGGTCGGAGGGGAGCCGGCAAAGGCAGTTGCCGAAGACTTCCTGAAGAAGAACGGCTTTCTGAAATAGGTTGACCGATGACCGGGACGCTGGTCCGATGGCCGGCGTTCCGGGGTGTGCCTGCAGGTGCCGAAGTTGCGCCGGCACAGGCGGGGAGGGAATGTGGTTTGAGTGAACTCCGCTTTGACAAGCTCGGAGCGATCATCGCGGCATTGGCGCTTGGCGGTGCCTTCATCGGGCCTTTTGCAACGTTTCGTGCCAATCGCATCGTCGCCGGCGAGGTGAAGACGATCATCGAGTCCCTGCCGCAGCCCTGGAGCGTGGCGGTGCTGGTGGTGATCCTGGCAGGCGTGGTCGTGGCGGCCATCCGCACCCCAGCCATGCTGCGCCTCGTTGCCGCCTTCGCGGCGCTGGCCGTATTGGCGCTCGGGATCGGAGTCGCTGCCAGCTACCTGACCCCCGAAGCCAACACCTACGCCCGTGTTTCTCCGGCCTCCGGCTTCTGGATCATGCTTTTTGCCTTCGGGTTGCTTGCCGCCGATGCACTGACACGACTGCGTCCGACGCCCTTCGTGCGCATCGTGGTGCTTGTCGCCGTACTCGCCTTTATCGGGATCCTTTTGCTTTCCGGCAGCTGGGATGGTCTCTCCATCCTTAAGGAATATGCGAGCCGGGTGGATACGTTCTGGGCGGAAGCGCGCAAGCATGTGACCTTGGCGCTGGGCTCGCTTGTGGCCGCAACCATTGTCGGTATTCCACTCGGTATCCTCTGCCACCGCGTCACGCGGTTGCGTGACGGCTTGCTGGGTGTCCTGAACGCAATCCAGACGATCCCGTCGATCGCGCTCTTTGGCATTCTCATCGCGCCGCTCGGTTGGATCGCAGCCAACGTGCCGGGCGCCGCCACGATCGGAATTCGCGGCATCGGCGTGGCGCCGGCTTTCGTCGCCCTGTTTCTCTATTCGCTCTTGCCGGTTGTCGCCAATACCGTCGTCGGTCTGGCCGGTGTTCCGAGAGATGCGAATGACGCAGCCCGCGGCATCGGCATGACCGATTGGCAGCGGCTGGTCGGCATCGAATTTCCACTGGCCTTTCCGGTGATCCTCACCGGGATCCGCATCGTGCTCGTCCAAAACATCGGCCTTGCGACCATCGCTGCCCTTATCGGTGGCGGCGGCTTCGGTGTCTTCGTTTTTCAGGGCGTCGGCCAGACCGCGATGGATCTGGTGCTGCTCGGTGCCGTCCCGACCGTGGTGCTCGCCTTTGCGGCAGCGATCGTGCTCGATGCGGTGATCGAGATGGCCACACCCAACACCAGGCAGGCAGAGGCCGCATGATCGAGATCGAAAACATCACCAAGCGCTATGGCGAGACCGCCGTCGTCGACGACGTCAGCTTTACGATCGCACCACGCACCGTCACCGTCGTCGTCGGCACCTCCGGATCCGGCAAGACGACGCTTCTGCGCATGATCAACCGGCTGGTGGAGCCGACATCCGGCGCGATCCGTCTCGATGGCGAGGACAACCGCTCGCTGCCAGGCTACGAACTGCGGCGGCGCATCGGTTACGCGATCCAAGGGCACGGCCTGTTTCCGCATCGCACCGTCGCGCAGAACATCGCCACCGTGCCGACGCTGCTCGGCTGGGAACGCTCGCGCATCGACGCCAAGGTGAACGAGCTTCTCCAATTGTTCCAGCTAGATCCGGCTGCCTTCGGACCGCGTTTTCCGCACGAGCTTTCCGGTGGCCAGCAACAACGTGTCGGCGTCGCGCGGGCCTTGGCCGCCGAACCGAAAGTCCTGCTGATGGACGAACCCTTTGGCGCGCTGGATCCAATCATCCGCGCCAAGGCGCAGGCCGATCTTCTCGCCATCCAGAAGCATTTCGAGACGACGGTCATTCTCGTTACCCATGACATGGAGGAAGCTTTCCAACTCGCGGATCGCATTGCCGTCATGGACAAGGGCAAGGTGGTGCAATATGCGACGCCTGCCGAAATGCTGCTAAAGCCCGCGACGCCTTTCGTCGAAAGCCTGATCGGGCTCAGCGAGCGGCCTTATCGGCTACTCGCGATCGAGCCGGTGTTGAGCGCCGTCGAGCCGGGGGCGGCGGACGGCACGGCCATATCGAGCACGCTCAGCCAACGAGAAGCGCTTGCCGAACTCCTCTGGTCCGGACGGAGCGCGCTGCCGGTGGCTGATCCCGCCGGGGCGATCATCGGCAAGGTCAGCCTCCAGGGGCTGGCAAAGCGGGCGGCCGGGCCAGTCTGATGCCGAAACTATCGACGCTTTTTCGTTTGGGCGTGTTCCTGGTCTTGGTCGCCTTCCTGCTGCAGCCGCAATGGTTCGAGCCATTGCTGCGGCCGCTGGTCCAAGCGAACGCGCCGGTGATCTACAATCAGGGCAGCCTGTTGCAATTGACGCTACTGCATCTGCGCACCGTCGCCATCGCAGTGGCTGCTGCGGCATTGGTTGCGCTTGCCTTGGCGATACTGGTGACGCGCGAATCCGGTGCGGAGTTCCTGCCGCTGTCGCGCAGCCTGGTCAATATCGGCCAAACCTTTCCGCCGGTGGCCGTTCTGGCGCTCGCCGTTCCCATCTTCGGTTTCGGGGAAAAGCCGACGCTGATCGCGCTTTTTCTCTATGGTCTGCTGCCGATTTTCGAGAATGCGCTGACGGGACTGACGACATTGCCGCCATCGGTCATGGAGGCAGCCCGCGGTGCCGGCATGACAAGCAGCCAGCGGCTGCTTAAGGTGGAATTGCCGCTGGCGATGCCGGTCATCCTTGCGGGCATCCGACTTTCTGTGGTCATCAGCCTGGCGACGGCCACGATCGGATCGACGGTCGCGGCGAAAACCCTCGGTGAAGTGATCATTGCCGGCCTGCAATCGAACAATCTGGCTTTTGTCGTTCAGGGTGGACTGATCGTCGCGACACTTGCGGTGCTGCTGCACGACGGGCTGCAGGCGGCCGAAAGAAAACTCGCCGTGCGGATGGGCCGCTAGCGCTCGAGCGTATGCGGCAAATCCCCGGCGAGGTGCGGACGTCCTCGACATCGGGGGCGCCACCGACCGGTATCACGTGCTAGAATGGCGCATGCTGTACCGAGGCGCCAAGAGTCCTGTCGTCAGGGATATGGGCGGGTTCAAGGCCAGGCTCAACATGCCCGGATGGCTACTTCCCAGACCCCGTGATCATGGCTACGGCCCCCTGGCGATGATTGTTGAGTCGATCCTCGAGCCGGGCAGGCTTATCGCCATGCATGAGCATCGGAACGATGAGATCCTCTCATGGGTGCCTGAGGGCGTCATGCGTCACGATGACCGCGCGACCGGGAGGCTGATTACGGACAGCGGGCATCTTATGGTCATGAATGCGGGAAAGAGCTTCTGGCATTCGGAAGAGACCCTGCCGAGTGATCCACCGTTGCGGATGCTCCAGATCCTCGTGCGCCCTCACGGCCTCGATCTCCAGCCAACCATCCAGCATGGCCCCGTTGCAGTGGTGCCTGTCAACCAATGGAGGCATCTGGTCGGGCCGGAAGGTGGCACGGCACCGTTTTTCGTGCGCAACAGCGTCGATTTTTTCGATCTTCGGCTTGCGGCTAAGACGAAGGTTACGTTTCCTCGGGCGGAGGGGCGACACCTCTACTTCTATCTGTTTTCGGGTTCGGTAAGCGTCGGAGATATCGCCTTTGGCGAGGGCGATCAGGGGTTATACCTGTCGGATGACGCCCTGGAGATCTTCGCCACGCGCAGCTTGCTGATCGTTGCATTCCTGATCGAGCCGAGCGCGCGCGCCGCACGGCAGGGGACGGTTGGTGACCACCCCAAGATACCGCGACCTTATCTGGCGCGACCTTTACTTTGGCTGCTGCACTGGCGAAACCGCCTGGTCGGAATGGGCTGAACTGATCAGAAGCCAATCACGCAACGTGCAGTGGTCTGGACCGCTTTCCTCCTGCCGTAGAGTTGCGAATTGCTCACCCTCTTTAGTTGTCCGTGAAATGCCTGCTTTCTCGGCATTTGCCTGTGGTATGAAAATGAATTTCACAATTTTACAAAATATGCGGATTTGAGTTGACGGCCTGAAAAAACTGTCCCAGTCTGCGAAAATAAATTACGCCAAACGGCAGGGGAACAGGACGAGCATGAAAGTCGGCATCATCGGACTCGGATTCCGTTTGGGTTATCTGGGTTATGTCTTCAAGGCCATGGACGAGAACTTCGAGATCGCCGGCTACGTCGATCCGAACCCGGCCGGTCTTGCCACCCTGACGGACAAAGGCATCTCGGCCGGCAAGGCGTATGCGACACCCGAAGAACTGATCGCCAACGAGAAGCTCGATCTCCTGATGATCGGCTCGCCAAACCACATGCATCTCGATCACATCCGGATCGGTCTCGAGGCCGGTCTCAAGGTCTTCAGCGAGAAGCCGATCGTGACGACCGTTCAGGAGAGCCTGGAACTGGCTGCACTGATGGCGAAGTTCGGTCATGAGCGCCTGATGGTTGGTCTGGTGCTGCGCTACGCGCCGATGTATCGCGACCTGCGTGCGGCTCTTGCCGAAGGCAAGCTCGGCCAGGTGGTGTCAATCGAGGCGGCTGAGCACATCGAGCCCTATCACGGCGCCTTCTTCATGCGCGACTGGCGCCGCTACGAACGCTATTCCGGCAGTTTCATGCTGGAAAAATGCTGCCACGACCTCGACCTCTACAATGGCGTCGTCGGCGCTCGGCCGGAGCGCGTCGCAAGCTTCGGTGGACGCAAGAGCTTCATTCCTGCCAACGATCCGGCACGCGAGGGCATCAACGACCTCGAGCTCTTTCATCGCAAGCCGAGCGGCTGGATGGGCTCCGACAAGGTGTTCGACAGCGACGGCGACATCATCGACTACCAGGTCGCGATCGTCGAATATGCCAATGGTGTTGGCATGAATTTCCACACCAATCTCAATGTGCCGGACCAGTTCCGTCGCTTCTGTATCATGGGGTCGCGCGGCATGGCCGAGGGCGATTTTATTCGCGGCTATTTCGACGTGCACGAGATGCTGACCGGCAAGAAGGTCATCGAGAACAAGTACGCCGCCACGGAACTGTCGCAGCATTACGGTGCCGACGAGCAGATGGCGACCGATATCATCGGTCACGTGCGCGACCGCCGGCCCTTGCCGGTATCGACGCTCGATGCGCTGGAGGCCGGCATCCTGGCCCTTTCGATGGACGAGGCGCGACGCAAGAAGAGCGTCATAGATCTCCGACCCATCTGGGACCGTTTCGACGAAGCGCTGCATTCCCGCGCGGCGTAAGGGGAGGTGGGGATGAGTGTTCAACGCAGCACGGTCATCTTCGCCTGGATCCTGCTTCTTCCCGCTGTCCTTTACGTCACGGTGATTGTCGCCTATCCACTGGTCGATACCTTCATCCTGTCGTTCACGGATGCGTCGCTGAAGAAGACGACCAACTGGGTCGGCTGGGCGAACTACGACAAGATCTTCAACGAGACCTTCGCCGAGGTCATCTTCCGGACCTTCATCTGGACGTTCTTCTCGGTCTCGATCAAGATGATCATCGGCGTCTTCGGCGCGACGATGCTGAACGCCGCCGTGCCCGGCCGTGCGCTATTTCGCCTGCTCACCATGCCGCCATGGATCGTGCCGATGGCGATCGGCATCTTCATGTGGGGCTGGATGTACAATGGCCAGTTCGGCATGATCTCGGGCGTGCTACAGAACCTGGGTCTGTCCAACGGACCCATCGCCTTCCTCGCCCACGGTTCCACCGCCTTTTGGGCAACGATCATCACCGACGTTTGGATCGGCGTGCCGCTGGTGACGCTCTATATGCTGGCGGCCATGCAGGCGATCCCGCAGGATCTCTATGAAGCCGCCTGGACCGACGGAGCAGGGCGCCTCTATCGTTTTCGCCGCATCACCCTGCCGCTGCTGGTTCCGTCGCTGATCACCATGTCGATGCTGTCGCTGATTGCGACGTTCAACTCCTTCGACATCATCTGGATCCTCACCCAGGGCGGCCCCAACGGCGAGACGACGACGATGATCATCGATACGTACCGTACCGCGATCGGGTCGAAGAAATACGGTGAAGGTGCGGCGCGTGCGGTGCTGATCTGCATCTTCCTGTCGATCTTCTGCTTTGCCTATTTCCGGGTCACCAGCCGTCTTGCTGCGGGGGAACAGAAATGAGCCAGCCTGCCATGATCAACCGCTATCGCTGGTACGAGCTCCTTGGCATCTACGCCGGTATCTTCGTCTTCCTGTGCTTCATTCTGGCTCCCTTCGTCGAAGGGTTCCTGGTGTCGTTGAAGCCACTCGGACTATTGTTCTCGTCGCCCTATCGCTTCTGGCCGCAGAACGGATCGTTCGCCGCCTACTCGACAATGTGGGACAGCGTGCCGGGTTTTGCCCGCTACATCTTCAACTCCTTCTTCATCTCCACCATCGTCACGGCCATCGTGCTGTTGCTGGTCATTCCGGCTGCCTATGCCTTTGCGCGCTTCAATTTTCGCGGCGCCGGCCTGCTGCTTGGTGCCTTCCTGGCCGTCAACATGTTCTCGGGCGCAGTGCTGCTTATCCCGCTGTTTCGTCTGATGCGCACATTGGGCGTGCTCAACACCTACCTGGCAATGATCGTGCCGGGCGTTGCCTTCCTGATCCCCTCGGCGATCTGGCTCTTGCGCACCTACATGATGCGCATCCCACGCGAACTCGACGAGGCTGCCTTCGTCGATGGCGCCAGCCATTTCTATACGCTGCGTCGGGTGATCCTGCCGATCGCCATGCCCGGTATCACGGTGGTGGCGATCACCACCTTCATCGGTGCCTACGCCCAGCAATTCATCTACGCGCTGACCTTCAATTCCAAGAGTGAATACATGCCATTGCCGGTCGGGCTCTTTGCCTATTTCGGCCGCCAGGAGGTGGTCTGGAATGAGCTGATGGCGGCAAGCTTCGTCGGCATCGCGCCTGCCGTCGTCGTGATCTTCCTCTTGCAACGCTATCTCGTCAGCGGGCTGACCGCAGGCGCGGTGAAACAATAAGACTTAAGTCAACCACCAGAGAACGGGAGCATAAATAGTGTCTATCCAATTCAAGACGGGGGTACTCGCCCTGGCCCTGCTCGGCTCGACCGCGCTCGGCGCCGTGACCGCCAAGGCGGCCGACCAGGAGATCAGCTGGATCTACTGCGGCGACACCATGGATCCGGTTCACGAGAAGTACATCAAGCAGTGGGAAGAGAAGAACCCGGGCTGGAAGGTTACGCCCGAGGTCGTCGGCTGGGCCCAGTGCCAGGACAAGGCGACGACGCTTGCAGCGGCCGGCACGCCGGTCGCCATGGCCTATGTCGGTTCGCGCACGCTGAAGGAGTTCGCCCAGAACGAGCTCATCGTTCCTGTGCCGATGACGGAAGATGAGAAGAAGACCTACTACCCCAACATCGTCGACACCGTCACCTTCGACGACAACCAGTGGGGCGTTCCGATCGCGTTCTCGACCAAGGCGCTCTACTGGAACAAGGACCTGTTCAAGCAGGCTGGCCTTGATCCCGAGAAGCCGCCGAAGACCTGGGCTGAAGAAATCGAATACGCCAAGGCAATCAAGGAAAAGACGGGCATTGCCGGCTACGGCCTCCCGGCCAAGACCTTCGACAACACCATGCACCAGTTCATGCACTGGGTGTACACCAACAACGGCAAGGTGATCGACGGCGACAAGGTCGTCATCGACAGCCCGCAGGTGCTGGCGGCGCTCCAGGCCTACAAGGACATCACGCCGTTCTCGGTCGAAGGTGCAACCGCGTACGAGCAGAACGAAATCCGCGCCATCTTCCTCGATGGCAAGGTCGGTATGATCCAGGCAGGTTCGGGCGCTGCCACGCGCCTGAAGGAAACGAAGGTCAACTGGGGCGTCGCGCCGCTGCCGCTCGGTCCTGAAGCCAAGGGCGAGGGCACGCTGCTCATCACCGACAGCCTCGCGATCTTCAAGGGTTCTGGCGTCGAGGAAAAGGCGATCGAATTTGCCAAGTTCATCACCTCGCCCGGTCCGCAGGGCGAGTATGAACTGCAGGGCGGCGCCGGTCTGACGCCGCTTCGCCCGTCGCCGATGGTCGACGAGTTCGTCAAGAAGGACCCCTATTGGAAGCCGTTCATCGACGGCATCACCTATGGTGGTCCGGAACCGCTCTTTACCGACTACAAGGGTTTCCAGAACGTCATCATCGAGATGGTCCAGTCGGTCGTGACCGGCAAGGCCGAACCGGCCGACGCCTTGAAGAAGGCGGCCGGCGATCTCGAAGAGTACAAGTAAGGCCATCGGGGCCGCGTATCCTGAGGGTTCGCGGCCCTTGCTTCGTTCTGCTATAAGTGAGCCGCTTCTCGCCGGTGGCCGGAGACAATTTCTTGGGACAGCTCAATCTCAATCGGATTCAGAAATTCTACGGGACTTTCGAGGTGCTGAAAGGCATCGATCTCGAAGTCAAGAACGGTGAGTTCGTCGTTTTCGTCGGACCCTCCGGTTGCGGCAAGTCGACCTTGCTCAGGATGATAGCCGGTCTCGATGAGGCCAGCTCGGGGGACATCCTGATCGAGGGCAAGCGCGTCAACGACCTGCCGCCGGTCAAGCGCGGGATCGCCATGGTCTTCCAGTCCTACGCGCTCTATCCGCACATGACCGTCTTCGAGAACATCGCCTTTCCGCTTCGCGTGGAAAAGATGGCCGAGGAGAAGCTGAAGGCGAAGGTGGAGCATGCCGCGCGCATCCTGCACCTTGACCAGCGCCTGCAGCAGAAGCCCGGGATGCTTTCCGGAGGCCAGCGCCAGCGTGTTGCGATCGGGCGAGCGATCGTGCGTGAGCCGAAGATCTTCCTCTTCGATGAGCCGCTTTCGAACCTTGATGCAGCACTTCGGGCGGACATGCGCATCGAACTGGCGAAACTGCACCGGCAATTGCAGGCAACGATGATCTACGTCACGCACGACCAGGTCGAGGCGATGACGATGGCGGACCGGATCGTCGTCCTCAATGCCGGGCAGATCGCCCAGACGGGCGCCCCGCTCGAGCTCTATCACAAGCCTGCCAATACCTTCGTTGCCGGCTTCATCGGCAATCCGAAGATGAACTTCCTGCCGGTCACCTGCAAAGGTGTCAGCGACGTCGGCGTCGAGGTCGACTACAAGGGGCAGATGATGGTCATTCCCGTCAACCCGCAGAGCGGCCTTGCCGGGCGAACACTGACGCTCGGTGTTCGGCCGGAGCATATCACCCTCGGAACCGGAGACCTGACCCTCAAGGTGACGCCAACGGTCATTGAACGCCTCGGCGCCCATACGGTCGCCTATGCGGCGATCGGCGGCGAAGGCGAAAACTTCTGCGCCATGTTGCCGGGAACGGCGGCAATCCGACCGGAGGAGACGATCCAGACCGGTATCAAGGTTGCGGATTGCCACCTGTTCGACGAGGCGGGCCTCGCGCTCGAACGCCGCGTCGAACTGACCGACATCGACATGGGCGTGCTCGATCCGGCGGCTGCCTGATCGTTCAAGACCAAGAAAAAGACCGCTGTCTTGCGAAAGACAGCGGTCTTTTTTGTCCGTGTACTAAGTCCGTCTTACCGGGGTCGGCGAGACGCGCTAGCCTTACACTAGGCGCAGTTCAGGCCGCACCCTTCTCTGCTGCGTGCGGATTCGCGACCTTCGGCCAGATGTGCTTCGGTGCCCGCTTGTAGTCGGTCTTCGCCGGGTTGTTCGGATAGGGCGTGCCGGCCGAGCAATAGAGGATCTCGGAGGCGATCTTCGAGAACGACGCGTAGAAGTGGTTGGTCGACTTGATGACCAGGATCTTCTTCTTGGTCGGATCGATGCCCATCACCGAAAACAGGCTCGGATCGAAGCTCTGCGCGCGCGTCGAATTGAGGATGATGTCGATACCGTTGAAGACGATATGGGCGGAATCGCCGAACGGGGCAAAACTCTCGCCGAACCGCATCTCAGCGTCGCGCAACAGCTTGACCACCCTGACGGTGCCGTCGACCGGATTGCCGGTCCCCGGTGCCGACTTGGCGCCGAAGCGCAGCGGAATCTCGGCACCTTCTCCGGCCGCCATGCAGATCTGAACTGCCATCGGGTCCCAGATCGTCCCGACCGCAACGTCGGTTGCGCTGCGTGCCAGCAGCTCTTCGAGCAGCACCGTCGCATCGCCGGCGGTGCCTCCGCCCGGGTTGTCCCAGACATCGGCGATGACGACAGGACCCTTCGATGCAGCGAGGGCCTCGGAAACGGCCTGCTTCTCGTCGATCTGCGGCATGATGAAGGTACCGCGGTGGGAGAAGAGTTCGAGACCCAGCTCCCGCGCGAGGTTCGCGCCCTTCTCCGGCTTGCCGTTGGTGACGGCAAGCAGCTTCGTCCCCATTTCCGGCACGTCGCCGGCCATGAAGCCGTGGATCACTGAGAGCGAGAGCACATCCGCATCTTCCTTCTCAATGCGCATGAGTTTGTCGACGAAGGAGCGCATCGGATCGCGCGAGGTCGGGTAAACGTCGATCATCCGACAGTCGAAGATCGACATCACAGGTTTTACCCGACCCTCGAGCGTATCGACGACAATCCGCCAGAGATCCTCGGCACGATCGACGAAGTCGGTGTGTGGAAACTCCTTGAAGTAGACGAAGAAGTTCGACGCTGCAGCGCGTTTGGCCGTCAGGTGGCTATGGGGGTCGAGCTCGGCGCAAACGAGGATGTCGGGGCCAACGATTTCGCGGACCCGCGTCAGCAGATCGCCCTCGGGGTCCTCGTAGCCGTCTGCGACCATGGCGCCGTGCAGGCCTAGCACCACCGCGTCGACGGGCATGGCAGCGCGAAGCTGGCTGAGGATCTCGTCGCGCAGGCTCTCATAGGTCTCTCGGTTGACGAGGCCGGCCGGGTCTGCCCAGGTCGCGGTGCCCTCGATCAGGTGCCAACCCTTCTCGGCGGCGATGCGGCGGCCGACGGTAATCGGCGCGGTGCAGAGCGTCGGAGTCTCCGGATGCTCTCCCGGCGGCGCGTAGAGCGACGCTTCGAAGGCCCGGCGGTCGATGCAGATCGGGGAGAAGGTGTTGGTTTCGGTCGCAAGCGCCGCTGTGAAGATCCGCAATGCCTTTGCCTTTTCTATCGCGTCTTTCAGGCCGGGCCCATCGGGTTCGGCAGGTAGCCGGTAAAGCCGGCAATCTTCCAGCGACCCTCGTGCAGGCGGCAGTAGTAGACGGTCTGCCATTTCAGGATGTCGACGCTGCCGTCCGACTTCTTGAGGCTGCCATCGAATTTCTTGCGCGCCAGCGCCTGATCGCCGTTGATCTCGATATCTTCGAGCGTCGTCGTCGTGAAGATCGCTGCGCGCGGGTCTTCAGCGAAGCTCTGGCCGGCGAAGTCCTCTGCCTGGCGCAGCCACTCGTCGCGATAGGCGGTAAGCGAAGGGAAGGTCAGCCGCCAATTGTCGGGATTGGTTTCCCGGCGGCCGTCGATGCCGATGAAGCTCTCTTCGACGAAATCATCGGCGACCATCGACCAGTCGGCGGCCAGAAAGGCGCTGATGTCGCGCGAGACGAGCATCTCCCAGATCGAGTGGCGTGCAGTGTCGGAGGAGGGGAATGGATTGAGGAAAGGATCCCGCATATTCGCGCCCTGGATTGAAATTCTTTTCATGAATGGTGTTTTTCGCTGGCCAAATTCAGCTTTCTATGGTCACTTGTCAACGATCAAAGAAAATAATTTGCAAGAAGGCTCATGATGACGATCAAGCGCTATGGTGCGGAGCAGGTCGGCGCTGGCGGCAAACCCTTGCCTTTCGCACGTGCGGTGGAAGCGGACGGTTGGCTTTATGTTTCCGGCCAGGTTGCCATGGAAAACGGCGAGATCATCGAGGGTGGGATTATCCCGCAAACCCACAAGACGATCGCCAACGTGCTGGCCATCCTGACGGAAGCCGGCTACGGTCCGGAACACGTGGTTCGTTGCGGTGTCTGGCTCGACGATCCCAGGGACTTCTGGACATTCAACAAGATCTACCAGGAGTATTTCGGTGCTCATCCGCCGGCGCGGGCCTGCGTCCAGTCGTCGATGATGGTCGATTGCAAGGTCGAGATCGACTGCGTCGCCTACAAGCCGAAGGAAGGCTGATCTTAGAGCGGGATGAGGAAAGGTGGATGCGGTTTTCCGCCCGCATCCTGATCCGAAGCAAGGCTTGAGCGGGCGATGGACATCTTCGCGACACTACAGGAAGAAAGAGGGCGGCTCTCCCAGTCGGAAAACCGCATTGCCGAAATTCTCCTGAACGATTTCGAATTCGCGGTGAACGCCTCCATCATCGAACTGGCGAGTAAGGCGGACGTGTCGCCGCCGACGGTCACCCGCTTCTGTCGGCGACTCGGCTGCGACAGCTTCTCCGATTTCAAGGTGCAACTCGCCCGCACTGCCTATATCGGCATGCGCTACCTGAAGCCGGAGCCGAAGAGCCGCGAGACCGGCGATGTCGCGCAGGACATCATCACCAAATCACAGAACGCGCTGTTCCTTCTCCATCGTTCGCTGGACCTTGCGGCGATCGAGCAGGCGGTCGAGCGCATCGCCGCGGCGGAAATGATCTACGCCTTCGGTTCCGGCGGCAATTCGTCGATGATCGCCGGCGAGTTGCAGAATCGGCTGTTCCGTTACGGGCTTCGCATTACCTCCAGTTCCGATCACAGCATGCAGCTGATGATGACGGCGGCAGCGCGGCCAACCGACGTGCTCATCGGCTCTTCCTTTTCCGGTCGCAACGCGGAACTCGTGCGTGCCTTCACGCTCGCCCGCGAACTGAAGGTTCCGACCATAGCGCTGACCCAGAGCGGCAGCCCCGTCGCCGCCGCCGCCAGCATCACCGTTCCGGTCGATCTGCCGGAGGGCAACAATATCTACCGTCCCACCTCCACCCGCATCGCCTATCTGGCGCTGCTCGATATCCTCTCCAGCCTCGTTGCCTACCGGGTGCAGCCGCAGGCGACCACCACACTTCGGCGCATCAAGCAGCAGCTGGTCACGCACCGCGACGGTGATGATCGCCAGCTTCTCGGAGACTGACGTGCCGCGAAAGGTCATCGTATGACGCATTCCCTAGCGATCGTAACCGGCGCGGCCGGCGATATCGGCCGCGCTATTGCGCACAAGCTTTCCGCCGATCACGACGTGATCCTGCTCGTCGATATCGACCCAGACGCCGCTGAACGGGCGGCGCGTGCGCTTGGCGACGACAAGCGTTACGTGGCCGTCGCCTGCGACGTGACCGATGTGACAAGCGTTGCGGCTATGGCCGCGACGGCAAAGCAGAGGGGAGCGGTTCGCACGCTCGTCAACAATGCGGGGGCTGCCCGCGCCGTCAGCCTGCACGATACGACGCCTGAAATCTGGCGCATGGACAACGCGCTGAATCTCGAAGCCGCATTCCTGTGCTTTCGCGCCGTCGAGGACATGCTGAAAGAGACCCGCGGATCGGTCGTTAACATCGCCTCGGTCAATGGCATGAACGTGTTCGGTCACCCTGCCTATAGCGCCGCGAAGGCGGGACTCCTGCATCTGACGCGGCTGATCGCAGTGGAATACGGCAAGTTCGGCATCCGCTCCAACGCAGTAGCGCCCGGCACCGTACGCACCCAGGCCTGGGAGGCACGGGCGGCGTCGAATCCCGATGTCTTCGAGGAAGCACGGCGCTGGTATCCGCTGCAGCGCATCGTCAACCCCGACGATGTCGCCAATGCCGTGCATTTCCTGGCGGGCCCGATGGCTGCGGCCATCTCGGGGGTCTGCCTGCCTGTCGACTGCGGCCTTACCGCCGGCCAGGCGGAGCTGGCCCGCACATTCTCGCAATCAAGCCATTACTGACATAAGCATTCGGAGGAAGAGCATGCACCCGGTTTCCTATCGTCTCGAGGCGTCGTGGCAGCCGGACGGCGGGCCGTTCGGCCGGTTTACCTTCACGTTGTTCAATTTTTCCGGTGAACCGCTTTCCGGCTTCAGGATCGTCTATACGTCGCTGACGCGCGTCATTGATCCCAAGGCCTGTGAGAATGCCGTGTTTCTGCGCCGCAACGCCAATTTTCATGAATTCGCGCCGCCTGCGGGACAGACGATCGAAAATGGTGGCAGCTGGACCTTTACCGTCAGTGGCCTGCATCGCAATGCGCGCCATTGCACCGACGGCGCCAAATCCGCCTACCTGACACTTGCGGATGGCCGCCATGTGCCGGTTGCCGTCTCTGACCTGCTGCTCGAAAACGCTATCAGTGAACCGCCCCCGGCGCGGCTGCCGGAGGGTAAGCTCGACCAGCCCTATGCGCTGACGCCCTGGCCGACGAAGCTCGAGCTTCGTGCCGGGACAGGTTTCCCCGTCGTTCTCTATCCGGCCGCCGAGGCCGGGCAAGACGACATGGCAGCGGTCGACACGGTCCTGTCGATGTTCCATCGATTGTTTCCTGGGGGCCATGCTCCCTTCAGCCTCGCGGCATCGAAGCAGGGGTGGCCGGTGGTCTTCACGGCGGAGGCTGGTTTGCCCGCAGAAGGTTATCGCCTTGATTTCTCTGAAGGCGAAATTCGGCTGAGCTACGGCGGCAGCGCCGGCCGGCAATATGGCCTGACGAGCCTCGCGCAACTGCTGGATGGCGCGCGCAATCATCCCGGCAAGTTCAGCTTTCCTGCGAGTGGCTCCATCTCAGATGCGCCACGTTATAGCTGGCGCGGCTGCCATCTCGACGTTTCCCGGCAGTTCTACCCGACCGCGGACGTGGCACGCCTGATCGATATTCTCGCTTGGTTCAAGCTCAACGTCTTCCACTGGCACCTGACGGACGACGAGGCGTGGCGGCTGGAGATCAAGGCCTTTCCGCAGCTGACGACGCTTGGTGTGCTGCGCGGCCCCGATGAGCCGTTGCTGCCGCAACTCGGCAATGGTGCGGAGCCCGTGGGCGGTTTCTACAGCCAGGCGGACGTCAAGGCGATCGTCGCGCAGGCAACCGCCCTCCATATCGATGTGGTGCCGGAGATTGACATCCCCGGACACAGTACGGCGACGCTCGTCGCGCTGCCGGATCTGACCGATGGCCAGGAGGCGCCGGAGAGCTACCACTCGGTGCAAGGTTATCCGAACAATGCGCTCAACCCGGCCGTCGCCTTCACCTATGAGTTCCTGGAGAAGGTGTTCGACGAGATGGTCGAACTCTTCCCGAGCCAGTACCTCCATATCGGCGGCGACGAAGTGGCGAACGGCTCGTGGCTTGCTTCGCCGCTTGCCAAGAAGCTGATGGAGCAGGAGGGTATTTCCGGTACCTTTGCGCTGCAGTCCTATTTTCTGAAGCGGGTGAAACAGATGCTGACGGCGCGCGGCCGCAAGCTCGCTGGCTGGAACGAGGTGGCGCATGGTGGCGGCGTCTCGATCGAGGATACGCTGCTAATGGCGTGGGAGCGGCCGGAGGTCGGCATCGAACTGGCGCGCGAAGGCTACGACGTGGTCATGACCCCTGGGCAGGCCTACTATCTCGACATGGCGCAGGCCGATGCGTGGCAGGAGCCGGGCGCCAGTTGGGCCGGTACCGCCACGCCGGCGCATACCTACGGCTATGAGGCAGAGGGCGAGTTTCCGGATGACCTGAAAACGCGCCTCAAAGGTGTTCAGGCCTGCATCTGGTCTGAGCATTACCTCTCCCGCAGCTATTTCAATCGCCTTGTCTTCCCGCGGCTTCCGGCGATTGCCGAGGCTGCCTGGACGCCAAGGGCGGCAAAAGACTGGCTGCGCTTTGCGGCCATCGCTCCGCTCAGCCCCAATCTTTAAGAGGAAAGCCCATGCGCATCGCCGTTGGTGGCATCCACACCGAATGCAGCACCTACTCGCCCGTCCTGATGACAGAAGAGGACTTTCGCGTGCTGCGCGGGCAGGTGTTGGTGGACGCGGATTATTTCAGCTTCATGAGGGACGAGGGTGTCGAGCACTTGCCGCTGCTCCACGCGCGGGCTGTGCCTGGCGGCCCGGTGTCCCGTGCGACCTACGACGCCTTCAAGGCGGAGTTCCTCGAAAAGCTCCGCGAAGCGCTGCCGATCGACGGGCTCTATCTGGCCATGCACGGCGCCATCAAGGTCGATGGCATGGACGACGCCGAGGGCGACTGGATCTCAGCGGCGCGCGCGGTCGTCGGCCCAGATTGCCCGATTGCGGCAAGCTACGACCTTCACGGCAACGTCAGCCAGAAGATCATCGATCAACTGGATATCTTTGCTGCCTATCGCACCGCGCCGCACATCGATACGCCGGAGACCATGACCCGGGCCTGGTCAATGCTCGTCTCGGCCTTGCGAAGCGGGACGCGTCCGGGTGTTGCCTGGGCGCCGGTTCCGGTTCTTCTGCCCGGCGAATGTACCTCGACCGAAGACGAGCCGGCGATGTCGCTCTACGCTCAATTGCCAGAGATCGATAAGCGCCCGGGCATTCTCGACGCCAACCTGATGGTCGGTTACGTCTGGGCAGATGAGCCGCGCGCCACCGCCTGCGCGGTCGTGACCGCCACCGATAGGGCCGCAGCCAAGCAGGCGGCAGAAGAAATTGCCGCGGGCTACTGGGCGGAGCGCAGGAACTTCCTTTTTGGCCCGGTGACCGGACCGCTCGACGAGATGCTGGATATCGCCGAACGGGCGACGACAACGCCGATCATCCTTGCGGACTCCGGCGACAACCCGACCGGCGGCGGTGTCGGCGACCGAGCCGATGTGCTGAAGGCGCTGCTGGCACGCAGCTGGCGCGGTGCCTTGATTGCCGGCATCACCGACCGCCCCGCCGTCGAAGCCTGCTTTGCCGCCGGGGCCGGCGAAACGCTGATGCTCAGGATCGGCGGTAGCCTGGATCCGACAAGCCCGTGCGCCGAGATGCTGGCGGAGGTCGTCAGGCTCGACGATCCAGGTGCGGAGAGGGAGAGGCAGGCCGTAGTGCGTGTCGGCGCCATCGATATCGTCATTGCCGCGCGCCGCAGGCCCTATCACAACATCGAGGATTTCCGACGTCTGGGCCTCGATCCCCAGGCTGTGCGGTTGCTGGTCGTCAAGTCGGGTTACCTCTCGCCGGAACTCGCGCCGATCGCCAATCCCAATCTGATGGCTTTGACCGAGGGCGTCGTCAATCAGGACATTCAGGGCCTCGCCAGCCTGCGCCGTCACCGGCCGAGCTTTCCCCTCGATCAGGACTTCGCCTTCGAGCCTGTCGCTCGCTTCTCGTCCCGTTGGTCGAGCCGCGACTGAGGCGTCACTACCCGCATGTGCCTACCCAAATCTCGGGTAGGCTTCTCCTTTTGCAGCGCCGCGTGCCTCTGAAGGCGCTAAGGTCGCCGCCACACATTAAGTTGCTGCATGACTTTGTCTTGGATCGATCCCGATTTAAGGAAGCATGCGGTGCCCTCCACCCGCTTCGCGGACACGTTCTGGCATGACTCCCACCATCCTTAGCGCCATGCGCACTCCAGCCATGCGGATCAGCATGCTGGCGATCTTCCTGTTCGGCTTCGCCGGCGCTGCCACCTCGCCCTACCAGTCCGTCGTCGGCATCAACGAGCTGGGCCTTAGCGACGCCGTCTATTCGCTGCTGATCCTTCTTGCTTCGACGGTCAATGTGATCGTCAGCGTTTCGATCGGCATTCTCGCGGATCGTGTCGGCAACTATCGGCTGCTGATGTCGACGGCGATCCTCTTCGGCGTGGTCGGCTATGGCATCGTCTATGTGCTGCCGTACCAGACGAGCTTCGTCATCAGCGTCCTGTTGTTCCTGCCGATCTACGGCGCGCTTTACACATTGCTCTTTGCCAATGTGCGCAGCATCGCCCGCCGGATGAGCGGCCATGACGCAGCCTCGCTGACAACAGGCGCTCGCGCGGCCATATCGGTGTCGTGGGTGCTCGTGCCCGGGCTGGTCGGCTTCGCGCTGGCGGGCGGCGACAGCATGCTGCCGGCCTATCTGCTGGCCTGCCTCGGCTGCGCGGCCAATCTGCTGATCGTCTATTTTAGATTGCCCAATGAAAGCGGGGCCGACGCTTCGCTCGGCAAGCGGCTTTCCTACTGGACGTCGTTCCGGGAGATCCTTGCGCCGCGCATCTTCCTGCGCGTGATCGCCGTTGCAACCATCACCTCGACGTTGCACGTCAATGCCGCCGTGCTACCCTTGATCATGACCGACGAGATCGGCGGCAGCGTCACCGATATCGGCATCATCGTCGGGATCGTTGCCTTTCTCGAAGTCGTCTTCATCTTCGTCTGGGCACGTATCCAGCTAGGCCTGGTCCCATTCAAGGCGCTGGCGCTCGGGACAGTCATCTACATCGGCTACATGGTGTTGCTTGGCTTTTCCAATGCCACCTGGCAAATCTACGCGCTCACCCTGATCAGTGCCTTCGGCGCCGCCGCCTTGATCACCATCCCAATCAGCTATCTGCAGGACCTGATTGCCGATCGGCCGGGTCTCGGAAGCTCGCTGATTGCGGTGAACCTTTTTTTGAGCGGTGGTCTTTGCGCCGGGCTTTTCGCCTTGGGAACGCGCATCAGCAACTATTCCGGCACGGCGCTCATCGGCGGTGTCGCGGGATTTGCGGGGTTGGTGTTGCTGCTGGTGTTGGATGGTGATCGAACAGTAAAGAAAACGGTCCGCCGCTAACTCGGCTAGTCCCAGGGCTCATCGACAAAACTGCAGGTGAATTTTGTTTGGTTGTCCTGAAGACATCTCTTCTTTTGATCGACGAGGATCATGATCCTCGCGATGAAGCGTGAGAAATCGGCTTTGCTGGAGTTGAAGGTGGCTATTCCCAGAGCGTGCGCCTGGGCCTGAGCCACGCAGGTCGCCAACTCCTGATCGGGGACGTCACTGTTTGCAACGACGACAGCTCTGTCAAATCGTCCTTCCGCGGAATAGTTCACGGCAGAAGCGCAGTTTGCTACACCAGTTGCTGCACTATCGTTCAGTAGCCTCTGATAGTAAGGGTCGAAGCCAAAGTCTTCAATTTTGCTGACGTCGACCCGGCCATTCTGGACGGCATCATTTCTGAAGATGACGCCGATGGTGTTTCTTCCGAGGCCCGGTTGGGCTCTCACTTCAATTCCGGCAGTGATGGCGAGCATTTGAATCGTTGAGAAGACCACATCCCTCTTCTTGGTCTCCCCTTGGCTCATTCCTACGCCGATAAATTCCGGGAAGGCGGTAAAATGTCGCTCTCCGTTGCGAACAGGGCCGAAGAAGCTCACATTCTGGGCGACCGAAGACGAAGCAATAAAGACGCTCGTGAGAAGTCCCGCGGTAAACATAAGATGTCTAATGGTTCTTCTCCTGTTTCTGTCGCAACACACGAAGCCTTCTCACCAGAAGTCGGCGCTCGCGTAAGCAGATAGGACGGCAACGCATCGCCAGCAATGCGTTGGCACATCCATTTTTCTATCATTGCGATCAACAGCCGCAAGACGCTGAGGCGCGGAAGACGCGGTCCTGGTACAGGTCTCATCAAAAAGTGATTGGGGCGCCTTTCGGCGCCCCAATCAGCATGTCCTTGAGTATGTCAGGCGAGAGCGTATCAGTTGCCGAGAATGCCCGGCAGCCGCAGGCCCTTGTCCTTGGCGCAATCAAGGGCGACGTCGTAGCCGGCATCGGCATGGCGCATGACGCCGGTTGCCGGGTCGTTCCAGAGCACGCGCTCCAGGCGCTTGGCAGCATCATCCGTGCCGTCTGCGCAGATAACGACGCCCGAGTGTTGCGAGAAGCCCATGCCGACGCCGCCGCCATGGTGCAGTGACACCCAGGTGGCGCCCGAGGCGGTGTTGAGCAGGGCGTTCAGCAGCGGCCAGTCGGAAACGGCGTCCGAGCCGTCCTTCATCGCTTCGGTCTCGCGGTTCGGCGAGGCGACCGACCCGGAGTCGAGGTGGTCGCGGCCGATGACGACTGGTGCCTTCAGCTCGCCATTCCTGACCATTTCGTTGAAGGCAAGGCCGAGGCGGTGGCGGTCGCCGAGGCCCACCCAGCAGATGCGTGCCGGCAGGCCCTGGAAGGAGATGCGCTCCCGCGCCATGTCCAGCCAGTTGTGCAGGTGCTTGTTGTCGGGCAGCAGTTCCTTGACCTTGGCGTCTGTCTTGTAGATGTCTTCCGGATCGCCTGACAGAGCCGCCCAGCGGAACGGGCCGATGCCACGGCAAAACAGCGGACGGATGTAGGCTGGAACGAAGCCCGGGAAGGCGAAGGCGTTTTCCAGACCCTCTTCCTTGGCGACCTGGCGGATGTTGTTGCCGTAGTCGAAGGTGGGGATGCCCATGTCCTGGAAGGCGATCATCGCTTCGACATGTTCACGCATCGACGCACGCGCTGCCTTTTCGACGGCCTTCGGATCGCTTTCGCGCTTGGCCTTCCACTCGGCCATGGTCCAGCCCTTCGGCAGGTAGCCGTTGACCGGGTCGTGCGCCGAAGTCTGGTCGGTGACCATATCAGGGCGGATGCCGCGGCGGACCATTTCCGGCAGGATTTCGGCGGTGTTGCCGAGCAGACCGACGGACTTCGCCTCGCCGTTCTTCGTCCAGTGGGCGATGATCTCCATCGCTTCGTCCAGCGTTTCGGCTTTTTCGTCGAGGTAGCGGGTGCGCAGGCGGAAATCGATCGAGTCCGGGTTGCATTCAACCGCAAGGCACGAGGCGCCTGCCATGACCGCTGCGAGCGGCTGAGCGCCACCCATGCCACCGAGACCACCAGTCAGGACCCATTTTCCTTTGAGGTTGCCGCCGTAATGCTGGCGACCGGCTTCCACGAAGGTCTCGTAGGTGCCCTGAACGATCCCTTGAGTGCCGATGTAGATCCACGAGCCGGCGGTCATCTGGCCGTACATGGCGAGACCCTTCTTATCCAGCTCGTTGAAATGATCCCAGGTCGCCCAGTGCGGCACGAGGTTGGAGTTGGCGATCAGCACGCGCGGGGCGTCCTTGTGGGTGCGGAAGACGCCGACCGGCTTGCCCGACTGCACCATCAGGGTCTCGTCGTCGTTGAGATCCTTGAGCGTCTCGACGATCTTGTCGAAGTCAGCCCAGGTGCGCGCCGCGCGGCCGATGCCGCCATAGACCACCAGCTCGTGCGGGTTTTCCGCAACGTTCGGATCGAGGTTGTTCATCAGCATGCGCAGCGGCGCTTCGGTCAGCCAGCTCTTGGCGTTGAGCGTTGTGCCCTGGGGGGCGCGCACGTCGCGAATGTTGTGGCGCGGATTGTTGATAGTCATGCCTCGCTCCCTGTCAGTGTCTTGAGGTCAAATGCGATGGTTTCGATGCGGTTCAGGATGGCCTTCAGCGGTTCCCGAAGGCGCGTGCTACGGGCAGCGTCGAGCGTGAAGGGTGGTTCTTCGGCTGCGAGATGGGTCGATTGCGCGAGCTCCATCTGGATCGCGTGTACGCCCGTCTCGGGGCGGCCATAGTGGCGGGTCGTCCATCCACCCTTAAAGCGGCCATTGAGAATACTGCTGTAACCTTCTGCGGAAGATGCGATTTCTGCTGTCGCCCTCTCGATTTCCGGCGCACAGGTCTTGCCCATATCCGTGCCGATGTTCAGATCCGGCAACTTTCCTTCGAACAGGAACGGGATGTGCGAGCGGATTGAGTGGCAGTCGTAGAGCACGGCAACCCCGTGGATCGCCTTGACCCGCTCGATCTCGGCAGCGAGTGCTGCGTGATAGGGCGCGTGGAACGTCCGCAGACCTTCGGCAATATCGGCTTCCGTTGGTGCCAATCCATCCTTCCAGATCGGCTTGCCGTCGAAATCCGTCTCCGGGATCAGGCCGGTCGTGTTCTGACCGGGATAAAGGCTGACGCCTTCGGGATCGCGGTTGGCGTCGATCACGTAGCGGTGGAAGGTGGCGCGAACGACGGTCACTTCCGGCAGCAGTCCGTCATAGAGCTGATGGATATGCCAATCGGTATCAGCCAATATCCGGCCGTTGTCGTTCAGCCGATCCCAGATGGCACCCGGCACATCCGTACCCGTGTGCGGAAAGCCGAGGATGACCGGGGAATTTCCCCTTTTGACTTCGAAGACCGCCATCTCAAGCCTCCAGGCTGGGCAGGATGCCCGCGGAGACCGCGGCGTTGAGGCGGCCGGAGGCGATGAGGTCGCCGGCGGCCTTCAAATCGTTAGCCATGTAGCGGTCTTCTTCGATCGTCGGCGACACGGCGCGAAGGGCCGCTGCCGCTTTCTGAAGTTCGCGGCTCGTCGCCAGCGGCGCGCGGAATTCTACGCCCTGGACTGCGGTCAGTGCTTCGATGCCGACGATCGAGAAGAGGTTCTCGGTCATCAGCAGGAGGCGGCGCGCACCATGGCAGGCCATGGACACATGGTCTTCCTGATTGGCCGATGTCGGCGTCGAGTCGACCGAGGCCGGGTGCGAGAGCTGCTTGTTCTCCGACATCAGTGCTGCCGAGGTGACCTCGGCTATCATCAGGCCGGAGTTCAGGCCAGGCTTTTTGGCGAGGAAGGCCGGCAGGCCGTAGGAGAGTGCCGGATCGACGAGCAGCGCGATGCGGCGCTGCGAGATCGCACCGATCTCGCAGACCGCGAGCGCGATCTGGTCGGCGGCAAAGGCAACCGGCTCGGCGTGGAAGTTACCACCGGAAACGACGGAATTGTCCGAAAGAACCAGCGGATTGTCGGTGACGGCGTTGGCTTCGGTCTCGAGCACGCGCGCGACGGAGCGCAGGAGATCGAGGCAGGCGCCGTCGACCTGCGGCTGGCAGCGGATGCAATAGGGGTCCTGGACGCGCTCGTCGCCTTCGATGTGACTTTCGCGGATGGCGGAGCCGGCAAGCAGCGCGCGGAGAGCCGCGGCCGTATCGATCTGGCCGCGATGACCACGCAGCGTGTGGATGTCGGGGTGGAAAGGTGCGGAAGAGCCCATGGCCGCATCGGTCGACATGGCGCCGGCGATGAGTGCTGCCTGTGCGGCGCGATGGGTACGGAAGAGGCCGGCGAGCGCCAGGGCGGTCGAGGTCTGGGTGCCGTTGATGAGAGCCAGGCCTTCCTTGGCGGCAAGGATCACCGGCTTGAGGCCGGCTGCGGCAAGTGCCTCGGCGCCAGACAAGCGGCGTCCGTCAAAGAAGGCTTCGCCATGGCCCATCATCACGGCTGCCATATGGGCGAGCGGAGCGAGGTCACCGGAGGCGCCGACCGAGCCCTTTTCGGGAATGACCGGGATGACGCCCTTTTCGAGCATGGCTTCGATCAGCCGAATGAGCTCGAGGCGGACACCGGAGGCGCCGCGGCCGAGAGAGACGAGCTTCAGCGACAGGATCAGGCGCACGACGTTTTCGGCGAGCGGTTCGCCGACGCCGCAGCAATGCGACAGGATCAGGTTGCGCTGCAGCGTTGCGACGTCGGCACTGTCGATCTTGATCGATGCCAGTTTGCCGAAGCCGGTGTTGATGCCGTAGACCGGCGCGTTGCCGGCGACGATCTCGGCGATGCGCGCTGCGGCCTTGTTGATGCCGGCGTCAAAGGACGGGTCGAGGCGAGCAGGCTCTCCGGTCCAGTAGATCGTTTCGAGGTCGCGAAGGGGCACGGAGCCCGGGTGAAGAATAATGGTCATTGACCGTTCCTTTGCCCTCTGAAGATGCGTTCATGAAGCGGGTTGAAGCCGATGCGATAGACGAGCTCGGCGGGATCCTCGATGTTCCAGATCGCCAGATCGGCCGACTTGCCGACCTCGATCGTGCCGGTTTCGGCAATGAGGCCAAGCGCCCGTGCGGCTTCGCGTGTCGCGCCGGCTAGGCATTCGGCAACCGTCAGCCGGAAGAGCGTCGCCGACATGTTCATGGTGAGAAGCAGCGAGGTCAGCGGCGAGGTGCCGGGGTTGCAGTCCGTGGCGATCGCGATATGCGCGCCGGCGTCGCGCAGCGCCTGAACCGGCGGCAGTTGCTCTTCGCGCAATGCATAGAATGCGCCGGGCAACAGCACGGCAACGGTGCCTGACTTGGCAAGGGCCGCGGCACCTTCGGCGTCGAGATATTCCAAGTGGTCGGCCGAAAGCGCTCCGTAGGAGGCAGCAAGCTTGGTGCCGCCGAGATTGGAGAGCTGCTCCGCGTGAAGCTTCACCGGCAGGCCGAGTGCCTTGGCGCGGTCGAAGACGCGGGCGATTTCCGTGGTTGAGAAGGCAATGCCTTCGCAAAAGCCATCGACCGCATCGACCAGTCCTTCGGCGTGCGCGGCATCAAGGCCAGGCAGGACGACATCGGTGATGTAGTCGTCATTGCGACCCTTGTAGTCTGCCGGCGTCGCATGGGCCGCGAGGTAGCTCGTTACAACGCGCACCGGGCGCAACGTTGCGAGTTTGCGGGCGGCACGCAGCATGTTGAGCTCGGCCGTGACGTTCAGCCCGTAGCCGGATTTGATTTCAACGGTCGAAACACCTTCGGCAAGAAGCGTGTCGAGCCGCGGCAATGCGCTTTCTACCAGCTGGTCGACCGTCAGCGCATTGGTTGCCTTTACCGAGGAAACAATGCCGCCACCGGCGCGTGCGATCTCTTCATAGGTTGCTCCTTCGAGCCGCATCTGGAATTCGCGGGCGCGGTTGCCGCCGTGAACGATGTGGGTGTGGCAGTCGATGAGCGCGGGTGTCATGACGCGACCCTGGCAGTCGGTCACTTCAAGGCTGCGGGAGATCTCGATTGGGAGATCCTTTTCCGGCCCCGCATAAGCGATACGACCATCGATGACCGCAACGGCCGCATCTTCGACGACGCCAACCCCTTCAGCGCTTTCGCTGAGGGTCACGAGACGCATATTGCGCCAGATGCCGGATGCCTGCTTGCTGCTCGAGAGTTCGTTCATGAGGTCGCCTCCACTGGATATAATGTATATACATATTAATTCGCTCTACAAGAGGAAAATTGGGAGGCAGGAGGAAAAGGAAAGGGCGATCGGCTCGCCAAAAGGCGATGAGATATCTGAGCAGCTGGTTTTAGAAACTTGATTTCGCCAGAATTTTTGACCGTCCCTTCGTCTTGAAGGCACGCATAAAGAAAGGCCCCAAACCTGAGGTCTGGGGCCGCCATCTATGTCAGCTGGCAAGGGCAATCACGACGCTTGCTTCCGACTCGAAGTCCTGCCGAGGCCGAAATGGATAAGGCTAAGCTGCGTGGTCCGCCTTGACGCGCAGGCGCTCGACGAGCTCGACGAAACGATTGCCGGCGATCTCAAGCTTTCCGCTGTTGTCGATGATACTGACGCCAGGCCCCGACGTGACGTCGGGGGCCTGGCGGCTAAGCCGCCGCAGAACCTGTTCCTCACTCTCCCGGCCACGTTCGGCAAGGCGCTTTGCCAGAACCGGTGCCTCGGCGGTGATGACGACGACAGCGATCTCGCCGAAAGCATCCCGGAACGCTGGCAAGGCACCGCGGCTGCCGTTGACGATCGCCGTCATGCCGTTCCGGACATTATGTAACACCACGGAGGGGATGCCGTATTTCAGACCGTGCGCGTCCCAGAAGACCGCGAAGGCGCCATCCTTCTGCATGTCGACGAATTCGTCTTCCGAGACGCTTTCATGCACCTCGCCACCGGCATCCGAGGGCCGGGTGATGACGCGTCGGACGAAATGCACGTCGTGACAGTCGGCGAAATGCCGGGCAGCAAAGCCCATGACGCTGTCCTTGCCGGCACCGCTTGGTCCGACGACGACGACGAGCGCACCTGAACCCCGTTCACTCGCGCTCATGCGACACGCCGTCCTTCGCGCCAGACGGAGCGCACGACCGGAATGCCTTCTTTGCGGTGCACGCGGGCGATATCGGCGCGCAGGCCGATCGCGACGCGGCCGCGGTCGTCAAGGCCGACAGTGCGGGCCGGTGTCGAGGTCACCATCGCAATCGCCTTCGGTAGGTCGATGGCTTCCAGTTCGTCGGAAAGGACGAACGGCGCGTGGATCAGGCTGAAGGGCACATAGTCCGACGACAGCACGTCGAGAACGCCGCGCTCCGCCAGGTCGCGGGCGGCGATGTTGCCGGAGTGCGACTTGCCGCGAACGATGTTCGGCGCCCCCATGAGCACGCTCAAGCCCGCCCGGTGCGAGGCTTCGGCGGCTTCGAAGCTCGTCGGGAACTCCGCGAGCTTGATGCCGTAGCCGATCGATTCGTCGACATGGGCGATCGTCGCGTCGTCATGGCTGGCGATCGTGATGCCGCGCTCGGCGCAGGCTTTGGCAAGCGCGTCGCGGTGCGGAGCGGCATACCGTGCCGACAGCGCCTGCTGACGTTCGACGAATTTTTCGAATTCGGCGTCCGACAGGCCGCGCTTGGATTTGTAGTAGAGCGTGTACTGGTCCATCGTCTGGAACTGACGCTGGCCGGGAGCATGATCCATCAGCGAGACGAGCTTGACCTGCGGGTCGTTCTGGAAGTCCTCGTAGTGGTCGAGCACGTCGGAGGTGGAGACCTCGCAGCGGAGGTGGATCAGGTGGTCGGCGCGCAAGCGGCCTTCTTCCTTGGCCTGCGCCAGGGCGTCGGCCATGCTGCGCATTTCGCCCTTCTGGAAGCCGCCGTCCTCGTCGGAGCCGAGACGGAGGCAGTCGAACACCGTGGTGATGCCCGAGGTCACGACCTGTGCGTCATGCGCCTGGATCGCCGCGATCTTCAGCCAGCGCACCCCAGGACGCGGCGAGTAGTGGGCTTCCAGGTGATCGGTGTGCAGTTCGATCAGGCCAGGGATCAGAAAGTCGCCTTCGAAGTCCTCACCGTTCGCAACTGTTCCCTTCGAAATATCGGCAACCTTGCCGTCGCGGATCAGCACCGAACCGTCGAGGATACTGTCCTCGAGAACGATGCGGGCGTTGGTCAAAACCTGTTCTTTGCTCATCTCATGCGATCTTTCGTTGGGTGTCGCTGCCGAGCGGCAGCAGGGAGCGGACAGTAAAGGGGGCGCCGCGCTCAGGTTCGACGAAGAGCGCGACTGACGTTACGTGAAGGGGTGTGCCGATATGCTCGGCGAAGGTGGTTTCGAGCGCGGTGCGCATGACGCCTGCGGTCTCGGCAGGCACGGGGCCCGTCAAGGTCAGATGGAACTGAAATTCTTCGAATACATAGGGATAGCCCCATTCTCTCAAGTACTGCCGCTGCCGCACTGGCAAGGTTTCCGGTTTGCGGCGGGCGAAGTCTGCGTCGGATAGCGGAGCGCGGAACGGGTCGAAGCGATGAACCGCATCCTCCGCCAGATCCTGCAGGTCGGCCGAGGGGGCGGAAGGCACCAGTGCAAAGAATGGGCCGAGCTGGTGCAGAACGATCTCGGGGATTTCGAACGGATCGAGGTCGGCCGCGAAGCATTCGAAGATGCTCAGCAGTTCCTCTTCGTCGCGCCCCTCGGCAAGCTCGAAAGGCGCCTTTAGCGTGCCGTGGAAGCCGTAGCGCCGCGGATCGGCCGTCAGTGCGTGCAGCCGCTCCTTGTCGATCCCCGCGATCGGTGCAGGATCGAGGTGTTCGCCTGTAAAGGCGTCACGGCCGAGCCAACGGGACGCGACCTGCGACAGCCGGTCGTCCGCCGGCGGCGCGAAATAGATTGCATAACGCACGGACTTCACTTTCTTGTAGCGACCGGCCCGCCATGCGGCGGGTCGATTGTTTGCGGGATGCGATGCGCAGCTAGCCGATTTCCATGACAACATCATGATAGCAGGCGCGCAATTCACGCTTCTGGTCAGTGACCTTTGCGCCCGATCAGTCGCGAACGGCACGCGTTCGAGATGCTGTCGAAAATAAAGACAACCAGCAAGATCAGAAGCACCATGTAGGCGACATTTTCCCAATCGGAATTGGTTCGCATTGCTTCCCAGAGCTTGAGGCCGATACCGCCCGCGCCGACAGCGCCGATGATCGTCGCCGAACGGGTGTTCGATTCCCAGAAATAGAGCGCCTGGCTGGCAAAGACCGGCAGTACCTGCGGCAGCACACCGAAGCGCTGCACGGCGAGCGGTGCCGCACCCACGGACTTGACGCCTTCGCGCTGCTTGTCGTCGATGTTCTCCAGCGCTTCGGAGTAGAGCTTTCCGAGTGTGCCGGTATCGGTGAAGAAGATCGCGGAGATACCGGCAAGCGGTCCGGGGCCGAAGGCACGGGTGAAGAACAGCGCCCAGATGAACATGTCCACCGACCGCAGAAAGTCGAAGAACCGCTTGACCAACTGGTTGGTCATGAAGCTCGGGGTGATGTTGCGGGCCGCGAGGAAGCAGAGCGGGAAGGCGATCAGCGACGCAAAGAGCGTGCCGACGAAAGCCATGACGACTGTTTGCAAGAGCTTCGTCCAGACGTCCAGATGTTGCCACTCGGCATTGTAGAGAATGTTGTTCCAGGCGAGCGAAAGGTTCGATCGGGCGGGATCGATCCGCTCGCCCGAGGTGATCAGTGAGGCGACCTCGCCATAGCTCTTGCCGAAGAAGGGCGAGTTGGTGTCGAAGAGGAAGTTCGCCCAGCCGAAGAAGCGGTTGCGGACGGAGACCTCGTCGCCTTCGACTTCGGCCCAGCCGGTGGCGCCGAATGCGAGCACGATCTTCTCGCCGGGACGCTTCTGCGTCGCCCAGCCGGGCAGTGCTCCCTGCGGCGTCACCGTGTCGGTGCCGTCTACGGCCATCACCAGTGTATCGCCCGCATGTGTTGCCTTCACCAGGCCATCGGCAATCTCGATCCGCGTCGAGCGGTCGTACGTGACGACCACACGGGTCAGCACCTCTTCCGTACGGGTTTCGACCCGGCTCTCGGCTTGGGCCGTGGCGGTTCCCCCAAGTGCTGCGCCCGGCGTCATGAAGCTGAAGGACGAACTCGCCTTCGGTTTGGCGGTCTGTACGACCGACGCCGGGACCTCGACCCTTCGCGTTACCGTCTCCCTGTCGAGTTCCACCCAGTCGGGGTTGGGGTTGCGGCCGAGCGGCGAATTGCGCTGATAGTTGAGGCTCATCGTCCGGTCGGGAGCGACGTGGATCTCGGGGCGAACCTCATAGGACACCCAATCGGCGAGGTAGGTGCCGGCGATACCCCAATTGGCGTTGCCGAGCACATGACCGATCGAGAAGAACCACCAGCTGAAGATGAGATAGGCGACGACGCCGCCGGCGATCGTTGCTGTGCGTACACGCTTGGAGGTGGAGGATTTCAGGAGCTCGGGATGGCGGCTCGCGATCGCGTCCGTCTCCATCGGGCTCAGTCGTGTGGTCGTGGTCATGGCGCGCACCTACTGGGCAAGCTGGAAGGCCTGCTCGCCGACGAGGCGGCGGCGAAGCCAGGCGGAAAACTGGTCGACGGCGAAAATGGTCGCGAACAGCAGGATGACGATCGCAAGGGTCTTGGCCTGGTGGCCCTGGCCGATCGAAAGGCGCAGCAGCTCGCCGATGCCACCGCCGCCAACAGCGCCGATGATGGTCGAGGCGCGCACGTTGATTTCGAGACGCAAGAGGAAGTAGCTGGTGAAGTTGGGAAGAACCTGCGGCACCATGCCGAACCAGACACGCTCGATCCAGTTGCCACCAGCGGCACGCAGGCCTTCATCCGGCTTCATGTCTGCGTTCTCGACCACTTCGTAGAAGAGCTTGCCGAGCGCGCCGACCGTGTGGATCGAGACCGCTGCAATTGCGGGAATGGGGCCGAGCGAGAGGATGGCCAGGAAGAAGCCGGCAATCACCACTTCCGGAAAGGCGCGCAGGATCTCCATGATGCGGCGAACAAGGCCGCGGATCCACGGATTGGGCATCAGGTTGCGCGCGGCGAGGAAGCAGAGCACGAAGCCGAGTGCCGTGCCGATGACGGTGGAGAAGATCGCGATGTTCACGGTCTCCAGCATCTTGTGCACGTATTCGGGAATGTAAAGGCTCTCGGTCAGGTATAGCCGGCCTTCGGGGTAGTTGTACTTGAAGCTGCCGTCGTCATAGGGCGAGGGCAGGTCGAACATGGCGCGGAAGATTTCCAGGCCGTCGCGCGGGGCGAGATCGCCGACGAAGTCGAAGAAATGCGGCAGGCGATCGAAGAACTTGCCGGCGTTGGAATCGTTGGCGAACCAGAGCGAGCCCGAAAGCGCCAGGAAGAGAACGCCGAAGCCGAGCCAGGAGTAAAGCCGGCGGCGGGAACTCAGTTCCTGCCAATGGCGCTCGATGACGGCGCCGTTGTCGCTCAGATGCCGCGGGAGCAGGGAAGTTGCCATGACCGTTCCGGCTCGCGCCGGCCTCTATGGCATTTCAAGGAAAAGCACGAAGCGGCTTTCCGTCCGGAAATGCGTGAAAACAAAACGATAAAGATGTTCCAGGAGCGCGTGCCTGGCACCCCTTCAAACAGTGAAACGCTGGCCGTTTGGGCGGCCAGCGTTCCCTCGTGATGCGATCTATCAGCCGCCGATCGTTGCCTTGCGGGCGTCGATGATCGGCTTGTAGAAATCCGAGTTGACTTCGGTGAAGCCGGTGAAATCACCGCCCTGGATAGCCGAGAAGCAGGCTGCGTCGGTCTTCGGCAGGTCGAGCATGAACTGCTTGAACTTTGCCTTCATGTCGTCGTTCATCGAGGTGCGCACGACGATCGGGCCGTTCGGGATCAGCGGCGACTTCCAGAGTTCGACGAGGTCGTTCATGTCGAGGATGCCCTTGTCGACCATCTTCTTCAGGTTGCCCGAGGTGTAGCCGTCCTTGAATTCGCCGACGCCCGAGCCGAAGGTCGTGCCGGCATCGAAGGTGCCCTTGACGACTTCGAGGACGAGGTTTTCGTGACCGCCGCCGAAGCCGGTTTCACCGAAGAATTCCTTGACCGGGGCGCCGATGGCTTCCGGCAGGGTGACGAGCGGTACGAGGTAGCCCGAGGTCGAGTCCGGATCGGCGAAGCCGAGCTTCTTGCCCTTCAGGTCTTCGAGCTTGGTGATGCCGGAATCCTTGCGGGCGACCATGATCGAGTGGTAGCCGGTCGAACCGTCGGTCTGGACGGTCGTCAGGATCGGCTCGACGGCGTCGGCCTTGGCGAGGTAGATCTTGGCGTAGCCGGAAGCGCCGAGTTCGGCGTAGTCGAGCGTGCCGCCGAGCAGGCCCTGGATTACGCCGTCATAGTCGGCAGCCGGGAACAGCGAGACCTTCTCGACGCCGATGGCAGCCGGGAGCTTGTCGACGAGGCACTGGAAGTTGCGCAGGCGGTCGGCTTCGTTTTCGCCGCCGAGGATGCCGATGCGGAACTCCTTGAGGTCTTCAGCCTGGGCGTGGCCGATAAGGGCGAGGAGCGCGACGGCGCCCAGAAGAGCTTTCTTCAGCATAAGGTTCTCCCGTATGTCCGGCTCGGCCGGATCCTATTCGGTTTCAAAGAGGTGCCCTTGACGCGGGCTTTCGATCGTGGCGGGCGTCAGATGCCGGCCAGTGCCAGCGGCTTGAGGCCGGCCGATGCCGTTTCTTCCTGCGGTTCGGCCGCCGGAATGTTGATGCTGGTGGAGGTCATCGATTCCTCGATGCCCGTGTCGGCGCCGTAGATCTCGGCAACCGCTGCCGCCGTCAGATCCTTGGGCTGGCCGTCGAAAACGACGCGACCATGCGCCATGCCGATGATGCGTTCGCAGTAGTTGCGCGCCGTATCGAGCGTGTGAAGGTTGGTGATGACCGTGATGCCGTCGCGCTCGTTGATGTCGCGCAGCGCGTCCATGACGATCTTGGCGTTGAGCGGGTCGAGCGAGGCGATCGGCTCGTCGGCAAGCAGCACCTTCGGTTGCTGCATCAGGGCGCGGGCGATCGCGACGCGCTGCTGCTGGCCGCCGGAAAGCGTGCCCGCCGGCTGAAGTGCGGTCTGTTCGATGCCGAGGCGCTCGAGTGCGCCGATCGCCATGATCCGCTCTTCGCGGGTAAACATGTTGAGGATGCTGAGCACCGTCGAGCGATGATTGAGGCGGCCGAGCAAAACGTTGGTGAGAACGTCGAGACGTGGCACCAGGTTGAACTGCTGGAAGATCATCGCGCAATCGCGTTGCCAGTTGCGAAGCGCAGCACCGCGAAGTGACGACACTTCCGCGCCGTCATAGACGATCGAGCCTGAAGACAGATCGACGAGGCGGTTGATCATGCGCAGAAGCGTCGACTTGCCGGCGCCCGAGCGGCCGATCACGCCGACCATCTGACCCTGGGGGATGTCGAAGGTAACCGAACTCACGGCTGTCTTCTTGCCGAACTGGCGGGTTACACTCTTCAACTGAAACATTTCTAGCAGGTCCTCTTTCGGGGAGACCGGTCATCGGTATGACACCTGCCATATCGGCGCTTCATGAAAGCGAAATGTCAGTTTGTTGTAAGTTCTGTTACAGTTCACACCCGCACGGGCTGGGTTAATCAAAAGTGAACAGCATCGGCTCCGGCAGATGGCCGAATGGTTACCTTTCACGGTATTGCCAGCTCGAAATTTGGCCGGATACGCCCGTCAACGGACAGCTTTGCCGACGCATACAGCCGCGTGATCCCTAGCGCTGCGGGCCGGGCTCCAAGGTCGCTCCTGGAATATAGAGCGCGATCGGTCGGATCTCGTAGATCGCCGTTGGATTGCTGCGCCTAAGGTCGCGGGCTGCAGCGATGGCCGCCTCGATCGTCGGGAAGTCCACGACATAGAGGCCAAGAAGCTGCTCCTTGGTCTCGGCGAAGGGGCCATCCGTGACGATGCCTTCGCCGCTGCCCCTTAGCGTCACCGCGCCTTCGGTAGGCCCGAGCCGCGCCGCCGGTCCGAATGACTTTTGCTCAACGAAGTGATCATGAACCCGGAGGAGATCGGTCATCAGGGCCGCATCCTCCTCCTCGCTCCAGGATTCGACGACGCCTGCCGTGTGATAAGCCAAGATCGCGTAATACATGAACCGTCCTCCCGGACGTATTCCTGTCAGGTTTCGCCGGCGGCTTCAATCGGCGCGGCAAGGTTCATGTTTCAACGCCACGCCCGAAATCACCCCCAGAATGCTGCGGCGTCACGCTAGGTCCGGGCGGTAGTCCGGATACGGCGCCTTTGAGTTCCGCAGCCCGGGACTGCCGCCTTGTGTCGTACTTGTCACGGTCACACACGGCGACCAGTGCGTCTCGCCGGCGTGAATGCGCCTCGATCCAGTCGTGTGCTTCGTTGGCTCATTCATCACGCAGGCACATGGTCTCATCACTTCGTTTCATGGAGTGGACGCGCTTCCGCCCTTGACTCGTCTCTATCGATCTCTTCTAACTTATGTTGTCAGACATCTTACATAAATGGGAACCCATTATT
Organism: Ensifer adhaerens; assembly: GCF_028993555.1. Taxonomy (NCBI): domain Bacteria; kingdom Pseudomonadati; phylum Pseudomonadota; class Alphaproteobacteria; order Hyphomicrobiales; family Rhizobiaceae; genus Ensifer; species Ensifer adhaerens. Next base: position 1,304,685 of record NZ_CP118611.1, on the reverse strand, counting down.
GCTGACGTTCAAACAGGAGGACTGCGTGAGGAAACTGGTTTTACAGCTCGCCGTCGGCGCTGCCGCGTTGGCGCTCGCCACCGCCGCACAGGCAGGCGAGACGCTCGATCGTGTCATGAGCAAGAAGGCGATGGTGGTTGCTACCAACAGCGGGTGGCCGCCGCAGAGCTTTCTCGACGACAGCAACCAGCTCGTCGGCTTCGACATCGATGTCTCCCGCGAGATCGGAAAGCGCCTTGGCGTCGAGGTCAGCTTCGAGACACCGGACTGGGCCACGTTGACAGGCGGCCGCTGGCAGGGACGCTATGACGTCGGCGTCGGTTCGGTCACCCCCACCAAGGCGCGCGCCCAGGTCATCGACTTTGCCGGTATCTACTACTACAGCCCCTATGTCTACGTGCTGCACAAGGACAGTGAGGCGAAGTCCGTCGCGGACCTCAACGGGAAGGTCATCGGCGTTGAAACGGCCACGACATCGGAAGATTTCATTCGCCGTCAGTTGGAAATCGACGCGCCAGGACTGCCGCCGATCGAATACAAAGTGGAACCGGGCGAGATCCGTACCTTCGCCGACTCCATGCTTCCCTTCGACGACCTGCGCCTCGGCAATGGCGTGCGCCTTGACGCGGTCATTGCGCCGGAACAGACCGCGCTGAACGCCATCAAGAACGGTTATCCGCTCAAGGTGCTTGACGGCGAATACGCGTTCAAGGAGCCGCTCGTCGTGATCGCGGAAAAGACCGATCCCGAGTGGACAAAGAAGATCGGCGATCTCATCGCCGAGATGAAGAAAGACGGCACACTCGCAAGCTTTACCACCAAGTGGTACGGCAAGGACTACAGCGCCGACTGAGCTGGACAAGTGTGCGGGGCGGCAGTTCGTGCGGCCCCGCAATCCTTAATCGCTGTCTGCAGGGCGAGAGAACATGTCCTACCCCGATACCTACTACAAGAATACGATGGTCGACCGGAAGGTCAGACCAGTGCTTTCGGAAACTATCGAATGTGACACGGTCGTGGTCGGCGGCGGGCTCGCTGGTCTGACAACGGCGCTTCAGCTTGCACGCGCCGGGCAGTCGGTGGTCGTGCTCGAAGCCGAGAGTGTCGGTTTCGGGGCTTCCGGTCGAAATGGCGGCTTTGTCAGTCCCGGATTTGCGACCGGTAGCGAGAATATTGCTCGACTGGCCGGTGCCGAAGGTGCACGGCAGATCCACCGCCTGTCGATCGAGGGCGTGGATTTTGTCCGCGATACGATCGCCGAGCTGAAGATCGAGAGCGCGCATGCGCAGCCCGGCATTACAAGTGTGCTGCGCTATGACGACGGCGGCAGCTTGAAGGCACATGCCGAGGCGATGCGTCAAAACTACGGATATGAATTGGAATACTTCGATACCGAGCGTGTCCGCTCCGTGCTGAAGTCGAAGCGCTACTTCCAGGGCCTGCGCGACCCCAAGGCCTTTCACATGCATCCGCTCAACTACCTTCGCGCTGTGGCAGAAGAGATCGAGCGGTTCGGAGGGCGGATCTACGAGCGGTCGGCAGCAACGGCAAGCATGCTCGACGGTGCCGAAAAGACGGTGTCGACGACCGGCGGTCGCGTCAAGGCGCGCCAGGTCGTCTTTACGACCGGCGGCTACACCGGCGCGCTCAATGGCCGGCTGCAGCGTGCGTTCCTGCCGATCGCCACCTATGTGATGCTGAGCGAAGAGGCGCCGGACCTGATCCGCTCGGCCATCGCGACCCGCGACGCGATCGGCGACAACCGCCGCGCCGGGGACTATTACCGCTTGGTCGATGGCGGCAAACGGCTGCTCTGGGGCGGGCGCATCACCACCCGCGCAGCTTCGCCGGCCGCCCTTGCCGCCGAATTGCGCCGCGAGATGACCGGCACCTACCCGCAGCTGAAAGGTCTAAAGACCGAACTCGCCTGGTCGGGCCTGATGTCTTACGCCCGCCACCTGATGCCCCAGATCGGCGAGATGCGGCCCGGTGTCTGGCACTGCACCGCGTTTGGCGGTCATGGGCTCAACACGACCGCGATCGGCGGCAAGCTCGTTGCCGAAGGCATTCTCGGCCAGTCCGAACGCCACAAGCTCTTCCGGCCGTTCGGCCTGGTCTGGGCCGGCGGTTACGCCGGGCTGGCGGTCGCGCAACTCACCTACTGGAAACTGCAGGCACAGGACTGGTGGCGCGAGCGCGCGGCCTGAACGCCGGAGATGATGAGATGATTGGTCGTCTGATACTCACTTATCCGGACGTCGCACGACGGTCCGGCATGTTTCTCATGCTCGCGCTCGTCACGCTGGCCATCTACGGGCTCGGCATCAGCCCCGCCTGGATCGGCCACCTGTTGCCGACGTCGACGGGCTGGCTGGAAGCCAACCCGACGCTCGGCCGTCTGCTCAGCGCCTTGATGGTCGCCCTGATCGCGGTAGCGAACTGGAAGGCCTTGCGGCAATTGCCGCGTAGCGGACAGGTGATCGGCGTCTGGGTCGAACTCTTCGTCCTGCTGATGCTGTTCTTCTATTCGTTCGATCTGTCCTTCGCCTTCATCGCCAAGAAGATCGGCTACCTGGTTTCCCAAGGCGTCGTCACGACGCTCTACATCTCGGTGATCTCGATCGCGATCGCTACCCTGATCGCGTTGGTCGGAGCAATCGCGAAGCTGTCGAAGAACGGTGTGATCTACGGCCTTGCCACCTTCTACACCTCGCTCTTCCGCGGTCTGCCGCTGTTGATGCAGATCTACATCATCTATCTCGGCCTGCCGCAGGTCGGCTACGTCATCGGTGCGGTGCCCGCCGGCATCCTGGCGCTTTCGCTCTGCTATGGCGCCTACATGACCGAGATCTTCCGCGCCGGCATCGAGAGCATTCCGCGCGGCCAGACGGAAGGCGCGACCGCGCTCGGCCTCAGCCCAAGCCAGACGATGGCGCTGGTGGTCATGCCGCAGGCGATGCGTGTGATCATCCCGCCGACCGGCAACCAGTTCATCGCCATGCTGAAGGACTCGTCGCTTGTCTCGGTCGTCGGCGTCTGGGAGATCATGTATCTCGCGCGTACCCAGGGGCAAACCGAGTTCCGCCACATAGAGATGCTGATCACCGCCTCCATGATCTACTGGATCCTGTCGATCGGTCTCGAATTCCTGCAGTCGCGCGTCGAAGCTCGTTTCGGCCGCTTCGACGTTCGGTAAGCATGTAAGCGTTTCTCGAGGTGGAAAGCCCGAAGACGCCGCCAAATTGTCCGGCCCGTTTTTGAACTGGGCCGGGCAGGGCGGGGCTGATCCCGTTAGAGAGCTTGGGGCTGCTGGGGGAACCCGCCGACATGGGTGCAGGTGCGTGCGGCAAGGTCGCGCCCCGCCTCCAGCCGCTCGATCAGCGGGCGGCCCTCAATATGAGCGAGAATGAAGCCGGCGATAAAGCTGTCGCCCGCGCCCGTGGTGTCGACGACATCCACCGGACGGCTACCGGTCGACGCCAGTTCGCTTCCGTCACTTGCGAACGAGCCGAGCGCGCCCCGCGTGACGACGGCGAGTTGAGCGCGGCGAGAGAGGAAGTCCTCGGCCAACCGTTCCGCGTCCCTATCGCCTTCGCCGCCAGACCCGAAGGCGATGTCGAGGCCCTCTACGCCCAGGTCGGCGGGGGCGGCGTTGACGGAGACATCCTGCGAGACGCTGACACCCGCGGCTGCAAGCGCCCTGCGCAGCGCTCCGCCGTCATCGAGCCAGCCGATATGCACGTGATCCATGGTCTTCAGCAAAGCAAGGTCGTCCGAGTCGGGGTGGTAGCCAGCACAGGCGCCGAAATCCTCGTAGAGGAAGACACGGTCGCCATCCGGCGTGATGCCGATGTCGGTATAGGCCGTGTTGACGTCTCGCTCCCTGAGGCCGTCGAGCCGCACGTCGTTCTGCGCGAGAAGCTGGCGCACCTGTGCCCCGTCGCGGTCACGGCCGATGGCGCCGAAGTAGAATGATTGGTGTCCCAGACGCGCTAGTTGGACGGCAACGTTGATCGCGTTGCCACCAACATAGGTTTCCCCCACGGGCGCCTGGAAACGGTCGATGCAATTGTCGCCGACAGCAGCAAGGCGGAAGGTGGTCATGGCGTCTCCTGGCGGCCGTATGGAAAGGTCGCGAACGCATTTTTCGCATCCGCGACCGTGGGGCGAACGATTACGTCCGGAATGCTTAGTAGGCAACGCGCTTGTAGTAACGCCGCGTCGTCAGCGGATGATTGCGCATGACCTCAAGGTGGGCGCTGATACGCTCGAGCACCGTTGCAAGCACGATCGGCGAGATGAGACCCCGCACGTCGGGAGAGAGGCCGGGGAGGGCAAACTCCGCCGTGTCGAGGACGGTGAGCTTGTTCGTGTAGCCCGGCACGAAGTTCTGAACGCGCTCGGCAAGCGGACGCATCGCATCTTCGCCCTTGAAGAGGATGACGCTGACACCCTGTTCCACCAGTTCAAGCGTTCCATGGAAGAAGTCTGAGGCATGCACCGGTCGGGTGCGGATCCACTGCATCTCTTCGAGAATGCACATGCCGTAGTAGAAGGCCTCCGGCCAAACGTTACCGGCGCCGGTGATGATGTGATAGTCCGAGCCGGCAAGAGCCTTCGCGAAATCCTCCGCCCGCGCTTCGAAGTTCCGCTTCACCTCAAGCAGCGCCTGCGGCAGGGTTTCGAGCTCACCCACGACCCGTTCGTAACCTTCGAGTTCCCCGCGGTGACGCATGATCGAAAGCGCGATGAAGAGCGATTGCAGATAGAAGGACTCACAGGAGGTGTCGTCCTCGGCGAAGTTGACGAAGACGTGGTCCCCGCCGTGGCCGAGCGGCGTGTCCCGATGCCCGACCAAAGTCAGTACGGTCGCGCCAACCGCCTTTGCCTTCTCGAGCAGCGCCACGCTTTCCTTCGTCGTGCCGGAGAGGGAGGGGATGACCACGATAGACCTGGAATTCAGGTTTGCCGATCCGGAAAGGACGAGCTCCGCCGGTAGGTCGACAAAGGCAGGAAAGCGGGACTGGCGCTGAAGAAGCTGGGCCGCCGGTTGCATCAGGATCGCGGCGCCTCCTGTTCCTGCAAAAAAGATGTTCTCCGCGCCGGCGGCGAGACAGGCCGCGATGGTGGCGTCCAGTTGTTGGCGCAGCGCGACCGCGCCCGATTGGATGCGAAGAAATCTCTGTTCGTCAAAGTTCAGCATGACACGCTTTCCCGGTGGTTGCCTCGGTCGGCGGTCACGGTGTCCGCCGCGCTTCTCAATGTTGTAAGACAACTGACAACAATGCGAAGCTGTGTCAAGGGCGATAACTTTCTAGTCCGGCTGCACATCGTGACGCGCGCAGAGAAGGGGCCAAAATCCGGGCTAGTGGGAGCGCGCTTGACCTTCCGAAATTTGTCAGACAAGAACATCTTTGTGATTGTTCAGCGGAGTGAGAGGAATTGGACGAACCCCTTCGTGATACGCGCACACTGGTCATTCAGCTTCGCGATCGCATCGCGGATCTGATTCGTGACGAAGGGCTCAACCCCGGCGACAAGCTGCCGACCGAGGCGCAGTTGACACAGCGCTTCAAGATCTCGCGTCCTGCGCTGCGTGAAGCGCTGAAGCTTTTGGAGCAGGACAGCATCATCTATGTCGAACACGGTCGGGGACGCTTCGTCTCGGCCATGTCCGCCGTGCAGGTCGATCGCCCGATCACCGTCTTTGAAAGCGTCACGGACATGGCCCGGCACTATGGCTACGCCACGGCCAACAAGGTTCTTTCCGTTGCGGAAGAAGCACCTGACGCCACCACGGCTGAACAGTTGCGGCTCCAGCCGGGTGAGCGGGTGATCCGCCTCGAAAGGCTGCGCCTGCATAAGGACGAGCCGATCCTCTATTGCGTCGACTTTATCCCGCGCAGCATCATCCCCTTGCGCCTCTATGATGTCGATTGGACAGGTTCATTGCTCGACCTGCTGGATCAGCACCGGAGCAGGCCCAGGATGTCGGCAGCGATTGTCTCCGCCGTCATGCTTCCTGATGATGTGGTGGAGCGCAACGATTTGCGCGATTTCGGGCCAGCGCTGCTGATCCGCGAGACCTGCTTCAACGCGGCCGGATTGCCGGTGGTCTACGCGCTCGACTATCACCGCGGCAGCCACTTTTCCTTCAGCCTGGCGCGGAAGTGATGCGGCCGACGCTTGAGGTCGGCCAGCAATCGACATTGAACCCTGGGGGGCGAGCGGCCTCGTTACTGTTCCAGGCGTGCCGGGCTGAATTTCGAGGGATCGAGACTGACTGCGCCGAAGCCTTCCGGTGCCGCGGCACCGATGACGAGGTTTGCGGCGAGTGCGCCGAGCGCCGGTGAAGTGAGGATGCCGTAGCCGCCCTGGCCGGCGAGCCAGAAGAAATCCGGCCGGTCGCGGGCAAAGCCGATGACCGGCAACCTGTCGGGCGAGAAGCTGCGCATGCCGGCCCAGCTCTTGAATATGCGGCGAATCGGTACGGTCGTTGCCTCTTCGACGTAGTGCGCTGCCCAGGCGACATCGATCTCCTCGGGCTGAACGTCGGCCGGCTCGCAAGGTGTGGCGTCGGCCGGCGAGGCGAGCAGCCGCCCGCCTTCGGGCTTCATGTAGAAATCTTCATCGATCTCGTTGATCTCCGGCAAGGTGAGCGCATCGATGCCTTCAGGGAGATCGACGGTGATCGCCGTGCGGCGATGCGGCACGATGCCGACCGGGGCGACGCCGAACAGGTCTGCAACCGGATCAGCCCAGCCACCGGCGGCGTTGACGATCGTCCTTGCGCGGACATCGCCGGCACTTGTCGTGAGCACCCAGCGATCACCGTCCTGACGGGGTGTCATCACGTCCGATCGTTCGATGATCGCTGCCCCGTGACGGCGGGCGCCCCGGACGTAACCTTGGACTAGGTTTTCCACCTCGATGTCCCAGAAATGCGGATCATAGTAGGCGGCGGCAACATAGTCGCGCCGGAGAATCGGTACCCGTGCAATGACTTCGTCGACCGTCAGCCGCTGAATTTCGGCGTTGGCCTGCTGTTCCTCCATGAACACCTCTTCGAAGCGGTCAGCCTTCTCGGCATTGGCAATCATGACGCCGCCGCGCTGTTTAAGGAGCGCCACCTCGGAGAACCCTTCAGGCGGATTGTCAAAGAAGGACTTGGAAATCGCCGCAAGCGCGCAGACCTCCGGCGCGTTGTAGCGCAGCACGAACTCTGCTGCCGAGCGGCCGGTGCTGTGATAGCCGAGCCCGTCCTCCCGCTCGATAACCACGACGGAGCGATGTGGCGCCAGGAAATAGGCGAGCGACAGGCCGGCGATCCCGCCGCCAATGATTGCCACATCGTAGTCCCGCATGCCCAGCCTCCGTTGGTTGTTGGCGGGACCATAGGCAAGCCAGCATCAGCGTTCAAATTTATAACCGGAAAGGCGGCTATCAATTATGATGATGGTTAGGCGGTCTCAACAAGGCAGTGGTCGAGTGGTTCTGTATCGGCGACGTGGGCCAGAAAAGCAGCCTCTGCCGGATTGAGGATCGCGTTCGGGTTCGAGATGCGGAAGACATCGGTGGTGGGCAGATCGGCATAGGGCGGTAGCTGCCAGAGCTGACCTTCTGCAACGGCCGGCGCCGTCAGGTGATCTGGAAGCATACCGATACCGACATTGGACATGATCAGCCGCATGACCTCTTCGACATTGCAGGAGACGGCGCGGACCTGCTGGCCGAAGGATCCGACCGCGCGCACCGCGGTCACAGAGTTCATGTGCTGGCCACCCAGCACGTCGGCAATGAAGGCGATATAGGGATTGCCCCTGAGGTCGTTGAAATCGATGCCCTCGGCGCCGAACAGCGGATGACTTCGGCCGCAATAGAGGGCGTAGCGCTCGCGCACGTGGAAGCGCTTGTTGAGCCAGTCGGGGATGTTGCCGTCGCAAAGGCCCATCGTCGCAACATTGCGTTCGACCGCGCTTAAGACGTCGACGGTCGTCGCAACTGTGACCGACAGGGTCACCTTCGGGTGCAGGTGGAAGAAGCTTTCGAGCTTGCTGTCCCAGGCGGGATTGTGGGCGTGGCTGACGGAGTGGATGTTGAGGTGGCCGGTGACTTCTTCGCCGGCGGTTTCGAGAACGTTCGGCAGCCGGATCACGGCGGCGAAGATGTCGCGGCACTGGGCATGCAGGCGGGCGCCGGCGTCCGTCAGATTGAAGCGCCCGGGGCGCCGGTCGATGAGCTTCTGGCCGACGGTCTGTTCCAGCCGCTTCAGCGCCATGCTGACGGCTGGCTGCTGCAGGAGCAGCCGGTTTGCGGCAGCCGTGATGCTGCCTTCCTCGACGAGCACGACGAAGGTGCGCAGCAGATTCCAGTCGAGATTGTGCGCGAAGCGTTCGAGGCGGTCATTGGCCATGGTTGTGGCTTGCTTCTAATCTCTGGCGTTGCACTGGCCCTTCGTTCTGCAATGGGGGCCGGCAGAGCGAAAGACGTCCGTTCTTGTCGTCATATTCTAGCGAATTTGCAACATGAGGTGGCCCGGCCGGATGCGGGGCCATTCCCTGAACGCATGAGGCGGTGCCTCAATTTCGTTTGAAACAGCATGCACCCCTTGCGATAAGACAGGCGGAATAATCCGATGGGAGAGAAACATGGCCGGCAAGACGCAATTTCAATGGGATGATCCGTTCCTCCTCGAAGATCAGTTGACCGAGGACGAGCGCATGATCCGCGATACCGCGCGGGCCTATGCGCAGGACCGTCTGCAGCCGCGGGTCATCGACGCCTATCGCGAAGAATCGACCGATCCCGAAATCTTCCGCGAGATGGGCGAACTCGGCCTGCTCGGCGTGACCGTCTCCGATACCTATGGCGGCGTCGGCGCCTCCTATGTCGCCTATGGCCTCGTCGCCCGCGAAGTTGAGCGCGTCGATTCGGGCTACCGCTCGATGATGAGCGTGCAGTCGTCGCTGGTGATCTATCCGATCTATGCTTACGGCTCGGAAGAGCAGAAGCAGAAGTACCTGCCGAAGCTGATCAGTGGCGAGTGGATCGGCTGCTTCGGTCTGACCGAGCCGGATGCCGGTTCAGACCCGGCCGGCATGAAGACGCGCGCGATCAAGACCGAGAGCGGCTATCGCCTCGTCGGCTCGAAGATGTGGATCTCCAACGCGCCGCTCGCTGATGTCTTCGTCGTCTGGGCGAAGTCTGAAGCTCATGGCGGCGCCATCCACGGCTTCGTGCTCGAAAAGGGCATGAAAGGCCTTTCGGCCCCGAAGATCGCCGGCAAGCTGTCGCTGCGCGCCTCGATCACCGGCGAAATCGTCATGGACAATGTCGAGGTCGGCGAAGACGCGCTCTTGCCGAACGTTGAAGGCCTCAAGGGGCCGTTCGGCTGCCTCAATCGCGCTCGCTACGGCATTTCCTGGGGCGCGCTCGGTGCCGCCGAGTTCTGCTGGCATGCGGCACGCCAGTACGGTCTCGACCGCAAGCAGTTCAACCGACCGCTCGCACAGACGCAGCTCTTCCAGAAGAAGCTTGCCGACATGCAGACGGAAATCACGCTCGGCCTGCAGGGTTCGCTTCGCGTCGGCCGCCTGATGGACGAAGGCCGCATGGCCCCGGAAATGATCTCGATCGTCAAGCGCAACAATTGCGGCAAGGCGCTCGATATCGCCCGCATGGCCCGCGACATGCACGGCGGCAACGGCATCTCCGAGGAATATCAGGTCATGCGCCATATGGTGAACCTCGAGACGGTCAATACCTATGAAGGCACGCACGACGTCCACGCGCTGATCCTCGGCCGCGCCCAGACCGGCCTTCAGGCCTTCTTCTGAGCGGTGCCGACATGGAAGCGCCGTTGAAGGGCATTCGTGTCCTGGAACTAGCCCGCATTCTCGCGGGCCCCTGGATCGGCCAGACTCTGGCCGATCTCGGAGCCGACGTCATCAAGGTCGAAAGCCCGGCGGGCGACGACACCCGCACCTGGGGCCCGCCCTTCGTTGCGGGCGATGATGGCGAGACGCTCGACGCTGCCTACTTCCACGCCTGCAACCGCGGCAAGCGCTCCGTCGTGCTGGATTTCACCACGGAGGAGGGGCAGGAGGCCGTGCGACGTCTTGCGGCGCAGTCGGATGTTCTGCTCGAAAACTTCAAGGTCGGCGGGCTCACCAAGTATGGGCTCGACTACGAGAGTCTGAAGAAGGTCAATCCGCGGCTGATCTATTGCTCGGTCACCGGCTTCGGCCAGGACGGGCCCTATGCCCACCGCGCCGGCTACGACTATATCGTCCAGGGTATGAGCGGCATCATGGATCTGACCGGCGAGCCCGAGCGCGAACCGCAGAAAATCGGTGTCGCCTTTGCCGATATCTTCACCGGCCTCTACGGCGTGATCGCCGTGCAGGCGGCCCTTACCCAGCGCGAGCGCACCGGCGAGGGACAGCAGATAGACATGGCGCTGCTCGATTGCATGACCGGTGTGCTTGCCAACCAGGCGCTGAACTTCCTGGTCTCAGGAAAGGCACCGCGCCGCCTCGGTAACGCTCATCCGAATATCGCGCCGTATCAGGTCTTCCCGACATCTGACGGACACCTGATCGTCGCGGTAGGTAACGACCGGCAGTTCGTGAAGTTCTGCGCATTGCTTGGGAGAGCCGATCTCGCAGCCGACGAGCGTTATCTGACCAACGCCTTGCGGGTGCAGAACCGCGAAACGCTGACACCCGAACTGGCAGCCGAGACCGCGAAGATCGAACGCGACACGCTCTTGAAGTTGCTGGAAGATGCCGGCGTTCCCGGCGGTCCGATCAACACCGTCGCCGACGTCTTTGCCGATCCGCAGATCGAGCATCGGCAGATGCGGGTGGATACGCCGCACTCGGGCGCTGCTGCCGGTACCTCGCCGGGTGTGCGGACGCCGATTCGCTTTTCGGCCGCTGAGCTTGCGCTCGACCGTGGGGTGCCACGGCTCGGAGAGCATACGGCCGAGGTATTGGCGGAAATTGGAATGCAAATCCCAACATCCGAGTAACATCGCGTGAGCGCCGAAAAAGCGTGCTAAGGTGACGCTGAAGAAAACAGAGAAAAGCCCTGGAAATCCAAGAGATTTCCAGGGCTCTTTTGTTAGGATTTGAGCGCGCGATCAAAGACGCGCGACAGCCGTTCGGCGAAGCCGCGCGGGTCCTGCGGCTTGTCGCCGTCGAGCACGCGTGCCTGGTCGAGCAGCAGTTGAACAGCATCTGCCCGGAACGCCGTGTCGCCAGCGGGGCAGGCGGCGATCGCGGTGATCAGCGCGTGGTTGGGATTAATCTCGAGGATCGGCTTGGGAGCCTCATCAAGACGGCCGGCACCCTGCAGCATCTTTTCGAGCTGACGATCCGGTCCGTGCTCCGGCGCCACCAGGCAAACTGCGCTTTCCGTCAGCCGCTCCGAGGTGCGAACATCCGATACGCTGGTGCCGAGCGTCTCCTTGGCGAAGGCGACGAAATCGATGACCAACTGGCTGGCTTGCGGGGCATCTTCCTTGCTGCCTTGAGGCTTGGCGATGTTGCCGAGATCCGCAGCACCTTGCGTGATCGACTTCCACGGCTTGCCGTCGAAATCGGGAGCCGACGTCACCCAGAAACTGTCAACCGGATCGGTCAGAAGCAGCACTTCGATGCCACGGGCGCGAAAACCTTCGAGCTGCGGCGAGGCCTTCAGCTGGCCGACATTGTCGCCCGTCAGATAATAGATCGCCGACTGGCCTTCCTTCATGTCCTTGACATAGTCGGCAAGGCTCCGCCGGCCTTCATCCGAAGTGGTGGTGCGGAAGCGCGACAGCGCGATCAACTGTTCGCGGCGCTCGTAATCCTCGTAGATGCCTTCCTTCAACACACTGCCGAAGTTCTCCCAAACCTTGTCGAAGGTCTCGGGTTCGCTTTCCGCCAGTTTCTCGATCGCCGTCAGCACGCGGTTGGTCACGCCCTTGCGGATGCTCGCGAGCAGCGGGCTCTCCTGGATCATCTCGCGCGAAACGTTCAAGGGCAGGTCGGAGGTATCGACGAGGCCGCGCACGAAGCGCAGATAGCGCGGCAGCAATTCCGCCTCGTCCGTGATGAAGACGCGCTTGACGTAGAGCTTCATTCGGCCCTTGCGGTCCGGGTCGAAGAGATCGAATGGTTTCGAGCCGGGCACGAAAGCGAGCGCCGTATATTCGTGGCGGCCCTCGGCACGGAAGTGAACCGTGAGCGCCGGGTCGTCATACTGACCGGCAACGCCGCGGTAGAAATCTGCGTAGTCTTCCTTGCTGATCTCGCTCTTCTGCTTGGTCCAGAGTGCGGTGCCGTCGCCGACCTGAACCGGTTCTGCACCGGGCTTTTCCAGAATGGAGATCGGCACCGGTACGTGGCCGGACTGATCCTTGACGATGCGCTCGACAGTCCAGCGCGACGTGTAGGTCTTGGCGTCTTCCATCAGGTGGAGCGTGATGCGCGTGCCACGCGCGGGAGCATCGGCAAGATCGGCGGCAGAAACGGTGTAGCTGCCCTTGCCGTCGGAGGACCACAGCCAGGCGTGTTCCGACCCGGCGCGGCGTGACACCACGTCCACCTTGTCGGCAACCATGAAGGCGGAATAGAAGCCGACGCCGAACTGGCCGATCAGCTGCGCGCCTTCCTTGCCCTGCGCGGCCTCGATGCGCTCCATGAAGGCGCGCGTGCCCGAGCGGGCGATCGTGCCGAGCGCTTCGACCAGTTCGTCGCGGCCCATGCCGATGCCGTTGTCTTCAACGACGAGGCGGCTGTTTTCCTCGTCGAGTATCAGAGTGATGCGGGAAGTGGCGTCGCCGGCAAGAAGTTCGGGCGAGACGATCGATTCATAACGCAGCTTCTCGCAGGCATCCGCGGCGTTCGAAATCAGTTCGCGGAGGAAGACGTTCTTGTCGGAATAGACCGAATGCACCATCAAATGGAGCAGTCGCGCCACATCGGCTTCAAAGACATGTTTCTCGACGGACATTTCGGTTTCGCTCATCGCCTTGGCAACTCCTTTGCTTTTGCGCCCCAATTGGCAAGCTGTGTCGTGAATTTCAAGGGTCGTCTTGCGCGGTACCCATTTCTGTATGATGCTGCACTGCGAAAGGAGCGCTGAGCACCGCCAAAACGTATGCACCTTCAACGCGGTTCAAGGCGAAGACGCAGCGAAGGCGACAAATCGCCGTAACACTCCACTATTATGATCTTGAGGCCCGGGCAGACGTTCTCGGGTCATCTAGGCCGAGTTCATACCGCGGCTCAGCCGCCTGGCTCTTTGACTAAGGTCAATGCGAGACGAATTGCGTCGTTGTATTGGCTTTGACGACGGGGCCGGCCTTCAATCGCACCGAGGAGTGGACATCATGCCCAAGCATTCCACGATCCCGACAATACCGACATTCGCTGATGCCTATTCCTATTCGCTCGATGCCTGGCAGCGATCGGTCCTCTTTCTTGACGTGATGCGGCAGCGCGGCGCTCAATACGAGGAGCATCGGACGCAGACGGCTCCGAACGTGCTGGAGTTCGAGGCACAGCTTGTGCGCGACGGGCGCACGCTTGCGCGGCCGGTGAACTACGCGTTGGTGAGCATAGTTCCGCCCGAGGGCGTGGCGATCGATCCGTCGAAGCGCCCCTTCGTTGTCGTCGATCCCCGCGCCGGGCATGGCCCGGGCATCGGAGGCTTCAAGGCAGATAGCGAGATCGGCGTGGCGATGAAGGCAGGCCATCCCTGCTATTTCATCGGCTTCCTTCCTGATCCGGTTCCCGGGCAGACGATCGAGGATATCGCTCTTGCCGAGGCCTCATTCCTCGAAACCGTCATCGATCGCCATCCGGACGCGGACGGCAAGCCCTGCGTGATCGGAAACTGCCAGGCGGGCTGGGCCGTGATGATCGTTGCTGCGCTGAGGCCGGAACTCTTCGGCCCCATCATCATCGCCGGAGCGCCGCTTTCATACTGGGCCGGTGTCAAAGGGCAAAACCCGATGCGATACTCCGGCGGGCTTCTTGGCGGCAGTTGGCTAACCGCGCTCACAGGCGATCTCGGCGCCGGCGTTTTCGACGGCGCCTGGCTCGTCCAGAATTTCGAGAACCAGAACCCGGCGAATACGCTCTGGACCAAACAGTACAATCTCTATTCGAAGATCGACACGGAGGCGGCCCGCTACCTTGGCTTCGAGCGCTGGTGGGGTGGGCATGTGACGCTGAACGCCGAAGAGATGCAGTTCATCGTTGATGAACTCTTCGTCGGCAACAAGCTCGCGGCAGGCGAGATCCGGACATCCGATGGCACTGCGATCGATCTGCGCAACGTTCGTTCGCCGATCGTCGTGTTCTGCTCGAAAGGGGATAACATCACCCCACCGCAGCAGGCGCTCGACTGGATCCTCGATCTCTACGACAGCGTCGACGAAATCCGCGCCTACGGCCAGACGATCGTCTATACCGTCCACGAGACCGTCGGACACCTCGGCATCTTCGTATCTGCCGGGGTCGCTCGTAAGGAGCATGACGAATTTGCCTCGAACATCGAACTGATCGACGTGCTGCCGCCAGGTTTGTACGAGGCGGTGCTGACGCCGGCAAGCAACGTGGCCGAGGGCAGGGAACTCGTCTCCGGCGAATGGCTGATGCGTTGCGAGGCGCGAACGCTCGACGATATCCGTGCGCTCGGCGGCAACGACATCGAGGACGAGCGTCGTTTCGCTGCCGCGGCGAAGCTTTCGGAAGTCAATCTGGCGCTCTACCGCACCTATCTGCAGCCGCTGGTCAAGGCAGCGGCGACGCCACCTGTCGCAGAGGCAATGCGGAGCATGCACCCGCTGCGGCTGCAATATGCGTTGTTCGGGCCGGACAATCCCCTCATGGCCTGGACGTCAGCGCTCGCCGACTATGTCCGCGAAAATCGCGAGCCCGCGGCCGCGAGCAACCCGTTCATCGCCTGGCAGGAGGCTCTGTCGCAGCAGGTTGTCGACGGTCTCGACACCTGGCGACGGACCGCCGAGTATCTGTCGGAACAGAGCTTCCACGCCATCTACGGCGCTCCGACCCTGCAGGCCGCACTCGGTATCGATACGAATTCGGACCAGCCGCCGCGCAGGGCCGGGAAGAGCCTGCTTCATCAGGCGCTCGTCGAAGCGCGGATCGCGGACCTCAGAAAGAAGTTTGCGGACGGCGCAACCTGCGAAGGTCTGGCTCGGGCATTGATCTTCGTCGGCATGGCGCGTGGCGGTGCCGATGAGCGCGGGCTCGAAGCGGTTCGCAGGCTCCGGCGCGCCCATCCCTCGGCAAAGCAGTTGACCCTTGCCCAGTTCAAGGCCGTGATGCGCGAACAATATTTCATGCTGCTGATCGACGAGGACGGGGCCCTTGCTGAGCTTCCGAAGTTGCTGCCGGAAGCGATCGAGGAGCGCCGTGCCGCCTTCACCGCTCTTCGCGAGGTGCTTGAGGCCTCCGGCGCGCTCACAGGTCTTGCGGCCGAGCGGCTGCAACGGGTGGCGACGTTGTTCCGGCTGGACAGCGAGCCGCCTGTAGCGATCGACGCCGGCAAGGCCGTCCGCAATCGTGCCGCATCCTGATCGAGAAGGAGATTCGATGTGCCCGAGGTAGCCGCACTGCCGCTTGAGCAGTCCAAATACGATCTCCTGATTGCCACCGCGCGCGATGAAACACCGGCGGTGACCATTGTCGCGCACCCTTGCGACGAAACCTCGCTGCGCGGCGCGTTGGAGGCAGCCGAGACGGGACTGATCACGCCCGTGCTCGTCGGCCCGGAAGCGAAGATCCGCAGCGTCGCTGCCGAACACCGGCTCGACCTCGGAAGCTACGAGATCGTCGATGTGCCGCACAGCCATGCGGCGGCAGCGCAAGCAGTGGCGATGATCCGCGAGGGCCGCGGCGAGTTGCTGATGAAGGGAAGCCTGCATACGGATGAGCTGATGCGCGAGGTCGCAGCCTCCGCGACCGGTCTGAGGACCGATCGAAGGATCAGCCACGTCTTCATAATGGATGTGCCGGGCCATGCCGAGACGCTTTTCATCACCGATGCGGCCATCAACATCTTCCCGGATCTCGAAGCCAAGCGCGACATCGTGCAGAACGCGATTGATCTCTGGGTCACGATCGGGCTGGGCGAGCCGCGTGTTGCCATTCTTTCGGCTGTCGAAACCGTGACGACGAAGATCCCGTCGACGATTGAGGCCGCAGCCCTCTGCAAGATGGCCGAGCGCGGCCAGATCACCGGTGGCCTGCTCGAAGGCCCGCTTGCGTTTGATAATGCGATCGACCCGGAGGCTGCGAAGATCAAGGGCATAGAGTCCCCAGTTGCCGGCCGTGCGCAGATCCTGGTGGTGCCGGACCTCGAAGCCGGTAACATGCTTGCCAAGAACCTGACCTTCCTGTCCCATGCCGACGCAGCCGGAATAGTTCTCGGTGCCCGCGTGCCGATCGTGCTGACGTCGCGGGCAGACTCTGTGCGCACACGTCTCGCCTCCTGCGCCGTGGCCTCGCTCTACGCGGCACGGCGGCGCACTGCGCAAGTTGCGGCGGTGTAGCCATGGACGCACTTCTCGTCGTCAATGCCGGATCGTCAAGTCTGAAGTTTCAGGTCTTCGGGATCACAGATG
Organism: Ensifer adhaerens; assembly: GCF_028993555.1. Classification (NCBI taxonomy): domain Bacteria; kingdom Pseudomonadati; phylum Pseudomonadota; class Alphaproteobacteria; order Hyphomicrobiales; family Rhizobiaceae; genus Ensifer; species Ensifer adhaerens. The sequence continues at coordinate 1,288,043 of NZ_CP118611.1, read as the reverse complement.
CCGGCCCCGAGCGCCGGGTGAAGGGTCAGATCGGCGGCATCGGTACGCGACCGCGCCTGCAAGCGAAAGCGGCCGACGGAACGGTGCTCATCGACCGGAGCTATGAAGCCGGCGTTGTCCGCGACCTGCCGGCGGCCATTGCCGCGGCGCGGGACTGGCTGCTCACCCTTGAAGGCTTCACATTGCGTGCGGTGGGCCACCGGGTGGTGCATGGCGGCCCCGACTATGCCGAGCCGGTGCTGATCGATGCCACGGTGCTCGATTGCCTGGCGAGTTACCAGGATCTCGCCCCGTTGCACCAGCCCAACAACCTGGCCCCGATCCGCCAGGCCATGGCGATCAATCCGGATGTGCCGCAGGTCGCCTGCTTCGACACCGCCTTCCATCACGGCCATCCGAAAGAGGTGAACTGTTACGCCATGCCGCACAGCTATTATGACGATGGCGTGCGGCGCTACGGCTTCCACGGTCTGTCCTACGAATACATCTCGGAACGCCTGCGCGAAGTCGCGCCTCAGGTGGCGGGGGGCCGCGTCATCGTTGCGCATCTCGGCAGCGGCGCCTCGATGTGTGCCCTGCGCAATGGCCACAGCATCGAGAGCACCATGGGCTTCACCGCGCTCGACGGCCTGCCGATGGGAACGCGGCCCGGACAGCTCGATCCGGGCGTCGTGCTCTATCTGATCCTCCAGCGCGGCATGAGCGCGCAAGCCGTCTCGGATCTGCTTTATCATGAGGCAGGCCTCAAGGGGCTCTCCGGCGTGTCGAACGACATGCGCGATCTTCTTGGCAGCGAGGATCCGCATGCCAAACTCGCGATCGACCATTTCCTCTATCGCTGCGGGCTCAATGCCGGCATGCTCGCGGCCGCGCTTGCCGGTATCGATGCCTTCGTCTTCACGGCGGGCGTCGGCGAAAACTCGGCGCCGATCCGCGCCCGCATCGCAGAGAACCTTACTTGGCTCGGGGCCGAACTCGATCCGGCGGCGAACGCAGCGGGTACTACGCTGATCTCCACGCCTTCAAGCGGCGTCGCACTCTACGTCATTCCGACCGACGAGGAACTGATGATCGCGCGCCACACGCTGGCACTCCTCCAAACCCGTGCTGCCTGATTCACCGGAGACAATCCATGTCCATTCCTGTCGCAAAGGCCAAACTTCTGGACGGCCGCAAGGGTCTGATTGTCGGCATCGCCAACGACCGGTCGATCGCCTGGGGCTGCGCCCGTGCCTTCCACGCCTTCGGGGCGGAGGTCGCAGTCACCTATCTGAACGACAAGGCCAAGCCCCATGTGGAACCGTTGGCGCGTGAAATCGAAGCGCCGATTTTGATGCCTCTCGACGTTGCCGTTCCGGGTCAGATGGAGGCGGTGTTCGAGAAGATCGAGAGAACCTGGGGTGAGCTCGACTTCGTCGTGCACTCGATCGCCTTTTCGCCGAAGGATACGCTGGGCGGTCGCGTGGTCGACGTGCCGCGCGACGGTTTCTTGAAGACCATGGACATTTCCTGCTGGTCCTTCATCCGCATGGCGCATCTCGCCGAGCCGCTGATGAAGAACGGCGGCACGCTCTTCACCATGACCTATCATGGCTCACAGGTGGTGGTCGAAAACTACAACATCATGGGCGTCGCCAAGGCGGCGCTCGAAAGTGCGGTGCGCTATCTGGCGGCCGAACTTGGCCCGAAGGGCATCCGTGTCCATGCGATTTCGCCCGGAGCGCTTGCAACGCGCGCCGCCTCCGGCATCCCGGAATTCGACGCGCTGCTCGAAAAGACCAAGGTCAAGTCACCGTCCCGCGAACTCGTCGACATCGACGACGTTGGGGTCGCGACGGCTTTCCTGGCGCATGATGCCGCCCGGCTGATAACGGGGCAGGTGCTTTATGTCGACGGCGGCTACCACATCATCGATTAGCCGCCGTCTAAGTCTGCTTGGGTCAGATGTTGCCCATGCAGAGGTATTTCATCTCGAGATAGTCTTCGAGCCCGTGGCGGGAGCCCTCGCGGCCGATGCCCGATTGCTTGATGCCGCCGAAGGGGGCGGCTTCCGACGACATGCGGCCGGTGTTGATGCCGACCATGCCGTATTCCAGCGCTTCCGCCACATGCCAGACCCGCTTCAGGTTCTCCGCGTAGAAATAGGCGGCAAGACCATAGATCGTGTCATTGGCTTCCGCGATCACCTGCTCGGCGGTCTCGAAGCGGATGATCGGAGCGATCGGACCGAAAGTTTCTTCCTGGGCGACCCGCATATCGGTCGAAATGCCGGTTAGTACGGTCGGCTCGAAGAAGGTGCCTGAGGTGCCGATCCTGTGGCCGCCGGCACGCACCCTGGCCCCTTTGGAAACGGCGTCGGCGACATGGGCCTCGATCTTCTCGATCGCGTGCTTGTCGATCATCGGGCCGATGGTGATGCCCGGGGTGAAGCCGTCGCCGACAGTGAGCTCGGCGACGCGTTTGACGAATTTCTCGGCAAAGGCGTCGTGGACGCCCGATTGCACATAGATGCGGTTTGCCGACACGCAGGTCTGGCCGGCATTGCGGAACTTCGCCTGAACGGCGCCATCCACGGCCTCGTCGATGTCGGCGTCGTCGAAGACGATGAACGGGGCGTTGCCGCCAAGCTCCAGGCTGACTTTCTTGATCTGGTCGGAGCACTGCCGCATCAACAGCCGCCCGACTTCGGTCGAGCCGGTGAAGCTGATCTTGCGCACCTTCGGATTGCTGCAGAGTTCACGGCCGATCGCAGCGCCTTCCGAGGCATAGAGCAGGTTGACGACGCCCATGGGGAAACCGGCCTTTTCGGCTAGCACGAACATGGCGCCGGCAACGAGCGGTGTCTGCTCGGCGGGCTTCAGGACGATGGTGCAGCCGGCGGCAAGCGCCGGCGAGATCTTGCGGGCGATCATCGAGGCCGGGAAGTTCCAGGGCGTAATGGTGCCAACGACGCCCACGGGTTGCTTGATGACGAGCATGCGCCGATCGTTGGCAGGTGCCGGGAAGGTCTCGCCATAGATGCGCTTGGCCTCTTCCGCATACCACTCGACATAGGCTGCGGCGTGCAGCACTTCGCCCTTCGATTCTGCGATCGGCTTGCCCATTTCGGCGGTCAGGATCGCCGCGAGGTCGTCGGCATGTTGCACGATCAGGTCGTGCCAGCGCCGAAGCACCGCGCTTCTATCTTTGGCGGGCTTTGCCGCCCAGAGAACCTGCGCCTTTGCCGCGGCTTCGATCGCCGCATGCGCCTCTTCGATACCCATGTCTGGAAGGGTTGCCAGCAGCTCGCCGGTCGACGGGTTAAAGACGTCGAAGGTTGCGCTGGTCCAGCCGGCGGCGGCATGTGCAATGGTGTGTAGCGGCGCGAATAGGTCGGCGGCGCGCAGGTGCTTGGTCAAGGCGGGGGGCAAGGTCATGGGCGGGCATCCTCCGGCGATGGCCCACCGTGAGGCGGCAGGCCCGCTTTTGCTTGTTTTTGCGGAGGCCGATTGATGTCGGCACCCGAGCTTCACATGTCTGGATTGACGCGCAGCATCTGCCGCGCCGCGCGTCCTTCAAGATACGCCAAGCACTTTGAACTGCTGCACAATTTTGCCCTCAAGTCGATCCCGATTTAAGGAATTATGCAGCAGACAATCGCGTTAGCGGTCGCCCGTTCGGGCGTCAACCACGCGCGGCGAGGATCGACGCTTCGAGAATGTCGAGCGCTTCGGCGAAGACCTCGTCCTGGATGGTGATCGGCGCCAGGAAGCGAATGACGTTGCCATGCACGCCGCAGGTCAAGAGGATCAGGCCCTTTTCCAGCGCGATCAGGCGCACCTTGTTGGCAAAGTCGGCACTCGGCAGATTGGTCTTCACGTCGTTGAACTCGACGGCGTTCATGAAGCCGGGGCCGCGGATGTCGGCGATTTCGGGCGCTTGCTCGCGGATCGCGGCGAGGCGCTGCTTGAGCCGACCGCCGAGATGCTCGGCGCGCTCGCAGAGCTTCTCCTCGGCGATGACATCAAGAACCGCATGCGCGGCGGCGATGCCGAGCGGGTTGCCGCCATAGGTGCCGCCAAGGCCGCCGGGGGCAGGCGCGTCCATGACTTCGGCGCGGCCGGTAACGGCGGCCAGCGGGAAGCCGCCGGCGAGGCTCTTTGCCATGGTGATGAGGTCAGGCGCGACTTCGTGGTGGTCCATGGCGAACATCTTGCCGGTGCGGGCAAAGCCGGTCTGGACTTCGTCGGCGATCAAAAGAATGCCGTGCTGGTCGCAGATTTCGCGCAGCGCCTTCAGGAAGGCGGCAGGAGCGGGGTAGAACCCGCCTTCACCCTGCACGGGCTCCAGGATGATCGCGGCGACGCGGCCCGGATCGACATCGGCGGCAAAGAGCTTCTTAAGCGCGGCGAGCGACTGTTCGGTGGTGATGCCGTGCAGTTCGATCGGGAAGGGGGCGTGGAAGACGTCGCCCGGCATCGCGCCAAAGCCAACCTTGTAGGGAACGACCTTGCCGGTGAGCGCCATGCCCATGAAGGTCCGGCCGTGGAAGCCGCCCGAGAAGGCGATGACCGCCTGGCGGCCGGTCGAGGCGCGGGCGATCTTGACGGCGTTTTCGACGGCCTCGGCACCGGTGGTCACAAAGATCGTCTTCTTGGCGAAGTTGCCCGGCGTCAGAGCGTTCAGGCGCTCGGCGAGGTGCACGTAGGATTCGTAAGGCACGACCTGATGGCAGGTGTGGGTGAAGCGATCGATCTGCGCCTTGACCGCTTCAACGACCTTCGGGTGGCGATGACCCGTGTTGACGACCGCGATACCGGAGGCGAAGTCGATGTAACGGTTGCCTTCCTTGTCCCAGATTTCCGAGTTTTCCGCGCGCTCGGCGTAGATCTGGGTGGTCATGCCGACGCCGCGCGAGATAGCGGCGTTCTTGCGGTCGGTGAGGGTGGTCATGGCGCGTTCCTGTCACGTCTGGAGTTAATATATTGCATTTTTTCTGCAAGTTTATTCTGGAAGTGGTACACCTTTCACAGTCGATTGCAAATCAAATTTGGTGATCGAGACACCACGGGTGCTGATGCGCCGTTCTTGTCAGATCTCGATCGCGGTGGCTAAGGTTGCCGGCACTTTGGCGCGACATGGATTCGTGCCAGCGCCGACAGTTAGTGAAGGATGCAAAGAATGGGCGCGGTGCGCTACAAGGTTGCCGAGGCGGCGCGTCTGGCGGGGGTTTCCGCTTCGACGTTGAGGCTGTGGGAGACGCAAGGGCTGGTCGTGCCCGAGCGCTCGCCGACAGGACATCGGCAATATACGGAGGGTGATCTCGCGAGGCTGAAGCGCATCGCTTGGTTCCGGGCGGAACGTGGCCTGAACCCGGCGGCGATCCGCGAGTCGCTGGAGGCGGAGGTATCCGCAGACGATCAGGCAGGATCACCAGCGGGGGAGGGTTCCGACAACCAGGTGGGACGCAAACTTCGTAGTCTGAGGCACGCCGCGGGCAAGACGCTGGAGCAGGTTGCTGGCGATATCGGCATCGCCGCATCGGTGCTTTCGACGCTCGAACGCACCTCGCAGGGTGTTTCGGTCGCCGTGTTGCACAACATCGCGGAGTATTTCGGGACGACGGTCTCCAGTCTGTCGGGTGAGGAAGAGGCCGATGCGCGCGCTGTGGTGCGGGCCGGCGAATGGCGGACATGGCCGCGCACGACACCGGGCGTGACCGTGCAGCTCCTCGCCGATGGCCGCAATCAGATGGATTGCCACCGTTTCGTGCTGGAGCCGGGGGCTTCCAGTGAGGGCGCCTACCGGCATGAGGGCGAGGAGTTCGTCTATGTGCTGTCCGGCCGGGTCGAGTTCATCCTCGACAGCGATCAGTTCTACGACCTCGGCGTCGGCGATTCCCTGTACTTCGAGAGCAAGAGGCGCCATGCCTGGACGAACCGGCACGACGGCGAAACCGTGTTGCTCTGGGTCAACACGCCCCCGACGTTCTAGGGTGATCTCCGCGCACCGCCAGGCCAACACGTTCAGGATGCGTCACTGGACTGACGGCGATCGCCGGAGGTTCGGACCTGGCATTGCCTAGCAGTAATAGACACCGGCGGCACAACGTCGCGCGGTCCGGCGAGCGACCCCTGCCACGCTAACCGGCGTCAATGGCCGGCCAACTCTGGCAATGGCAGGGGTGACGAAGCTCAGGTCCGCTATGCTTGGCGTGTCGGTTGCCAATTCGCCGATGCAGAGTAGGGCGGCCAAGGCGAGCCAGACGAACCCCGCGCGTTTACAGAAGCTCATTTTTCATCTCCCACCACGAAATTATCCGGCAGTTCACTCAAACTCTGCTTGAGGGCGTTCACGTCGGCCTTTTCGGCATTCGTCGCATTCTTGAAGGCGAAATCATCCGCGGCCACGTCATTCCCCGATTTCCAGTCCCTGATCTGGATGCTGTACTCTGGCTCGCCCTTGACCTTGCTCGAGGTGATGACCAACCGGCAGGGGTACGGTTGATCGCCATGCGCCACCCAGATCTGGAAGTCCACGTCGTCCTTACGGAAGGCAAGGGAATCGCACTCCTTGCCGTTGACGACGCCGCTTCCCAGATCCTTGGAGTCATAGACGCCCTTCATCAACTCCTCATATGAATTGGTCATCAGCAAGTCTGCAGCTGGCAACGGCAGTCCGTGCTTGTCTTTCAACTCGTCTATCAGCTGATCGACCGTCCCATGCATTTCCACCTGTGTGTACTTGTTGATGTTCTTTCCAAGAAGCGTGAGCGTTTTTCCGTCGAACAAGGTCTCGGTATCGACAAATCCGCCCGAACGGGTCGTATGCACCCGGTCTGGCCGGCTAAGGTTCACGGTGCCGGAACTCGATAGCCCAAGCTTCTGGTCCGTGTTGGTGACGACCTGAAGATTGGCATCATAGCTGAACGACAGGGCCTTCTGAGAGGCCAGGTAGTCCGACATGGCCTTCAGTAATTTCTTGGCCTCGGGCGAGTCGGTAACTCTCATGAGTTCGACCCGACGGTTGAGAGCCCGACCTTCAGCCGTCTTGTTGCTGGCAACTGGCATAGTCTGACCGGCACCGGTGGCCATCAGCTTGTCAGCGGAAATTCCTCTTTTGACCAGCGCCGCCTTGATCATGTCGGCACGTTCTTGAGAAAGGCGTTGGTTGGTTTCCGCATTGCCGCTCGCATCGGTGTGGACGACAATTCTCAAGCTCCAGTCAGGGAACTTCTTGAGCACGGCAACAATGTCGTCAAGAAGCTGTTCTGCGCCTGCCCGCAAGGTGGACTTTGCTATGGCGAAGCGCAGGCCTGGCATATCGTACTGTTCTCGTGTCTGTAACGCCTGCTGCAAAGCTTCCTTGCTGTGCTGCATATTTGCGCCGCCCGTGTCCCGGGCCCACGCACCTGGCGCGGCGGAAAGAACAAGGAGCGCAAGGGCTCCCCGAGCGAGGCGTCTCTTGATCGATATATCTTGGCTGATTGTCCTGCGGAGGTTGAGGAGTTTTCCGCAATCAGGCAGGCAGGCTGGCGCACTCGACATCGCAACGATCCTTCTCAAGTTGCTGAGAATTAAATTACAATGCACTTGCAACGCTAACGGCGTGGAATTCTTGGTCCTCGCTGACCGTTTGGGTTCGGCCCCCGCGAGGCAAGGGATCAGTTCTCTCCGGTCCAGACGCAACTGTCGGCCCGCCTTCACCGAGCAAGCAGTGTTCGCTGGAAGAGGGGCCTCTGCCAAGCGGGCAGAGGCTCGAGATGCAGTGTGGTCGTCACGCCTCCGAAGCAACCACAGCCGCGTATGGTACATCTGCCCGATTGGCGCGCAATTCATCCTATCTGATTAGGGACAGTTACAGGCGAGAGTGGTGGCGCCGGCGCTGTCCGACGACTGTTCGCCCGTGGCTGCTGCCGATAGACCTGAAGTGTCCGGCCGCACAGCTTGCGGTTTCAGCCTTCTGTCGATCTCAGAAAACCACCGTAAAAAGATCGGCGCGCGCCCCGTGTGCGGAGCGCGCGCCGATCGATGTCTCTCTATATCCGGCTGCCCTGTTTCGACTAGCGCCGAAAAAGGACTGGGGGATCTATGGATCAGGCGGCCGCGTAGCGCTTTGCCATTTCCGACAGGCGCAGCGCGCGGATCTTCGAGGCCTTGCCGGCGGTGCGGAAGGCTTCGAAACGCTGTTTGCAGACTTCGGTCATCAGCGCGGTTGCCGGCTTCAGGTAGTTGCGCGGGTCGAAGTTCTCCGGGTTCTCGGCAAAGTTCTTGCGGATCGTGCCGGTCATCGCGAGGCGCAGATCGGTGTCGATGTTGACCTTGCGCACGCCGAGCGGGATCCCCTTCTGGATTTCGGAGACCGGAACACCCCAGGTCGGCTTCATCTTGCCGCCATAGGTGTTGAAGAGGTCCTGCAGATCCTTCGGCACCGACGAGGAGCCGTGCATGACGAGGTGCGTGTTCGGCAGCTTCTTGTTGATCTTGGCGATCGTCTCGATCGACAGGATGTCGCCATCGGGCTCGCGGGTGAACTTGTAGGCGCCATGGCTGGTGCCGATCGCAACGGCGAGCGCATCGACGCCGGTCCTGGAGACGAAGTCGAGCGCCTGGTCCGGATCGGTCAGAAGCTCTTCGCGCGACAGCTTGCCTTCGAAGCCGTGGCCGTCTTCCTTGTCGCCGGCGCCGGTCTCGAGGTTGCCGAGGCAGCCGAGCTCGCCTTCGACGGAAACGCCGGCCGCATGCGCGATCTTCACGACTTCGGCAGTGACGGCGACATTATAATCATAGCTCGCAACGGTCTTGCCGTCCTTTTCGAGCGAACCGTCCATCATAACGGAGGTGAAGCCGTTGGTAATCGCCGAGATGCAGGTCGACGGCTGGTCGCCGTGGTCGAGGTGCAGACAGACAGGGATATGCGGGTACTCTTCCGCAGCACCCAGGATCAGGTGGCGCAGGAACGCATCGCCTGCGTAGGAGCGGGCGCCGCGGCTTGCCTGAAGGATGACCGGACTGTCGGTGGCATCAGCAGCGCGCATGACGGCCTGAATATATTCAAGATTGTTCACATTGAACGCCGGCAGCGCGTAGTCGTTCTCCGCCGCATGGTCGAGCAGTTGCCGCAATGTGATCAATGCCATTCGCTATTCTCCCTTGGTGCTTAAGCGCACCTTCCCGGTGCACTACAAAAACAATCCGGCTTAAGACGCCGCATGGCATCATCGCGGGCAGCGATGGCCGGTTCTCCGTGCGGTGTGACGGCGTGCGCGAATTGGTCGCGCCCACCGAAGTCCGGCGCACAATAGTTCATCGAAGTGGTTTGACAACCGGGCAAAAGGCAGGTTGCCAGAGGTCGAAAGTCGCTTCAATCGATTTTACTGTGGACTGGATGCAACACCCTTCCGGTGAACTGGTTTCACTTTCTGGTGGTGCCCTCCAGTCGAGGGAAGTGGCGATCGTAAATGCAATCTATAGGGGCATAGAGATTGCTGTACACTATGTGAATGGGTGTGGTTGAGAAACAGTCTGTCGACAGGCTGTGAACGCCTCGCAAGAAGATTGCGGCGAAACGCTTCTTTCTTTTCGCACATTACGTAAACTGCGGCTGAAATTCACAAACTTTGCATTGCGGCCGATTCGCCATCTTCTCTGATCGCACTTCGCCGATAAAAATAATCGACCTAAAACGTTGCAGGAGATTTCGTGAAAATGCCGCGCTTGCGTCATATGTCCGTCGCAAAGGCGACGAAAAGAATCGCAAACGAAATACAACTATAAGGATAGGTCGAGTCCCGCTTTATAGATAAAGATGCAAACGGCCGCAGAATCCGCCTTGCCTTTGGGGGCGATTTGCACTTCTCTCCTGCGATCACAAACCCAAAACAAGGGGAAGGAGAGAAAGAAAATGGCCTCACTGAAACTCAACCTGCGTGCTGCTGCGCTGATCGGCTCGCTGCTCATCGGAGCAAGCCCGGCGCTGGCCGAAGCTGTCCTGCATCGCGGCAATGCGGGTGAGCCGCAGACGCTTGACCAGCACCACACCTCGATCAACATCGAAGCGTTCATCCTCAAGGACCTCTACGAGGGCCTGACGATCTATGACGCCTCCGCGAAGATCGTCCCGGGCGTTGCTGAAACGTGGGAGCTTTCGGACGACGGTACGGTATATACCTTCAAGCTGCGCGCTGATGCCAAGTGGTCCGACGGTTCGCCGGTAACGGCCGAAGATTTCGTCTTCTCCTTCCGTCGCGTCGAAGACCCGAAGACGGCTGCCGGCTACGCCAACATTCTCTTCCCGATCAAGAACGCCGAGAAGGTCAACAAGGGCGAACTGCCGACAGACCAGTTGGGCGTAAAGGCGATCGACGAAAAGACCGTCGAAATCACGCTCGAGCGTCCGACTCCGTTCTTCCTCGAACTCCTGGCGCACCAGACGGCACTTCCGGTCAGCAAGGCAAGCGTCGAAAAGAACGGCGCCGACTTCGTCAAGCCGGGCGTCATGGTTTCGAACGGTGCATTCACGCTTCAGGCCCACGTTCCGAACGACAGCCTGACGGTCGTCAAGAACGCCAACTACTGGGATGCGGCCAACGTCAAGCTCGACAAGGTCGTCTTCTACCCGATCGACGACCAGGCCGCTTCGGTCCGTCGCTTCGAGGCCAAGGAAATGGACCTGGTCTATAACTTCTCGGCTGACCAGATCGATCGCCTGCGCACCTCCTACGGCGAGCAGGTCCACGTCTCGCCGTCGCTTGCGACCTATTACTACGCCTTCGACACCCGTCAGGAACCCTATAGCGACGTTCGCGTCCGCCAGGCTCTCTCGATGGCCGTTGACCGCGACTTCCTTGCCAAGGAAATCTACGCCGGTTCGCAGCTGCCGGCCTATTCGATGGTTCCCCCGGGCATCGAAAGCTATGGCGAGCCGTCCAAGGCTGAGTTCGGCACCCTGTCGCAGCTCGACCGCGAAGACAAGGCCATCGCCCTGATGAAGGAAGCTGGCTACGGCGAAGGTGGCAAGCCGCTCGACATCGAGCTGCGCTACAACACCAACCCGAACCACGAGCGTGTTGCAACCGCTGTCGCCGACATGTGGAAGAACACCTTCGGCGCCAAGGTCTCGCTGGTGAACCTCGACGTGTCCTCGCACTATGCCTACCTGCAGGAAGGTGGCAAGTTCAACGTCGCCCGCGCTGGCTGGCAGGCTGACTACGCGGACGCCGAGAACTTCCTGGCGCTCAGCGTTGGCTCAAACAAGACCTTCAACTACGGCCACTTCGAGAACGCCGAGTTCGACGGCCTGATGAAGAAGTCCTACGACGAGCAGGATCCGGCAGCCCGCTCGAAGCTGATGCATGAGGCGGAAGCGCTGCTGATGAAGGAACAGCCGATCGCTCCGCTCCTGACCCAGGCCGATCTGTGGCTGGTCGCCAGCCGCGTCAAGGGCTGGGCGGACAATGCTCCGAACGAGCACCTCAGCAAGTTCCTGAGCATCGCCGAATAACGAACAGGAACGACGCGCGGCGAAAAGGCCGCGCGTCGCCTCCGGAGCACGTCCATGATTTCCTTCATCCTTCGCCGATTGGCGAGTGCGGTGCCGACCTTGTTTATCGTCGTCACCATTTCGTTTTTCCTGATGCGGTTCGCCCCTGGCGGTCCCTTCAATCTCGAGCGTCCTCTTCCGCCACAAACGATGGCGAACCTGATGAAGACGTATCAGCTCGACCAGCCCCTATGGCGCCAATACACGCACTATCTTAGCAATGCGGTGACCGGCGACTTCGGTCCGAGCTACGTCTACAAGGACAACAACGTCGCCGAACTGATCGGCAAGGGCTTGCCCTATTCGATGGAACTCGGCTTCTATGCCCTGCTTGTCGCGCTGATCGGCGGTGTCACCGCCGGTACGATCGCTGCACTCCGGCAGAACAGCGCTCTCGATTTCGCGATCATGTCGTTTTCGACGATCGGCGTCACCGTGCCCAACTTCGTTGTTGGCCCGGTATTGACGCTGGTCTTCGCGATCATGCTTGCATGGCTGCCAGCCGGCGGCTGGGGTGATGGATCACTGCGCTTCCTGATCCTGCCGATGATCGCTTTGGCGCTGCCGCAGCTTGCGGTGTTTGCGCGGCTCACGCGCGGCTCAATGATCGAGGCGCTCCACACCGACCATATCAGGACGGCCAAGGCCTATGGCCTGCCGTCGCGAACTGTGGTGGTGACCCATGCGATGCGCGGCGCCATGCTGCCGGTTGTTTCCTATCTCGCACCTTGTGCTGCGGCGCTCTTGACCGGCTCGGCCGTCGTCGAGACGATCTTCACCATTCCCGGTGTCGGCCGCTATTTCGTACTCGGCGCCATCAACCGAGACTACACGCTGGTGATGGGCACGGTCATTCTCGTTGCCATCTTCGTCATCGTCTTCAATCTCCTGGTCGACATTCTCTACGGCCTGCTCGATCCGAGGGTTCGCCATGACTGATATCGTCCAGACCCCGGTGGTGACACCGGAAACCAAGGGGCGCAGCCTCTTCCAGCTCGCGGCCATGCGCTTCAAGCGCAACCGCGCCGCCATGGCCGGCTGCTTCATGCTGGCCCTGATCGCACTCTTCTCGTTCCTCGGGCCCTTGTTCGTTCCGCACACCTACGATCAGGTCTTCCCGTCCTATGTGTCGATCGCTCCGAGCCTGGAGCCGCGCCCGGACACCACGACGCTCAAGGACGTGATGGAAGGGGTCGCGACCCGCGCCCGCGTCACGCTGAAGGAGTTCAACCTCGAGGGCGAGACCTTCACGGCGACGATCACCTCCGAACAGCCGATCGATTCCCGCGCAACGCGCTATTTCGACCGCGCCAACGAGTTCCGCGACACCCAGGTGGTGGCAACGGAAGACGACGGGAAGACGCTGAAGGTCACCGGTCAGGTCGACCGCGAGTACTTCCCCTTCGGCACCGACAGCAACGGGCGCGACCTCCTGGTCCGTGTCATGCTCGGTGGCCAGATCTCGATCGCCGTCGGCCTGCTCGCAAGCCTTGTGTCGCTTGGTATAGGCGTCGTCTACGGCGCGACATCGGGATACATCGGCGGCCGCGTCGACAACGTGATGATGCGTCTGGTCGAGATTCTCTATTCTCTGCCCTTCGTCTTCCTCGTCGTCGTGCTCGTCGTCTTCTTCGGCCGCTCGTTCATCCTGATCTTCCTGGTGATCGGCGCGGTGGAATGGCTCGACATGGCCCGTATCGTGCGTGGCCAGACACTTGCGCTCAAACGCCGCGAATTCGTCGGCGCCGCGCAGGCGCTCGGTCTCACCGACTGGCAGATCATCCGCCGGCACATCATCCCCAACACGATCGGCCCGGTCATCGTTTTCGTGACCGTCGTCGTGCCCAAGGTGATCCTGCTCGAGAGCTTCCTCTCCTTCCTCGGCCTTGGCGTTCAGGCGCCGCTGACGAGCTGGGGCGCGCTGATCTCGGAAGGCGCAAACAACATCCAGTCGGCGCCGTGGCTTCTGATCTTCCCGGCCATCTTCTTCGTCCTGACGCTGTTCTCGCTGAACTTCGTCGGCGACGGCCTGCGCGACGCGCTCGACCCGAAGGATCGCTGACATGGCAGATACAAAAGAAACCATCCTGGCCGTCAGCGGTCTCAAGGTGAACTTCTCAACGCCCGACGGCACCGTCGAAGCGGTCAAGGGCATCGACCTCGATGTCCGCACCGGTGAAACGCTTGCGGTTGTCGGCGAGTCCGGCTCCGGCAAGAGCCAGACGATGATGGGCATCATGGGCCTGCTCGCCAAGAACGGCGAGGTCACAGGCTCGGCACGTTACCGCGGGCAGGAGCTCGTCGGACTGCCGCCGAAGGCATTGAACCAGGTGCGCGGTGCGAAGGTCACCATGATCTTCCAGGAGCCGATGACCTCGCTCGATCCGCTTTATCCGATCGGCCGCCAGATTGCCGAGCCGATCGTCCATCACCGCGGCGGCACGTTCAAGCAGGCGCGAAAGCGCGTGCTGGAGTTGCTCGAACTGGTGGGCATTCCGGAGCCGGCGCGGCGCATCGACAGCTATCCGCACGAGCTTTCGGGCGGTCAGCGCCAACGCGTGATGATCGCCATGGCGCTTGCCAACGAACCGGACCTTCTGATCGCCGACGAACCGACAACGGCACTCGACGTGACCATCCAGGCGCAGATCCTCGATCTCTTGAAGTCGCTGCAGCAGCGCTTCGGCATGGCGATCGTGCTGATCACCCACGACCTCGGGATCGTCAAGCATTTCGCGGACCGCGTGGCCGTGATGCGCCGTGGCGAAGTGGTGGAAAAGGGCACGACGGCCGACATCTTCGAACGGCCTCAGGCCGACTATACGAAGATGCTGCTGGCAGCCGAGCCGAGCGGCCGCAAGGCTTCACCGGCCGACAGTGCGCCGATCATTCTCGAAGGCCGCGACGTCTGTGTCGACTATCAGATCGGCGGCGGTCTTTTCCGGGGCGGGAAGTCTGTTTTCCGTGCGGTGGATAAGGTCAATCTGCGCCTGCAAGAAGGGCAGACGATCGGCGTCGTCGGCGAGTCCGGTTCGGGCAAGTCGACCCTCGGTCGCGCGCTGCTGCGGCTTCTGCCGAGCAGCGGCTACTATCGCTTCGGAACCACGGATATCTCCGGCTTCGACCGCGGCCAGATGCGGCCGCTGCGACGCACGCTGCAGCTCGTGTTCCAGGATCCCTACGGCTCGCTGTCGCCGCGGCGCACCGTCGGCGAGATCATTACCGAAGGTCTGCACGTCCACGAGCCCGAGCTCAGCCGTGCCGATCGCGACCGCCGGGCGTCCGAGGCGCTGAAGGAAGTGGGGCTCGACCCAGCATCCCGCAACCGCTATCCGCACGAGTTCTCGGGCGGCCAGCGCCAGCGTATCGCCATTGCCCGCGCGATGATCCTGAAGCCAAAGGTCGTCATTCTCGACGAGCCGACATCGGCGCTTGACCGATCGGTGCAGGGGCAGGTGATCGAGCTCCTGCGGGACCTGCAGCGTTCACACGGGCTCTCCTACATCTTCATCAGCCACGACCTCTCTGTCGTGAAGGCGATGTCGGACTACGTGATCGTCATGAAGAACGGCAAGATCGTCGAGGAAGGTGAAACGGACGCCATCTTTGAAGCGCCGAAGCAACCTTATACCAAGACGCTGATCGGCGCGGCGTTCAACGTCTGAGCCAGTCGCAAATACCTTTGACGGGGACGCGAGCGATCGCGTCCCCGTTTTGATTCCAAGGTTTCCGGTGCAGGCGCGGCTTCGTCCGTCTTTCCGGTGTTGTTTCCTGCTTGTGCAACCGCGATGATGCGTGTGCCAGCCGCTTGCGAATTCCCGCATCGAGACCGACCGTCACCCCATTGGGGTCCCCAAATGTTGCAGAGGAGCAGGAGGCAACAGGCATTTCACGGCTGCAATCACACTGCACGGAGAGACCGGCCAATGCTTCATCATATCGAGATCTACGTATCGAACCTCGGCATCTCGCATAGCTTCTGGACATCCCTTCTCGCCGAGGTCGGATACGAAGAAAGCGGTCGTTGGGATGACGGTTTCACGCTTGCCCATGGCCACGACGCCTACCTGACATTTGTGCAGGTCGGTGAGAAGCATGCCTCTCGCGACTATCATCGGTGCGGGGTCGGGCTGAACCATCTGGCGTTTCGCGTAAAGGGCCGTGAGACCGTCGACAGGCTGAGGCGATTTTGCCAGGAGAACGGCATTTCTTGCCTCTATGACGACCCATATCCGTTCGCAAACGGCGGAAGCGACTATTACGCGCTGTTCATCGAAGATCCGGATCGTATCAAGGTGGAGTTCGTTGCAGCTTCCGCTGGGTGAACGGCGTTACACTTCACTGCATCCAGCCTGGCGATCCGGAGTTGGGATTGCGCGCCCAAGGCTGATGAGTCCGGCACCCGATTGGGTCAATGCTCCCCGTCGGTGGAAAAATCCGCGGCGACGAGCTTCTTGTCGAGCCCGAACTTCTGCATTTTCTCGTAAAGCGTTTTGCGCGAGATTCCGAGTGATTCATAGACCGGCTTCAGCGCTCCGCCATGAGCGGCGATCGCCGTTGCGATCAGACCCTTCTCATAGGCGGCAACCTTGTCAGCGAGGCGGCCGCCATTCTCTGCTCTCGCCGTGTCGTCGGGAGCAGCGTCGAGACCCAGCACCAGGCGCTCGGCCGCGTTGCGCAATTCGCGGACGTTGCCCGGCCAGTCGCGCTCCGCCATTTCAGCCAGCATCGCCTGCGAGACCTCGGCTTCGTCGCGGCCGTAGCGAGCGGCGGATTCCCGCACAAGCTGAAGGAAGAGCAGAGGGATATCGGCGCGCCGCTGGGCAAGCGAGGGAACTCTGAGCGTCGCGACGTTGAGGCGGTAGAGCAGGTCGGCGCGGAAGCGCCCGGCAGAGACCTCCTTTTCGAGGTCGACCTTGCTGGTCGCGATGAAGCGCACATCGAGCGGTACGACTTCGTTCGATCCGAGCCGGGTGATGACACGCTCCTGGAGGACGCGCAGGAATTTCGCCTGAAGATCGAACGGCATTGAGCCGATCTCGTCGAGCAGGATGGTGCCGCCGCGACCATGCTCAAACTTGCCGTAGCGCGGCCGGATGGCACCGGGAAACGCGCCAGGCTCATGGCCGAAGAGTTCGCTTTCGATCAGGTTTTCCGGCAGTGCCGCGCAGTTGATGGCGATGAACGGGCTGTTGGCACGGGCGCTGAGATCATGCAGCGTGCGGGCCAGCACCTCCTTGCCGACACCGGTATCGCCGATGATCAGCGTGTCGGCGTCGGCTGCGCCGATCGCGCGGATCCGATAGCGCAGGTCGACCATCACCTGGCTTCGTCCGGGCAGCCGCTGTTCGATGTCGTCGCGTTTGCCGGCGACAGCCTTCAGCCGGCGGTTTTCAAGAACCAGCGCGCGCCAGTCCAATGCGCGGCGAATGGTGCCGGCGAGCATCTGTGCCGCAAAGGGCTTCTCGACAAAATCATAGGCACCTTCGCGCATCGCGCGCACGGCAAGCTGCACGTCGCCATGGCCAGTAACAAGGATGACCGGGACCTCGGCATCGATCTCGCGGATGCGCTGGAGCAGCGTCATGCCGTCCATGCCGGGCATGCGGATATCGCTGATGACGACGCCGGCAAAGCTGTAGCTGATGAATTCCAAGGCATGTTCGGCGGCGGCGAAGGTATCGACGCGGAATCCGGCGAGTTCCAGCGCTTGCGCGCTCGAATGGCGCACATCCTCTTCGTCGTCGACGAGCAGGATCCGGCTCTCGATCATTCGGCAGCCTCCCGGGCATTGCTGTTTTCGGCGGTGAGTTCGATCCGGAACTCGGCACCGCCTTCCGGTAGGTTAGTCGCGATAAGACTACCGCCGAAATCCTTGATAATGTTATAGGAAATCGAAAGACCAAGGCCCAGCCCCTTGCCGACGCCCTTGGTGGAAAAGAATGGATCGAAGATGCGTTCGGCAATCGCCGGCGGAATGCCGGGCCCGCGGTCGCTGACTGTCAGCACCACCTTGCCGTCCTCCTGTCGGGCGCGAAGCCGAATGGTGCGGTCGTCAAGCCCCTCGACGGCATCGGCCGCATTGGAGATAATGTTGACCAGCACCTGTTGCAGGCGGACTGAACCGGCACGCACGACGAGCGGTTTATCGCCGACATCGATGTCGATGGTCGCCGCTGCGGCTTTCAGGCGAACTGATACGATCTCCATCGTATCGCGTACCACCTCTTCGACCGAAACAGGCCCAAGCTTCTCATTCGGCTTGCGGGCGAAATTTCGCAGATGCTTGCTGATCGCCGCCATTCGGTCGACGAGCCCGGAGATCCGGCGGATATTGTCGGTCGCCTCGTCGGAACGGCCACGTTCGATCAGCAGGGCCGCGCTGTCGGCATAGGTCTTGGCGGCGGCAAGGGGCTGATTGAATTCATGCGACAGCGCCGCGGACATTTGTCCGAGACCTGCCAGCTTGCCCGCCTGGACCAGATCGGCCTGCGTCCGGCGCAATTGCTGTTCCGTCAGTCGGCGTTCGGCGATTTCTTCTTCGATCTGCACGTTGACACGCGCGAGGTCGGCTGTGCGCTCGTCGACGCGGCGCTCGAGCTCCACCTGTGCCTCTGCCTGCATCGAGATGCGCTCGTTGAGCCGCGCGCGCCTCTGCAGCACGATGGCCACGCCCAGTCCGGCGAGGCAGATGAGCAGCAGCACGGCAATGACGGTCGTCAGCGCCTGCGTGCGCACAGAGGCGGTGTCGACGAGAACGTTCACGGTCCAATCGGCATCCGGCATGGGTTGCGACAGCATAAGGTATTCGCGGCTCGAATTGCCGGAAGACACGGTCAGGAAATGGTGATCGGAGGCCGCGCGCTCCGACACCGGCAGGGCGCGCACGGTGGCATCGGCGTAGCGCCTCGATGCTTCGGTTCGCGCCAGCCGCTCCGCCGTCAGCGGCAGGATCGAGGAATAAAGCCAGTCCGGATCGCCGGACATGAAGATGATGCCTTCAGGATCGGAGACGAAGATCTTGTATTCGCCGCCCTGCCAGGATGCTTCGATGCTTTCGACGTCGACCTTGAAGACCATGACACCGCGGATATCGTCGCCGACACGGATCGGCGAGCCAAAGAAGTAACCGCGTTTCAGCGATGTGGTGCCAAGTGCGTAGAAGCGCGATTGGTGCCCGCGCAGCGCTTCCTGGAAATAGGGCCGGTAGCTGAAGTTCTGGCCGACGAAACTCGTCGGCCCGTCATAGTTGCTGGCAGCGATCGTGTCGCCATCCGGCGTAATCACATAGATGTCCGATGATTGGAGCAGGCCGTTGATGTCTTTGAGGTAGGCGTTCACCGCCTCCCGCAGTCTGCGATCGCGTGGGCGGGTGACGAGTTCCTGGACATCCTCGTGATCGGCGATCAGCGCTGGCAGTGCCTGATAGCGATTGAGGTGGCCATCGAGCGCCGTGACGGCGAGCCGGAGAGCGGTGGTGGCTTGAGCGGTCGCTTCGCGCAGATAACTGTCGGTCGTAACTGCATAGCCTTTCCAGGCCAGCATGGTCGCAAGCAACGGCAGCAACAGGAATCCAAGGGCTAGGCGATATTTCACAGGTGTCTGCGCGCCTCCTCGCGTGCTGACGACAACATGCCGCGAAGCGATCTTAAAGCATCGGCGCAGCGGGTCACAAGCGCAGCACCGCGGCGTTCATGATTGTTGACGAGAGCGTAGTGCTGTCAACGAAGCGTTGACAATGCGTTTGGCCGCAGCCGTCTTTCGCCGACGGCCGGATGAGCGCATCTATCACCCAACGGAGCGCCCGGTGGCGCCGGAGAGAAAGGATCACGGCAATGCTCAATCAGATCAAGGGTCTGCATCACGTCACTTCGATGGCCGACGATGCGCGCGAAAACAATGTGTTCTTCACCAGGTCGCTCGGCCTGCGTCGCGTGAAGAAGACAGTCAACTTCGATTCGCCGGATGTCTACCACCTCTATTACGGCGACGGAGCTGGCACACCCGGGACGGTCATGACCTATTTCCCATTCCCGAACATGCCGCGCGGCCGTGCCGGCACCGGCGAAGTGGGGACGACTGTTTTCTCGGTGCCGCAAGGCTCCCTCGGCTTCTGGAAAGATCGCCTGACGACGCTTGGCGTGACCGGTCTCAAGGATGAAGAGACCTTCGGTGAAAAGCGGCTGAACTTCGCTGGCCCTGATGGCGACGGCTTTGCCCTCGTCGAGGTCAAGGACGACCAGCGCACGCCATGGACCGAAGGCGGCATCTCGGCGGATCATGCGATCCGTGGCTTCCATTCCGCGGCACTGCGTCTTCGCGATGAAGGCGCGACGTCCGAACTCTTGAAGTTCATGGGCTACGAAGAGCTCGACCGCAAGGATGGCGTCACGCGTTTGATCGTGCCTGGCGGCAATGATGCGCGGGTCATCGATCTCGAGACGATGCCGAATATCGGACGCGCGTCTCAGGGCGCCGGCTCGGTGCATCACATCGCTTTTGCCGTCGAAAACCGCGAAAAGCAGCTCGAAGTGCGCAAGGCGCTGATGGATACGGGCTACCAGGTTACCCCGGTCATCGACCGCGATTACTTCTGGGCGATCTACTTCCGGACACCCGGCGGCGTTCTGTTCGAGATCGCCACCAACGAGCCGGGCTTCGATCGGGACGAGGATCTCGCTCATCTCGGTGAGGCGTTGAAGCTGCCGCAACAGCACAAGCACCTGCGTCCGATCCTGGAAAGCCACCTGCAGAAGATTGACGACTAACACGCTATGCAGGGAAGGCTCGCCGTTGTAGCGAGCCTTCGGCACCGGATTGTACGGAAAGAACGGTTCACGGCGTCGTCGGAACCGTGAATCCAAGGCTCTGAAATCAGACAATCTCGGACGGGACGTTTACCCGTTTCCGGAAATTCTCCAGGAGACTAAAAATGGTCGATCATGGTTACGTTCACAAGCTGAAGGCCGGCAAACCCGGCCAGCCGATCTTCTTCGTCTTCCACGGGACGGGCGGAGATGAAAACCAGTTCTTCACCTTCGCGTCCGAGCTTCTGCCCGACGCGACGATCGTCTCGCCGCGTGGCGACGTGGCGGAATATGGTGCCGCACGCTTCTTCAAACGCACGGGTGAGGGCGTCTACGACATGGCGGATCTTGCACGGGCGACCGAGAAGATGGCCGGTTTCGTCAAGTCGCTCGCGACCGAACACGGCGCATCCGAGGTGATTGGCCTTGGTTACTCCAATGGCGCGAACATTCTTGCCAATGTGCTGATCGAAGGCGGTGTCTTCGACAAATCGGTGCTCATGCATCCTCTGATCCCGTTCCGGCCAAAAGACAATCCGGCGCTTCAAGGGCGCCGGGTGCTGATCACTGCCGGCGAACGAGACCCCATCTGCCCGGCGCCGCTGACCCAGACCCTGGCAGACTATTTCCAGGGGCAGGGTGCGGTGACGCAAACCGAGTGGCACCCGGGCGGCCATGACATCCGCCAGAACGAGGTTGCGGCAATCGGCCGTTTTCTGAAGAGCTGAGACTACTCCAACCGACGGCGAAACAGCCATGAGGCGGCCGAGAGGGTAACGACGGCGATCAGCAGCAGCGGGATCGTCTGTCGCGCCACCTCGACCGCCGGAATGTCCTTGAGGAACACGCCTTTCACGATGACGAGGAAGTAGCGCAGCGGATTGACGTAGGTGATTGGCTGCAGCCAGGTCGGCATGTTCTCGATCGGTGTCGCAAAGCCCGAGAGCAACATCGCCGGCACCATGAAGAGGAAAGCGCCAAGGATCGCCTGCTGCTGCGTCATCGACAGCGCCGAAATGAACAGGCCGAGGCCCACCACGGACGCAAGGTAGAAGACTGCGCTGCCGTAGAGCAGGAACAGAGAGCCGCGCAGCGGTACGCCGAAGATGAAGACGGCGGCCAGGATGTAGATCGTGATGTGGAACAGGCCGATCATCATCGGCGGGATCAACTTGCCGATCAGGATCTCATGCGTCCTCAGCGGAGAGACCATCAGCTGATCGAACGTGCCGAGTTCGCGTTCGCGCGCGATCGATAGCGCGGTCACGATCAAGCCGATCAAAAGCGCTATGCTGGCGACCAGGTTCGGCACCATGAACCATTGATAGGTGAGGTTCGGATTGAACCAATTGCGCGCGACGACGGTCACCGCTCCGGATGCCATCCGTTTGCCGGCGGGCGTTTCAGCGGCAAGCGTGCCGACGATACGGCTGAGATAACCGGAAACGATCTGTGACGCATTCGAACGGCGTCCGTCGAGGATGATCTGCACGTCGGCTGGCCGGCTCGCCTCGATATCGCGCGAGAAGGTGGGGCCGATTTCGATTGCGGCGATGACCTTTTGGGTGTCGATCGCGACGCGCACGTCGTCGGGACTGCTGGTGAAGCGGATGCTGCGGAAGGTTGGCGACCCCTGGATCTCCTGCACGAGGTCCTGGCTCCAGTGGCCGTTGTCGCGGTTCAGCACCATGACGTCGACATTCGTCACTTCCAGCGTCGCGGCGTAGGAAAACACCAGCAGCTGCAGGATCGGCGGCACGATCAGCACGGTGCGTCCCTTGGGATCACGCAGAACCGCAAGCAGTTCCTTGACGATCAGCGCCTTGAGCCTTGTCCACCACATATCAGCCAATCCTCTTGCGGGTACTGCGGGCGGCGAGCGCAAAGAAGACGCAGCCGATCAGGAGCATGACGGCGATGGCGCGCGTGAACATCGGCCAGATGTCGCCGGCGAGAAACACGGTCTGCAGGCTGGGGATCAGGTAGCGCGCCGGCACGATGAAGGTGATCCATTGAATGACCGTCGGCATCGAATTGATTTCGAAGAGAAAACCCGAGAGCAGGAACGCCGGCAGGAAGGCCGAGATCAGCGCGAGCTGCGAGGCGAGGAACTGGTTCTTTGTGGCGGCCGAGATCAGCAGGCCCTGTCCGAGCGCCGGCATCAGGAAGGTTGCCGAAAGCGCATAGAGTGCTGCGACCGATCCGCGGAAGGGGACGCCGAAGAGGAAGACGGCAAGCAGCACGCACAGCGTCATCGACGTGAGTCCAAGGATAAAATAGGGCAACAGCTTACCGGCCAAAAGTTCGGCGGCCGAGACCGGCGTCGCCATCATCGCCTCCATTGTGCCGCGCTCCCATTCGCGGGCAACGACGAGCGAGGTCAGCAGCGTGCCGACCAGCGTCATGACGATGGCGATCGACCCGGGTACAAGGAAATTCCGGCTGGTCAGCTCCGGATTGAACCAGAAGCGTTGTTCCGCGGCGATGGCCGGCGGGTGGCCGCCGCCGTCGTTCAGGCGCTGTCGTTCCCAATTGGCAACCGTCGCCTGAGCGTAGTTCTGAACGAAGTTTGCCGTGTTCGGGTCGGAGCCGTCGACGAGTACCTGCAAGGCGGGATGTCGTCCGGCCGTATGGTCGCCCATGAAGCCGGCAGGGATAACGACGATGCCGCGCACGCGACCGAGCACCAGGTCTTCCTCGAATTCGCGGCGGTCGCGACCAACCGCAACCTGGAAATAGCGTGACGCCTGAAAGCCGGCGGCAAGATCCCGCGTCAGCGGCGCCTCCTCCTCGATGACGAGGCCGATGCGGGTCCGGGTGGTGTCGAGCGAGACACCATAGCCGAACAGAAACAGGAGGATCAGCGGCAGCACGAAGGCGATCAGGATGCTGCTCGGATCGCGGACGATCTGGTAGCTTTCCTTGCGCACGAGCGCGCCAAAACGCCTGATGCGGGCGGACCGGCCTTCGGTCGTGGAGGGCTGTGCGGTCATGCGGCCTCCGTCTTCTCTGAGCCTTGGACGAGGGCGATAAAGGCATCTTCCATCGTCGGGTCAGGAAGCTCGGCGCTGGCAACCTGCGCCTTCAATTCGTCCGGCGATCCGAGCGCGATCGAACGGCCGCGATAGATGAGCGAGATGCGGTCGCAATATTCGGCTTCGTCCATGAAATGGGTGGTAACGAGCACGGTCACGCCCTTTTCGACCAGCCCGTTGATATGGGTCCAGAATTCGCGCCGGGTGATGGGATCGACGCCGGAGGTGGGCTCATCGAGAAACAGCGCCTCCGGCTCGTGCAGTACGGCGCAGGCAAGGGCCAGCCGCTGCTTCAGCCCGAGCGGCAGGTCCTTGGCCGACATGTCGAGCAAGCGGCCGAAGGCGAAGATGTCGATCATCAGCTGGATTCGTTCGCGCTTGCGCGGACCGGAAAGTCCATAGACGCCGGCGAAGAAACTGAGGTTCTGCGCGACGCTTAGGTCGCCATAGAGCGAGAACTTCTGCGCCATGTAGCCGAGCCGGTTGCGGGCCTCCGCCGCGTCGCGGCGCAGGTCGAAGCCGGCAACGCGGCCCTCGCCGGCGGAAGGTTTCAACAAGCCACAAAGCATCTTGAAGGTCGTCGATTTTCCGGCACCGTTCGGGCCGAGAAGTCCGAAGATCTGCCCGCGCGGAATGTCGAAGGTGATGTCGTCGGCGGCGGTGAAATCACCGAAGCGTTTCGTCAGACCGTGGGCCTCGATGACGGGTTTGCCGTTCTCGATTTTAAAGGGTGTCTGGGTTTCCGCCAGCTTCGAGTGGCCACCCGGCCCACCGCCGAGCATGTCGATGAAGGCATCCTCGAAGCGGGGCGGTGTGGTTGTCACGTCGGGCGGTGACGAGCCGTCGTCCGGTGACGGCGGTTTGGTGTCCGGCTTCATCACCAACCGGATCGCTTCGCCCTGGATGACACCGTCGACGACATCGGCGTCATCGAGAAAGCGCGCGAGCTTCTGGCGTCGCCCGTGTGCGACGCCGGAAACCTTGAAGACGCGGTCGGCGACCCGGGCGGTGAGATCAGCGGGGCTGCCGGCAAAGAGCAGCTTGCCCTCGTTCAGCAGCAGAACGCTGTCGCAGGCCTCGGCTTCGTCTAGATAGGCGGTCGACCAGACGACGCCGATCCCCTCCGCCGTCAGGTTCTCGACCATCTTCCAGAGGTCGCGGCGGGAGATCGGATCGACGCCCACACCCGGTTCATCCAGGAGAAGCAGGCGAGGTTTGCGCAGCAGGGCGCAGGCGAGGCCGAGCTTCTGTTTCATGCCACCGGAGAGTTTGCCGGCAAGCCGTTCGGTGAAGCGCTTGAGGTCGGTGAATTCGAGCAGTTCATTGAAGGTCGCGGCACGCTCGGCGAGCGGCAGGCCACGCAGATCGGCGTAAAGGTTCAGGTTCTCCTGGACGGAGAGGTCTTCATAGAGGCCGAAGCGCTGCGGCATGTAGCCGATCGCCGCCTGGATGTCGGCGGCATTGGTCACGGTATTGAAGCCGAGAACCTCGACCTTTCCCTCGTCCGGCACCATCAGCCCGGTCATCAGCCGGATGAGCGTGGTCTTTCCCGCACCATCAGGGCCGACGAGCCCGGTGATCCGCCCGCCGAGGATTTCGCCATCGATGTGGTCGAGCGCCGGCGGGGCATCGCCGAAGCGCTTGACCACGTCCGCGATCCGGACGAACGGTGCGGCGTCGTTCATTGTCTTGCCTCTGTGGTGTCGGGCAGGTGCACCGTCACCGGCATGCCCTGCCTGAGATCGGCACCCGGCTTGTCGACCACGATGCGCAGACGATAGACGAGATCGGTCCTGAGTTCCGGCGTTTCCACCGACTTCGGGGTGAACTCGGCGACGGGCGAGATGAAACCGACCGTCGCCTTGTAGGGGCGATCCGGCGCACTGTCCGACGTGACTTCGACGGCCATACCTGGATGCACCCGGCCAAGATCCGGCTCTGCGACATAGGCCCGGACCCAGACCGGTTCGTTGAGAGAGACGACATAGACCATATCGGACGGCGCGACGATGGCGCCGACTTCGCGTACCCGGGATAGAACCGTGCCCGCGCTTGGCGCGAGCAGGCGTGTATCGCCAAGCGACGTGCGGGCGCTTTCGAGCTTGGCTTCGGCCGCCAGCACTTGTGCTTGAGCTGCCTCGATGTCCTCGATCCGGCTTCCCTCTTCGATGAGCGCCAGTGCCTCGCGGGCGGAGGTGGCGCGCGCAGCCGCAGCAGCTCTGTTGGCGCTTGCCTCGTCGAGGTTGGCCTGAGAAATGGTGCCGTTCGGACGCAATTGCCGCGCGCGCTCATAGGCCAGGTTTGCGTTTTCCAGGTCCGCCAGACGTTCCTCATGGGTGGCCCGCGCCTGGGCGATTTCGGTTGGTCGTGCGCCTGCTTTCAGCTTGGCAAGGTTGGCCTTGAGCGCGCCGAGTTCGGCTTCGGCTGAGGCCACCGCCTGTTCGAAGGGAACGGCATCGAGCGTCGCAAGGACATCGCCCGGCTTCACCGCGTCGCCTTCGTCGACGCCGAGGCTGGCAATACGGCCATTGACGCGGAAGCCAAGGGAGACCTGGCGGATGTCGATGTTACCGTAAAGCACCGAGGCTCGCTCCGGGCCGGTCCAGCCGAGCCGCTGAGGGACACCGAACCACCAGGCACCGGCCGCGGCGCCGGCGAACAACAGAAGGACGATTGCCGGCTTGTTCATCGTTGGCCCTCCTTCTTGCCGCCAAGTGCGGCGACAAGCTCGGCGACATGGCGACGCAGGGTGTCGAGTTCGTCGGGGCCAACGGCCTGCCAGCTCATCTGGCGAAGCATGGCCGCATGGGCCATGCGGAACACGAGAATGCTGCCGACGAAGGAGAGGGTCTTCAGCCGAACGTGTTCGGACTGTGGTGGCTCGTCGAGAATGGTCGCCACCAGCCTGCCGGCCATGCCGATCATCGGGCCCATGACATTGGCGTAGACCCGCTCGAATGCCTCGGTCGGTTCCATCTGCTCCCGGATGATGAAGCGCGCCCAGCTCTCGGACTGCCGACTGACGAAGATGGCGACCATGCGTTGCGCCATCTGGGTCAAGAGATCCCGCGCTTCCTCGGGCGACATTGCCTTGCCTTCGCCATCGAGGCGGGCAAGGCGCTCGAGGATCGCAATTCTGAGGTCGCCGACATGGCCGACGATGACCGATGCAAGGTGTTCTGCGGCGGCGATGTAGAGGCCTTCCTTGCCGCCGAAATAGTAGGGGATCGCCTGCAGGTTCACGCCGGCGGTTTCCGCGAGCATGCGCGTGCTGGCACCGTCGAAGCCGTAGCGTCCGAAAACATCGATGGAGCTCGTCAAGAGCTTCTCACGCGTGACGTCGCCGCGGTCCTGCTTGGGTGTTTGGGTGGAGGTTTTGTTTTTCATCATGTCCTTAAATTACATCATTCCATTGATTAAGTCAATCGAATGAATTTTTAAACGATGAGCACGACGGGAGCGGTTCAATTCTAGTTTTGCAGCTGCGGAATAC
Organism: Ensifer adhaerens; assembly: GCF_028993555.1. Classification (NCBI taxonomy): domain Bacteria; kingdom Pseudomonadati; phylum Pseudomonadota; class Alphaproteobacteria; order Hyphomicrobiales; family Rhizobiaceae; genus Ensifer; species Ensifer adhaerens. The sequence goes on along the minus strand of NZ_CP118611.1, from coordinate 1,261,188 downwards.
TCCCTTGCTGCCGCTCGGGTCGATGCTGGGCAAGCCAAGCGGGACCTGCATTGGAAAGTGCGCAAGCGGGTGAGGCGCGCCGAGCGACGCGGAGCAAGGCCATCAGTGGCTCGGGCTCATTCCCCAAAAGCTCACCCGATTGATAGACATCAGACCGTGGCGGAAAAGTCTATCGAGATCCTGGTGCCGCGCTCCGGCGCCGTATCGATCGAAATCGTCGCCTGGTGAAGCTCGCTGATGCGCCGGACAATCTTCAGGCCGAGCCCGAGTTGGCCGGAACTCTTCACGTAGCCGAGGTCTTCATGGTGCTCGGGCAGGTCGACGAGCCCCTTGCCATTGTCCTCGACCGAGACCACCGGGCCTGGACCACAGACAAGAATGATGCGTGTACCCGGCGGATTGTGCTTCACCGCGTTCTCGATGAGATTTCGCAGCATGTTCTCGACAAGCGCCGGGATCGCGGTGACCGGCGGCGTTCCTTCGTCGACGAACTCGAGCGACTTGTCGTGGTCGAAGACGAATGGCGCGATCGCTTCCGCAACGGCCGCTCCGATTTGCGACAGGCTTGTGCGTTGGTAGGCGGAGGGATCGACGGCATCGGCCCGCGCCAGGGAGGTGAGTTGCTCGAGAATGTGCGTCAAGGCGTCGAGGTCCCGCTCGGCATTGCGGGCCCTTGGGTCGCTTATGCGGCTCAGCTCCATCTTGGCGATCGACACCGGTGTCCGGATCTCATGGGCGATCGAGGAGGAGAACAGTTTCTGCGACTGGATGAGATCGGCAACCCGCGTGAGCATGCGATTGACTGCGGACACCAGCCGCGCGATCTCCTGCGGCATCCGCGTCAGCGGCAGGCGCGCATTGCCGTCGCGCGGGTCCAGCGCATCGGCTGCCCGGGCGGCCATGGCGACGGGCTTCAGGGCGCTGCGAATGGACCAGATCGTCGCACCGATGACGAGGCAGAACATCAGCGTCATCGGCACGATCATCGAATCGAACATCTCGTGCAGCAGTGCTCCGTATACGAAGCCGTTTGGGTCGTTGAGGATCGCAAGTTCGATCAGCACGGTCGTGCCGCCAATTTCGAAGGTCTGTCCACCTGCGACGCTGAAGGGCTTGCCGGGCGCGATCAGGCGCTTCCAGAACTGCGGCGCATCCACGCCGAGAGGCAGGAAATGTTGGGCGCATTCGCTCGTGCAGTTCGAATAGACGATCACACCCGAGGCCGTACGGATACGGAGGAAGATCGCGCCATTGCCGTCTTGGCGGTCCTCGTAGTGCTCGCGCATCTCGTGGTTGGGTTCGTAGCTTACGACGCCATCGCGAACCTGGACATAGCCAGCCAACTTTTCGGTTTCCTGCTGAAGCATGAGCACGCTCAGCTTGTCGTCGTCGAACCAGTAGTCGGCGAAGACGACGCCGATCTGGATCGCCATGGCAATCAGCGAAAAGGCGATGATGCGGCGGGCGACGATGCCGATCAGCGACGGGTTGCGGGGTTTCATGAGGCACGCCTGAGCAGATAGCCGATACCGCGTACGGTCTCGATCTGTACGCCGGTGTCAAGCGGCTGCAGGCGCTTGCGCACGCGCGACACCGCGAGCTCGAGCGCATTGGGCGTGACCTCCTGCCCATATTCGGAAAGTGCCGTTTCGAGTTTGCGCTTCGGCACCACGCGGCCGACTTCGCGCATCAGGATTTCCATCAGCGAACGCTCTCGCGGCGGCAACGGTACCACGATGCCGTCACAGGTGAGGTCTGCGGTCGCCGGGTCATAGCGCAGTGCGCCGGCCTCCAGAACGGGCTGGACGGCCTGCGGGTTGCGCCTCAGCATCGCCCGGCACCGGGAGAGAAGCTCCCGATGGTGGAACGGCTTTACGAGATAGTCGTCGGCACCGGCATCGAGCCCGGCGATACGCTCGTCGACAGATCCCTTGGCAGTGATGATCAGCACAGGCAGCCCCGGATAGTCGTGCCGGAGGCGACGAAGCAGGGACAGACCGTCGCCGTCTGGCAGGCCGAGATCGAGCAGCACAAGATCGTGCTCTCGCCCGGCGATCGCCGTTTCGGCGTCCGCAACGGTTGAAACGGAATCGAGCCGCCAGCCAGCGTCCCGCATGGTTTCTCCGACCAGTTCTACCAGTCGCGGGCTGTCTTCAACCAGGAGCAGGCGCATTGAATCGTCTCGATATTACAGGGGCCGCTATCGACCATATGGACTTTCGCTTGGGCTGCCAACTCCTGGTCGCAATACCCACCCTCGCGTGCATGAAGCGGCCAATAAGCAATCTTGACGGGGTTTGGACAGCTTGCACGTCGTATCTCGACCGGTGAGGGGGAGGCTGTAACTGAACAGGTGGCCGTATCGCGGTCTCCGCCCCGACTGAATGCCCGCGCCTGCATTGACCATCTCCGGTGGTCGCGCAGTCGCCGCTGGAGACGCCGTTTTGATTTTTACGAGACTTCGCCGGCCAGAGATCGGTAGCATTGCTCTGAGCGCGCTCGTCAGCGCCTATCTGCTCGTTGTCACCAACAATTCCTTCTGGACACACACGGTCGCCTACTTCAACGATTCTGTCGTGGCGCTTGTCTCCTTCAGCGCGGCACTTTGCCTCCTGACCTTGGCGGGTCTTACGATCGCTTCCGTCAGATATGTGATGAAACCGGTGTTGATCTTCTTGATCATGGTTTCGGCGTCGGCTTCCTATTTCATCGACACCTTTGGCGTCATCATCGACAAGGACATGATTGGCAATGCAGCCGTGACGACGCAGGCGGAGGCCGGCCATCTCTTGACCGGTAGCCTGGCGATGCACCTGCTGCTCTATGGCTTGCTTCCCTCATTTCTGGTCATGTGGGTCAAGGTTCGCCGCCGCGCCTTCCTGGCCAATGCCGCGGTCAATCTGGTGGTGATCATCCCCTGCCTCTTCGTCAGCAGCGGGCTGGTCTATGCGAACTTCGCGAACGTCGCCTACGTGATCCGCGAGCACAAGGACCTGATGAAGCGGTTCAATCCGACGGGGCCGGTCTCGGCCGCCGTGCGGTACGCCGCTTCGACCTTCAAGGAGCGCAATATCGTTGTACAGCCGCTCGGCACCGACGCCCGCCAGGGCCCACGGATCGCGGCGGCCGGCAAGCCGGTGGTCGTTGTCGTCGTTGCCGGTGAGACGGCGCGTGCAATGAACTTCTCTCTGAACGGCTATGCGCGCGAGACCAATCCGGAACTGAAGGCGCTTGGCGTGGTCAACTACACCGACACCACGAGTTGCGGCACGGCAACGGCGATCTCACTGCCGTGCATGTTCTCGGTCTATCCGCGCAATGAATACAGCGACTGGAAGGCCCGTTCGACGGAAAATCTGATGAACGTGCTGACGCGTGCCGGCGTCTCGGCCACCTGGTGGGACAACAACACCGGCAGCAAGGGCATTGCCGATCTCATCAGTTTCGCCAGCATGACCAACCAGAAGAACAGCCCCCTTTGCAAGAACGGGGAGTGCCTGGATGAGATCTTCCTCGGCGAACTCGACAAGAAGCTCCAGGCAACCACGTCGAACAGCGTGATCGTCCTGCACCAGCTCGGCAGCCACGGGCCGTCCTATTATCTGCGTTACCCCGAGAAGTTCCGTCGGTTCACGCCGGATTGCCGGACGCCCGAACTGATGAAGTGTTCGGTTGCGGAAATTACCAACGCCTACGACAATTCGATCCTTTACACCGACTACGTGCTGGCAAGTGTTGCCCGTCTGCTGGAAAAGCATCAGGACCGCGTGGCGGGCGCGATGATCTACATGTCCGACCACGGCGAGTCGCTTGGCGAAGACGGCATCTATCTGCACGGTGCGCCTTACGCAATTGCGCCGCGGGAGCAGACGCAAGTACCGTTTGTCGCCTGGTTTTCGAAGCCCTATCAGGCAGCCATGGGGGTCGATACGGCCTGTCTCGCCAAGGACACGGCGCAGCCGAAGTCGCACGACAATCTCTTCCATACCGTTCTCGGCATGATGAACGTCGAGACGAAGGTCTACAAACGTGACCTCGACGCTTTCGCAAATTGCACGCGGAAGCCGGCCGGCGGTCCGGCGTTCCAGTCGGCGGACACCACAAACGATCTGCCGTCCAATGTGACGCGTCCCGTCGCCCTGCCGGGCGAACTCTGACCGCAATTGCGACCGGCCGTCGCGATTTTTCCAGGTTCTCGGAACAAAAGCGCCTCACGGACGCTTCCTAGCTTACATGTCCTCGATTCCGCGCGGACGGTCGGCGACCCCTTCCTGCCATATCCGTCCGGTGGACAGAGGCGCCAATCCGCACGCAGGAGGATCAGATGCGCGTCGTCGGTATACAGGTTTCCGTGGAAAGAGCCGGTCGAGCCGGATTTAGCATCGAGTTTGTCGGCGATGGCGGCGAAGTGGTGTCCGTGCTGTGCCCGCAGGATGATGCTGGCTCCTTGAACCGGCTCAATGCCATCGCCAAGGCAAAGGATATGCTCAGAACGGCACTCGCGGCAGATGAAGCGTTACAGGCCGTGGGCGGCCAGAAGGGTTCACTTCGGGGCCAGCTTCCGAATGCACGTCGGGCGCACGATCGGGACGCGATGGAAGAGCAGCTCGAAGAGGGGCTCGAAGATACGTTTCCGGCGAGCGACCCGGTATCGATCGCCACTTCGACGATCGCAAGGGGCCATTCCCACCGCTGAGGACTCAGAGACGATGCCGCTTGGCGCTCCACAGGCGGCGAACATGCCTTTCGCGATCTCGTTCGAAAGCGCACCTCTGCCCAGTTTCGGCCACCGCTGCGGACTATCGCAAAATTGTCGGGCACTTTGACGTGAGTCGGTTGTTTCGATCGATATCGCGCGCATACGTTTCGACGAAAGACTTGTTATAGTGTTTTGATTTATCGATATTTTCCCTTGGATCAGCCCGGTTCAAGGGTTCGATGCATGTGTGGAGAGTAGACGCATGGCCGTCCGGCAACTCACCTTCGCTATCGGCGACATTCATGGTTGCCTCGACCAATTGCGCTTGCTTCTGCAAGCGATTGAATCCTATGCGCCGGCCGGCCGGGTGATCTTTCTCGGTGACTTGATCGACAGGGGGCCGGATAGCCGCAGTGTCGTCGAGTTCGTCATGGCTGGCCCGTCCAGGCCCGGTTGGAGCTGGCTGACACTCAAGGGCAACCATGAAGAGATGTTGTGGGGCGCCAGCAGCGGCGAGAGCGACGTTGATTGGTGGCTCATCAACGGCGGCCAGGAGACGCTGGTCTCCTATAACGGCGTCGTTCCCGGTCGGCACCTGAAATGGATCAAGGAGCTTCCCACGATCCTTGTCGAACGGCACCGCATTTTCGTGCATGCGGGTGTCGACGAGACGCTGCCGCTGGAGGAGCAGGGCGACGAAATCTTCCTCTGGATCCGGCGGCCCGAGGACTATTCCGGCGAGTACTGGGGAAAACATCTCTGCCATGGGCATACACCCAGCACTGCCAATCCGCGCACGATCGGAAACCGGACCAACGTCGATTCCGGTGCCGTCTTCACTGGCGTTCTCTCCTGTGCCGTCTTCGATGACGATCAGCCCGGTGGACCGATCGATTTCCTCATGACGACGCAAATCCAGGCCGCAAGCTGAGCGACATCGCTGGCGGACGCGGCGCAAATGTCATTGTGTGTCCGGCCGTCCGGTAGTAGGTGTGCCTTCTCCATAGGGCGATGTTGCTGCCGCCCGTTTCATCATCTCAGGGGATCGCATTGGACGCCGCGCCTTCATCCGTATTCACGAAGAATTTTGCTGCCCTGCTGTTCGATATGGATGGCACCCTGCTGAACTCCATGGCCGTGGTCGAGCGCGTATGGGGCGCCTGGGCGGTGCGCAACGGGATCGACCCGATCGAGTTCATCAAGACCGTTCATGGCGTGCGCGCCGTCGATACGATCCGCAACCTCGAACTGCCCGATGTCGATCCGGAAAAGGAAGCCTATGATCTGGCGCTCGCCGAGATCGCCGACGTCGAGGGCATCGTCGAAATCCCCGGCGCCGTCGCCTTCCTCAATTCACTGCCGGCGGAGAAATGGGCGATCGTCACGTCCGCACCACTGGACCTGGCTGTGCGCCGCCTTGCCGCTGCCGGTATCCCGACGCCGCAACTGATGATTACGGGCGAAGATGTTTCGGCCGGAAAACCCGATCCCCAGGGATACCGGATGGCGGCCGAACGTCTGGGCGTACGACCGGAGGACTGCCTGGTCTTCGAAGACGCGCCCGCAGGCATTCTGGCAGGCATTGCGGCCGGCGCCGACGTCATCGTCGTGACCGGCGCGCACGCGGTTGCGGAAGGTACTCCGCACCTGACGCTTGACCGCTATCACGAGATCGAGGTGGAACTCGCCAGCGACGGCATGCTGTCGCTGCGTCAAACGTTCTGAATGCTTGAAGTAAGCCGAAGGTCGGCGACGGCCTTCGGCTTCCGATTTGCTTCAGGCGTTGAGCCAGCATTTCGTCAGAGCGTGGCCGCCCATCAGTTCGCCGTTCGGATCATCGACCCAGCCACCAACCTTGTCGCTGGTAGCGTCGATGTAGTTGTTGAACATCGGCACGATGACGCCGCCTTCGTCCCGCAGGATCATCGCCGCCTGGCGATAGAGCGCCTTGCGCTTGGCCGTGTCGAGCTCTCCGCGCGCCGTGAAGATCAGCTTGTCGAAATCGTCGCGGAAGAAGCGCGTGTCGTTCCACTCTGCCTTTGACAGGTAGGCGATGGAATAGACCTGGTCCTGTGTCGGCCGCCCGGTCCAGTAGGACATGCTGAAGGGTTGCTTGTTCCAGACGTCCGACCAGTAGCCGTCGCCCGGTTCGCGCTTCAGGTCGATAGTGATGCCGCATTTGGCCGCGCTCATCTGGAAGAGCTGTGCTGCATCGACAGCGCCGGGGAAGGCGACATCCGAAGTCCGGAGCAGAACCGAGCCGCTGTGGCCGGACTTCTTGTAGTGGAACTTGGCCTTGTCCGGATCGAACACCCGCTGTTCGATGTCGTTGTCGAAGAGCGGATAGCCCTTGATCATCGGCGTGTCGTTGCCGACGGCGCCGTAGCCGGCGAGCACCTTGGCGACCATCTCTTCGCGGTCGACGGCGTATTTCAGCGCCAGGCGCAGGTCGTTGTTGTCGAAGGGCGCCGTGTTGCAGTGGGCGATGAAGACGTAGTGCCCCTTGCCCGGCACGTTGCGAATGACGACGCCCGGCAGGCGCTGGATCAGGGACACGACCTTCGGTTCGATGCGGTTGATCATATGGATCTGGCCGCTCTGCAAGGCGGCGGTGCGCGCCGTCGAATCGTTGATGACGGCGATTTCGATCTGGTCGGCATGGCCGCGCTCGGCGGAGCCCCAGTAACCTTCGTGGCGTTCGGCGATGTGTTTCACGCCTGGCTCGTTGGAGACCACCTTGTAGGGCCCGGTGCCGATGCCCGCCGTCGGATCGTCCTTGCCACCGTTCGGTTGGATCATCAGGTGATAATCGCTGACGACATAGGGCAGGTCGGCGTTCGGTTGACGCAGCGTGATGACGACACTATCGCCATCGGCCTTGATCGTCTCGAATTCCTGGACGAAGGGCAGGGCCGCCGATTTGGAATCGGCGTCGCCGTGACGCTCAAGTGTCGCCACCACGTCGGCCGGGGTCAGTTCCTTGCCGTTGTGAAAGGTGACGTCCTTGCGGATCTTGAAGCGCCATGTCTTGGCGTCGGGCGTTGCCTCATAGGATTCGGCAAGCCGGTATTCGATCTCGCCGGCTGGCGACACTTCGAGAAGCTGCTCTCCCCAGCAGCGCCCAAGTGTGTAGGGGACCTGGCTTGCCCAGGTCGCGGGATCGAGGCTGTTCGTCGATTCCCCACCGACGAGGCCGGCCTTCAGTGTTCCCCCTTTGACAGGCCCGGCCGCTCGGGCCGCGTGGCCGAGCAGCAGGTTCGCCGACGCGACGGTCACGCCCAGCGCTGCGGCGCGCCCGAGAAACTCCCGTCGCGACAGCCGCCCCGCGGCCACCTGTTGGCTCATGAATTCCAGTTCTCTTGGCATGGCTCACTCCCTCCCTTGTAAGACCCGCCCGGCGCACCGGTATCGTTGCAGGATATTGGAGGCAGATATCGCGTCTGGATTCTTGCGGCGCGACAGTTGGTGCCGCAGATCGACTTGAGAACGTCGTATCTTCGACTACTCGCACCGTTGACGGAGAGGGGCGGGTGTCAGCCCTTGCTCGCATAGCGTTGCAGAACGGCAGAGATATCCGGCTCGGTCTTGTCGATGTCGAGTTCGGCGCGCAGTTCGACGGCGTGGAGATGCTTGAGCATGATCCGCTCTGCCGTGGCGGTGTCGCGCGACTGCAGCGCGCGAATGATCCTCACATGTTCGTCGACGGCGCATTCAGGAGAATGCAGCCGCGCGAAACGCGCAAGGATCAGCGAGCAGCGCGAGACGATCTCGCGGACAAAGCGTGCCAGGGCCTGAGAGCCCGTGAGTTCGGCAAGCAGGATGTGGAATTCGCCTGCAAGCCGGATCGAAAGCGGGCCGTGATCGGAAAGTGCGGCCTCTTCCTGCTTCACGTGCTGCTCCAGCCGCTTGACGTCGGCGCTGCCGAGATCGGCCACCAGCCGCCGGATCACCTCGGCCTCCAGCATGCGCCTCAGCGCGAAGATATCGCGGGCTTCCTCCAGCGTCGGCTCCGCTACGCAGGCGCCCTTGTTCGCTCTGAGATCGACGATGCCCTCGGCGTTCAGCCGGACCAGGGCCGCGCGAACGCTGGTGCGGCTGACCTTGAAATGATCGGCAATTGTGTCTTCGGAGAGCTTTGTTCCCGGTTTCAAGGCCTGCTCCAGGATCGCCTGGCGCAGGAGCTTGTAGACGACGTCGCTGCGGCTCGGTTTCTCAGACAAGGTTGCCTCCCCTCAACGGGCTGATCGAGTATTGGCCGAGCATGCCCTGCACCTCGATAGCGCCCGAATATTTCGTCGTCAATATTGTATACAATCATGTTGATGTTTGTATTCGTCTATCGTATGCAATTGATGACGCTGACAATTAGGGGTCGGTGTCGATCGGTTCGGGAGGAGGCGTGCGATGAGGACCGCACGACCAGGACCGGCCAGGACAAGGAAAAACCAAAGGGAGGGAATTCATGAAAAACAGGATCCTACAGCTTTGCGCGACCGTTGCCGGTATTGCCGTCGGGCTTGTGGCCGCAACGTCTGCGAACGCGGCGACGACGCTTGAAACGGTCAAGGCGCGCGGCAAGCTGATCTGCGGCGTCTCGATGAGCACGCCCGGTTTCGCCACCGCGGATGCCAAGGGTCATATGGGGGGCTTCGACGTCGACGTCTGCCGTGCCGTGGCCGCTGCCGTTTTCGGCGATCCGGAGAAGGTCGACTTCGTCCTGACCAATATCAACACGCGCTTCCAGGCGCTTCAGTCCGGCGAAATCGACATGCTGTCGCGCCAGACGACGCTTACCTTCTCGCGCGAAGTTTCGCTTGGCCTCGATTTCGGACCGACCGTCTTCTACGACGGCCAGGGTCTGATGGTGCCGAAGTCGCTCGGCGTCAACAGCGCCAAGGAACTGACGGACGCGGCGATCTGCACGCTGCCGGGCACGACGACGGCGCAGAACCTCAGCGACTTCTTCCGCTCGATCGGCGGCAAGTTCGAACTGGTCGTCTTCGAAAACCCGGACGAAAACCGCAACGCCTTCTTCTCTGGCCGTTGCGAGGCGATCTCGTCCGACCGTTCGGATCTGGCTTCGATCCGTGCCGTTGCCAACAACCCGGATGATTACGTCGTTCTGCCGGAAACCATCTCCAAGGAGCCGCTGGCGCCTGCTGTTCGCCAGAACGATTCGAACTGGCGCGACATCGTATCCTGGTCCGCCTGGATGCTGATGGCGGCCGAGGAGCGCGGCATTACCCAGGCCAACGTCGACGAGATGGCCAAGAGCGAGGATCCGGAGATCCAGCGCATGCTCGGCGTCAACGAAGAACTCGGCAAGATGCTGAACCTCGACAACAAGTGGGGCTACAACATCATCAAGGGCGTCGGAAACTACGGCGAAGTGTTCGAGCGCAACCTCGGCACCAAGACGGCTCTTGGTCTGACGCGCGGTCCGAACACGCGCTGGAGCGAGGGTGGCCTGCTCTACGCACCGCCGTTCCGTTGACGATTGACGGGCCCGCGCTTCGGCGCGGGCCTATCTTTCTGCTGCAGAAATCCAAAGTGCCACAGTGACCTCTGCGTCCCCGGTAAGACCGGCGGCGCTGTAGGTCCTGCCTAAGGGTCGGGTGCCCGATGCCCCTGTTTTATGATGCGCGCATTCGCGCCTATCTCTACCAAGCGATCGCCGTCGGCGTCGTGTTGCTCGTCGCCTGGGTGATGTTCAGCACCGCGAGCGCCAATCTTGCCAAGCAGGATATCGCGACCGGGTTTGGCTTCCTGGCCCGCCAGGCCGGATTCGTCATCACTGAAACCGCGATCACCTACGAGCCGACCGACACGATCGGCCGGGCGATCCTTGTCGGCATAGCCAACACGGTCAAGGTCTCGCTGCTCGCGGCGCTGCTGGGCACCATTCTCGGTCTGCTGGTCGGCATCGGGCGGCTGTCGCACAATCCGGTGCTGTCGCGGCTGATGCTTGCCTATGTGGAGGCGCTACGCAACGTGCCGCTGCTGCTTTACCTGCTGCTCTGGTATTCCCTGATCATCTCCACCTTTCCGCCGGTCAAGCAGGCGATCCAGATGCTTCCGGGGGTGTTCCTGTCGAACAGCGGCCTGGTCATGCCGGCGCTGCATTGGGAGAGCGGATTTGCGACACTGGTCACGGCACTTGTTGTCGGGATCATCGCCGCCACCTTCGTCGCCCGGATCCTCGGTCGCAGGCGTGTCGTCACAGGCACGGACAGACCGATCGCTTTGATCGCGACGATCGCGCTTCTTCTGCCGCTCGTGGCAGCCTTGCTGCTCGCCGACATTTCCGTCACCTGGGACGTGCCGGAGCTCGGCCGGTTCCGCTTGAGTGGCGGCTATCACCTGCGTCCGGAATTCGTGGCGCTTCTCCTCGGGCTGACGCTCAGCGTCTCGGCCAATGTTGCGGAGATTGTCCGGGCCGGTATCCAGGCGGTGAGCAAAGGACAGTGGGAAGCGGCGACGGCACTTGGTCTCTCTCGCACGCGCACCCTGAAGCTGGTGATCCTGCCGCAGGCACTCAGGATCATCATCCCGCCGCTCACCAACACCTATCTGACCGTCTTTAAGAACAGCTCGCTCGCGATCGCCATCGGCTATCCGGACCTGGTGATGGTGTCGAACACGATCATGAACCAGACCGGGCAGGCGATCGAATCCATCGCCATTTTCATGGGTGTCTACCTCGGGCTGTCGATCCTCATCTCTCTGGTGATGAACTGGTACAACGCCAAGGTCGCGCTGAGGGAGCGCTGAGCCATGACACAGATCGATACCCTCATCGGCGACGCGTCGCTCGCATCCCATCGCGAAGCGCCGCCGGCACCGAAAGGCCGCTGGCTCACCGCCTATTTCGGAACGCCCGGCAACGCGCTGATCACGATCCTGTGCCTCGGCACGATCTTCGCAGTTGCCAAACTGGCGATCGGCTGGCTGTTCGTCGACGCTACCTTTGTCGGCACACCGGCGGAATGCAAGGCGACGAGTGGCGCCTGCTGGCCGTTCCTGTCAGCGAAGATGCGCTACATCTTCTTCGGCTTCTATCCGTTCGAGGAGCAATGGCGGCCGCTAACGGCGATGCTCCTGTTCTTCGGCGCCTGTATCGTCTCGATGGTCCCGAAGCTCTGGGGACGGGCGCTTTTGATCGCCTGGATCGCCGTGATCCTGCCGCTGCTCTATGTGCTGATGGCAGGCGGATTTTTGGGTCTGACGGTAGTCCCGACGACGCAATGGGGCGGGCTGCCGCTCTCCTTCATGCTCTCCTTCATCGGCCTTGCCTGCGCGCTGCCTCTTGGAATCGCGCTGGCACTCGCGCGCGCCTCCAGCCTTCCGGCCATCCGTATCCTGGGGGTCAGCTTCATCGAGATCGTGCGCGGCGTGCCGCTGATCAGCATCCTGTTCATGGCAACGGTCATGCTGCCGCTGTTCATGCCCAGTGGCATTACGATCGATAAGCTCATCCGCGCGCAGGTGGCGATCATCCTCTTCGCCGCCGCCTATATCGCCGAGATCGTTCGTGGCGGCCTGCAGGCGGTTCCCAAGGGGCAGGTGGAGGCCGGCCATTCGCTCGGGCTCCACTACTGGCAGATCATGCACAAGATCGTGCTGCCGCAGGCTCTGAAGAAGGTCATTCCGCCGCTCGTGAGCCTCTTCATAGGCTTCTTCCAGGATACGACGCTGGTGACTATCGTCGGCCTGCTCGACTTCCTGGATACCGTTCGCACCGCCATGCGCGATCCGCAATGGCAGGGCATCGCGGTGCTGGAAGGCTATGTCTTCGCGGCCGTCGTCTACTTCGTTTTCAGTGCTCTCATGGGAGCTTACAGCCGTTTCCTCGAACGATATTTCAGGACCACGCATGACTAAAGAGATCCATGTCATCCGCAATGTGCACACGCTCGTCGCCTTCGACAGCGAGCGCAATGGCCATATCTACCTGCACGACGCCGACATCGCCTATGACGACAAGGGCTTCGTCCACGTCGGCGGTTCCTACGACGGGCCGTACCACAGCGAAAGCTCCGGCCGTGACCGGATGATCATGCCGGGCTTCGTCAATGTCCATTGCCACTCCGGCGAGGAGCCGATCTCCAAGGGCATCTTCGAGGACATGGGCACGGCAGCCCTTTGGGGCAACGCGCTCTACGAATACTCCAACCTTCTGGAGATCGACGACGATGCCATCGAGGCATCGCTGACCGTGATGGTCGGCGACCTGATGCGCAGCGGCGTTACCACGCTGCTCGATATCGCCGGCCCGCATGAAAGCTGGCTGCCGACGCTCGCGCGAAGCGGCGCACGTGCCTTCGTCGCGCCGGGTTTCCGCGAAGCGCAGTGGCATGTCGAGGATAGCCATCGTCTCGATTTTCGCTGGGACAAGGCGCGCGGGCGCGAGGCCTTTGCGCGTGCGCTGGAAGTTGTCGACGCGGCGACCGCGCACCCCTCCGGGCGGCTTGGGGGCATCGTGGCGCCATCGCAGATCGAGACCTGCTCGCCGGAACTGCTGCAGGACGCGGTGGCGGCAGCGCGCAAACGCGGTGTTCGGGTCACCATCCACGCCGCCCAGACGATGGCCGAGCACGAGGAACTCCTGCGCCGGCACGGGCTGACGGCTGTACAATATCTCGAAAGCCTGGGCCTGCTCGGCAAGGATCTGATCCTCGGCCACTGCATCTTTGTCGACAGCCATTCCTGGACACGCCAGCGCACGGAGGTCGACCTGCGTCTGCTGGCCGATCGCAACACGACCGTCGCCCATTGTCCCGTCACCTTCTCACGCAGTGGCATGGCGCTGGAATCGGTCGGCCGCTACCGCCGTGCGGGCGTCAACGTCGCGCTTGGAACGGACAGCTATCCCTTCAACATGCTCGAAGAAATGCGCCAGGCGATGATCTGCGCGCGTCTGTCCGGCAAGTCCGTCTTCGATGTCGCGACCGGCGACATCCTGGAAGCCGCGACCATCGCCGGCGCCAGGGCGCTCGGCCGCGATGATATCGGCCGCATCGCCTTGGGTGCAAAGGCGGATTTCCTCGTCGTTGATCTTCGCCACCACGCGATGCAGCCGGTCTACGATCCGCTGCGCAATCTCCTGCATTGCGCCGCCGAGCGGGCGATCGAGCGGGTCTATGTCGATGGCACCTGCGTCGTCAGCGGCGGACGTCCGACCCTGATCGACTATGATGGGGCGCTCGCGAAGCTGCAGGAGGCGCAAGACTACGCCTGCCGCAAGGCGCCTGAAAATGACCCAAAGGGCCGCGGAATGCGGACGCTCGCGCCGCTGTCCTTGCCCACGGCCGGTCCGGGACGCGCGTAAAACTCTGCGGAACGTCGTCGCCACCTGAAGAGGCGGGCGGGACGAATATCAGTAGAAAAAGCGGTGAGCGGCGAAGAGGCAAATCAGGATCGCCGCCGCTCCGCCGGCCAATGCGCTCAGCCGCCGCTCGAGAAAATCACGGATCTCCTCGCCGAAGCGGCGCAGCAGCCAGGCGAGCAGGAAGAAGCGCGCGCCGCGTGCAACGATCGCCGACACGATGAAGAAGCCAAGGTTGATGTTGGCCGCACCCGAAAGGATGGTCACGACCTTGATCGGCGGCAAATGCGCCAGACCCGAGGTCACGAGCAGCAACGCCAGCATTTCCGAGTCGACCGACGCCTTCAGATGCTCGAACGTATCAAGCTTGCCGTAGAACTCCAGCAGCGGCCTTGCGAGCGTATCGAACGCATAGTGGCCGAGATACCAGCCGGCAATACCCCCAAGCACGGACGCGATGGTGGCTACCAGCGCGTAGCGCCAGGCCCGCTCGGGGCGCGCCAGCGCCATCGGGATAAGCAGCAAATCCGCGGGGACCGGAAAGATCGAGCTTTCGACAAAGGCGATGATGCCAAGCCAGACTATGGCAGTCTCTCGTGTCGCGAGCGACATCGTCCAATCATAGAGGCGTCGGAGCATGAATTACGGTTCGCTGTTGGTGGTAAGCCTCTCTATATGCGCCCGAGCAGGGTGTAAATGTGGCCGCCTTCGGCATTTGAGGGATTTCTCACAAAAGGCAATACCCGGCCACGGCTAGGCGGCAGTCATGCGGGCATAACGGCTTGGTGGCTGGCCGACATGGCGGCTGAAGGCAGTGCTGAAGGTGCTGGCGGAACCGTAGCCGATACGCTCGGCAACCGAGGCGAGATCGACGTCGCGCCGTCGCAGCAGATCCTTGGCGAGCGCCATGCGCCAGACGAGCAGATATTCCATCGGCGGCACGCCGACGGCGCGGGTGAAGCGCTCGAAGAACACGGAGCGGGAGAGTGCCGCCTCATTCGCAAGTTCCGCAACGGTCCATGCGTGCGCCGGATCGGCGTGGATCTGACGAATGGCAACCGCCAACCGCGGGTCACCCAACCCGCGCAACAGGCCGGGCGTGGCGCTTTCGCCTTGAATGGACCGAATGGCCTCGATCAGCATCACTTCCACGAGCCGTGCCAGCACCAGGTCCCGGCCCGGCCGTTCGTCACGTGCCTCGTCGCCAACCAGGCGGACGAGCGTCGAAAGTCGCTCGATCCCGCGTAGGTGCATCAACGCCGGCAGCAGCGAGACAAGCAGTCCAGCATCGGGCGAATCGAGCACGAAGTAGCCACCGAGCAGGCGCACGTCCGGTTCGCCGTCGTGCCGGCCGTGGCGAACCTCGTCCGCCGGCGCTGGCGTCGCCTTGGGATCGATGAAGGTCGGCTGCACCGGTTCGAACCCCGACAGGGTGAAGCCCGGCGTCGTCGGTAAAAGCACGAAGTCCCCGGCCTCCAGCGTGACAGGTGTCTCGCCATCGACGGCCAACCGGCATGTCCCCTCGACGACGGTACAAAAGCTCGGCTGTCCGAATTCGGCATAGCGCACGGCCCAGCGGCCAGCGCCGCTGATGCCCTTGGTGAAGACCGTGCGCGGGCGAAGAAGCTGAATGAGTTGTGAGAGTGGATCGATCATGTCAGGACGATAGCAAATTAATTCAGGACTTCCAGCCGTAGCTCGTCCGGATCTGTGGCGATATTCCTTCTCCATCGAAACAACAGACAGGAAATCGCGATGAAGACCGTACTGATTACCGGCTGCTCCTCCGGCTACGGGCTGGAGACGGCGCGGCGCTTTCATGCCGAGGGTTGGAATGTGATTGCCACCATGCGCGCGCCGCGGCGAGACATTCTGCCGAAATCGGAGCGGCTGCGTGTTCTGGCCCTCGATGTCACCGATCCCGCGAGCATCTCGGCTGCGATCGAGGAAGCCGGCCCTATCGATGTGCTTGTCAACAATGCCGGCATTGGTGTCGTTGGCGCCTTCGAGGCGACCCCGATGTCCCATATCCGCAAGGTTTTCGACACCAATACCTTCGGCGTGATGGCGATGACCCAGGGGGTGATACCGCAGTTCCGCGCCCGCCGGTCGGGTGTCGTGGTCAACGTCACTTCCACCGTGACGCTTACCGCCATGCCGCTTGCTGCAGCCTATACGGCCAGCAAGACGGCAATCCAGGGCTTCACCGCCTCGCTGGCCCACGAATTGCAAGCTTTCAACGTGAGGGTCAAACTGGTCGAACCCGGCTACGCGCCGACCACCCGCTTCGCCCACAACACCACGATGCGCGTCGAGGACCTGATCCCTCAGGCATACGCCGAATTCGCTGCGCCCATCTTCGCGCAGTTTGCGGACCCGCCCTTGGTCACGACCGAGGCCGATGTGGCCGAGGCCGTCTGGCAGGCGGCAAACGATCAGTCGGGCCAGCTCCATTTCCCGGCCGGCGCCGACGCCGTGGCGCTCGCCAAGGCGAGCTGATCGCGCCTTCCGATGCGGGCCGCGACAGCACGCGGCCCGTAAGGTGCTAAGCGATCAGCCGGGTGCGAGCGTCCGTCTCCGTTTGGTTTCGCACGCCGGATGTCGTGCGGAAACGCTCGACGAGATCGAACAGGCCGGACGCCTGGCATGAGAGCCGATGGGTCATGGCCGTACTGTCTTCCACCATCGCATTGTTCTGCTGCGTCACGGCGTCCAGCGACAGCATGGTCTGGTTGATGTGCTGCAGGTCGTTTGCCTGGTCGCGCGCGTCGCCGGCAATCTGCTGTGTCTGCTCGTTGATGGCATGGATCTGGCCGGAGATCTCGTCGAGTGCATCGCCTGCGGCCCGGACCAGCGAAACGCCCTTCGTCACTTCTTCGGCCGAAGTGGTGATGATCGCCTTGATTTCCCGGGCGGCGAGGGCGGATTTCTGCGCCAGCTCGCGCACTTCATGCGCGACGACCGCAAAGCCCTTGCCAGCTTCGCCGGCGCGGGCCGCCTCGACGCCCGCATTCAGTGCCAGCAGGTTGGTCTGAAACGCGATGTCGTTGATGGTGCCGATGATCTGGGAGATGGCGACCGATCCCTTTTCGATCTGGGCCATGGCGCCGACGGCGTTCATGACCACATGGCCGGAGCGGTCAGAGCTCGCCTTGGCGGCGGCCGCGATCGTCGTCGCCGATGTGGCGTGTTCGGCGGTGCGCCCGATGGTGGCCGTGATTGCGCTCAGGGCCGCGGTTGCTTCCTCCAATGTCGCCGCCTGATGCTCAGTTCGCCTGGCGAGCTGACCGATGGCGTCGCGCATCTCGCCGGTCTCACCGTCGATCTCAGCGCTTCTCGCCTTCACGTCGCCAAGCGTGGCGGCAAGGCTCTCCAGCGACTGGTTGAAGTCCGAGCGCAGCCGGTCGAAGCCGGCGCCGAAGGGCCGGTCGATGCGGGCAGTCAGATCACCCCGCGACAGCCGTTCGAGCCCCGATGCGAGCATTTCCACGGCCTCGTTGATCTGGCGCGACACCTCGGACTGGGTCGTCTCGCGAACCTGTCGTTCCTCTTCGATCATCGTCCGCGTCTCCTCCGCCTCGGTTTCAAGACGGGCGCGATCGAGAAGCGCATCGCGGAAGACCAGAACGGACCGGGCCATATCGCCGATCTCATCCTTGCGGTCCCGGCCGGCGCCACCGATGCTAGTGTCGCCGTTGGCAAGTTGGCTCATATCGCGAACGAGACCGGTGATCGGGCGCGTCAGCCGGCGCGAGTACCAGATGGAAATCGCCAGCGCGGCGGCAAGGACGGCAAAAGCCGTAGCGAGCGTCCAGTTGCGCAAGGCGGTGACGGCAGCGAAGGCCTCTCTTGACGTCATGACGGCGGTCATGGTCCAGCGGGTGCCGAAAGCATCGAGGCTGGTCGCAGCAATCTGCGCTTCCTCACCGCGGAAATCGGCGAGCTTGCTGCTGACGATGCCATCGTCCGCAGGCTGATCCGGTGCGATCCGGGCCTTGAGCATATCGTTGTCGGGTGTAGCGGCGCTGTCTGTAAGGAAAAACCCGTCGCCGTCGAGCAGGATCGTTTCACCAGTCTCGCCAAGTCCGGTGCGGTTGCCGACGATCTCCGCGATGCGCGTGTCCGGCATCTCGAGGATCAGGGTGCCGATCTTGCCGTCGATCGATTCCAGCGGGATGGCGATGAACGCCGCGGGGCTGCCGCCGAGCGGCGCATAGGCCTCATAGGACGCAAAGGCCAGTTTGCTCTTGTCTGTTCCTTCGGCGGTCTCGCGGAAGATGCGGCCAAGCCCGGTGTCCTTCCAGGACCCGTCCTTGAGGTTGACGGCGAAGTCGCCCTTCTTGTTGAGGGTGTAGATGACGTCGCCGCTGAGATTGGCGAGCAGCACGTCGCGATAGCCATGGGCCTCTGCGAAGCGGCGGAAATACGGGTGATAGCGCGCATGGAGCGCGTCGTAGTCGTCGACGCCGGCCGTACTGTAAAGCGCACGCTTGTCTTCTGGATTGGGATTCTCCGTCGCGTAGCGACGCTGCAATTCACTCGCGACCTTGTCGCCGAACTTCGCTGCAGCGCCATTCAGATCGCTGAGCGCCTTGGAGACCGATTTCTGCGCCTGCAAATTGCGCAGATCATTTTCCACGGTGGTGAGGTAGTGGCGAAGCTCGTTGCGGCGGGCATCGGCAAGCGCCTCCAGCTTCTCGATAGCTGCGCGCGACGACAGATCGCCGCTGACGGTCAGGCTGGCCAGACTGGTTGCAGTAATGGAGAAGGCAGCCAGAGCCGCCGCTGCGAGGGGTAGCTTCGCGGACAAACGCATAACAATCACCGGGCTTGAAGGGAGGAGGCTATGCCGAAGGGCTGGTCGCGACGCCTCATGCGCCCGGCGGGGCGAGCTCCCGCGCGGAGAGTTATACGGTCTCAGGTTACAGTTTGATGACGCCTGGATGACAGCGCGAAAGATTGGCTGTGGACGACAGCCGCGGAGCTATCTTGGTACAGTACCAGACAAGAAGATCTCAGCGCAAACTTCCGCGCGGGTGATGATCGTCGCTTCGTCGATCGTACTCACGCGTCCCATCATGACGGCGCGTTGCGGCTCCATCGCCATCATGCCGCGCAACATACCAGCCGTCTGATAAGGGCAGGCGATGATCAGCCGGCCAGCCTCCGATTGCCTCTTGAGCCAATGCTCCAGCGTCGCATTCGTCCGTTCGATCGCCTTTTCCCAGAACGTGGCAGCGATCTCCGGAAAGCGCTCTGCCTCGGCAAGCACCAGGCGGATGATGGCAATCGTGTCTGCCGCAAGCACGAGGTGCCCGTAGGCGGCGAGCAGGCGCACGAGACCTGCCTTCAGGCCCACCGCGTCCAGATGCTCCTCGTCAACTTCGATAACGAACTCGGAAATCCTGAACGAGATGACACATTCGAAAAGATCGGCCTTCGTCGGAAACAGCCGATAGAGCGTCTTCGTGGAGACGCCGGCATTCTGGGCGATGACATTGATGTTGGCGGTCTCATATCCAAGATCGCAGAACTGTCTTTCGGCAGCCAATACGATCACCTGGCGGGTCTCGTCATCGGGACGGATTTGGGGCCGGCCGCGAGAGCGTGGTGCTTTCGGTTTTTCGATCATGGCGACTTTCCAAATTCCACTGCAGTGTTAATCGAGGCGATATTGGAAAGCAACAATTTTCTGAAATAAACTTCTGTATGTTCAGATACCATCAAGCCTGCCTAGCCGCATATTGCGGCCTCTGCAAACACGCCCTAGCTTTGCGATATGGCGACGTCGAAGCTCAAGGCCTACCGCGCAAAGCGGGATTTTTCCAGGACTCCGGAGCCTGCAGGCAGGACCGGCGGGGAGGGCAATCGTTTTGTCGTTCACAAGCACCACGCGACGGCCGATCATTATGATCTCAGGCTCCAGGTCGGTGACGTGCTGAAAAGCTGGGCGGTCCCAAAGGGACCGTCACTCAATCCCGCCGACAAGCGGCTGGCGGTCGAGACGGAGGATCATCCGCTCGACTATATCGACTTCGAGGGGCTAATTCCGGAAGGCGAGTATGGCGGCGGGCCGATGATCGTCTGGGATACCGGCGTCTGGGCGCCGATGGACGATATCGAAAAGAGCCTGAAGACCGGCGCCTTCAAGTTTCGTCTCGCCGGCGAAAAGCTCAATGGCGGCTGGATGCTGACGCGGCTGAAGCCGAAGCCGGGCGAGGACGGTCAGCGCAATTGGCTGCTTTTCAAGGAACATGACCTTGCAGCCGAACCTGATGTCGACATCCTGACGTCGCGTCCCGAAAGCGTGAAAAGCGGCCGGCGGATCGAGGAACTGGTCGAGCCGCCGAAGAAGACGGCAAAGCGGGTCGTTCTCAAACCCGGCGCGCTGCCGGGTGCGGTGAAGGGCCCGAAGCCGCAGCGGATCGAACCGCAGCTTGCCAGCCCGACGCCGAAGCCACCTGGTAGCCCGCCAGAGAAGCCGGACTGGCTGCACGAGATCAAATTCGATGGCTACCGGACAATGGCGGATATCTCGGATGGCAACGTCAGGCTGATCACCCGCAGCGGGCTTGATTGGACGAAGCGCTATGGCGACCTACCCGATGCCTTTCGGAAGCTGCCCTACCGCGAGGCGATCATCGATGGCGAGATCGTCGTTCTCGACGACAAGGGGATCAGCCGTTTCGAGCTGTTGCAGGATGCACTTTCAACCGGCGCCGACAGCAAGCTCGTCTTCTATGCTTTCGATATCCTCTATCTCGACGGATGGAACCTCACCGGCGTCCCGCTGAAGGAGCGGAAGAGGCTGTTGGCGCAACTGCTTGAGGGGCAGATCTCCAGCCGATCGGCCATCCAGTTCAGCGACCATGTCGAAGGTGACGGACGCGGACTTTATGATCAAGCGTCTGAACTCGGGCTGGAGGGGATCGTCTCGAAGCGTGCCTCGGCGCCCTATCGAAGTGGTCGCACGCAGACCTGGACCAAGACGAAGGCGCTGAAGAACGAGGATTTCGTCATCGCCGGTTACACCACCTCCGAGGCTGCCGAAGGGCTTGCTTCTCTTGCTCTCGGCGAATGGGAAGATGGCGAGCTGCACTATCGCGGCAAGGTCGGAACCGGGTTCGATGCGCAGACGGCGGGGCAGTTGCTGACACGGCTGGAGGCGTTGCGTGGCGAGGCCGCCGCACTTGAAGGCGCACCGAAGGAAATCACCTGGGTTCGCCCTGTGCTGAGCGCCCGCATCCATTATGCCAATCGCACGACCGACAACGTCCTGCGCCATGCGGTGTTCAAGGGGCTTCGCGACGTCGAGCTTTCGGCGCCGTCGCGCGCCCCACGCAAGCGGCTGATCACGGATGCCGATCTCGCGAGCATCCAGGTCACCAATGCGGACCGTCGGGTGTTCGGCAAATCCGGGCCGACCAAACTCGACATCGCCGTCTACTACGCACTCGTCGGTGACTACATGCTGCCGCACATTCTCGGCCGGCCGGTATCGCTTTTTCGCTGCCCGACAGGAAAGCGCGCGGATTGCTTCTTCCAGCGCCATCCGTTCACCGGTATGCCGGCCTCGATCATCAGCTTCGACTCGACCAACTCCGAAGGCGAGACCAATTCCTTCCTCTCGATCGAAGGCACGAAGGGCTATCTGGCGCTCGCTCAGTTCGGCGTGATTGAGCTTCATAGCTGGGGCACGAAGCGCGAGCGGCTTGAAAAGCCGGACCGCATCGTCTTCGATCTCGATCCCGGCCAAGGCATCGCCTGGCGCGATGTGGTCGAGGCAGCCGTCCATATCCGTGGCGAGCTGGAAGCGCTCGGCCTCGTCCCCTTCGTCAAGACGTCCGGCGGCAGCGGCATCCATGTGGTCGTACCGGTGACGCCGAAACTCGACTGGAAGAAGACGCACCAGGCGACGGGCGCGATCGCGACGCAACTGGCGGCTAGCGCACCGCAGACCTTCACCACCACGATGGGCAAGGAAAACCGCATCAAGCGGATCTTCATCGACTTCCACCGCAATGCCCGCAGCCATACGGCGGCCGCGCCCTATTCGCTGCGTGCATTCACAAATCTGCCCGCCTCGACGCCGCTCAACTGGGCGGATCTGGAGACTATCGACGCTCCTGAGGATTTGAACTATTCTTCGCTGCCTGGACTTCTGGATACTTTCGGCGATCCCTGGGCGGATATCGACGACTTTGCCAAGGATTTGCCGCTTCTGTCCGAAACGAGGACGTAATGCGTTTGGCCGCGTAGGAGACAATCATGGCGCCCAGGGCAAGTTGGAAAGGTTATCTCAAACTCAGTCTCGTCAGTTGCCCCGTCAGGCTCTATCCGGCGACCAGCTCGAGCGAACGCATCAGCTTCAATCAGCTTCACAAGGACACCCACAACCGGATCAACATGAAGCCGGTCGACCCGGAGCTCGGCCTCGTCGAGCGCTCCGATCTGGTCAAGGGTTACGAATACGAAGACAAGAAATACATCATCATCGAGGACGCTGACCTCGAAAGCGTCAGGATCGAATCCAACCACACCATGAACATCGAAGCTTTCGTCGATGAAGGCTCCGTCGACGTGATCTACCAGGATGCGCCCTATTATCTGGCGCCCGATGGCGCGATGGCGGAGGAAACCTTCGTTGTCCTGCGCGAGGCGCTGAAGAAGAGCGGCAAGCTGGCGATCGCGCGGCTGGTGCTTTCGAGCCGCGAGCGAGTGGTGACGATCGGTTCGCGGGAAACAGGGATGTTCGTGTGTACTCTCAGGAACCCGAGCGAAGTGCGCGGGACCGCCGAGTATTTCGGCAATATCCCGCTCGGTCATCCCGACCCGGAAATGCTGCAGCTTGCCGAAGCGCTGATCCAGCAGAAGATGACGGTGTTTGATCCGAAGAACTATGAGGACCGTTACGAGATCGCGCTGATGAAGATGATCCGCGAGAAGCTTAAAGGTCATAAGCCGATCATTGCGGCAGCACCGGAGCGCGGCAACGTCATCAATCTCATGGATGCTTTGAAGGCAAGCCTGTCGCAATCCAAGCCACCGGCAAAGAGCAAGTCCAAAGCCGAGCCGGCTGTGAAGGAAACGGCCAAGGCAGCAACCCCGGCTGCGGCCAAGCGGACGGCGGCAAAACCGACGGCGAAGAAGAAAGCCTGATGGCGGTTGCAGGCCAGACATTCGGCATTGTTGGGGGGCTCTCGGCCTTCCCGCGGCGACTTGTGGCGCGGGAAGTGGAGCGACAGTTCGGCCACTTGCGGCGCGGCGTTACGCGCCAGACGACATATCTGGTGTTTGGCCGAGGCCTGCTTGCAAAGTCGAGCGAAGCTGAAATCGAGGCACGTTTCGACGCCGAACATGCGGCCGGACGATGGCTCGTAAGTGAGAACGGTTTCCTTCGCCTTCTCGGCCTCATGTCGGTGCCCGCGGCATCCGCACTCACGCGTCAGTCGCTGATCGATCAGGCCAGGCTTTCTCCTCGAACCTTCGATCTCCTGTCGCTGTTCGATGCTTTTGAGCATGACAGCGAGCCTTATTCGTTCCGTGACCTGATCCTCGCTAGAAAATATGCGGAACTGATTGGCAGCGGGGCGAGCTGGAGCGCCATCGCCCGGTCCGTTCATCGTTCCGGAGAGGTCGCCTCGTTGACGGCACTCTCTCTCCTACACGGCGGTACCGATACGATCTACGCCCGGAGCGCTGAGGGACTGAGCGAGCTGAACGGGCAACTGCTCTTCGATCTCGACACGCCCGATGATGCTGCCTTGGAAGACCTCTTCGATCTGGCGGAGGAGGCGGAGGCGAATGGCGACCACGAGGAGGCTGCCGCTTTCTATCAGCGCTATCTCGCCATGGATCGAACGGACTCTGTCGCGGCCTTCAACCGTGCCAATTGCCTGAAGGCCGCGGGGCGGGAGCTGGATGCGGCGCATGATTACGCCCGCGCCATCAAGCTCGATCCATCTTTCGTCGAGGCCTGGTTCAACCTCGCCGGGCTGATGAGCGAGCGAGGGCGGATCGATGCCGCGCGCCGGCATCTCGAGAAGGCAATCGAGCTCGACGGCGATTACGCCGACGCCGTCTTCAATCTCGCAAAGCTCGAATTCGATGCAGGCGACCTCGTTGAAGCCAGGCGCTGGTGGTGCCGCTATCTCGAACTCGATAGCGATAGCGAATGGGCGCGAACGGCAGAACGCGGCGTGCAATATGTCGATCTCCAGGGCCGCCCGAGGACAGCAGGCTGACATGAGTGAAAAATTCCTTTTCGACGGACCTGACGATGCGGCCGTCACAATTCTTCTTGCCCATGGCGCCGGCGCGCCGATGGATTCCGCATCAATGAGTGCGACGGCCAAGGCGCTTGCTGCCGCCGGTTTCCGCGTCGCCCGCTTCGAGTTCGGATACATGGCGGCGCGGCGAACGTCGGATGGGCGCAAACCCCCACCGCGCGCCGAGACGCTCAATCCGGAATACCTGGCCGCTATCGAGGCGCTCGGCGCGAAGGGACCGCTCATCATCGGCGGCAAATCGATGGGCGGGCGGGTTGCGAGCATGGTCGCCGACCAGCTGCACGCGGCTGGCAAGATCGTCGGCCTGCTCTGCCTCGGCTATCCCTTCCACCCGCCGGCAAAGCCCGAGCAGTTGCGCACCAAGCATCTGGCCGGGCTGAAGACGCCAACCCTGATTTGCCAGGGCACCCGCGACGAGTTCGGCACGCGTGAGGAGGTTCCGGGTTATGCCCTTTCCGACGCCATCGAAGTCTTGTGGCTCGAGGACGGCGATCATGACCTCAAGCCGCGCAAGAGCATTTCCGGCTTTTCGACGGCCGATCATTTGAAGACGGTGGCCGATGCGGTGGCAGCCCGGGCCGCCCGGCTGACGCGCTGATCTGTTCGCAGGGATGAAGATCGCCACCTACAACATCAACGGCATCAACAAGCGGCTCGAAAACCTGATCGCCTGGCTGGAGGAAACCACGCCAGATATCGTCTGCCTGCAGGAACTGAAAGCCACCGACCGGCAGTTTCCGCGTTCGGCGATCGAGGCCGCCGGCTATGGCGCTGTCTGGCAGGGACAATCCGCCTGGAATGGTGTGGCGATCCTCGCGCGCGACAACGAGCCGGTCCTGACCCGAGCCGGGCTCGACGGTGATCCCTCGGATAACCAGGCTCGCTACATAGAGGCTGCCGTCAGCGGCATTCTGATCGCCTGCCTCTATGCTCCCAACGGCAACCCGCGGCCCGGCCCCAAGTTTACCTACAAGCTTGCCTGGCACGAGCGCCTGGCCAAACACGCGGCCGAACTCTACGCCCTCGATCTGCCTGTAGTGCTTGCAGGCGACTACAACATCGTGCCGGAACCGCGCGACATCTACCCGACAGGTTCCTACGACGACAACGCTCTGGTTCAGCCGGAAAGTCGGGCCGCGTTCCGTACGCTTCTTGACCAGGGCTGGCTCGATGCGCTGCGCAAGGTCCATCCGAAGGGACAAATCTTCACCTTCTGGGACTATCGCCGGAACCGGTGGCAGCGCGACGCGGGGCTCCGGCTCGATCATATGCTGCTCAGCCGCAAGCTTTCCCGCAAACTTACCGGTGCTGGCATAAACCGCGAAGTGCGCGGCGTAGACGGTGCGAGCGATCACGCTCCGGTGTGGATCACGTTGCGGGATTGATCGCCTCAAATTGCGGCAACGAGGCTGCTAACCTATGCCCAGCGATGATACCGTTTCGCATCGCCCCCGGCTATTCGCGCCCCGCATCCGGGTTACACCCCGGTCCGGCAGATGGATGCGGCCAACCGTAACGTCCAAGCCGACCAAAACCAAGGAGGTGACATGAAAGAGGTCGCCCGCGGAGAGAACGGATCACTGAGATGCAGGTGATGATCGAGGGACAGTCACGCTTCCAGCCTTTCGGCTTATCCTGTTGGGGTTTTCGAGATCTCAACACGGGAGTTGGAAGCATGACTGCGTCCTATGAATACCATATCGGCGTCGACTACCACAAATCCTACAGCCACCTGGTGGTGCAGGATTCGGGCGGCAAGACGCTCAGATCCGGCCGGGTGAAGAACGACCGCCAGTCGCTGGGCAGCTTTCTCGAACGCTATCGCGAGAACAGCCATGCGGTTGTCGAGGCGACGCGCAACTGGATGGTGATCTACGACTGGCTCGACGACATATGTGATGATGTCGTTCTCGCCCATCCGTTGAAGGTCAAGGCGATCGCCGACGCCAAGATCAAGACCGACAAGATCGACGCCACCGTGCTGGCACACCTGCTCAGGGCCGACCTGGTGCCACAGGCCTGGGCACCGAGCGACAAGGCCCGCGAGTTGCGTGTCGCGCTGCGCGAGCGGATGTTTTACGTGCGGCTGCGCACGATGACGAAGAACCGCATAGTCACGGTGTTTGATCGTTATCCGGAACAGACGGCGCAGTTGAAGACGCTTGGGGACCTGTTTGGCAAGGCCGGCCGCAGCCAGCTGGCGCAGATTGAGGTCTCAGCGATCGACCGTATCCAGATCGACCGTGGCCTCGCCTTCATCGGCGACATTGACGTGCGGATCAAGCAGGCGGAAGCAACGATCCGGGCGATGACCAAGGGCAATGGCAATGTCAGGCTGTTGAAGACGATCCCCGGCATCGGCGAGTTCTTCGCCCGGCTGATCGATGCGGAGATCGACGATATCAGCCGGTTCCGCACCCCGAAGAAGCTGGCCGCCTATGCCGGCCTCGTGCCATCGACCTATTCCTCCGGCGGCAAGACCTACCACGGCAAGATCATCAAGCAGGGCAATAAATGGTTGCGCTGGGCGTTCGTCGAGGCGGTCACCCCCGCCATCGCCAGCGATCCTGAGCTGCGCGCCCAGTACGACCACTTGAAGTTCAGAGGAGTGAACAAGGCGCGTGTGGCGATCGCACGCAAGCTTTTGACGATCGCCTTCCAGATCCTGCGTGACCAGCGCGCCTACGAGCGGCGCGACACCAGCCCCATGGAAGGCGCGTCGACGATATCCCAGCTGTCCTGATCAGGTTCTAGCGAGCCCGGCAGGTCCGGGCTGCGCTCCTCAAGGAGAATGGGAAGCCGGGAGCCGAACGTCACTCTGTGACCGAAGCCAACGCATCAGGTCACGCATTGGAGATTGGTTCGAGAACCGAACGGCAGATGCCTGTCGCGCGGAAGGAAGACATTTAGCCGATCGGCGAAAATGCCGATCAATAACCAACCGAACCCAAGGAAAAGCCGCCAAATGGAGGTGTTTTGCCCCTTGCGTTCTTTCATTGGAGAACCGCATGAAAATCAGCGCACGCAATCGCCTCAAGGGCAGATCGTCGAAGTGATCAAGGGCGCAACCACCGCCCACGTTCGTATCGACGTCGGCGGCTCGATCGTGACCGCAGCAATCACCAACGAGTCGGTCGACGAGTTGGGTTTGAAGGTCGGCAGCGAGGCCTACGCGGTCATCAAGGCTTCTGATGTCATGGTCGGGATTGACTGACACGTCGACCGGAAGGGCGCGCGGATTTCCGTCGCGCCCATCCAACTCACGATCGTATCACGCTTTCTGGCAATGATGCGGGCCGCTGTCGCCGGTCTCGAAATCGCCGCGCTGCGGTGGCGCGATCGGCTTGAAGAGGGTTCGGTCCGGCTTGAGGTCGATGAGTGGCGTACCGTCGAGGCAGTCGAGACCGCGCACAAGCAGGGTCGAGCCTTCCACCGCTTCAAGCTTGACGATCGACGTGCCAATCGGATTGGGTCGCACTGGCGAGCGCAACGAAAACGTCCCATGCACTTCACCGTTGCTGGCGGGGCTTTGCAGCACCAGGTCGCGGCGTGAGCGGTCGAGCCAATAGAGGATCTCCAGGCGCTCGAAGACTTCCACACCCTTCAGGGCGAGAACCCAGGGAGCGAAGATTTCGATGCGGCAGACGGGACCGTCATGGCGGCCTTGACGCGGCGTTTCCATGCGCGAGGTCCAGGGTGTGGAGATGCGGCCGATGAAGACAAGGCCGGCATCGGTTGCCACTGGCGGCTCCACTGCCACCTCGTTCTCACGGATTTCGTTCTGGCGGACCATGGCCTGCTCCTTTGCTTGCAGAGGGGATGGCAAAGCGCGGCGCACACAGGCGGGCCGCACTGCCGTCGATCGAACCGATCACCACATCGATGTCGTAGAGTTGTTTCAGCGCCGCGGGCGTCAACACATCCTTGGGCGAACCGAGCGCGATGAGCTTGGAGGCATGGAGGAGGGCGACGCGATCGGCGACCAGAAAGGCATGATCCGGATTGTGCGTCGAGAGCACGACCGAGAGCCCGCGCGCCGCCAGTACCCTGATGT
Organism: Ensifer adhaerens; assembly: GCF_028993555.1. Classification (NCBI taxonomy): domain Bacteria; kingdom Pseudomonadati; phylum Pseudomonadota; class Alphaproteobacteria; order Hyphomicrobiales; family Rhizobiaceae; genus Ensifer; species Ensifer adhaerens. The sequence goes on along the minus strand of NZ_CP118611.1, from coordinate 1,232,821 downwards.
TAGAGAGCGCCCGCATCTGGTTCCCGTAATCGAGATTGGCAGTCGGTTCGTCCATGACGAGGATGGAGGGTTCCTGGGCAAGGGCGCGAGCAATCAGCGCCATCTGGCGCTCGCCGCCGCTGATCTCGGTATAGGGCTGCATCGCGAGGTGCGCCATGCCAAGGCCGGCCAGCGCCTCCATCGCGATCCGACGATCGCGGGAGCCAGGCGACGAGAACGGTGCGAGGTGAGGGGCTCGCCCCATCAGCACCACCTCCAGCACGGTGAACGGGAAAAGCGCCGCATGTGCCTGCGGCACATAAGCGATGTGCCTGGCGCGCTGGCGCCGCGACCAGACAGATAACGGTTTCTGGTCCAGAAGTATGTCGCCGGCCCTGACCGGTAGGAGACCAAGAACGGTCTTGAACAATGTGGTCTTGCCTGCGCCATTGGGACCAAGCAGCGCCAAGACCTCTCCGGCCGCAAGCGATAGGGAAATGTTCTCGCCCACAGTGCGCGCGCCATAACCAAAGGCGAGGCTCCGGATTTCCAGCGTCATTGCCAGGCCCTCCGGCCGGAGGCGAGCAGCCACAGAAAGAAAGGCGCGCCGACGGCAGCGGTCAGGATGCCGAGCGGCACTTCGATGAGGGCGATGCTGCGCGCCAGCATGTCGACGATCCGGAGATACGCGCCTCCGAAAATCATCGAGGCCGGCAGCAGACGGCGAAAGTCCGGACCGACCAGCATGCGCGCGATATGCGGTATCACGAGGCCAATCCAGCCGATGATCCCGCTAACGGAGACGACGGCCGCCGTGATCAGGGTTGCCGCAGCGATAAGCACTGCGCGGGTGAGGCGGGTGTCGATGCCCAAGGTCTGGGCTTCCTCGTCACCGAGCGTCATCAGGTTCATGCGTCAGCGATAAAGCACAAGCGGCACCAGCCCGATCAGCAGCGCCGGCAGGATAGACATCACGTCGAGACGGGTGATCGCGGTGAGGCTGCCGAGCAGCCAGTAAGTGATTGCCGGGAGCTGGTCGTAGGGATCGGCAAGAATCTTGACGAGCGATATGCCTGAGCCGACAAGGGCGCCGATGGCGATCCCCGCCAGCACCAGTGTCAGCGTCGGGTCGCGCCCGCGGATCGCCACCCCCACGGCATAGACCGCGGCGACTGCCAGCAGTCCTCCGACAAAACTCATCGCCTGGATTGCGAGGACCGGCAGGGAGAGAAAGATGCCAACGACTGCGCCGAGGCTCGCGCCGCCGGAAACGCCGAGAATATCGGGCGAGACGAGGGGATTGCGGAACAGTCCCTGATAGGTGGCACCGGCAGCGGCGAGCGCAGCGCCGATGAGCACTGCAGCCGCCACGCGCGGCAGACGGACGTTCCACAGCACAGTCGAAAGAACGGGATCGCCTGCTTCGCCGGAGACGGCCGCCCGCAGCGCATGCCAAATCTCCGACGGGCCGGCATATTTGCCGACCGACAGCGACGCCAAGGCGAGCAGGAAGAGAGCGCCGACGAGTAGCCAGAGCCGGCCCTTGCGCTCGGCCGCCATCAATTCCGGCGTTTCCTGTCTCCTGTTCATTTCGAAGGGGGCACCGCCCCGTTCAGGAGCGTGGCCACTTGTTCGTCCGTCAGATCGACCTGGTAGAACAGCCTGTAGAAATTGCGGGCCTCGGCAGCGAGATCACCATTAAAGCTAGCGGGATAGAACAGCTTCTGGAGCCATACCACTCCAATCAGTCGGTTGATGGCGGGCGGCGAATCGAACCAGCCGTAGGGTAGCGACGGCGCGGTGAAGACCCGGCCGTTGGTGACCGCCTTCACATCGGCCCAGAGCGGGTCCTTTCTTACCGAGGCCGCGAACTTTCCGCTTGCGGCGATGATGAAGTCCGGGTTCCAGGACAGGATCTGTTCTAGCGACACTTGGGTCAGGCTGCCCTTGCCGGCGGCAGCCGCCACGTTCGCGGCGCCGACGGCTTCGAGGATCTCGACATTGATGGACCCGGAAAGTCCCGTTTCCAACCCTTCCGGGCCGCGGCCATAATAGACGCGCGGCCGCTGATCCCTTGGGATCTTTGCAAGATTGTCGTTCAGATCCTTGATCCGCCGATCGGCGTAAGTCGCGAGTGTCTCGGCGCGTTCGGTCACGCCAAGCAGGGCGCCGACATCGCGCAGCGCCTTGCCGCTGTCGGCGAAGCGCCCGTCGATCAGGACGTAGGGGACGCCGGTCTGCGCCTGTACCTTGTCGGCAAGCGAGCGGTAGGTGTCGTTGACGGTGCCGACATCGAGAATGATATCGGGCTTTGCGGCAAGCACCGCCTCGACATTGGCGCTGCCTCCCTTGCCTGTGAGTTGGCCATAGGTCGGGAGATCACGGACTGACGGCACCAGATATGCCTTTTGCTCATCCGTCGGCTCGCGCACCCAACCGGCGAGCTTGTCCGGTGCCAGAACATAGGTCAGCACCGAAGCTGGCGGGCCGGCGGCAAGCACGCGCGTGATGGTATCGGGAACCTCGACCGTTCGCCCGGCGGCATCGATGATGGTACGCGCCTCGGCAGCGGCAGAAGCAAGGCCGAGCACGGCTGAGACGATTATCGCAAGAGATTTCAACATGGAGGCCACGATAGCGAGAGGGATCGGTCGGCGCGCACTATGGCACCACGTTATATCTCGTGGAATATATTGCCTGAAAAATCGCGGCGAACGAACGGAATGAAGCGGCGCAAGCGGTGCGCACCGCCGTATCCCCGCAAGCGAAGGGTGGTCGCCGCCATCCTCTTCTTTTCCCATCTCTTTTTGAGATGGCGCGATCGAATAAGTCTATTTGTCAAATCGGCGGACCATCGACATTGTCCCGGTCGAGGAGAAACTCTTTTAGGACATCGCCGTGGAATACAATCGCTTTGGCCAGACCGGCCTGAAGACGTCATCCCTTTGCCTTGGCACCATGGGTCTCGGTTCTTCCAAGTGGAAGGGCTGGGTTCTCGACGAAGGCCGCTCCGTGCCGGTCTTGAAGGCCGCGCTGGATGCGGGCATCAACTTCTTCGACATGGCCGACTGGTACTCGACCGGGCTCAACGAGCGCGTCGTCAGCCGCACGCTCCTGTCGTTGACCAGCCGCGAAAACCTGGTGCTCACCACCAAAGCCTTCTATCCGATGAGCGACAGCCCGAACGACAAGGGCCTTTCGCGCAAGCACCTGATGAAGTCGATCGACCGCTCGTTGGAGCAGATGGGCACCGACTACGTCGACATCTACATGATCCACGCTTTCGATCCGGAAACGCCGATCGAAGAGACCATGTCGGCGCTCCACGACATCGTCAAATCCGGCAAGGCCCGCTATCTTGGCGCATCGACGATGTATGCCTGGCAGTTCGCGAAGATGAACCACATCGCCGAAAAGAACGGCTGGACCCCCTTCATCAACATGCAATGCCAGTACTCGCTGCTCTACCGCGAGGAAGAGCGCGAGATGATGCCCTACTGCAAAGACGAGGGCATCGCAGTCACGACCTTTTCGCCGCTGGCGCGCGGCTATCTCGCAGGCGGTGGCTCAGCCCCGCGCATCGCGCATGATCTTTACCTCGATTGGTTTGGCGACGAGATCGACCAGGAGATCGCCCACCGGGTGAACGAGATCGCACGCAAATACGGCAAGACCGCCAGCCAGATCGCCCAGGCCTGGGTCATCGGTTCCGGCAACAGCACGGTGCCGATTTTCGGGGCCGAAAGTGCCGAGCAGGTCGAAGCAGCGCTCGAAGCGGCAAAGATCGAACTCGACGCCGGCGATCGTGCCTATCTCGAAGAACCCTACCGGCCACGTGACATGATCAACGATTACAACCCGGTCCGCCGCCCGCGCTCGCTTTCCGCGCCGGCTGCGCCCCTGGCCGTGGCGTCCTGATCGACTTCCTCATTCTGGAGAATACCCGTGCTTTATATCGGTGAAGGCTTCGAGGGCTCCGGCCCGAATGCTGCGCATATCAATCTCTACCTCGGTCCGAAGGATGGTCCGATCGCCGGTGCGCTGGCGACGGCGGCGGCCAGCCCCGGTCCCGGCCACTTGCCCTTCCAGGCAATCCTGAAACCGAACCTGCCGGCAAAGCCGGTGACGCTGTTCATCGCCAAGGCGGTGCTGCAGCCGGGTACGCATGAGACCATGACCTGGGGGCCGGCCCAGGCGGGCGTCGCCGCCGGCATCACCGAAGCGCTGCTCGATGGTACGCTGCCGGCTGAGGCCGAGGATGACTGGCTGGCGATCGCCGCGGTATGGGTCAACCCGACGGCCGATGATGCCGAAGCGGTTTACGCCCACAACAGGACGGCGACGCACATGGCAGCTAAGCGTGCGCTGACCCGCAACTGGCCGTCGCGTGACGAGTTGAAGCAGGGTCTACAGACCGTCGGCAATCCGTTCTTCACGCCGAAGGCTGCCTGATCCATGCAGCTTGTAGAACGCCAGGCCCTGGTGGGCGGAGAGTGGAAAGACGCCGCCTACGAGAAGCGCTTCTCCGTCCTTAATCCAGCCGATGGGAGCGAAATCACCCGCGTTGCCGATTGCGGTGCCACGGAAGCCCAACAAGCGCTCGATGCCGCGGAGCTCGCCTTTCGGAGCTGGCGGCAGACCACGGCCGCGCAGCGCTCCGAGGTGCTGCGGCGCTGGGCCGGGCTGATGCTCGCGAAGCAGGAGGAGCTTGCGCGGCTTCTCACTGCCGAGCAGGGCAAGCCGCTGGCGGAAGCCCGTGGTGAGGTCGCCTATGCCGCCGGGTTCCTGACCTGGTTTGCGGAGGAAGGCCGTCGCTCACATGGCGGCGTCGTGCCGCCGCACCGGAGCGACGCCCGTATCGTCGTGATGAAGGAGCCGGTTGGTGTCGTTGCGGCGGTCACGCCCTGGAATTTCCCGCTGGCGATGATCACCCGCAAGATTGGCCCGGCGCTTGCAGCCGGCTGTACGATCGTCATCAAGCCCGCCGAGGACACACCGCTGTCGGCACTGGCGCTCGCCCGCCTCGGCGAGGAGGCCGGCGTGCCAGCCGGCGTTGTGAGCATCGTTACGACGAAGTCTCCGGCTGACGTCGTCGGCGTCTGGATGGCGAGCCCGGTCGTTCGGAAGTTTTCCTTCACTGGCTCGACGGCGACCGGCAAGCTGCTGATGCGGCAGTGTGCAGACACGGTGAAGCGCGTCAGCCTCGAGCTCGGCGGCAACGCGCCTCTGATCGTGTTCGACGATGCCGACATAGAATTGGCGGTTCGCGGCACGATTGCCTCGAAGTTCCGCAACACTGGACAGACCTGCGTCTGCGCCAACCGCATCCTTGTCGAGGACGGCATCTACGACCGTTATGCGGCCGCCCTCAGCGAGGCGGTGTCTGCGCTCAAGGTGGCGGCTGGCGTGGAAGATGGCGCGGCCCAGGGGCCGCTCATCAATGCTGCGGCCCTGACCAAGGTCGAGCGGCACGTTGCCGATGCGATTTCGAAGGGCGCGAGCGTCCTGACGGGGGGCGCACGCCACGACCGCGGTGGGCTGTTTTACGCGCCGACGGTCCTCAAGGACGTCACGCCGGACATGGCGCTGGCGCAGGAAGAGACCTTCGGGCCTGTGGCAGGCCTCTTCCGCTTCCGTGGCGAAGACGAGGCGATCGCGCTTGCCAACGCCACGGAAACGGGTCTGTCCGCCTACTTCTTCACGCGCGATATCGGCCGCGCCTGGCGCGTTGCCGGGGCGCTCGAAGCGGGCATGGTGGGCATCAACGAAGGGGTGATTTCAACCGAAGTCGCACCCTTTGGCGGGATCAAGCAATCGGGTCTCGGTCGTGAAGGCGCGAGCGAAGGGCTCGATGAGTATTTGGAAAGCAAATACGTGCTCTTCGGAGGGCTCTCCGTACAATAAGAGACCGCCCCCGCCCCGAACAGAAAGGATCCGACCATGGATCGCCGTCGCCTTCCTCTCAATGCCCTGCGCGCCTTCGAAGCCGTGGCGCACTACAACAGCTTCACCGACGCTGCGAATGCTCTCAACATTTCGCAAAGCGCGCTCTCGCGTCATGTCATCGGGCTGGAGGAATCGATCGGCCACAAGCTGTTCGAGCGGGGCCACAAGTCGATCGCGCTGACGGTCGAAGGCCGGGCGCTACTGTCAGGCGTGGCCAAGGGTTTCGACCGGATCGAGCAGGCGCTCAGGGAGGTAGGGCAAAAGGACGGGCAGAAGCGCAAGCTGCGCATCAATCTGCCGCCGAGTTTCGCCATGAAGCTCACGGTGCCGCTGCTCACCGATTTCCGCCGCAGCTTCCCGGAGGTTTTGTTCGAAGTGTCGACGCCTTACGGCGGGCCGAACAGCGAGTTCGACCTCGCTGTCGTCTATTCGCGGCCGACGGTCGATGAATGGATCACCGACCTTCTTTGGGAGGAGCGCCCGACGATCCTTTGCCATCCGGACCTGGTGCGTAACGGCTTGCCCGAAATCGCCGCCTTCATCGCCGAGAACGAGATCGTTCATATCAAGATCGTCGATCTCGATCCGCACCATATGTGGCAGCGGTTCGTGCTGCAGAACGGTATCTCCGATGTCTCGACCGGTCGCGGCGTGACGTTCGACAGCGCCAGCCTCGCCGTCCAGTACGTGCTTTCTGGACACGGCATGGTGCTCGTCGATCCGGTGCTTTTCCGCGAAGAACTCGAAAGCGGTCGGCTCGTGACGCCCTTCGACGCCGACTACTACGAGGGCTTTGGCTACTACCTGAAAATCGATGCCGATGGACTGGCGGATCCGCTCATCGCCGGCTTCCGCTCGTGGCTTATCAGCCGCTTCAGAAACAATGGTCGGCCGAATGGCCACCGCAGAGGCCTGCGCGTGATCGGCGGGACCGACAGCGCCTGAAAACCAAACATAATCGAGGAGGAGGAAACATGAAGGATCTAAAGACAAACAGCGGTCAGCCGCTCCATTCGTCCGTCAAGGACCTGGTTGAGCAAGTCCGCTCCGGTGCGATCGACCGCCGCTCGTTCCTGCGCGCCAGCGCCTGGCTTGGCGTTTCCGTCGCATCCGCCAGCGCTTTTGCCGGCATGACGGGGAAGGCGCTCGCCCAGACAGAGACGCCCGTCGACGGCGGCAAGCTGCGGTTTGCCTGCCAGATCCAGGAACTGACCGATCCGATGCTTTCGAGCTGGATCGAGGCTTCCAACCTCTATCGCAACTGCCTCGAATTTCTGACCTACGTCGATGCCGACAACATCACCCATCCTTACCTTGCCAAGAGCTGGACGCCGTCCGAGGACCTGAAGGTCTGGGACTTTGAGCTGGATGAGCGCGCCAAGTGGTCGAATGGCGATGCTTTCACGCCCGAGGACGTGATCTTCAACATCGAGCGCTGGATCGCGCCGGACGCGCAATCGTCGAACAAGACGGCATTTTCCGCTGTGGAGAAGGTTGAGAAGACGGGTGATCACAGCGTGCGCATCACGCTGTCGCGCGGCGTGTCCTCGCTGCCAGAGCAGCTCTATTCCTACACCTGCCCGATGGTGCACCACAATTTCGTCAAGGACGGCAGCAATTGGCCGGCAAACCCGATCGGAACCGGTCCGTTCAAGCTCGCAAGCTTCGAGGTCGGCCGTCAGGCTGTGTTCACCAAGCGTGCGGACTATTGGGGAACGCCGGCGCATCTCGACGAGATCCACTACATCGATATGGGCACGGATGTGACGACGCATCTGGCGGCTCTCGCAAGCGGGCAGATCGACGTCATCTATCGCGCCAGCATCGCCGAATACGACCTGATGAAGTCGCTGCCGAACATCCAGGTGCTGAAGGCCAATCCGGCGCATACGCTGGTCATGCGCATGCAGGTGGACGCAAAGCCGTTCGACGATATCCGCGTTCGCAAGGCTATCCAGCTTGCCGCCGACAACAAGCAGATGCTCGACGTCGCCTATCGTGGCGAAGGTGTCATTGGCGCGAACGTGCATGTTTCGCCGACGCAGCCGGACTACTTCCCGCTGGAGCCTGTCACCCGTGATGTCGAGAAGGCCAAGGCCCTGCTTGCCGAGGCCGGCTACAAGGACGGCCTCGATATCGAGATCACGCTCGGCAACACTCAAGGCAAATGGGAACAGGACACCGTCCAGGTGCTGCAGCAGAACCTGGCGGAAGCCGGTATCCGGCTGAAGCTCAACGTGCTCCCCGCCTCGCAATACTGGCCGGTCTGGGACAAGGTTCCCTTTGGCCTGACCTATTGGGCGCACCGTCCACTCGGCTCGATGACGCTGGATCTTGCCTATCGTTCCGGCGGCGCCTGGAACGAGAGCCATTTCGCCAGCAAGGAGTTCGACGCAGCCCTCGACAAGGCGATGGCGGTGGTCGATCCGGCCAAGCGCAGCGAGGCGATGAAAGAGGTCGAACAGATCCTTCAGGACAATGCCGTCATGGTGCAGGCCTACTGGCCGAGCCGCTTCTGCGCAACATCCATGAAGGTCAGAAATTACAAGCTGCACCCGGCGGATTACTTCCGCATGGACGGCATCTGGCTCGCCCAGGCGTAATTTCACAAGGGGCCGCACATCCTGCGGCCCTATACCCACCCGGCAAGGAGTGGTTCCCCGTGACCCTGATCCTTTTTATCGTGCGCAAGCTCGGCGGCGCGGCGGTCGCCATGCTGACCGTGTCTTTCCTCGTGTACCTGGCGCTTGAGGTCAACGTTGAGGACGTTGCCGTCAAGGTGCTCGGCCAGTTCTCGACGGACGCTCAGCGCGCCGCCTGGCTGACGGCCAACGGCTATGACGATCCATTCTTCATCCGCTATGGCCGCTGGCTATGGTCCTTCGTGTCAGGAAACTGGGGTGAATCGACCTACTACCGTGCACCGGTGATCGATCTCGTTCCCGACCGGCTGGTCGCTTCCGGCCTGCTCGCCGGCGGGGCTTTGCTGGTCATGGTTCCAGTCGGTCTGCTCGCTGGTATCCTCGCCGGCATGCGGCCGGGCTCGCTCATCGATAGGGCCGTATCGCTGCTATCGATCGTTACCACATCGATCCCGGATTTCGCTTCGGCGGTGTTTCTTTCGGCGGTCTTCGTCTTCTGGCTCAATTGGCTTCCGGGAGCGAGCACGATGCTCTCGGGCTTCTCGCTGAGTGAAATGGTCCTGCCGGTCCTGGTGCTCGCCTTCTATTCGACCGGCTATCTTGCGCGGGTCACGCGGGCCTCGATGGTCGAAGTCATGGGCACGCACTACATCCGGACCGCCCGCCTGAAGGGCGCGAGCCCGGCCCGCATCGTCTGGCGCCATGCGCTCAGAAATGCGCTGATTACGCCCGTCACCGTCATCATGTTGCAACTGCCGTGGCTCTTGTCGGGCGTTATCGTCGTCGAGGTCTTCTATGCCTACAAGGGCTTCGGCACGCTGCTCTACGACGCCGCGCTCAACAGTGACATCCGCCTCGTCGAAGCCTGCGCCATGGTCAGCGTTCTCGTGGTGGTCGCCACCCAGATCCTTTCCGACATCGCATATGGCTGGCTCAATCCCCGCGTATCGCTTCTCGAAGCGGCGATGGGCAGCAAATAGGTCACCGACATGCGCAAATTTCTGTTTCCCTATCTTTCGAGCCCGATCACCGTCGTCGGCGGCCTGCTCAGTCTCGGCTGGCTGCTAACCGCGCTGCTGGCGCCGGTTCTCGCCCCCTTTGATCCGATCAAGACGCTGATGCCGCTCGCCAAACCCGGCGCGCTCAATCCGGCAGGCGGCACCTTCTGGCTCGGTACCGACATGCTCGGTCGCGACATCCTCTCGCGGCTGATCTATGGCGCCCGCACGGTCGTGGTCTTTGCGACGCTTGCGACGTTGACGGCCTATTTCGTCGGCGTGACGCTAGGTCTTGCCGCCGGCTACTGGCGCGGCCGCTTCGACGCGGTTTTGTCCTACTTCGCCAACGTCGTGCTCTCATTTCCGGTGCTGGTGCTCTACATCGTCATCATCGTGGTGATCGGCTCATCGCCGTTCAACATCATCCTGGCGGTGACCTTCGGCAGTGCGCCGGCGATCTTTCGTATCGTGCGTGGCATCACCATCGATGTGGCGAGCCGCGACTACGTTTCGGCTGCAATTACACAGGGCGAGAGCGCCTGGCGCATCATGCTTTTCGACATCCTGCCCAATGCCAGTGGCCCTCTCGCCGTCGATTTCTGTCTTCGTCTTGGCTACACCGCCATCACCATCGGCACGCTCGGCTTCCTCGGCCTGGGCCTGCCGCCGCCAACGCCCGACTGGGGCACCATGGTCAATGAGGGCCGCGGCATGGCGATTGCCTTTCCGCATCTCGTGATCTTTCCCTGTCTTGCAATCTCGTCACTGATGCTGGGCCTCAGCCTGCTTGCGGATGGATTGCGGGAAGTATCCGACGCACAAGGACGGCGCGCATGAGAACGGATGAAAGACAACCGATCCTCAAGGTCGAAAACCTGAGCGTCGCCTTGCCTAAGGGCGCCGATCGCCCGTTTGCGGTCAATGATGTCAGCTTTGATTTGAGGCCCGGCGAGATCCTCTGCGTCGTCGGCGAGTCCGGTTCAGGCAAGTCGGTACTGTCGAGTGCGCTGATGGGCGCAGTACCGGAGGGGCTGAAGCTTAGCGGCGGGCAGGTTCTACTTGAGGGCAAGGACCTGACGCGCCTGTCGGAGAAGGCGTTTCGTGCCATTCGCGGCCGTGACATCGCGATGATCTTCCAGGAGCCAATGGCCTCGCTCAATCCGGCAATGACGGTCGCGGCGCAGATCGAGGAAGTCTTCCTCCTTCATTCGGACTTCGATGCCGGCGAAAGGGCAAAACGGGCGCGGGCACTGGTGGAGGCGATGCGGCTCCCCAATCCGGACCGCATCCTCAAGGCCTATCCGCATCAGCTCTCCGGCGGTCAGTGCCAGCGCGTGGTGATCGCCATGGCGCTTGCCATGAACCCGCGCGTGCTCATTGCCGACGAGCCGACGACTGCGCTCGACGTGACCACCCAGGCACAGGTCCTGAAGCTGATCGGCGAACTCAGAGACGTCCATGGCCACGGCATCGTCTTCATCACCCATGATTTCGGCGTCGTCGCCGATATCGCTGACCGGGTCGCGGTGATGAAGCATGGCGAGATCGTCGAGATCGGCGTGGCGAAGCAGGTGCTGACAGCACCGCAACATCCCTATACCCAAGCTTTGATCGCAGCGGTTCCAAGCCTTAATCCGCACGATCGTCCGGCCGCGGCACAAGCGGACCCAGTGCTTGCCGTCCGCGGCTTGCAGCACTCCTATGGCGCGTTGGCCGTGTTGAGGGACATCGATCTCAGCCTTGCACCCGGACGGGTCGTCTCCATCGTCGGAGAATCCGGTTGCGGAAAGTCGACGCTTGCCAAGGCGATGATCCGGCTGATCGAGGCGAAGGGCGGGCGTGTCGAGGTGGCGGGCACCGACATTCTGGCCCTGCCGGGCAAGAAGCTCGAGAAGTATCGACGCACGATCCAGATGATCTTTCAGGATCCCTTCGGCTCGCTTAATCCGCGCCGCAGGGTCGGCCCGATGATCGCGCGCGCTGCACGCCTTGCGGGCGCAAATTCCACTGAGGCGCGGCGGCGGACGGAGGAGCTTCTCGATCTCGTTGGCCTGCACAAGGGCGCCTATTGGCGCAAGCCCGGCGCTTTTTCCGGCGGCCAGCGGCAGCGCATCGGCATTGCCCGGGCGCTTGCCATGCAGCCGGATGTGCTGATCGCCGACGAAAGCGTCTCGGCGCTTGATGTCTCGGTCCAGGCGCAGGTGCTGGCGCTGCTTCGCGATTTGCAGGAGAGGCTACAGCTCGCCATCGTGTTCATCACCCACGACCTGCGGGTCGCAGCCCAGATCAGCGATGAGATCGTGGTGATGCAGAAGGGCGAGATCGTCGAACGGGGGACGGCTGCAATGGTGCTGCAGGCGCCAAGCCATCCCTATACGAGAACCTTGCTGGAGGCTGCTCCGGGGCGAAGCACGTTCTGAGCTGATAGCATACGCTGCCTATCAATCGAGGCCGGGCCCGTCCTGGCCTCCTTTGTTTTGGTCCCTAGTGCCCGCCGGTTCGAGCGAACAACTGGCCGTAAGCGTGTATCGCGACGTGCCGCCACCCCGCAAGCACCGCGGCTGTTGCACTGAGATACAATTCTCCATCGATCGGAAACATCCGCGATACGCCACGATGGTCCTCTGCCGCACATATCAAGTGATCACTGCCTCGGGCATTGATCCAGTGCGGAGAGACGATGATGATCCTCTTTGTTGTAGCCTATCTTGCGGGCGTGCTGACCATCGTCAGTCCCTGTATCCTGCCGGTCTTGCCATTCGTGTTTGCCCGCGCCGGCCAACCCTTTTCCACCAGCATTCTTCCAATGCTACTTGCCAAGATCGTGACCTTTGCGGCGATCGCCTCGCTTGCAGCACTCGGCGGCAATTGGGCGGTTCAGGCGAACGCGTTTGGCCGCTATGCCGCGATCGCGCTGCTCGCCGTCTTCGGCGTAACGCTGCTCTCAACGCGGGCCTCGGCTTTCGTGACCGGCCCGCTCGTCGCACTCGGCAATCGGCTGTCGAGAAAGGCCACGACCGGGGAGAAGGGCAGCATCGGTGGGGCTATCCTGCTCGGTGTGGCGACCGGACTGCTCTGGGCGCCCTGCGCCGGGCCGGTGCTCGGCCTGGTGCTGACCGGCGCGGCGCTTAACGGTGCGAACGTGCAGACGACGCTGCTGCTTGTCGCCTATGCTGCCGGTGCCGCGACCTCGCTGGCGCTGGCCGTTCTTGCCGGCGCACGGGTGTTTGCGGCGATGAAGCGTTTCCTCGGCATCGGCGACCGGATCAGGCAGGGCCTTGGGATCGCAGTCCTTGCCGGCGTCGCGGCCATCGCCCTTGGCCTCGACACAGGCCTGCTGGCGCAGCTTTCCTATGCGAGTACGTCGGGCTTCGAACAGTCGATTCTCGATCGCCTGCGCAGCGATGCGTCACCTGTGGACGTCGCCAGCACGCGCATGACCGTTGCCGCGAAGGATACGCGACAGGCGGACTATCGCAGCGATCTGCCGGTCGAAGGGTCGTTCCCGTCGCTCGACGGCGCCGTTCAGTGGCTGAATTCCAAGCCGCTGACGCCGGCCGAGCTTCGCGGCAAGGTCGTCCTTGTCGATTTCTGGACCTACTCCTGCATCAACTGCATCCGCACCATCCCCTATGTCCGGGCCTGGGCGGAGAAGTACCGGGACCAGGGCCTGGTCGTGATCGGGGTGCACGCGCCGGAGTTTGCCTTCGAGAAGCAGATCGGCAACGTCGAGAAGGCGGTGCGGGACTTCAAGATCACCTACCCGGTGGCGATCGACAACGACTTCGCCATCTGGCGCGCCTTCTCCAACAGCTACTGGCCGGCCCACTACTTCATCGATGCCGAGGGGCAGATCCGCTACACGCATTTCGGCGAAGGCGACTATGAGGGTTCCGAGCGGGTGATCCAGGATTTGCTGGCGGAGGCCGCGGGAAAGCGGAAGGCCGAAGAAAACTACGTCAAACCGGATGCGAAAGGCGCAGAAGCCGCGCCCGACCTTTCCCGCCTCGGATCGAGCGAGACCTATGTCGGGTATGAGAGGGCCGCGAATTTCGTGTCTCCGGAAGGCGTCTCCGCAGACAGCGCCAAGCGGTACACGATCGATAGCCCGCGTCTCAACGAGTGGGGCCTCACCGGCAACTGGACAGTCGGAGCCCAGCAGGCGCGTGTCAACGAAGCGGGCGGCGGTATCACCTACCGGTTTCGCGCCCGCGATCTGCACTTGGTTCTGGGGCCTGGCGCCGGCGGCAAACCGATCCGGTTTCAGGTGACGGTGGATGGCGCGCCGCCCGCAGCAGACCGTGGCTCGGATATCGACGCGTCCGGAAGGGGGACGGTCACGGAGACGCGCCTCTATCAGCTTGTGCGCCAATCAGGCGCGGCGCGGGAACGGACGTTCGAGATCCGCTTTCTCGAGCCCGGCGCAGAAGCCTTCGTTTTCACATTTGGATGAGAGTTGAGAGATGGCCGACAAACAACAGCAGCACGGGCGCCGCATGCCCGCCCTTGGCCGACGTCTGCTCGTCGCACTGGCAATAGTCGGCGGCGGGCTGATCCTCGCCTTGGACGAGCAGACGGCGGCGCAGCAGGTCAAACCCATTCCCAAGGCGCTCCATGATGTCGCTTCAACGGAGGCAACGCAGACGGCCGTGCTCGCAGGCGGTTGCTTCTGGGGTGTGCAAGCCGTGTTTCAGCATGTGGTCGGCGTCACGGGCGTCAGGTCCGGTTATGCCGGCGGCAGCGCGGAGACGGCAACCTATGAACTGACGGAAACCGGAACCACCGGCCACGCCGAAGCGGTGGAGATCACTTTCGATCCCAAGAAGATCAGTTATGGGCGACTGCTCGAGATCTACTTCTCGGTCGCACATGATCCGACACAGGTCGACGGGCAGGGGCCGGACAGCGGACCGCAATACCGATCGGCGATCTTCCCGCGCGATGAAGCGCAGGCGAAGGTCGCCTCCGACTATATTGCGCAACTGACCGCGGCGGCCGTCTTTGCTCGGCCGCTTGCGACGACGGTCGAACCTGGAAAGGCTTTCTATCAAGCGGAGGCCTATCACCAGGATTACGTCTACAACAATCCAGGCCAGCCCTATGTGGTCATCTACGAGCAACCGAAGATCGGAGCGCTGCACCATCTGTTCCCGGACTTCTATCGCGAGAAGCCGGTGCTTGTCGCAGGCAGCGCGTCGTAGCTGGTCGCGAGCTTGCGGGAATCCTTAAGAACGACAGGGTGCGTCGACGAGCGCGTGCGCTGCACACGCGTATCGGGAGGGGCCGAGCCAGTCAGCCTTCTACATAAGGATACAGTTTCGCGGCTGCCTGCACACATCCGCGATACGCCCAAGGGACACTCTGTCTGCGAGCAAGGCTCGGGTCCTCGGTAACGGGCGAGCCGCAGCAGTCATGATCAACGGAAGGAGCCATCATGCGTATCTTCGCAACAGCTTTCGCCATCGCCGTCCTCGCGGCCGCACCATGCGCTTGGGATAGCGATCCGGGAGAGCCTTCGCTTCTTGCCGCGCTCGTCGCCGGTTCGACGTCCGCAACGGCCACCGTTCGGCCGCAGGTGGCCGCGTTTGAGGACGGAGGATTGCTGCAGGAAGCGCCGCATGAGGAGCATTCCAGCCCGTTCCTCGATTGACGATCACGCCGTGAAGACCGGCGGCACCAACCCTTGAAACCAATCAACACGGAGGAAAGTCACATGCTTGAGAAAGCAGGAGAGCGCCATACCGTCGCTGCTCGGACGGTATTCGTCAACGAGTTGACCAACGGGATACTCGACCCGGCGGAGCCGATGCTCGGCCCCGTCGCCGATGGCGGTGTCATTATCGCGAACACGGCGCCGGGATGTTGGGGGCCAATGATCACACCCGAAATCCGCGGCGGACATGAGGTCACGCGGCCGGTGGCCGTTGCGGGCGCCGAGGTCGGCGATGCGATCGCCATCCGGATCCGATCGCTGGTCGTCACCTCGGCGGCGACGGCCTCCGGAAACGACGAGGTGGTGGTGGGCCGCTTCAATGGTGATCCCTTCTGTGCCGCCGTTTGCCCGGGCTGCGGCACGCAATGGCCGCGCACGAGGGTGGAGGGCATCGGCCAGGCCGCGATCCGCTGCGAAAACTGCGGTGCGGACGCGACGCCGTTCATCTTCACCAATGGCTACACGATCGCCTTCGACGATGAGCGCCGGGTCGGCCTCACCGTCGGGAAATCCGTCGCGGAGGCCTTCGCCACAGATGCGGATCGCCTGATGGCCTTGCCTGACAGCTCGATCCAGCATCCGATCCTGACCTTCGCGCCGGCCGATCTCGTCGGTGTTGCCACACGGCTGCGGCCCTTCCTAGGCCAATTGGGCACCACGCCCTCGAAGGCGATGCCGGACTCACACAATGCCGGCGATTTCGGCCAGTTCCTGACCGATGCTCCGCATGCCTATTCCCTCACGGCGGAGGAACTCACCAAGCACAAGACCGACGGCCATCTGGACGTGAACACGGTGCGGGAAGGGGCGATCCTGATATGCCCGGTCAAAGTTCCGGGTGGCGGCGTCTATATGGGCGACATGCACGCAATGCAGGGAGACGGCGAAATCGCTGGCCATACCTGTGATGTCTCCGGGACAGTGACGCTGGAGGTTCACGTCATCAAGGGGCTCAAGATCGACGGACCGATCCTGCTGCCGGTTCTGGACGACGTGCCGTTTCTGGCGCGTCCGCTCGACGATGCAGAACGCACCCGGGTGGAAGCGCTTGCGCGTAAGCATGGTGTTCGCGACATCGAGGCCGATGCCCCGGTCACCTTCATCGGCACCGGTGCGAACCTGAATGAAGCAACCGAAAACGGGCTGGAACGCGCTGCGGAGCTCTTTGGTATCAGCGTTCCGGAAGTGATGAACCGCGCGACCATTGCCGGGGCCATCGAAATCGGCCGCCACCCGGGTGTGGCCCGTGTGACTTTCCGTGCTCCGCTCAGCCTCCTCGACGAAATAGGCATCGGCGCGTTTGCGCGCAGCCTCTACAATCTCTGACCCGTCGGTCCGCTGTGTTTTCCAGCGAAGCCGATCGGCGTGTGGATGTTCTGGAGCGGGGTCGACACTGCGTCGGCCCCGTTCGCTTTTGCAGACTCGCAAGGTGCCGCCGCGGAACCCCTGAGCATTGCGTATCGGTCTGCAGTCGCGCTCGCCCTTTTGAACATTGAGATACACAGACGCCGCTCCCGAACACATCTCGGATACACCGCGCACGCATGGTCACGGCGAAATTTGGTTCGCATCCGGCCCCATGCGGTCGTAGAAAGCCGGTGCGGGCGCAATGGCGTAAAGTGCTGGAATTATGACATTTGAGACGTCGACGTTTCACCCTAACATCGAGGCTCCAACCAAGGCAAAGGAGCTTGAAATGAGCAGAAATTCCAAAGGTACGGCACTCATCACCGGCGCATCATCCGGTATCGGTGCAATCTATGCCGATCGCCTGGCCCGCCGCGGCCTCGATCTGATCCTCGTTGCCCGCAACCGCGAGCGATTGAATGATCTCGCCAGCCGCCTGGCGGACGAGACGGGACGCGCCATCGAAGTCGTCGCTGCGGATCTCGGCAACAAGGACGATGTCCGGCGGGTCGAGAACATCCTCAAAAGTGACGCGAGCATCACGGTGCTGATCAACAACGCCGGGGTTGGTGCTACTGCGCCGCTGCTCGCGTCCGATGTCGACAAGATGGAGGAGATGATCACGCTCAATGTCAGCGCGCTGACGCGCCTGACCTATGCGGCCGCGCCCGGATTTGCTGCACGTGGCGCCGCCACGATCATCAACATCGCCTCGATCGTCGGCGTTGCGCCGGAGCTTCTGAACGGCGTCTACGGTGGCACGAAGGCCTTCGTGCTGGCCTTCACCTTGTCGCTTCAGAAGGAACTTGCCGACAAGAACATCCGCATCCAGGCCGTGCTGCCGGGGGCGACTGCGACCGATTTCTGGGGCATTGCCGGCACTCCGCTCGAACATGTTCCAAGCGAGATCGTCATGCGGGCCGAAGACATGGTTGATGCCGCACTTGCCGGTCTCGACCAAGGCGAGGTGATCACGATCCCGGCGCTGCCGGATGCCGCAGATTGGGCAACCTATGAGGCGGCCCGCCAAAAACTCATGCCGAACCTTTCCAGGAGCGCACCCGCCGCTCGCTACAACATCGGGGGATAGCCCCCGATCTGCTTCCGGGCTCCTCCCATCCCGGAATTACCTGGCGATGCCTCTGGCATCGCCTCAACTCGAACCAGGAGAATGATGATGTCCAGACGCTATTTGCCAACTGCCAAGAGCAGTCGCTTGGCCGCCTTCGCGCTGTCCGGAGCGATCGCGATCCTGCTTCCGCCGTTCGCCGCCCATGCCGCAGATGCCTCCTCGGTGGGCGGTGCCCAGATCACCGCTGCCGCAAAGCCTGCGGCAGACGAATCCATCCGCCCATTCCAGTTTCATGCCAGCGATGCGGCGCTTTCCGACCTTAAGCAGCGCATTCAGGCGACCAAGTGGCCCGACCGCGAATTGGTCAACGATGGCACCCAGGGCGTGCAACTCGCTACCATGCAAAAGCTCGCCGACTATTGGGCCACCAAGTACGATTGGCGCAGGGTCGAGAAGAAGCTCAACGGCCTGCCGCAGTTCGTGACCAACATCGACGGCGTCGACATCCATTTCATCCACGTGCGGTCGAAGCACAAGAACGCGATGCCTCTTATCGTGACCCATGGCTGGCCGGGCTCGATCATCGAACAGCTGAAAATCATCGATCCTCTCGTGAACCCGACGGCGCACGGCGGCAGCGAAGCCGATGCCTTCGACGTGGTCATTCCCTCGCTCCCGGGCTACGGCTTCTCCGGCAAGCCCACCGAACGCGGCTGGGATCCGGTGCGGATCGCGCGGGCCTGGGCGATCCTGATGCAACGGCTGGGTTATACCCACTATATCGCGCAGGGCGGTGACTGGGGCGATGCCGTCACGGAACAGATGGCCCTGCAGCAGCCGGCCGGATTGCTGGGCATCCACACAAACATGCCGGCGACCGTCCCGGCCGAGATCCAGAAGAGCCTCGACGCCGGTGGTCCAGCGCCATCCAATCTCTCGGCCGACGAGCGCCGTGCCTATGACCAGCTCGATTTCTTCTACAAGAACGGCCTGTCCTATGCGCAGGAGATGAGCAAGCGTCCGCAGACGCTTTATGGCATCGAGGACTCGCCGATCGGGCTTGCCAGCTGGATGCTGGACCATGACGCTCGTAGCTACGAACTGATCGCCCGCGTCTTCGACGGTCAGTCGGAGGGCCTGAGCCGCGATGATGTGCTCGACAACATCACGCTCTATTGGCTGACCAATACTGCCGTGTCATCGGCGCGTCTCTACTGGGAGAACAAGCTCGCGTTCTTCCAGCCGAAGGGCATCCAGATTCCCGTGGCTGTCAGCGCCTTCCCGGACGAACTTTATCAGGCGCCGAAGTCCTGGGCGGAGAAGGCGTTCCCGAAGCTTATCCATTATAATCGTCTCGCCAAGGGCGGACATTTTGCAGCCTGGGAACAGCCGGAAGCCCTGGTCGATGAATTGAGAGCTTCCTTCAAGTCACTGCGTCAACCGAGCTGACAGAAAGGGGCGTGCGAGAGCGCGCCCCGCTGTTGCAAGAAAGGAGAAGTGTCATGACAAGTGCAGGTAGCGAAAAGAGAGCGCAAACCGTCGACTTTAAGTTCGAAGTCGCGCTCATACCCGTTTCGGATGTTGACCGCGCCAGGGCCTTTTACGCCAATCTTGGTTGGCGGCTCGATGCGGATTTCCCGGTCGGCGATACGTTTCGGGTCGTCCAGTTCACGCCGCCCGGCTCGCCGGCGTCCATCCACTTCGGCACGGGGTTGACCTCGGCCCCTCCTGGATCGGCGAGCGGCCTCTATCTGGTCGTCTCTGATATCGAGGCGGCTCGTTCGCAACTCATCAAGGGCGGTGCGGAGGTCAGCGAAATCTTCCATCGCGAAGGTCCTGGGAAACCGGCGATCAGCGGCCGTGATCCGGCCCGTAGCAGCTACCGCTCCTATGCGACCTTCAGCGATCCCGATGGGAACGGCTGGCTGCTGCAGGAAGTGACCGAGCGCCTGCCTGGCCGCGTGGACGCCGATGCCACGGAATTCGCTTCGGTGGCCGATCTTGCGGCGGCGCTGCGTCGCGCCGCCGCCGCGCACGGCGAACACGAGAAGCGCCACGGTGGACAACACGACCACAACTGGCCGGATTGGTATGCCGCCCACATGGTCGCAGAGCATGCCGGAAAACCGTTGCCCGAATGAGGCAGTCCCAAGGCCGCCACATTCCCTTCATGGCGCAAATCTGCTATAAGCGATCATTCCGGACAGGAGTGGTATGACATGCACAGGATTGGCTACGTTGTCTTTCCAGGATTTCAGCTCATGGGGTTTGCGGCGGTCACTGCCTTCGAGGTCGCCAATCTGACGCTTGGGGAACAGGTCTACGAGATCGAATTGCTGTCCGAGGTCGGCGGCGAGATCAAGTCGTCCGCCGGTTTCGGCGTGCTGACGAAGGCCTTCGACTATACCGCCTACGAGACCGTCATGTTTGGAGCGGGCACCGAGATCGAACCGGTAACGTCAGGGTTGGTCGCGTTCGCGCGTCAGGCGCTCAAGGCCTCGCGGCGGGTGGCTGCGCCTTGTACCGGTGCATTCATCCTCGCTGAGTCCGGATTGCTGGACGGGCGCCGCGCCACGACTCATTGGGTGTTTGCGCGCCAGTTGCGGGAGCGTTTCCCGGAGGTGCGGGTCGAGGAGGATCGCATCTTCATCGTCGATGGCAGCGTGTGGACCTCGGCAGGCATGACGGCCAGCATCGATCTGGCGCTGGCGATGATCGAGAAGGACCATGGCGAGGATGTCGCGCGCCAGGTGGCGCGCAAGCTTGTCGTCTATCATCGGCGCGCCGGCGGCCAGTCACAGTTTTCCGCATTGCTCGAACTCGATCCGAAGTCGGACCGCATCCAGAAGTCGGTCAACTATGCCAAGGCGAACCTGCGCAGCGTCTTGTCGGTCGAGGAGCTCGCGGACGCCGCAGGCCTGAGTGCGCGGCAGTTCAGCCGTGCCTTCCGCTCGGAAACCGGGCAGTCGCCGGCGAAAGCGGTCGAGCATCTGCGCGTGGAAGCGGCGCGCCTGTTGATGGAGCAGGGACGCCACTCGATGGACGTGATTGCCGAGGAGACCGGTTTTGCCGACAGCGACCGCATGCGTCGGGCTTTTCTGCGCACGCTCGGACAGCCGCCACAGACGATCCGACGCAATGCGCGCGAAGGCATCGCCTGAACGGCACAGCGATTGGTCTCCTTCTGCCGAAATTTGTATCGCCGTGTATCCGCCGCTTGGTACTCTACACTTGCTTGCAATAGGAGCCGCAAAGCACACGACCGCGTTACACAGGTGCTCCATCTCTGATGACAGCTCAGTTCACCGGAGGCAGCCAATGTCGGACGAAATCAATCACCCACGCCGTCGTTTCCTCGGCGCACTCGCACTCTCGCTTGCGGCGACGCAGTTCGCATCAGTGAGCGTCGCGAGGGCGCAAGCAGCAAACGGCGAGGCGCCGCGCCTTCCGACCGTCACTCCCGGGACGAACAAATCCTTCGCGAGCCTCAAGCAGATCGATGCTGGCGTCTTGAACGTCGGCTACGCCGAACTTGGCGCAAGCGATGCGCCGGTCGTGATCCTGCTGCACGGCTGGCCCTATGACATCCACACCTATGTGGATGTGGCGCCGCTCCTGGCCGATGCCGGCTATCGTGTCATCGTTCCTTATCTGCGCGGCTACGGCACGACCCGGTTCCTCTCCGCCGACACACCGCGCAACGGCCAACAGGCGGCAATTGCCGCGGACATCATTGCCATGATGGATGCGCTCAAGATCGAGCAGGCGGTCATCGGCGGCTGCGACTGGGGTGCGCGCACCGCCAACATCATCGCCGCACTCTGGCCCGAGCGTTGCAAGGCGATGGTCTCGGTCAGCGGCTACCTGATCGGCAGCCAGGAGGTGAACAGGAAGCCGTTGTCACCGCAGGCCGAGCTTGCCTGGTGGTATCAGTTCTACTTCGCCACCGAGCGGGGGTATGAGGGCTACAAGCAGAACCACAAGGAGTTCGCCAGACTGATCTGGAAGCTCGCTTCGCCCAAGTGGGATTTCGACGATGCCACCTTCGACAGGAGCGCCGAGGCGCTCGAAAACCCTGATCATGTCGATGTCTCGATCCACAATTACCGCTGGCGGCTCAGTCTCGCCGAGGGCGAAGCAAAGTTTGACGATCTCGAAAGGCGGCTCGCGCAGTTCCCGACCATTACGGTGCCGACCATTACACTCGAGGGCGACGCCAACGGTGCTCCGCATCCGGACCCCGCAGCCTATGCCAAGCGCTTCTCCGGCAAGTACGAGCATCGGCTGGCCACCGGCGGCATCGGCCACAACCTGCCGCAGGAGGCGCCGTCCGCCTTCGCCCAAGCGATCATCGACGTCGACCGCTTCTAGTTTTTCTCCCGCTGATTGCGTGGAGGCGCGGGTTCCGGTTCACCGGGCCCGCGCTTTTTTGCGTGCCGATGCATATTGAAAACTGCCCGGCACGGAAAGACGCCGGGCCGAGCGCGTTTCACGCGCGCCGATCCGCATGCACCAGATGGCCGCCTTCGTATCAGCGTGTATCAGCTCCGGTACTTGGCAGACTTCCACACATTTCCGCTTGTCGCTGAAACATCCCATACACCTGTCGCGCGCCATCTGTGTCTCGACAGTCGCACGGGGCAATCGGGCCCGAAAGGAACACCTGTCGAAAGGAAGAGCACGATGAGTGAAGCTGAAAAGATACTCTACACCGGCAAGACCCACACAACCGGCGGCCGCGACGGCGCCTCCCAGAGCGACGACGGGCGTCTGGACGTCAAGCTCTCGACGCCCGGCAGCGCACGGCCAGGGACGAACCCGGAGCAGCTTTTCGCCGCCGGCTGGTCGGCTTGCTTCATCGGTGCAATCGGACTGGCGGCTGGCCAACGGAAGGTCGCGCTTCCGGCCGACCTTGCCGTCGATGCCGAGGTGGACCTGCGTAACCGCGACGGAGGCTATTTCCTGCAGGCGCGGCTGAATGTCAGCCTGCCGGGGATCGACGCCGATGTTGCGCGCCAGTTGGTCGATGCCGCGCACCAGACGTGCCCCTATTCCAAGGCGACGCGCGGCAACATCGATGTGACGATCAATCTCATCTAACGGGGATGCTGGTTGCGGCAACCTTCAGTAGCTTGATCCACGAAGGCGGCGGCCGATGAGGCCGCCGCTTTTTTTATTGGAGGATTGGTCGTTCCGAGAGCGGCTGAGGCGCAGGCATGTGAAGTCACCGCGCCTTGTTGTGCCTCATGCCGGAAGGCGACGAATGGCGAGTTCTGCAACCAATCCACCGCCGTCGCGGTTGGTCAGCTTCAGTGAGGCATCGATGGAGGCCGCAAGCTGTTGGGCAATGGCAAGGCCGAGGCCGGTTCCGCCGGTGTCGCGGTTGCGGGAATCCTCCAGCCGGACGAAGGGTTTGAGTACGGCATCCAGCTGGTCAGTGGGAATGCCGGGTCCGCGGTCGAGCACCTTGATGGTCACCGTGTCGTCCGCCAGCCGCCTGACTTCGATCTCCGCGCTGCCACCAAACTTGAGTGCGTTGTCGACCAGGTTGGTAAGGATGCGTCTCAGCGCCTGGGGCCGGGTGGTGATCGCGCCGCCATCGCCATCGTTTGTGCTAACCGCCTTGCCGGTGTCCTGATAGTCATAGACAAGGCTTTCGACAAAGGAGGCAAGATCGATGCGTGTCGCCTTTTCGACATTGCCGTGGGCGCTTCGAGCATAGGCGACACCTTCCTTGACCAGACTTTCGATCTGGCCGAGATCCTGGATCAGCTTCTCCCGGTCGGCGAAATCATCCGCCATTTCGGCGCGCAGCTTCATGCGTGTAATCGGCGTCTGCAGATCGTGGGAAATCGCAGCGAGGATCTGAACCCGCTCTTCGAGATACTGGGCAATGCGGTCGCGCATGGCATTGAACGCAGTCGCCGCGTAGGCGACCTCGGTGGGTCCGGTTTCGCTGAGGCGCGGCGTATTCCGGTTCGGGTCCAGCGTATCGGCAGCCGCGGCAAGGTTGACGAGCGGGCGCACCGCCTGACGCATGGCGAACCAACTGCACAGGAGCAGAAGCACGAGTTGGGCCACGAGCACGAAGGGCAACCAGTTTGCCAATGGCATGACACCCTTGGGAAAGACGTCGATCGTCAGCGGCGAACCGTCGCTCAATGTCAGATGCGCCTGCAGATGGCGACGTTCGCCCGGGATAGTTTCGACTTTGACCGGAAATTGAAGGCCGGTCGCCCGCTCGATCTTCGTCGCGATCTCCGTGGCGGCCGGGTCGAGCGACGGATTGCCCGCAACGCCAGGTCCGAGAAGGAAGCCGTAATTATCGCGGTCCAGGCGAGGGAGCCACGAGGCACGCTCGGGCGCGGGCAGACGATCGAGTATGGCGATAGACGTGGCGATTTCGTTTTCGAGCGTATCGAACATGACCGATCTCGCGGCCATGTAGCGCTCGAAGAACAGCACGGTGAACGACATGACATGCGCGATAGTCAGACCGGCCAGCAGGATAACAAAGAGCCGCGCCCTGAGCGTGCGCGGCCACAGTCGAATGCTTCCTGGGTTTGCGCTCGTCGTCATTCGCGCGCCTCCACGATTTCTATCGGGACCGAAAAGACATAACCTTCACTGCGCACCGTCTTGATGTAGGTCGGCTCGCGGGCATCATCGCCGAGCCGTTGGCGAACACGGCTGACGAGCAGATCGATCGAGCGATCGAAGAGATCGGCCTCGCGACCCTGGGTGAGGTTGAGAAGCTGGTCGCGGTTGAGCACGCGCTGGGGGTGATCGATGAAGACCTTCAGCAGCCGATATTCAGCGCCGCTCAGCGCAATTACCGTGCCGTCTGCATCGATCAGATGCCGGGCGGTCGTATCGAGTTTCCACTGACCGAAGCGCAGCAGTTGCCCAGCCTCCGAGATCTGGAGGTTTGGCGGCAGCATGCGCGCACGCCGGAGCACCGCCTTGATGCGGGCAAGCAGCTCGCGCGCGGAGAACGGCTTGGAGAGATAGTCATCGGCCCCCATCTCGAGCCCCAGGATCCGGTCCATCTCGTCGCTGCGGGCCGTCAGCATGATGATCGGGATCGCCTTGTGCTTGCCGGCCCGCAGCTCGCGGCTGAGCACGAGCCCGTCGTCGCCCGGCATCATCACGTCGAGCACGATGAGATCGACGGTATCGCCCTCGAGGAAGCTGCGCATCTGTCGCCCATCGGCGACGGCGGTTGCGCGCAGCCCGTTCTTCTTGAGGTAACCAGACACGAGTTCGCGGATCTCACGGTCGTCATCGACAATCAGCACATGGTCGATATGCTCCATCGAGCAAACTCCTCAAATCCGTTCTGGTCTTCGCGTCCTTGCGGCACCACCTGGGCAGGGCCGGGGAACATCCGCTCAGTCTCATTGGCGCCCAGGATATGTCCTCGGTGTGTTCGCGACATCCAGACTTGCATGCGAATGTAATGCAAGCACCTTCGGATACATTTCGACACAATTTCGCAAACGAAACCCGCCGCTTGCGGACAAGCGGCGGGTTGCAGGAACGTCTGATCGGCGGTGTCAGGCCTTTGCTTGAGCGGCCAGCAGGGCGCGATATTGCGCGGTCGGCAGACCGCCCCAGCCCCAATTGTCGAGCTCGACTTCCTCGATGACAACGTAGGTGGATTCCAGCGGCTTGTTGAGCACGTCGAGCAGGACCTGGCTCACGCCCTTGATGATTTCGGCCTTTTCCTCGGCCGTGACCGACTTGCGGTCTTGAGTGGTGCCTTCGCGGGTCACCTGAACTGTAACGATCGGCATTGCCGTCTCCTCTTCAGATCTGGATGTTGCCGGCACCATCAGGTGCCGTATCGTCTGCATTGTAAGGGGAGGGGGGAGCGGCCAGGATTAGGCAATGGTCGCTCCCGGACATCCCCTATGCTGTTACCAGCGCCCTGCGTTCTGACCGCCATCGACGTGCAGAATCTCACCCGTCACGAAACCGGCGTTCTCCAGATAAAGGACGGCGTCGACGATATCGCGGATATCGCCCATGCGGCCGACGGGGTGCAGCGTCGAGAGTGCCGCGTGCGTTTCCGGCGGGTGCATCGGGGTCTTGATGATGCCCGGCGAGACCGCGTTGACGCGGATGCCGGACTGGGCGAATTCGATCGCGAGCGCCTGGGTCACGGAATTCAGACCACCCTTGGTGATCGATGCCAGAGCAGCCGGAACACCGGCAATCGGCTGGTTCACGAGGCTGGTCGTGATGCTGACGATGTGACCGGAGCCCTGCTTCAGCATCTCGCGGGCGGCGTGCTGGGTGATATGGAAGAAACCGGCGACGTTGACCCCGAGGTTCAAATCATAGTCTTCCTGGGTGAACTCGGTGAACGGCTTGGCGGTGAAGACACCGGCGTTGTTGACCAGCGTGTCGATCCTGCCGAACCGTTCCAGAGCCTGGCGAATGACCCGCTCTGCGGTCTCCGGCTTGCTGATATCGCCGGCTACACTGAGAACGCCGGCATCCGAACTTTCCTGGATGGACCGGGACGTGGCGACGACACGATAGTTGCGATCGCGGTAGGCCTGGACCAGGGCGGCGCCGATACCCTGCGATGCACCGGTGATGATGGCGACCTTCTGTTCGTTGCTCATGGATATGATCCTTCTTCGATTGCAACGGGCGCTCTGTGCGGCCCGCCCTCCGCCCTCGGCGTTGGTGCAATCAGATTTAGACCTATCCGATGATTGGGAGAATTAGCGGCGTTCGGTAGTCAATCAACCGATAATTGGCATAATCAGGCGAGAGTGCCGGCTTCCGTTGCCATCCGCGAGAACTCAGTCCGCAGACGCGGCAGCGCGAAATCGGCAAAGGCGCGAACCTTCGGAACCGACATGCGGCCCTGCGGCGCAAGAAGGTGGACCGGCATCGGCGAATGCTCGGCGTCGGCCAGCACGATTTTCAGCCGCCCATCGCTGACGTAGCGCGCGACGTGGTAGGAGTAGAGCCGGGTCAGGCCGGTACCCGCGGCGGCAGAATCGACTGCAGCACGCACGCTGTTGACGATGCACCGCGGCGTGAACTGTACCGTGCGGGGGATCAAGGAGCCCTCGACTGGCGTGAACGTCCAGGAATCGAGACCGAAGTTGGTGAAGGCCACGATCTGGTGTTTGGCGAGATCGGCTGGCTCGTCGATCCGCGGGTGGTTGGCCAGATAGCGAGGCGAGCCGACGACGACGCGCCGGACATCGCCGCCGATCCGTGTTGAAATCAGCGAAGAGTCCGCGAGATGGCCGATTCGGAGCGCGATATCGACACCTTCGTCGACAAGGTTCACGAAGCGGTCGAGCAGGAGAAGCCGGGCCGAAACTGCAGGATATTGGTGGAGGAAGTCGTCGAGGATCGGGCGCAGGACCTCTTCGCCAACGATCGGTGGCGCGGAGATCGTCAGCGTGCCGCGAGGGGCTGCACGTTCGCCACCTGCGAGCATGTCGGCCTCTTCGAGATCGATCAGCACCCGCCGGCAGGCGGCTGCATAGCGCTGGCCGGCTTCGCTGAGCTTCAGCGATCGCGTCGTTCGATGCAGCAACTCCACCCCGACATGGGCTTCGAGCAGGTTCAGGGCGCGGCTGACCGCCGTCGGTGATCGTTTCAGCCGCCGGGCTGCGGCCGCAAGGCTGCCTTCGTCGACTGCTGTCACGAACACCTTCATTGCGTCGATACGATCCATTCTGCCGACTTTCGCGATGATCATTGCCAATCGCCTAGCATTCACCCACGTTTTGGCGGAAGTAAAGGGGAAGGCTCTATCCTGTCGTCAACGGCTTCGGAGGCACATTTCGAGCAACGGGCGATCAGTCGGCAAACAGCTTTTCGATCAGGTTGGCAGCTGAGCCTTGCCAAAGCTCTCCCTTGCCGGTTCCAGCCCAAAGGGAGAGGAAGTCCGACGATCCCTTTGCTGCCGACGCGCCTCTGATATCGCGCGTGAACTTGTTCTGAGCCGGGAAAGGCATGACGGCGGCGGCGTCCACCTCGTTCATGAAGCGGTTCTCGATGCCACGCGCAAACCGGCCGGAGAAGGAGCGCGTTGTCCGCGTCGTGCGTTCTGCACCCCGCAGCGCTGTCCGGTAGGGCGCCGAGGTTCCGGCTTCGGTGGTGGCGAGGAAAGCCGTGCCCATCTGCACGGCACTGGCGCCCATGGAAAGCGACGACCGGATGTCCGCAGCCGTCATGATGCCGCCTGCCGCGATCAGTGGCACCTTGGCCTTCGGAAGGGTTCGGGTCAGCAGGTCCCGAAGCCCGATTTCACTGTCCTTGGCCTCGGGATCGAAGATGCCGCGATGGCCGCCGGCTTCAAAACCCTGGAGGGTAATCGCATCCACGCCGCTTTCTTCGAGCGCCTCTGCTTCCTCCGGTGTCGTCGCGGTGCCGACGATCAGCATCCCGGCCCCGCGCGCGGCTCGCGTGTGTTCGGCAGGAAGTACGCCAAACACGAAACTGAGGACATCCGGCTTCGCCTTCAGCACCGCCTCGAACTGCTGATCGAAATCCTCTTCATAGGGCGCGGCGAATTGCGGCGTAGGCAGATCCAGTTCGTCTCGGTACCTCGCCGTTGCCGCCAGGGCCCGTTCGACCGTGGTTGCGTCGATCTGCGGCTGCGGGTGCTGAATGAAGAGATTGATCGCAAAAGGGCGGTCGGTACGTGCACGAACTTTGTCGACGAACTCGGTGATGGCCGCCGGGCTCGAATAGGCAGCACCGATCGACCCCAATGCTCCCGATGCCGATGATGCGATGACGAGTTCCGGCGACGAGGGGCCACCGGCCATCGGCGCGACGATCAGCGGGTGCTTCAGGCCAAGTTTCGCCAGGGGATCCTGCATGTTCGATATCCTCGTTGAATGCGTGTTCTTGTCTGCCGGCGGGTGCGGGCTGATGTGAAAGTCGACGAGCGGTCGCACTGATCGCCGGATTATCCCGGACCATAAAGGAAACCCGGAGCGGCCGGAGGTCAACTGTCCAATGTCGCACGGTTCGACGACGACGATGCCGGCGAGCAGTTGCGGTGAGATCGATTGGCTGGCACTGTTATCGGTGACGAGCCGTTCCCATGAGGACCCTGATGTCGCAACAGACGGACGAGCAAGATCCACCTCCGAGCCTTGTCGAACACTATCGGCCAGTGCAGCTCAAGGCCGTGCTTGCCGCCTGCGCGGTGAAGCATCGCGAACCTCCACCGCCTCCGCCGGAGGAGCGCTTCTATGGATCGCAATTGCCGGAGGGATTCCACCTCCCGCAATCGGTCTACGACGACTAGGCGCAGCGTTTGCGATCAGTTCGTTGCCAGCGTCCAGGCCATGCCGGCAAGCGCGCAGGCAAGCAGCGTTGCGATGACCGAAGCGTTGAAGCGGAAGATAGCCACGCCGGCGGCAACCGTCAGCAGGAACGATGGCAGCACCAGCGACCGCAATACCGGTATGTCGAGCGCGAACGGCCCGAAACGCCAGCTTACGAGTTCCCCAAACAGCGTGTGCAGCCCGAACCAGACGGCAAGGTTGAGGATCACCCCCACGACGGCGGCCGTGATCGCCGACATGGCGCCCGTCAGCGCGGCATTGTTCCGCAGCCGCTCGATGAAGGGTGCGCCGAGGAAGATCCAGAGGAAGCACGGGACGAATGTGACCCAGGTGGTCAGCATCGCCGCCAAAGTCGCCGCGATCATCGGGTGGAACGTCCCCGGGTCGCGATAGGCGCCCATGAAGCCGACGAATTGGACGACCATGATCAGCGGTCCCGGCGTCGTCTCGGCCATGCCGAGGCCGTCGAGCATCTCGCCGGGCTTCAGCCAGCCGTAGTGTTGGACGGCTTCCTGGGCGACGTAGGCGAGTACGGCATAGGCGCCGCCGAAAGTAACGACCGCCATCTGGCTGAAGAACAGGCCGATCTGGCTGAAGACGTTGTTCCAGCCAAGGACGATGACGAGCAGTGCCAGGGGGGCAAGCCAGAGCACAAGCAGGACGCCGGAAATCCGCAGCGACCATGCCAGGTTCGGGCGCGCATGCGCGGGTATTTCTTCGCCGAGCGCAGAGTCCTCGTCCTTCAGGACCGCGCCCGTACCAGCCTTGTGTCCGCCGCCGATGCGAAAGAGCGGCGAGCCGAAGCGGGCGCCGACATAGCCAAGTACACCGGCTGCAAGGATGATCAGCGGGAAGGGGATACGGAAAAAGAAGATGGCGACGAAGGCGGCCGCCGCGATGCCGATCATCATCCGGTTCTTGAGTGCCCGGCCGCCAATACGGAAGACCGCCTGGACGACCACCGCGAGCACGGCGGCCTTGAGGCCGAAGAAGAGACCTTCGACGACGGTGACATTGCCGAAGGCGGCGTAGATGTAGCTGAGGCCGAGAATCGCGAGGAACCCCGGTAGCACGAAGAGAAGGCCGGCAACGAGGCCGCCGGCGGTGCGGTGGAGGAGCCAGCCGATATAGACGGCAAGCTGCTGTGCCTCGGGGCCAGGAAGCAGCATGCAGTAGTTCAGCGCATGCAGGAAACGATGCTCGCCGATCCAGCGCTTCTCGTCGACAAGGATGCGGTGCATCACCGCGATCTGCCCGGCGGGGCCGCCGAAGCTCAAAGCCGCAATCCGGGCCCAAACCCGCACTGCTTCGCCGAACGGGATGCCGTGGCTTGGCCGTTGCCGCGCCACATCGGGCGCGGCCCTGTCAGTAATGTCGGTCATCTCAGGCGTCCTTCTTGGGCGAGGGCCAATTGTGCGTCTCGTTGGTCGCATCCCGGCACCAGCGATAGAAGGCGTCGTAGAGCAGCATTCCGGCTTCCAGTTGCTCCAGGTCGTCGGCATACATGCGCGAGAGACCGAGCGAGGCGGCAAGCAAGCCGGGCGCCTCGGGCGCGAGCGCGAGGCGGGCGGTGTCGGCGCCACGCACGATGGTCGCAAGCCGCAGAAGCGGGGCGGTTGCAAGGCCGAATTGCTCGACCATGACATCGAATGTGCAGAGCTCGCCGCGGTGGCTCCAGCGGATCGGAGCATCAATATCGAAGGGCGTTGCGCCGAAGCGCTCGCCGACCATCTCTACTTCTGACGGCGCCACATACAGGAACACCGCTTTCGGGTCGACGAAGCGACGGATCAGCCAAGGGCAGGCAATGCGGTCGATCTTCGGACGCGCCCGCGTAACCCAGACGGTCCGTCCCCCGGCGTTCCGTTCAGGTATCGCGGATACTGGCACAGACGGATGGTGGCCCTCCACCCAGGCCTCGAACCCGCCTTCCAGCACGTCGGCCGCAACACCGGCATTGCGAAGCCAGGCCGCAACACCATGGCTGAGCTTCTTGCCCTGCTGGCAGATGATGATTGCCGATGCCCGGTCGACATCCCCCATCCAGTCCTGCACCTGGCGATAGTCACGCCGGTGGGAGCCGGGGATGAGGCGGGGATCGGTTTCGAAATCGTCGTCGATCCTGACATCGATCAGTTCGGGACAGTTCGGCGTGCCGATGAGGCGAGAGAGTTTTTCCGAGGAGATTTCGAGAAATGACGACATGACGCGTCCTCCGGATGAGCGGTTCTATGGACGCGATGCTTCGGCTGGCGCCTCATGGGGTGATCGCACCCCCATGCCTGAAGTTTTCCGCTCTTTGAGCGGGCTGTCAAGTCGAGGACTTGGAATGGAACAACATCGTCAATACACCGTCCTGAGTGCGGAAGGGCGCCGCACTCAGGACGCAGACGCTCGGCGTGTTCGGGCTATTTACCGGCGTCCTTGGCCGCGGTCTCGATGACCTTGGCGACCTTTTCCGCTTGCGAGGCAAAGACGGCGTGGCTCGCCTTGATTTCGCTTACCTGGCTGCCGGCGCGCTTCGCCATGCTTCGTTCAAGGTCCGGATTGATGGCACGGTCTTCGGTCGCCACGATCGCCCAGCTTTTCTTCGTCCGCCAGGCGGGCTCGTCGGCCTTGGCAGTGAAAACCTCCTTGGCGGCAAAGACTTGTGACTTCGCCGCAAAGGCAGTCTCCGCCTTGGGGAGGTCGGCGGCAAAATCGGCGGCAAACGCCAACGGGTCGAGATAGAGGTACTTGCCATCAGCGGTTTCCTTGATGCTCATCGCCGCCGGCGGTTTCGAGCCGGCAAGCGTTGCCAGGTCCTCGCCTTTGTCGGGCTGAAACGCTGCGACGTAGACCAATCCCTCGACCTTCTGGTGATGCCCGGCTTCGCTGATCACCATGCCGCCGTAACTGTGACCGACGAGCAAGGTCGGCCCATCCTGCAGGTCCAGAACGCGCTTCGTCGCCTCGATGTCGGCGGCAAGGGACGTCAGCGGCTCCTGCACGACTGTCACCTTGAAGCCACGCCGCTCCAGGATGTCGCTTGCCTGGCGCCAGCCCGAACCATCGGCGAAAGCGCCGTGCACGATGACGATGTTCTTGATGTCTGCCGCCTGGGCGGCGAAAGCAACCACGCTCGTCGCAAAGGCTAGGGCAAGAGTAGGGATAATTCGGGAGCGCATGCGATCGTTCCTTTTCGAGGCCGTTGAGGTGACGAGCGCAATCTGGTTCGGCGAGGTATCCCGGTTATGTCGGCCACAGCCGGTGAATGTACCGCAATGTACGGGGCCGGGCTCAGGCCGCAGCGAAGGACTGCGGGTCGGGCGGCTCCGCCGGTGACGTCTGTCGGGCCTCAGGGACCGAATACGGGGGGAGTGTTCCCTATGACTCGACCAGGATCACGATTGATTCCGGCACGACGCCATCAAAGACCATCGCATCGGCAGCGGCCTGGGTCTGCATGGCCTTCGACAGGGCGTCCAGATCGGGGACATCCATGAGAATGGCCACCCGGGTCTGGTCCTGGGGATCGACGAAGGTTCGGATGTTGGTCACGCCGAGCGTGCCAAATACCTCTTTGCGCTTTGGCGACTTCAGCCAGTGTTCCGCACCCTTGGTGATCTTATGGTGGGCGATGATGGTTGGCATTGCATCCTCCCTGCCGTGGCATGGACGTCGGATTGTCGCAACTTTTCCTGTGCATCTGCGTTCCCTCACGGAAGGCCCGCTGGGGCCGGCTGTCAATTAGCCCGTCGGGAGTAGGGCGCCGTCGCCACGAGGACGCTTTTGATGCCGAAATTCGTGACCATTGGATATGGGGACCGTGCAGGCTACGACCGCACAGCGACGGACGTCCGGGATGCGGCGCACGCGCATGATGCGGAACTTCGTGCAAGAGGGGCCCTGATGGGGATCGCCGGAGCGCCTGTCCAGGTACGCAACGCCAACGCTGCACATATCGAGAAGCGAAGCGGTCCGTTCATGTCGTCGTCGCTTCCTGTGGCCGGCTTCGCGGTGATCGAGGCCGAAGACCTGGCCGAAGCGATCGATATAGTGTCACGCACCCCGTGCGCGGTCGCTCACGGGGTGGTCGAGGTCTGGCCGCTCGAGGATCCTTAGATCCGAAAACCGACTCTCCTTAAGAGGCCTGGGCGACCAATGTTGGTTCCTGTATCTCGATCGCGCGGCTCTCGACCTTCGCCTCCGCGGCCACGGCCGGCTGCCTGTTGTCCCTGAAGAGTTTCCACTTTGTCGGTCGGAAGGCGATGCGGCTGTGGTCACCGGCCGCGGCGCGTTCGGGGGAGAGTTCGATCTCGACATGGGGATGGTTGCGGCCGAGGTCGAGTTCGAGATGGCGGGTGCCGGCGACGCGGCGGCTGGCGGTGACGAGGCCGGCGAGACAGCCGCCGCAGCCGTCGATCAGCTCGATGTCGTGCGGGCGGAAGTAGAGATTGGCCGGGCCGTCCGGCTCGGATGGCGCGCGCAGGCCGATCGGCCGGTCCTCGAACCAGATCTCGCCGTTCTGCAGCGTGACGGCGAGGCAGTTCGACTGGCCGATGAAGCCGAAGACGAAGGGCGAGACCGGATGGTCGTAGATCTCGTCGGGGGTGCCAACCTGCTCGATCGCCCCCTTGCTCATGACGACGACGCGGTCGGCCAGTTCCAGCGCCTCCTCCTGGTCGTGGGTGACGAAGATGGTGGTGTGGCCGGTGCGGTCATGGATCTCGCGCAGCCACTTGCGCAGCTCTTTGCGCACCTGGGCGTCGAGCGCGCCGAAGGGTTCGTCGAGCAGAAGCACGTTCGGCTCGACCGCCATGGCGCGGGCCAGCGCCACGCGCTGGCGCTGGCCGCCCGACAGCTGCGCCGGATAACGCTTGTCGAGGCCGGAGAGCTGCACGAGGTCGAGCAGATCGAGCGCCCGCTTGCGGATCTCGGCGGCCGGCGGCCGGCGGCTCGACGGGCGCACCTTCAGCCCGAAGGCGACGTTGTCGAGCACCGTCATGTGGCGGAAGAGGGCATAGTGCTGGAAGACGAAGCCGATGTTGCGCTGCTGCACCGTCTTTTGCGAGGCATCCTCGTCGCCGAAGAAGATGGTGCCGCCGGTCGGGCTTTCGAGCCCGGCAACCAGGCGCAGCAATGTCGTCTTGCCGGAGCCGGAGGGGCCGAGCAGCGCGATCAGCTCACCGGAGCGGATGTCGAGCGAGACGTCGTCGAGCGCCGGGAAGCGGCCGAATTCCTTGCGGATGTTGTGAACGCGCACGTCCATGGCGATACCTTTCAAATGCCTGCGGCAGCTGGTCGAATGCGGGCTTTCCCGGTCAATGCTTGCACGGCGGTCAATGTCTGCGGCTGGCGGCGATCTCGGCGCTGTAGCGGATCTCCAGCGCCGTCTTCAGGATCAGGGTGATCAGCGCCAGCAGCGCCAGCAACGCCGCCACCGCGAAGGCGGCGACGAAGTTGTACTCATTATAGAGGATTTCGACCTGCAACGGCATGGTGTTGGTCTCACCGCGAATATGGCCGGAGACCACCGAGACGGCGCCGAACTCGCCCATGGCCCGGGCGTTGCAGAGGAGCACGCCGTAGAGCAGCCCCCATTTGATGTTGGGCAGCGTCACATGCCAGAAGGTCTGCCAGCCCGATGCGCCCAAGGAGAGTGCGGCCTCCTCGTCGCTGGAACCCTGTTCCTGCATCAACGGGATCAGCTCGCGGGCAACGAAGGGGAAGGTGACGAAGACGGTGGCCAGCACCAGCCCGGGCACGGCAAACAGGATCTGGATGCCGTGGCTCTGCAGCCACGGACCGATCAGGCTGTGCGAGCCGAACAGCAGCACGAAGACGAGGCCGGAGATCACCGGCGAGACCGAGAACGGCAGGTCGATCAGCGTCGTCAGGAACGCCTTGCCCTTGAACTCGAACTTGGCGATCGCCCAGGCGGCGGCGACGCCGAAGACGAGGTTGAGCGGCACGGCGATGGCAGCGACGGTGAGCGTCAGGCGGATCGCCGAGAAGGTCTCGGCATCGCCGAGGGCTGCAACAAACTCGCCGATGCCCTTGCGCAGCGCCTCGGTAAAGACGGCGGCGAGCGGCAACAGCAGGAACAGCGCGACGAAGGCAAGCGCCGTGATCGTCAGCGTCAGCCGGGCAAAGCGGCTTTCCGAGGTGGCGGCGGCCAGTTCCGGCAAGGCGGGCTGCGGGCCGGACGCCGGCAGCGGGCCGGATGCGGGCAGGGGGCTGGCGGTCAGATCATGCGACATAGACATATCTCCGCCGGCTCCAGGCCTGGATCGAGTTGATGAGCAGCAGCATGGCAAAGGAGATCGCCAGCATGACCGCGGCAATGGCGGTGGCGGCAGCGTAGTTAAACTCTTCGAGCCGGATGACGATCAGAAGCGGCGCGATCTCGGAGACATAAGGCAGGTTGCCGGCGATGAAGATCACCGAGCCGTATTCGCCGACGCCGCGGGCAAAGGCGAGCGCAAAGCCGGTGAGGCCGGCCGGCAGCAGCCCCGGCAACAGCACCCGGCTGATCGTCTGGAAGCGGCTGGCGCCGAGCGTGGCGGCGGCCTCCTCCACTTCCTTGTCGATCTCCTCCATGATCGGCTGCACGGTCCTGACGACGAAGGGCAGGCCGACGAAGATCAGGGCGATGACGATGCCGGCGGGGGTAAAGGCGATCTTGAGCCCGAGCGGCTCGATGAACTGGCCGATCCAGCCGTTCGGGGCATAAAGCGTCGTCAGCGCGATGCCGGCAACC
Source organism: Ensifer adhaerens (assembly GCF_028993555.1). Taxonomy (NCBI): domain Bacteria; kingdom Pseudomonadati; phylum Pseudomonadota; class Alphaproteobacteria; order Hyphomicrobiales; family Rhizobiaceae; genus Ensifer; species Ensifer adhaerens. The sequence continues at coordinate 1,196,986 of NZ_CP118611.1, read as the reverse complement.
GCGGTCGGCAGCGCGAACGGCAGGTCGACCATGGCGTCGATCACCCGTTTGCCGGGGAAACGATAGCGCACCAGCACCCAGGCGAGGATGACGCCGAAGACGAGGTTGATGATCGCGGCGAGAAACGCCGTGCCGAACGAGATCTTCAGCGCATTGAGCGTGCGCGGATCCAGCGCCAGTTCAAAGAACTTGGCCCAGCCGAGCCCGCTGGCCCGAAACACCAGGCCCGACAGCGGGATCAACACGATCAGCACCAGCCAGCTCAGCGTGATCCCGAGCGACAGCCCAAACCCGGGCAAAACACTCGGCTGGCGAAACCGCCAGCGGTTCCCATTGCGTCGCTCCGTCAACTTTCGGTCACCTTTTCAGCCCTGCAACCGTAAACGGTTGCGCCATCCCCTCATCCAAACCGATCATCAAGTCGCCGGTTGGCCGGCTTGTCAGAGCGCCGGTGTATTCGGCGCCAAACTAACAATTTCGCGGGCTCCAACAACGCAAATTTTTGACGCTGGGACGGGTCACAAGGAAACTGATTTCGCTTTTGAGCCGCGTCGATGGAAACACTCTACTGCGAATATTGTTCCATGCCGGATTGTCGATCACGCGGACGTAACTTCCGGATAAGAAAATAAATACTATCGAATTTATAGATATTAGGTGTTCCGTGCTTCTCCGCAGTCTGCCGCTTGCGCATAGTCGATCCAGAACCGGACCTGTTTGCAACGGGTCGTTGCAAGGCCCGGATCGTCTTCGCAAGAGATTGATGTCATGGCAAAAACACTGATCATTCCTGGATTGTTCGGGTCCGACGAGGGGCACTGGCAGCGCCACTGGCTGCGGGATCATCCGGATGCGGTTCTGGTCGAACAAAACGATTGGAACCGGCCAAGACTCGCTGATTGGCGCGATGCTCTCGAGCGCGAAATCCTTCGGCACGGGGTCGTCGACCTGGTCGCCCACAGTCTCGGCTCGGTTCTCGTTGCCAATCTGGCGCGACGCCCCTTGGCAAGACATGTGCGCAGCGCGCTGCTTGTCGCGCCCTGCGACCTTGGGCCAACCGAGCGCCTGCATCCCGCTGCCATCGATTTTGGCCCGATGCCCGATCTGCCGTTGCCCTTTTCCAGCCTCGTCGTCGGCAGCCTCAACGATCCCTACATGCCTTTCGATCGCTTGCGGCACTTTTCGACACGATGGGGCAGCCGCCTCGTCGACCTTGGCCATGCCGGCCATATCAATATCGCCAGTGGCTTCGGTCGCTGGTCGCACGGCTATGATCTGTTGCGTGTTTTGAACGGCATCGCGCGGCGCGAACAACCGCGTGCGCAATCGATGGAACTTGAGGGGATGGACCGCTCACCCGTGCCAAACGGTCTGGCCTGAAGCCTTTTGGAGGGCCGGTCCACAGGCTGTTTCACACAGCACTTGATGTTCGGATCGTTTCGCGCTCTAATAGAGCACTAACTTTATAGAGTATGCCGTCTAGGGATGACCATGCGCCAAAGTGCCAGGCCAACCGGAACAACGGATACGGGCTCGACCGCTGCCGCGGCGGGCGCTATGTTTTCCCGACCCCTCGACTTTTGCGCAGATCGACAATTGAGTAAGGCGGTCGGCAATTTTTCACTATTCGGTCGGTATCCGCGTTTCGAACCGAAACAGCCATGCATTTCAGACTTTGCCGGGTAGAACCGGCCATGGGAGAGTGCACATGACTGTCCATGGATTGTTTGCGAAGGTCGCTCCGGAGGGAGCCGGTGCGCGAACCAAGCCGCACATCGCCATCATCGGCCGCGGCTTTTCCGGCGTGATGATGGCCATTGCGCTGATGAAATCGGTGCGGACGGCGTTCCACGTGCACCTCTTCGATCCGCAGCCGACGATCAGCGGCGGTCAGGTGCTGGCCGCCGCCCAGAGCGGGGAGATCCTCAACAGCCGGGTGCGCGACCTTTCAGTCGCCGCCGGCCAGCCGGAGGACTTCAACGATTGGCTGCTGGCGAATGCCGAATTTCGCGCGGCCGTCTCTGCCGCGATCCCCGGCTTTCAGCAGATCTTCGTGCCGAAGAGCATCTTCAGCGACTATGTCTATCAGCGTTTTTCCGAAGCGCTGACGCGCCGGCCTGACATTTCGATGCAACTCTCCTGCCAGGCGGTCTTGGGGCTGCGCAAGCAAGCCAACGGCCGCTTCCTGGTGGTGCAGGAGGAAGCAACGGTGGAGTGCGATGCCGTCGTGCTGGCGACCGGCTTCGGCCTTCGCCATGGCGAGATGCAGATTGCCAAAGAGGAGAGGCCGCTGGTGCGCGCCCGCCGTCTGGTCGTCCCGCGCCATACGGTCCTGCTCGGCAGCGGCGTCAGGGTGGTCGACCGCCTGCTGCAGTTGCGCGACAATGGCTTTGCTGGCGAGATCACCATTCTTTCCCGACACGGCTTCCTGCCGCAGCCGCACACACGCCTTGCGGCCGCGCCAACCTTTCCGGTCGAACCGATGCCGACCCGGCTCGGCGATATCGTCCGCTTCGTCCGGCAGGCCTGTGCCCAGGCGGAAGCGGCCGGCCTTGGCTGGCAAGCGGCCATGAACGGTCTGCGCCGGCGCGCACGTTCCCTCTGGCAATCTTTGCCCGAAGAGGAAAAGCGTCGGTTCAACCGGCACCTGCGGTCGATCTATGACAGCCACCGCAACCGTTTGCCGGCGCCGCTCCATTTGCGTCTCCAGCAGGAGTTGGCCGGCGGGCAGACCAGCATCCGGAAGGGCTGGGCGGGTAAGCGCCGGCCCGACGGGTTGATGGTGCGCTGGGCGGCCGAAAGCGAGGAGACTCTGCTTTCGGCCGATCAGGTGATCGACTGTCGTTGTTCGGCGCCGGACCTTCGGGCGCAACTGATGCAGAGCCTCTTTGCCGGCGGCCTGGCCGAGCCGGACGAACTCAATCTCGGCATTGCCGTCAGCCCGGCTGGCGAAGTTCTGGCCGGCGGGCAAGCGACCCGCAATCTCTACGCGATCGGACCGCTCGGTGTCGGCAGTCTGCCGGACATTGACCTGGTACCTGAAATCGTGACGCAGACCTACGCGGCGGCACGATTGATCGCTACGCGGCATCGCGTGACGCTGAAGACCGGGTGACGGTCTATCCGATCCCCCGGGGCGTCAGCGTCGTGTCGCCCACGGTACCAGCCATCGTTCTAGCAGGCGTGCCGTCATCTCGAAGACGAAAGCAACGGCCGCAATGACGACGATGCCAGCAATCACCACATCGGTCACCAGAAACTGGGCTGCAGACTGGATCATGAAGCCGAGGCCGCGCGTTGCCGCCACCAGTTCGGCGGCCACCAGGGTCGACCAGCCCGCTCCGAGCGCGATCCGGGTTCCGGTCAAGACCGAAGGCAGGGCGCTTGGCAGGATGACGTGGCGCAAGACCTGTAGACGCGACGCGCCAAAGGAGCGGGCCGCGTTGATGTGATCGGTCGCGGTGGATTTGACGCCGGTCGCCGTCGACAGAATTATCGGCGGCAACATTGCAAGCGCAATGACCGCGATCTTGGAAGCCTCGCCGATGCCCAGCCAGATGATCACCAGTGGAAGATAGGCAAGCGGCGGCAAGGGGCGCAAAAACTCTACGATCGGATCGAGGATGCCTTTGCCGAGCCGGCTCGTGCCGATGGCAATTCCAGCCGGCACACCGAGGAGGATGGCGACTGCGAGCGCGCCGAAAATCCGCAGGAGGCTCGCGCCCACATGCTGGGCGAGGGTCGCGTCGACGAAACCGGTAACGGCGAGACTCTGTAGAGCCTGATAGACGGCGAGTGGCGAAGGCAGGAACAGCGGCGAGACCAGACCATAGCTTGAGGCGAGGATCCAAAGAACGAGCAACACAGCGATTGTCGTTAGGGATATCCAGGCGAGCGGTAGCGGCGACCTTGTCTTGCCCGTTCCCGGCTGTTCGACGATGCCATGCGGCCGACGCGTCGTCGACGGCGCGTTTTCGATCGAGAGGCTCATGCCGCGATCCCTTCGTCTTCGGCGTGGATGAGGTCGGTCAATTCGTCATGCAGGCGCCGGAACGCCGGCGAACTGCGGATTTCGGAAAGCGGTACGCCGGCCAGAAGGTCGCGACCAAATGTGGTCGTCATATCGCTGGCGACGCGCCCGGGATTGGGCGCGAGCACGATGATCCGGGTCGCAAGCAGAAGTGCTTCCTCGATGCTGTGGGTGATCAACAGCGCACCGACGCCGCTCTTCTGCCAGACATCGAGAAGAAAGCCCTGCATGCGACTGCGCGTGAGTGCATCGAGCGCGCCAAGCGGTTCATCCATGAGCAGGAACTTCGGATCGGAAGCGAGTGCTCTGGCGATGCCAACCCTCTGGCGCATGCCACCGGAAAGTTCCCAGACATGGCGGCTCGCCGCGTCGGGCAGGCCGACCCGGTCAAGGAGACCCCTTGCCTTTTCCACGCGCTCCGATCTGGAAATGCCGCGCAGATGAAGCGGAAAGGCGACGTTGTCGAGAGTGGTCAGCCACGGATAGAGCGCATCGTCCTGGAAAACGACGGCCCGATCTGAGCCCGGAACCGTTACTGGCCGACCATCGATGCCGACATGGCCGCTGCTTGCCGCCACGAAACCGGCGGCGAGATTGAGAAGGCTGGTCTTGCCCGAGCCGGAACGGCCGATGACGACGACGAATTCGTCGCGGGCGATCTTCAGGTTGATGGAAGCGAGAACCGGGGCGGTCCTGCTGTCAGAGGCTGGATAGCGCAGCGTGACATTTTCGAGGGAGAGAACGGACATCCTGCTGCTCCAGCCTGGGTGGCACGTCGACATGTTTGCCGGGCGCTCTGTGCCCGGCAAACATGCGAACCGCGCTGGTCTCAGAACGAGAGTTTCGCCGCTTCCTGCGCCCAGCGGGCGGAGACGTAGGGCGCGTAATCCGGAAGCACCGCGGGGATCTTGCCCTGTTCGAGCAGGAAGGCCGAGGTCTGCGCGATTGCCTTGGCCGTCGCCCCGCCGAGAAGATCGGCGCCTGCCTGCTCTTCAAGCGAAGGGAAGTAATAGCCCTTGAGCAGGGTCGGCACGTCCTCGGTCTTTGCGCCGGTCAGGCGGGCGATCTTCTCCACCTCAGGCGAACCCACGTTCCAGTTTTCCGGCTTTGCGCGGTAATCCGCATAGGCGTCGCCAGTCACCTTGACGAAGCCGGTCACGATATCCGGATGTTCCTCGGCAAACTTCTTGCTGACGATCCAGGCGTCGAACGTCGGACCGCCCCATTTCGCCACGTCGCTCGAGGTCGCAAGCACCGTCGCGGTCTTCTTGATTTCGGAGAGCACTGGATCCCAGACATAGGCGCCGTCGATATCGCCGCGCTGCCAGGCCGCCGCGATTTCCGGCGGCCGGAGGTTGAGGATCTCGACGGATTTCGGGTCGAGGTTCCAGTGTTTCAGGGCCGTGAGCAGGCTGTAGTGCGCCGTCGAAACGAAGGGCGTTGCGATCTTCTTGCCGGCAAGCTGCTCCGGCTTATCGATGCCCTTGACGGCGAGTGCCTCGGCTTCGCTGATCAGTCCGACGACGAAGATGGTTTCGAGGGGGATTTGCCGGCTGGCAGCAGCGGCGAGCGGCGACGAGCCGACATAGCCGATGTCGATCGACCCTGAAGCGAGCGCGGCGATCACGTCGGCGCCGCCATCAAACTTCTGCCAGGTGATCTTGGCTCCGGTGGCCTTTTCGTAGGTGCCATCCGCCTGCGGCACGCGTGACGGCTCGACGATCGGTTGGTAGCCGATCGTCAGCGTTGTCTCGGCAGCGAGAGCGGGGGAGGCGGCCTGGCTGGCCAGAAGCATTGCCGCACTTGCGGCGAGAAGGGTGCGTCTGCGGATCGTCATTGTGTGCTCCTCAACGGTTGGGTCCTGGCCCCGCTGTGGAGCCTCATCACAATGCTGATTAAAAAGATGTATTTTATATAGATAATTTATTCCGCATTTCGCTGGCCCGCAGTGGGTCCATTCCAAAGTTGAGCCGTTTCGGCGCAGCTTCGTGCGCCCGAGGCTTCACCGCGAGACTAGAGACTAAGACCGCCATAACGGCCGTGGTGGTAGACGATCGGCTCGCCAGAGCCCGCGGTGATGGCGACTACCCGGCCGAGGATGATCGCGTGGCTGTGGCGCTCGATGATTTCCTCGACCTCGCAGTCGATCGCGGCCAATGCCCCGCTCAATGCTGACGCGCCGCTTGCCAGCCGAACCCAGTCGGCGCCCTCATAGCGGGCAGGGCCCTTTGCTCCATCAACGCCGGAGAAGCGCTCCGCCACCCTCTGATGCTCTCGCGCGAGGACGTTGACGCAGAAATGCCGGTAGCGCTGGATGATCGGCCAGGTCGAAGACGTTCGGTTGATGTTGACGATCATGGTCGGCGGGTCCACCGACAGCGCCGTCGCCGAGGTGACTGTGGCACCCGTCCGGTCGTCCCCGATGCCGGCCGTGATCACGGATACGCCCCCTGAGAAATTGCGCATCGCCGCCTTGAGGGCCGGCGCCGTGATCGGTGCGTAGCCGTTTCCGGTTGGAATGCTTGCGTCGAATGCTGGAGATGCGGCGAGCGCGATCGTCATGGCCAGTCCCTCGAAAATTTTGCCTAATTCCCGATCGCAATCCGGCGATACGAGAAAAATTTTTCCTCTCATCAAAAATGATAGCCTCAAAATTGATTGTCAATAAATTTTATAGAGTTTATGTTTTTCGCTTCGGCAAGGCGATCATGGCTGCCGAAAACGAGCTTGCGAGGAGGCATTTGCCGATGAACACTGCGCCCGTAAAAGTCCCTGAAAAGATCAATGTTCTCTGGTTCCTTCCGACCCATGGTGACAGTCGCTATCTCGGCACCACGCGCGGCGGCCGCAATGTCGATATCAACTACCTGAAGCAAGTGGCGCAGGCCGCCGACTCGCTCGGCTATTACGGCGTGCTCATTCCGACGGGGCGCAGCTGCGAGGATAGCTGGGTGGTCGCCTCGGCGCTGGCGCCGCTGACCGAAAAACTGCGCTTCCTGATTGCAGTGCGACCCGGCCTTCTGTCGCCGACATTGGCAGCGCGCATGACTGCGACGCTCGATCGGCTCTCGAACGGACGACTGCTGATCAACGTCGTCACCGGCGGCGACCCGATCGAAAACAAGGGCGATGGTATCCACCTCTCGCACACCGAACGCTACGAGGTGACGGAGGAATTTCTGAACATCTACAAGGCGGTGCTTCGCGGCGAAGACGTCGATTTCAAGGGGAACCACTTCGATATCGAGGACGGGAAGCTTCTGTTCCAGCCTGTGCAGAAGCCGCATCCGCCGCTTTATTTCGGCGGTTCATCGGGCAAGGGCCAGGAAGTGGCGGCGCGCACCATCGACAAGTACCTGACCTGGGGAGAACCCGTCGAAGACGTTGCCAGGAAGATTGCCGAGGTTCGCGCGCTCGCAGATGCCGAGGGCAGGGATGTGACCTTCGGCATCCGCCTTCACGTGATCGTGCGCGAAACCGCCAAGGAGGCATGGCAGGCGGCCGACGAACTGATACAATATGTCGATGACGACACGATTGCCGCCGCACAGAAGGTGTTCGAGCGTATGGATTCGGTTGGGCAGAGCCGCATGAGCCGTCTGCATGGTGGCCTGCGCGACAAGCTTGAAGTCGCTCCGAACCTCTGGGCCGGGGTCGGCTTGGTGCGCGGCGGCGCGGGCACGGCCCTTGTCGGTGATCCTGATCAGGTGAAGGCCCGCATGGAGGAGTACCGGCAGGCGGGTATCGATAGTTTCATCCTGTCCGGCTATCCGCACCTTGAGGAGGCCTATCGGTTCGGTGAACTGGTGCTGCCGAACCTGCCACTTGCCCATGCCGTTCCGGCACGCGAAGCGTCGATCAACACCGGGCCGTTTGGCGAAACGATTGCTGGCGACCATCGTCCGAAGCTGAAGGTCTCCCAGTCGTGACAGGAACGGCGCGCCGAACCGTGATCGCAATCGTCGGCGGCGGCTTCACCGGGGCGGCGGTTGCTGCAAACCTGGCGCGAAACGCGGCAAGTGACGGCGCGGACATTGTTGTTTTCGAGCCGAGGGTGCGACTTGGCGCAGGCCTCGCCTATGACACGGACAATCCTGCGCACCGCATCAATGTGCCGGCCGCGCGCATGAGCCTCATTCCCGATGATCCCGACGATTTCCTCAACTGGATGGTGACAAGAGGTGAACCGCGCGATGATCCGGAGGCCCTGGCGGTCGACGGCAATCTCTATCCGCGCCGGGCAGTGTTCGGCCGCTATGTCGGCGAGTTCATCGCGCCCTTTCTGAAAAGTGGAAAGGTGGAGCATCGGCGCGAACGCGTCGAGCACATCGAGCGCCGCGGGAGCCGTTGGCGGCTGAGCAGTTCGGCCGGCACGGAACTGCTGGCCGATATCGTCGTTATCGCCACCACCCATCCGGCGCCGTGCGCCCCACGGCACCTGGATCAGGTCCTTCACGGCCACCCGCGCTATGTGCCTGATTCCACCGTTGCAGGTGCCTTGGCCTGCATCCGCGCCGATGACCACGTCCTTGTCGTCGGAAACGGGCTCACGGCAGCCGACGTGATTGCCTCGTTGGGTCTCGCCGATCATCGTGGGCCGATCGTTGCGTTGTCGCGCCGCGGCCTGCGGTCACGCGGCCATGCGGCCGTGCCCCAGGAGCCTTTCGGCGATTTTACCGGCGAACCGGCGCGAACCGCACTCGAACTGTTGAAGCGGGTCCGGCGTGCCTTGCTGGATGCGGCCGACATCGGTACGAGCTGGCATGGCGTTTTCGATGCGCTTCGCAGCCAAGGTGGCGAGATCTGGCGGGCCCTGCCGGTGACGGAGCGCCGCCGGCTCGTGCGCCATCTGCGTCCCTTCTGGGACGTTCACCGTTTTCGCGTTGCGCCACAGATCGATGGAGCGATCCTGCATGGGCTGGAGCAGGGGCGGCTCCGAATCCTCGGAGCTTCGATCGAGGAGGTCGAAAGACGCGGTCAGGTCATCGCCGTCGATATCCGCCACCGGCACACGGGCCACAGGGAGCGCCTGCTCTTCGATGCCTGCGTGGTGACGACCGGTCCGGCCCATACAGGAATACTTTCAAGCCAGGGTTGGCTTGCCGATCTCGCATCACAAGGGTGGTTGCGTTCGGATGACGTGGGTCTGGGGCTTGCCTGTGACGAGGTCAGCTGTGCGATCGGTGCGAACGGCATGGCCGAGCGATCGCTGATCGTCGCGGGGCCGCTGGCGCGCGGTACGTTTGGCGAACTCATGGGCCTGCCGCAAGTCAACGATCACGCAATATTCGTCGCCAACGAGGTTGCAGACATGTTGGTGAAGTCGAGACGAGATAGCCGGCGTGTTGCTACCGTCGCAAGAATGCAGCAAAGGCAGACAACGAAAGCGCGCGACGTCGCTAGCCGTTGACCGGCGTGGCTTCTCCGTCGAGACGTCGCGACCAATCCTCCACCGTGTGTGTTTGCAGGCGCTTGGCTGCATAATCCCGCCAGCTGGAAGGGAGTATTGCGAGATTCGCGATCTCTTCGAGAGCCTCCCGGTTGAGCGTGTCGACGTAGAGGAAGTGCCAGAGCCGGGCGATCGTCCACTCCGGATGGCGGCGCTCGACGAGGTGCATTCGGTCGCCAGCCGATAACAGTCCGCCCTCGACGACGCGATAATACCAGCCGGTGCGCCCGGATTGCTGAAGGCGCCGCGCCATGTCCGGCAAGTCGAAGCGGCGGTTCAGTTTCCAGCAGGGTTGCCTTCCCTGGCTTACTTCCAGAAGAGCGCCGCCGATGCGGAAGCGGTCGCCGACCGCGACATCTCTCTCCGTCAGCCCCAGGGTCGAGAGATTTTCACCAAATGCGCCCGGCAGTCGCAACAGCGGGATGGAACCGATCTCGTCCGCCCAGGCTCGGTAGTGATCCCGAGGATAGTGATGAACGGCCTTGTCGACACCGCCGTGCCTTTTCAGGTCACCCTGATGGTCGCCGGAAAAGCCGGTGGCACAGAGCAAAACGGCACCGTCGAGCGGATGCTTGTCAATGCCGCTCAGGGTCCCGCGATCGTCGATCGGCGCGAGGCCACCGACGAGCAGGGCGTCGAGCGTGATCGGCTGCCGGTCAATCATCAATCTGTTCCAGCCACTCGCCAATCATCGCTGTGGCAGCGCGCTTCAGGCTTGGGCCGAAGCGCTCCGCATCGGCACGAAGATCCGGCACGCTCAATCCTGCTGCCGCCAGTTCGCAGGCATGGCCGACCAACCAGCGTTCGAAGGCAGCACCCGTTTCCGTCTCAGGATGAAACTGCAAGCCCAGGATGTTGCGCCCGCGCATGAAAGCCTGCTGCACGATTTGTGGTGTCGACGCCAGCAAATCGGCTCCGGGCGGCAGGTCATAGGTGTCGCCATGCCAGTGCAATACGGAAATGTCCGCGAGATGACGGAGAGGTGAGGCGAGGCCTGAATATGAGAGGCCAAGCGGCGAAAAGCCGATCTCCTTGATGCCGGACGAATAGACGCGCGCGCCGAGTGCCCGAGCGATCAGTTGCGCGCCCAGGCAATTGCCAAGCGTTGGTCGATTTGCGGCAAGACGCGTCTGCAGCAGCGAGATCTCCTCCGCCACGAAAGGATAGGCCGTCTCCTCATAGACGCCGATTGGCCCGCCGAGCACGACGAGAAGATCCGGCTCGATTGGATCGAACGACAGATAGTCGGCATTGCCGACATCTCGATACTCGATGGCAAACCCCGCCGCGGCCAGCGCGTCCGCAAAGGTGCCAAGGTCTTCGAAATGCACGTGCCGCACGGCAACGGCCTTCATCGTGGTCATCATGCGTCTCCTCTAGCGGCGACCATTCTGGGTATCGGGGATCGTGCAGCCGTCGCTCGTACATCCGAGCGTTTCCGAAACTGCTGCGGAGAAGTCCGGGATCGGGGTAGCGAGCAGTGTCGCCAGGCGTGCGCCGACGACCATATCGTCTTCGATACCGAAGCGATGGTATTCAACGTGGCCGTCGCGGCCAATAATGATCGCAGTCGGTGTCCCGCGCATGCCGTAACGCTCCATTGTCTTCGGTATCGGCCCATCGTCGGATGGTTGATCGACGGCAATCGGGAAGGTCAGCCGGTATTCGTGGATGAAGGCCTTGAGTGCCTCCGGCGTCATGACCGCGTGATGCTCGAACACCGAATGCAGGCCGATGACCTGGAGGTCGGTCTCGCGAAAGATGTCCTGGGCGCGCTGCGCCTGCGGCAGTCCGTGCGAAACGCATGCGGGGCAGAGCATCTGGAAGGCATGGAGGAAAACGACCCGTCCGCGAAGTCGCTCGAGGCTGAGGGGTGTCGGGGCATTGAACCATTTCGAAACGGCGAGTTCCGGCGCCGCGATCCGATAGTTGCTGTTCATTGTCTTCTCCGGAGAAGGCCGGACGGGCGTGCCGCCCGGCCGCCTTGTCAGGCCGCTTCGCGTACGAGCTTCACGCCGGGAAAATCGACCGGCACGGCAAGCGCAACGTTGATGTAATTGGTGAAGAGGTTGAGGGCGACATGGGCGATGATCTCGACCACGTCCTGATCGTCGTAGCCGGCATCACGTAGCGCCCGTACGTCGGCGTCAGTGATCTGGCCGCGGGCATCGACGAGCTTTTGGGCGAACGTCAACGCGACCGCCGTCTTCGGGTCGGATGATTTGCCCCGTTGCGCGCTTACCATCTCCTCGGCGGTCGCGCCGGCCTTGCGGCCAAGTGCGGTGTGGGCGGCCAGGCAATAGTGGCAATCGTTGCGGTCGGCGACGGCAACGGCGATCTGCTCGCCGAGCTTGGCGCTGAGGCGGCCATTTCCGAGCGCGCCGAAAGAGCCCCACATGCTGGCAAGGGCAGCCGGCGAGTTGGCGACCGCCCGGAACATGTTGGGCGCGACCCCGAAGGCGGACCGGATCTCGCCAAGCAGTTCAGCACTGGCGCCGGTTGCGGAAATGGGGTCAACTAGATTAATTCTGCTCATGGTTTTCTCTTTCTGTTTGCGTGGAGGGAGAAAATTGCCGGTCCGCCGATGGCAGTCGTCGGACCGGCGCCAACATCATCGACGCCTGCTCGCAGTACTGAGACGGGTGCTCGTGGGCCCCGATGTTGAAGCTGGGCGAGAGCATGGTCGCGCTCGCGGTCTTGCCCCGGACTTGCCCCGGACTTGGTTGCCGGCGCTCGTGTTTCCTTTCATTCTCATTTCAGGCCGCGCCGCGGTTGAAAACCCGCCAGGCCGCGTCCCGATCCGCAGCGTCGGCGCTTTCAAATTCACCGCAGTCGACGCGCAACTCCGACGGCCCGAAGGCGGCATCGACGAAGGCGCAATGGTGCGGTGCTTTCGGATCGTCGTAGACATTGGGCCGGAAGTAGCGACAGTTGACGCACATGCGCTGTTCCGGGATCGCCCCGACCGACTGTAGGCGGCGGATGATCTTGATGAGGTGCATCAGCAGGTCCTGCTGCTCGAGTTTGGAGAGCGCTGCGATAGCATCTTCGGTCGCCGATGCCAGTTGACCAGCCTGGCGCACTGCGGCCTCGCCCTGCAACGTCGCCGCAACTTTAAGAGCACGTGCGTCGCTCGGGTCGGCCTGTTTCTCGACAAGCCCCTTGCGCAGGAGCGCATTGACCGAATCCGTCGTGGTCGGCTGGCTGACGCCGAGATAGGCGGCAATCTCTTTGACACGCATGCCGCTCCGTCCACGGGCGACGAGAAAGGTGAGGATCTGCAATTGCGTCGGATTGAGGCCGATCGCCTCGGCAGCCGTCCAGGCCTCGCTGCGCATGGCCGTTGCCACGCGCGATAGCCCGTCGCCGATCCGGTCGACCAAAGTGGGTGTGTTGCCAGGTTCGATACTCATGGCGAGCATAAATATAGGAATCCTATGTATTGTCAATCGGACGTTGGAAAAGCGCTGCGAATTTGACGCGCATCAAAGTAGAGGGGGCATCGGGGGCCTATTTCTCTGTTCGAACAACCCGAGCACGGGCTGGTCGCTCAAATGGAGAAGACGATGTTGAATGCAATCAAGAGCGGATTGGGTATCGCCATCGCGGCAATGCTTGTCGCAGCACCTGCAGCCGCCGCAGACTTCGAAGTGCACATGCTGAACAAGGGCAAGGAAGGCGCGATGGTGTTCGAGCCGGCGTCGCTGAAGGTTGCGCCCGGCGACACGGTCACCTTCATCCCGACCGATAAGGGGCACAATGTCGAAACCATCAAGGGCATGATCCCGGATGGTGCCGAGGCTTTCAAGAGCAAGATCAATGAGAACTACAAGGTGACCTTCACCGCACCCGGGGTCTACGCCGTCAAGTGCACGCCGCACTACGGTATGGGCATGGTCGGCGTCGTCCAGGTCGGAGACGCCCCTGCCAATCTCGATGCCGTGAAGGCTGCCAAGAACCCGAAGAAGGCGCAGGAGCGCCTGGATGCCGCCCTGGTGGCGCTTGGAAACTAAGCACCTGGCTACGCTTCGGAGCGGGGTGGGGACAGGCCGCTCCAGGCGTCCGCGCACTGGGTGAGGCGCGGCGCCATCATGCGGAACCAATGCGAAGGCTTCGCGTTGGTTCCGCATGGATCAGATCGCCGCCGAACTATTCCCGTCTTCACAGATTTCCTATCCCGTCATGTTTGCGCGCATTCTCGGCGCGCTATTTTTTGGTGCGATCATCGGCTTCGAGCGTGAAGCAAAGGCGCGACCAGCGGGCCTCAAGACCCATATGCTCGTCTGCCTTGCCGCGTGCACCTTCGGCATCATCTCACTCGAAAGCGTCCGTCTCGGAGGCTTCTTCGACGATCGCGTCCGCCTCGATCCGCTGCGGGTCGTGGAAGCGGTGACCGCGGGCGTTGCCTTTCTCGCCGCCGGCACCATCGTGCTTTCCAGGGGGGAAGTTCAGGGGATAACGACCGGTGCCAGCCTCTGGCTCGCGGGGGCCATCGGCCTTGCTGTGGGCTTCGGTCAATGGGTCGTCGCCGGCTTTGCAGTTGCTTCTGCCTTCTCTGTCCTCTTCGTCATCGGCTCCATCGAGGCGCGGGCCATGTGCTACGAAAAGCCTGATGTGGAACCGCGGGACGAGGCGAACGATACCAACGCCAAGCGTTAGGTTTGGCTTCCACGCGATGCGATCGAGCGCCGGCCATCTCGTCAAAACTCCATGCCGGCCGAGTGCCATGGAGGGAAAGTCTCTGGCGCGCCCGAAGCGTCCTGTTTACAGTCCGCAACGTTAAGATCAGGCTCGTTGCAAAACGGAATATGTCTATTCAAACAACCTATTGCGTGAACTCTTTCATCCAATTGCCTTTGCGGTAGCCGAAGCGGCGGCTCCACACATCGGCGGCTTGGGCATGCGGCGCTCTTTTTGCCGATCGCGGATCGCGCAAATCTGTTCGGCAATTTCTGTCGGAACCGCTAAGGTCGACAGACGCTGTATCAAGGAAGGTTCGATGGATTCTACCGGTTCCTTTGCTGCCAAATTGCTATCGGCGACCTTGCTGTTCGACCAGACGTCCTTGTCCGCATTGGAGGCCCTGGCCGCCAACTCCGATCGCAGGATCTTGCGCCGTGGTGAAATTCTCGTCCGTGAGGGAGACCGCTCGGACCGCTTCTTCGTCGTTTTGTCGGGCCGCTTCACGGTGCACCGGGAGGGTGTTGCGCAGCCCGTCGCCGAGATCGGCCAGGGCGAGCTCGTCGGCGAGGTGGGCTTCTTCGCCGCGCTGCCGCGCATTGCCACAGTGATTGCAGCGCGTGATTCCATCGTACTCGAGATTCGCGACGATCAGTTCGAGCGGGCCGCCAAGGCGTTGCCCAGTCTGCGCCAGTCGGTGACGACGTTTCTTGCGCGCCGGTTCGCCATGCAGTCGCCAGCGCAGGCGCAGACCAAGCAGCCCTGCAGGCTCCGGACGCTGGCAATCGTTCCTGCCGGCCGCAGTCGGATTTCACCTGATTTTATCGCACAGCTCCGCGCTGCATTTGCGCATAAGCGAGCCGTGTTCCTGACCCGAAGGGACCTCGAAGACCGCTTCGCCAGGCTTCCGATCGACGATCAGTCCGTGCTCGACTGGCTGAACCATCTCGAGATCAAGGCCGACATCATCATTTATGTCGCCGACGACGAGCCAAGCGAATGGACGCGTGTGTGTATCCGCCAGGCCGACAACGTCCTGCTGTTCGCCGACGCATCCGATCCACCCGGCCTCAGTTCCTGCGAAGCGCTGGCGCTCTCGGTCCACACGCCGTCCAACCTTCGGCTTGTGCTTGTCCACAGGACGCGCGCGGCAACGGTTTCCGGAACCGCCGCCTGGCTCGATGCACGGCCCGGCGTTCGCCAGCATCACCACGTTTCGCTGGAAGATCGGCAGGATGTCGAACGTCTGGTCCGGTTCATATCGGGTGAGGCGAGGGGCTTCGTTGCCGCCGGCGGCGGCTCGCTCGGCTGCGCGCATATCGGGGTCTATAAGGCATTCGTCGAGGCCGGAGCGTCCTTCGACTATCTCGGCGGCACCAGTTCCGGAGCCGCGATCATGGCCGGGTTCGCGAGAGGATTGGACGCCGACGCGATCGACCGGGGAACACACATCATCTTCGTCGAGAGCCGCGCCTTTCGTCGTCTCACCTTGCCGCAATATGCGCTGCTCGATCACAAGGTGCTCGACCGCACGCTGCAGGCGGAATATGGCGACGTTCTGATCGAGGACCTCTGGCTTCCGTTCTTTGCTCTGTCGACCAATCTCAGCAGCCGGCAGGCGCATGTCCACCGTCGGGGAAAGCTCTGGCAGGCTGTCAGGGCGTCGGGCTCGATCCCCGGCGTCCTGCCGCCGTACTTTACCGCCGAAGGCGATATGCTCGTCGATGGCGCCATCATGAACAATCTGCCGCTGGAGCAGATGAAAGACCTCAAGACGGGGCCCAATGTAGTCGCCAGTCTTGGGTCCGACGGACCAAGAAAACATCATATCGACTATGACAGCATCCCTGGGGCGTCCGAACTGGCGGTGCGGATGCTCACACCGTTCGGCCGTGCCAACCTGCCGAAGGTCCCGAGCGTAATCCAGGTGATTACGGCCAGCGTATTGGCACACAGGCCGGAAGAGCTCATGCTCGGTGAGCGCGATCTCCTCGTCTCCCCGCCGATGTCGAACGCAATCGGGTTCATGGACTGGAGCCGGCATTCCGAGCTCTACGCCGACGCTTACGACTGGACGAAGAGATGGATCGAGAACCGTCTCAGCGAGAGCGATCCGAAGCTCCTGCAGATACTCGGCATTCCGCCTGGACACGACCTGTCGCAGTCGATCGTGAATGGCCGGGACCGGTCCGCCCTGTAGCAGGCCCCACCCTCCGGTGATAGGAAACGTGGCGGTGAAACTGGAGTTCCGGATGAATTTGATCGCTCATTCCGAATTGTCACCGTCCTCTTGCGGTTGTAGTATTTTAGGATAGCCTTGTGGGGGATTAGCCCACATCGGCTATCCCGTTTGGTGGTGAGAAAGATCAATAAATAGAGAGCCCTCGGACAAGAAGCGGCTCATACTCGAAAGTGCTTCGTCCCCGAATTGGTATGCCGATCGGGTTCCCTTGGATGTACCTGCGGGACGTCTTTGGCATGCAGCGCACGGCAGGCGTGTGCCCCGCCACAGTGTTCCCATTTGCTTGAAGTGGATCGACGCGATGCCTGAGAAAAAAGATCTAGACCCAACCGCAAACCCCTTGAGCGCCCAGGACTTGAGAATGCAGATGCTGCAGCGCGAGATGGAGGAAATGGACAAGGAGCGGCGGCTGAAAGCCATCGAAGAGCAGAAACACGCCGACTTTGCCGCCGATTTTCTCAAGAAACATGTGACCGAAGAGGAAATTGGGATCGTACGCCGCCTTGTCACGAACGCCGTCAAGGCCGGAAAGTTTGAGGCGATGGTTTATAGCTTCCCCTCCGAGCTTTGCACGGATAGCGGACGCGCCATCAACAGCGGCGACCGCGACTGGCCCAACACGCTGCAAGGCAAGGCGAAAGAGTTTTTCGATCGCTATCAAACCTATGGCAAGCCGCAGGGCTACAAGCTGAAGGCGATGATCATCAATTTTCCGGGTGGTGTGCCCGGCGATGTCGGGTTCTTCCTGAACTGGGCTCCGGACAAGGCCTGAACGCGATCAAGCCAGGTGTTGGATGGCGCGCCGGCACCGGAAGCGCTATCAGGGAGCGCTCAATCGATGCTGTAGGCCGGCGCCGGAAGGCGCGGGCCTACCATTCTAGAAAACGTCAGGCACGTTTCTGCGAACGTGATCGTCCGCTACGAAGCCATCAGGTCGCTTCTGGCGCTTGCCGAGGTCCGGTTCGGAGAACTTCACGCGCTCGTAGGGGATCGAGGCGAGAATGTGCGAGATGCAATTGATCCGCGCCCGCTTCTTGTCGTCTGACGGCACGATCCACCAGGGGGCATATTCCGTGTCCGTCATGCGGATCATTTCGTTATAGGCCCGGGTATAGTCCCACCAGCGCTGATAGGATTCGACGTCCATGGGGCTGAGTTTCCACTGGCGCAACGGGTCTGCGATGCGTTGGCGGAACCGGCGCTCCTGTTCCTTTTCGCTGACGTCGAGGAAGTATTTCAGCAGGACGATGCCGCTTTCAACCATTGCCGCTTCGAAGCGCGGCGCGAGTTCAAGGAAACGCCTGGCGCTGTCATCCGTGCAGAAACCCATGACGCGTTCCACGCCCGGGCGGTTGTACCAGGACCGGTCGAAGATCACGACCTCGCCGGCTGCCGGCAAATGTTGAATGTAGCGCTGCATGTATATCTGCGACTTTTCCCGCTCCGTGGGTGCGGGCAGGGCCGTAACCCGGAAGACGCGAGGGCTGACGCGCTCGGTGAGCCGCCTGATCACGCCACCCTTGCCTGCGGCATCGCGTCCTTCGAAGACGATGACGATGCGGGCGCCGCTCTTCTTCACCCAGGCCTGCAGGTGTGCGATCTCCTCCTGCAATCGGGCGAGCTCCCCGTCGTAGTCCGCGGATGACCGTTCCTCTGGTGCTGCTGCTTCGGCAACCTTGTCGGCGCCGTTCTTGTCCTTATTCTTTTTCTTGCCTTCGTGCTTTCCCATCGTTCCCTCCCGTTTCGATACTGCGTGCTGTCTTCACGGCGTTGGAGTTCGCAGCGATTTCGCCGTCTGCCGCCTTGCCTTCGCCGTACCGGGCCTCGTAGGCGTCGAGCGCGTCCTCCATGCCCTCGAAGATCATGGTCGGCCCAATTCTTTCGAGGATGCCGGCCCGGTCGAGCAGGGCGCGGGCATCCGTGTGCAGTTCGGCCAGACCGAGCGCGATGTCGCTGGCCTTCAGTTCGTCGGCCAGATCCCCGAGCATCTCGGCGGCGGTGCTGTCGATCTGGGGGATCGCGCTGGCATCAATCACCAGCCAATGGGCCGGCCGCGGCAGTTCATCGGCAATGGCCGTCAGCCGCTCCCGCACATAGTCCGCATTGTAGAAAAGCAGGCTGTCCTGGATCATGCAGGCGCCGAAGCCCGGCACCGGACGGGCGTCCGGTGCGCGGTGCAGCTTGTAGAAGCCGTCCCGGCCAGGAATCCTGCCGAGCAGGGCGTCGTGCGGATACATGGTCTGCAGCAGCAGATAGATCAGCGTTGCGGCAATGGCGATGACCACGCCGTTCAAAACGCCGAGGCCGATCGGTCCCCACAGTGCAATCAGGGCAAAAACGAACTCGATCCGGTTGACGCGCCAGATCCGCCTGAGCCCCCCGATGTCGATCAAGCTGATTGCCGTTGCCGCGAGAATTGCACCCAGCGCTGCAATTGGCAGGACACGCAGTACGCCGCCGAGAAACACGAGCACCGCCATGAGGGTGGCGGCCGCGACCAGGCTTGCGATTTGCGAACGGCCACCGACAGCAAAGTTGACGGCGGTGCGGGAATCCGAAGCCGTGACCGGAAATGTCCCGAACAGGCCGGCGGCGAAGTTTGCCGCACCGAATCCCGTCAGTTCTTGATTCGGATCGACCCGATAACCGCCGAGCGTTGCGAAACTACGCGCGGTGATGACGCCGGCGCCGAAACTGACAAGGAAGATGGCGGCTCCGCCCGTCAGCAAGGCATCGATCGGCAGGTTCCCGATGCGCGGCAGGATGAGCGACGGCAGCCCTTGCGGTATATCGCCGACGACCGCCATTCCTTGGCCTTCGAAGTCAAAGAGAAAGGAAAGCAAGACCGCCACGAAAACGACGATTACAGGCCCCGGTATGGGCGAGCGATAGATGCGCGCCGCTTGCAAGAGGGCAAAGCAGGCCAAGGCGAAGGCCAGGGTCGGCCAATGGATCGAACCGGCTTGCCGCAGGAGTTCAAGAACAGGGGATACCAGTCCCTCGGACTCGATATTGACGCCGGTAACGCGCTTGATCTGCCCAACCAGGATCGACAGCGAGATGCCGGCGAAGAAGCCGGTCAGGATCGGGCGGGACAGAAAGGTAGCCAGCACCCCGAGCCGCACAAGGCGTGCAAGCAGACAAAGGATGCCGACGATCAGCGCGAGTAGGGCGGCCGCCGTCACCCGGTCGACTGTCGCGCCAGATGTAGCGAATACGGTTGTCAAAACCGCTGCCAACACGGTCATCGTCGCAGCGTCCGGTCCAACGATGAGCTGGCGCGATGGGCCGAAGAGCGCATAGGCGATGAGCGGCGTTATGCTGGCATAGAGGCCCGTTTCAGCGGGCAGTCCGGCTATAGCGGGGTAGGCGATGGCGCTTGGCAGCCCGACGGCGGCGATCGCAAGTCCGGCGGAGATATCGCTGCGCAGCCAGCCGACGCGATAACCATCGAGGTTCGCGAGCAACGGCAAGCGAGGCAGATTGAATGGCATGCTCGGGCCCCCGGACTATGCCTCCCCTGCCGGCAACGGGCTCTGCCGAGCGAGAGGGTCAAACCAATCGACCATAGCATTGGGTATATTAGGGATGCAAAACTTTTCGTTTTGCCTGACGATGCACGATGCGCAAAAGTTGCACGGTCCGCTCGGCAGAAGCCTCCACAACGTGTGTCGATCTTGAGTCGCCAGCGACGGGAGCCCCCGATTGTCACAGTTGGACGCGCGAACCCGCTCCGCCGGATGACTGAAGGGCGGTGACGGCGTGCCCTGACGCGTCAAGTATCCCGCGGCTGTCGCTGGTCCATATCTCCTCCGCTTCCATGACAAGGTACGTCGAAGATGCAATCCTCTGCCAGAAAGTGAGGCAGACATCACTCACTTCGCAGCGCGCACCACCCGTTATGGCCCTGGACGCTGCCGCTTACTCCGACGGCCTGCTCGAAGCCGCACGCCTGGACGATCCGCCGCGAATTCCTGCCTTGGTCGCAGGGGCGTTGGAAAGGCTGAAGGCCCGACGCAAACATTATTCAACATAGCGCTTGAGCAGCATGACGTCCCACCGACGAACGGCGCGCCGCAACGAAGCTGCCGCCGGATCGCCAGGCTTCCGTGACGGAGCGTTGAGCGCGCGACCGAGGCGCAAGACAGTTCGGCACGCCGGACGGCGCAGTCCATGGAAACACCGTCCGGGCGTCGTTGTTAAACCTTGGGCATCACGCCCTTGTTGACAAGCCATGTCTCGAAGGTGCCGGGGCATCCTTCGTTGAGCCATCTTCCCCGATAGGAGAAACCGGGGTTGGCGCGGCCGCCGCCGACGAAGCCATCGTCGTAACGACCGATCGCACCGACTGTCTTATGCATCTTTCCGGGATGTTTCTTCTTGGCCTTTGAGAATTTCACTGGATGCCCCCTACGCATTACAACCGAGAAGTCATAGCGTGTCACAGTGCACGCAGCCGTCAAGGATTAGACAAATGCGTAAATGGGGTTAGCGAATTGGCCGACATACGCTCGGCCGGTAGCCACATGCAAAACCTCCCGCGCCAACAGCCTACACGTCGCGCGCGGCTCAGAAGGGCTGCGGGCTACGGTTTGACCGTGGTGCGTAGCCGTGTCGTTGAATTCTTCCGAACTGCCTCCGGAAAGTCCGCAGCAGTTTGGTGCTACGGTCGGGGTGTCTCGACGACGTCTGCATCTTGCACGACCGTGCAATAGAACATGACGAGCGCAAGACTCAATTGCTTCGGATGCCGTGCAGAAAATACATGACGCTAATGTCAGCATCGCGATCTCCTTCGGCGTCTGGAACCCCAGGCACTCGCGCGGGGTGGTGTTGAGGCGCTCGCACAATGCACGGATCTCCCGAGTGGGCACATCTAGGACGCTGGTCTCTGGCGGCAGGTAGCGCCGTACACGCTTGTTGGTGTTCTCAACCGTGCCTTTTTGCCAGGGCGCTTGTGGGTCGCAGAACCAGACCGATGTTCCCATGCCTTTTTCCAGTTCGCGCCACGAGACGAACTCCAGGCCTCGATCAAACGTCAGGCTTTGCCGGGCGTGTGCGGGTAGGGCGCCTAGATGACGTATCAGCTGCCCCATAATCGGCTTCGAACGCCTGTCGTTGTTACGGAACAGAACCGTATAGCGGCTCTTGCGCTCCACGACGGTGGTGACGTTGGCCGATCCATGCTCCTTCCGGAAGATCATCAGATCTGCCTCCCAGTGGCCGAAGTCGCTGCGGGAGTTGACGTTGTCTGGCCGATGGCGCATTCGCTTGGAAAGACTAGGCTTCTCGGCTTTCGAGCATATCGGGGACGTCGCTTGCGCCGTCGTTCCGGCAAGTGACGCCCCAACTGTTGGTCCTGACCTTCCGGAGAATAAACGTACTGATAGATCGTCTCATGGCTCAGTCGCGCCGAGGACGCGCGGATAAGCCTCAGGCGTCCTGAGATCCGTTCCGGTGACCAGCCATCCTTCAGACGATCGATACCCGTGGCACAAAGGAGCGGGTCGTGCAAAAGCTTGCGGGAGCGTCGACGCCGATCCTCAGTCATCTGGTGCGCCGTCACGTGTCAGTAACCTTCCGCAGGGGGAACCTCACGGTCATGCCAGAAATTCCGCCGCAGCTCGCGGCAGATGGTCGAGCGGTCTCGGCGAAGCGTCCGCGCCGCCTGGCGATGGCCGATTTGTCTCTGTTGCATTTGAAAATGGAAGCCGCCCAGCCAAAGCACAATGTCACAGCTATTTAAAGCTGAGACAAAGTAATCAAATTAGAAACGCGACATGATCCTATCGTTTATTACTGCGGTTTCAAGTGAACATATTTGCATAATACGCAGACGCAAGCCGCCGTCCGGGTGGAGCTGGTCAGGGTTGCGCAGCCCGGGCGGCGGCGGATGGCTCTAGTGGCAAAATAAACTTTAGCTTTGACACCCCGATCACTCCGCCGCTTTCAGCTGCGCAAGGGCTTGCCGCCGCTTTGCGATAACCACAGGATCCTGGGTAAAATCGGTCTTCCGTCCTGGCTTGGTGCCACGCTTCTGATAGCCATTGCCTTGGCTGCCATCGCGAATGCCGAACATATGATCCGTTTGCCCAGTCCGACGCGGACCGGCTTTGCTGCGTTGTTGCTCTCGGCCGGCCTGCAGCTCAGCGACGATCGAAAGCATGTCATCCAGCCGTTTGTTCTCGACCACATCAGGGCGATGCACGGACCGTAACGTGTCGAACGTCCTGTAGGGCAGGGTGGCTTGCCCGTCTGTGATCTCCAGGCGTCCGTCGGGATAGTCGCAAACCACAACCTTCTTGCCAGCCAGCGCCGCTGCGCGATCTGTCGGATCGAGAATGAACATCACCTTGTCATAGCGCA
Source organism: Ensifer adhaerens (assembly GCF_028993555.1). Lineage (NCBI taxonomy): Bacteria > Pseudomonadati > Pseudomonadota > Alphaproteobacteria > Hyphomicrobiales > Rhizobiaceae > Ensifer > Ensifer adhaerens. The sequence continues at coordinate 1,174,219 of NZ_CP118611.1, read as the reverse complement.
GCGTCAACGAATTCGACAGCTTCCGAACCTCCTTGCGGCACATCGCACCATCGAGGTTCTCATGCGCGGCAACCGGCCGATGCATGTCCTTCGGATTGCGCGGCGCCTTGCCAAAGCGGCGATTGAAGTCGGCCATGAACTCCGGCGCATAGGCATTGGCCGCCGCGATCGTGTCGATGCCGCGCAGCCGCAATTCCTTCACCAGCCGATCCTGCAGCGTCTGGTTGGCGCGCTCCACACGGCCTTTCGCCTGAGGAGTGTTGGCGCAGATGATGTCGATGTTGAGCTCATAAAGCGCCCGACCGAATTGCGTCAGACCGCTCGTGCGGTCCTTCTCCGACGCATGCGTGCTGCGAAAAACGCCGTGCTTGTCGCTGTAGAACGCAATCGGCTTGCCCCATTGCTGCAAATAGGCCTTCGTCGCGTGCAGATAGTCAAAGGTGTTCTCTGAAGCCGCAAAGCGTAAGTGCAGAAGCTTGCCGGTCGCATCGTCGATATAGACGAGCAGGGCGCATTTGCGGCCACGGCCCTCGAACCACCAATGAAGCGAGCCGTCGATCTGAACCAGTTCGCCCAAACAATCGCGCCGCCGGCGCGGCTGGAAGACCCGTTTCTTACGCTCCCGGCGTGATAGCCAAAGTCCGGCTTCCATCATCCACTGACGCAGCGTCTCCTTGCTGACGGAAACCCGATGGCGTTCGATCAGCTTCTCGGCCGCCAAGGTCGGACCGAAATCCACGTAATGCTCACGCACCAGGTCGAGCACCAGGTTGCGGAAATCCTCGCTGTGGCGCCGGTTGCTCGGACGGCCGCGCTTCTTCGAGACCAGTCCGTCGCCGCCGGCCAGGTCATAGGCCCGCAACAGCCGGTGGACCTGACTGCGGCTAAGACGAAGCAACTCGGCCGCCTCGACGACACTCAGGCTGCCACCGCGAATCCGCTGAATGAGTTCAAGGCGATGCAATTCTTTCTGCGACATGACGATCAAACAAGACATGACGACTCCGAACACAGATGGCCTTGGCCATGATGCAAGTCGCGATCTTGCTCCCCAACGCTGACCTTCGACCAGCATCCCAAGAGGCGACGACTGTCGCATCTCTAACTGGCCTATGTGTCGCATTTCTAAAATGCCACTACACACAAAGATCACATAAGATAGATTATGGAACTTATTTACTTGCCGGAATACATAGATCGATGCCGACCGCATCGAACCGAGGCCCCATTGCCGACGGCACTCTGTCAGCGGTGCTGCAGGCGTTGAGATTGATGTTTTCATCGAGATCAACCAGTCAAAGGCCGGTGCGTCTATAGGCTCAACCGTAACTGCCGATTGCCCAGAACCGGGATCGACTATTCCTGTGAAATCGGTCTGCTTGAACCAGGGATGGGAAACAGAAGGAAAACACGGAGAAGCCTTTGGTGCTGATAGCGGCGACGGCTCTCGTGTCAGGCTTCACCTCCGTCATCAGCCCATTGCAGACACCCGAGTTCGATCGCGCAGCGGCGTGAAGCTGAAATTGCACACTCGGACCTCTGCGCTTTGGCGACGATGGGCGAAGCGGATCACGACGGGGCAACCTCGCTGCCAAGCCGCAATACTTCCGAGATGAGCAGGTTGAGGTCTTCCAAGCGGGTACGGTGGTTGCAGATCGCCGCACGCAGGCAATGCCTCCCTCGGATCGTTGTGTCGGAAAGTGCTGCCACACCGGTTTCCTGCAGACGCAACATGATCTCGACATTGATCTCTTTCAGCCGCTCCTCGCTTTGACCTTCCGGCGCATAGCGGAAGCAGACGATGTTGATTTCAGGCTCCGTGAGGAGTTCCAGCGGCGGATGCGAGCGCACGAGGTCCGCAAGGAAGGCCGCCTGTGCGATGTTCTGGTCGATCAGGCGGCCAAACTTGGCAACGCCGTGCTCCATCAGCGCCATCCAGACCTTGAGCGCCGCGAAGCCACGACTGGTCTGCAGGCCGAACTCGTGGAGCCACTCGCCGGAGGCGATGCCGCGCGACATGCCCTGGAGATATTCAGGCGAAACGGCGAACGCGTCCCGGTGCTTCACCCGGTCCCGCACGAGCGCGCAACCGACCTCGAACGGGGCATGAAGCCATTTGTGCGGGTCGAGCGCGACGGAATCCGCCCGCTCGATGCCCTTCACACGCCAGGCGTTCGCAGGCGAGATCGAAAGTAGCGCACCGATACAGCCGTCGACATGGAGCCAGAGATCTTGCTCTGCGGCGATCTCGGCCAAGGCGGCGAGATCGTCTACTGCACCGGAATTGACCGTACCGGCGGTGCCTATGACGCAGGCCGGCCTGAAACCGATCGCGCGATCCTCTTCGATCGCTGCGCGAAGGCTCGCAAGGTCGATCCGGTAGCGGCTATCGGTCGGGATCCGCCTGAGCGCCTTGTTGCCGAGGCCGAGCGTCTCGACCGCCTTGCGGTGGCAGGAATGGACCTGGTCGGAGGCATAGAAACGCAGGGGCTCCTTGAGGGCAGAAACCCCCTCCTCGCGCAGATCGATCCCTGCCATGGCGTTTCGGGCAACCGTCAACCCGACCAGATTAGCCACCGAACCACCGCTGACCAGCGTACCACTCGCTGTCTCGGGAAAGCCGATCATGTCGCGAAGCCAGCCGACGACCTGCTGATCGGTCAGCGCAGCGGCATGACGCCCTCCCCCGAGATTGGAACCCTGGATCGCGGCAAGGAAATCCCCGAGTGCCCCTGTGAAGTTGCCGGAGCCCATGTACCAGGACCAGAACCGCGGATGGATGTTGCCCATCGGATAGGCCAGCACCGTTTCCTTGACCAGTGCGTACACATCCTCGATCGGGGTCGGCTGTTCTGGAACCGGCGCCCGGAACAGCGCTTCGACCTCCGCAGGCAGCGGCCGCCAAACCGGACGCTCGCGCGCCCGGCCGACGTGGTCGACGGCATCGTCGACGATCCGACGGGCGAGCGCCGCGACGGACGACCAGTCCGGCGGATCGAGGGTTTCCGGAGGGATCAGGCGTTCCGGCTGATTGAGCGATTCCTCGCTCCGGTCCAGCGATTGCGCGTCCATCGCTCTCTTCCTTTACTCGGCTGCGAGTTGAAAGCCGGGTGTTGATCGCGACAGCTCCAACTCCTCGACATCCATGTCTGCAGGAATCGTTTCGAACAGTGGCGTCGACAGATAGCGCTCGCCGGTGTCGGGCAGCATGCAGAGGATCACCGAGCCCGCCGGTGCGCGTTCCGCGATCTGACGCGCGATGCCGAAAGTCGCGCCGCCCGAAACGCCTGTGAAGATGCCCTCCTTCTGCGCCAGCGCCTTTGCCCATTCCATCGCCTTCGGACCGGCAATCGGGATGAGTTCGTCGTAGTAGCGGTTGTCGATCGCTTCCTGCAGGACGTCCGGTATGAAGTCCGGTGTCCAGCCCTGGATCGGATGCGGCTCGAAGGCGGGATGGCTCGCGACCGGCGCACCACCCGTGCCGCGCTGCTGCACATGGCCGCTGCCGAGCAGTTGAGCGTTGGCGGGCTCGGCAAGGACGATCTTCGTCTCCGGCCGTTCACGACGCAGCACGCGAGATACGCCGACGAGCGTGCCGCCTGTGCCGTAGCCGGTGACGAAGTAATCGAGGCGGGAGCCAGCGAAGTCGTTGACGATCTCCTGGCCGGTCGTCGCTTCGTGGATCGCAGCGTTGGCTGTTGTCTCGAACTGTCGGGCGAGGAACCATCCGTTCTTCTCGGCGAGCTCCGCTGCCTTCCGATACATGCCGAGACCCTTCTCGGCGCGCGGCGTAAGCACAACCTTGGCTCCCAGCATGCGCATCAGCCGGCGACGCTCGACGGAGAAACTGTCGGCCATGGTGACGACGAGCGGGTAGCCTTTCTGCGCGCAGACCATCGCCAGCCCGATACCGGTATTGCCGCTGGTGGCCTCGACCACGGTCTGCCCGGGCTTCAGCTTACCGCTGCGTTCCGCGTCTTCGATGATCGCAACCGCCAGCCTGTCCTTCACCGACGAAGCCGGGTTGAAGAACTCCGCCTTTACATAAATGGTCGCATTGCCGACGCTGAGATTGTTGATGCGGATCGCCGGCGTATCGCCGATCGTCTCCAGCACGCTGTCAAAGAGCCGCCCGCGGCCGCTCGTGGTTCTCTGTCCTGAATTCGTGGGCATGGATCCTCTCACTCTTCCGGATGCTAGGTTACGCGAGGGATGCTAAACTGCCGGCGTGGGAGCCCGCGTGGGAGTGCGCATGGGAACGGATGGACCGGACGTGGTTTTTTCGGCGCGGGAGCTGGAACTGCGGCTCCTCGGACCGATGAAGCTCATGCGCCGCGGCGTGGCCATACCCCTGCCGCCGTCGCGCAAGGTCCGCGGGCTGCTCGCCTATCTGGCGCTCGCGCCCGGTTCCGTTCCCCGTGAGCGGCTCTGCGATCTGCTCTGGGGAGTGCCGAGCGACCCGCGCGGTGAATTGCGCTGGAGCTTGAGCAAAATCCGCTTGCTCATGGACACGGATGCTCGCCGGCGCGTGATCGCCACAGGCGACCGGATTTCGCTCGACCTCAACGACTGTGAGGTCGACGCGCTGCAGCTCATAGAGGCAAGGCGGCGCGGTGTCCGCAATCTCGATTTGTCGGAACTGCGGACGATCGCTGAGCGGAGCAGCGGCGATCTCCTTGAAGGCGCCGACATCGGCAATTGCCCCGCCTTCGAACACTGGCTGACATCGCTCAGGAGCGAGTTTCGGCTGTACAGTCTGGAGGTCGCGGCGGAAATCGGCAAGAAGACACCCATCGGCGGGGATGATGGCATGCCGGCAGCCCGGCAATGGCTCGACCTCGCACCGCTCGACGCCGGAGCGAACATCCGTTTCCTGGCGGAACTGTGCCACAGGCGGATGATCGACGCCGGCCACCGGCATCTCGATGCGGCGGCGCGCCTCTTTGCCGATGAGGGCGAGGATTTCGCACCGATCCGCGAGGCATGGGAGCGCCTCCGGCGCCCGCCCCGGCAATCGCCCGTGACGATCATCTCTGACAGCGTCGGCGAACCTGTCGAACCTGCACGCATGGTAGGCTCGCGCCGCGCCTCGATCGCGGTGATGCCGTTCCGTGAACTTGCGCCAGACCCGGGTGGACGGTCCGATCTCGGCGGCGCGATAGCACATGACGTCATCAGCAAACTGGCGCGCTTGCGCAGCCTCTTCGTCATCGCTCGCGGGTCCGTCTTTGCGATCGCCGGCGAAGGGCTCGAACTGCAGGAAATCGGCCGCCGGCTCGGCGTCGATTACATCGCGACCGGCTTCCTGGAACAACACGATCACGGGATCGGGGTCACCGTGGAGGTCGCCGAGGCTGCGACCGCACATATCGTCTGGACGGAGCGCTTCGAGGCACGCTCCGCCGAGCGCTTCGCCCTCCTCGACGAGGTCGGTAATAGCATCGTCTCGTCAATCGCCGCCGAAATTGAGAACGAAGAGCGTAACCGGGCAATCCTGAAGCATCCTGACTCGCTCGACGCCTGGGAGGCCTATCACCGCGGCCTCTGGCACATGTTTCGTTTCACCGCCGAGGAAAACGCGCGTGCCGCCGAGTTCTTCCGTCTCTCGACCCACCTCGATCCGACCTTCTCACGCGCCCATGCGGGGCTTTCCTTCACACACTGGCAAAAGGCGTTCCAGCGCTGGGGCGACCGCGACGCCGAAACCCGGGAGGCGTTCAAAGCCGCGGGGCAGAGCCTGTTGGTCGACGATCAGAATCCGGCCGCACACTGGTCTATGGGGCGCGCCCTTTGGCTGACCGGTGACCATGATCAGGCGGTGCGCGAACTGGAGCACTCCGTCCATCTCAGCCCGAACTTTGCGCTTGGGCACTACGCGCTCGCCTTTGTTCACTCGCAGTCAGGCGATCCCGCGGCGGCGATCGCCGCTTCCGATCATTCACGGCTCTTGAGCCCCTACGATCCGCTTCTCTTCGGTATGCTCGGCACCAGGGCGATCGCCCTCATTCGGTTGGGCGCCTTCGAGGAAGCCGCCAGCTGGGCGGTCAAGGCGGCCGCCCGCCCGAACGCACATGTCCACATCCTTGCGATCGCCGCCCACTGCCTCGCCCTTGCCGGGCGCCTCAGTGAGGCCCGCAACTACGCCGCCCGCATCCGCCACCAGAACCCGAACTATCGAACGGACAACTTCCTCGACACGTTCCATTTCACACCCGACGTCATCGCCCGATATCGCGAAGCGGCTGGCTTGATCGGGTTGGCGACCTGAATGATCGGACAGAATGGAGCAGAGCCGACGGCCTGGCCGCGTGCGATGCCAGCCGGATCGACATCTCGGTCAAACGACGGGTGGATGCCACCGAGTTCGTGAAGATTGCGCTCCGTTCCTTGCCTTGGGCCGGATGCGGCCTTTCCGGCCAGCGAGGTCTTTGCCGCAGACAACAACAGCGCGCCTGCCGGAACAGGCGCGCCAAGACCCAACGTGTGGGGTTATTCGTCGATATCAACCTTGTCGAAACGATGCGAACCCAAGGGTTCCATCACGTAGTTCTTCACCTTCTTCGACATCGGCAGTGCGACCGTGGAATGCGCAATCGGAACCCACGGGGCCTGATCGCTGATCAGGGCCTGCGCTTCTTCATACAGTTTGGTCCGTTCGCTCTGATCCGCGCTCATACGCGCCTTCTGGAACATCTCGTCGAGCGGCTTGTGGCACCAATTGGCATTGTTGCTGCCGCCGACACCGGAGCAACTGAAGAAGTAGCTGAGCAGGTTGTCCGGATCGCCGTTGTCGCTCGTGCCGCCGAGGATGACGGCGCCATCGCGTGCTTCGTCGCGCACCTTCTTCAGATATTCGCCCCATTCGTAAGAAACTATCTCGACACCGATGCCGACCTTGGCAAGGTCCGCCTGCATCAACTCCGCCGCGCGGCGGGCATTCGGCATATAAGGACGACTGACGGGCATCGCCCAGATTTTCATCTTCAGATCTTTGACACCGGCTTCGTCGAGGAGCTTCTTTGCCGCTTCCGGATCGTAGTTGTAGCCCTCAATGGTGCCGTTGTAGCCCCACATCGTCGGCGGAAGCACGCTTTTGGCGATCTGCCCCATGCCCTGATAGACGGAATCGACGATAGCCTTGCGGTCGATAGCCATGTTGATGGCGCGGCGCACTTCCAGCTTGTCGAAAGGCGCGACCAAGGTGTTCATCGCGAGATAGGAGACATTGAGACCCGGTTGTTCCAGGACGGTCAGATCCGGGTTTGCCTTCAGCCCGGCAACGTCGGCCGGCGCCGGATACGGTGCGACATGGCATTCGCCCGCCTGAAGCTTCTGCATGCGTGTGGTCGCATCGGTGGTGATCGCGAAGATGAGGGTGTCGATCTTCGGCGCACCGTCCCAATAGTCTGCATTCGCCGCAAAGCGGATCGCCGCGTCCTGCTGGTAATCGACAAAGCGGAACGGCCCGGTGCCGACGGGCTTGCGGTCGAGGTCCTCGCGCCGTCCTTCTGCCGCCAGCTTGTCGGCATATTCCTTCGACATGATCGAGCCGAAGTTCAGGGCAAGCTTGGACGGAAGTGACGCATCCGGCTGGTTCAGCACGAACTTGACGGTCCTGTCATCGACCTTGACGATATCCTTGATGGCCGCCGGCATCTCCATTGCGTTGAACATTTCCCAGTTGGCTCCTGGGAAATAACTGTTCCACGGATCGTCCTTGTCCAGTTGGCGATTGTAGGTGAAGAGCACGTCGTCGGCGTTGAAATCACGCGTCGGAGTGAAATCGTCCGTCGCCTGGAACTTCACGCCCGCGCGCAGTTTCAGCGTATATTCGAGATTGTCGTCGGAAATGGTCCAGCTTTCGGCGAGGCCAGGAACGACGTTGGTGGTACCGGGTTCGAATTCGGTGAGGCGGTCATAGATCGTCTCGGCCGAAGCATCCCACGTGCTGTTGGCCGAGTAGAGTGCGGCGTCGAAGCCTTCCGGCGAGCCTTCCGAGCAATAGACGAGCGTCTTCGCCATCGCGGGCGTCTACGCAACGCCCGAAAGCATCGTCGCTGCAAACAGGGAAACAAGGGTTTTGCGCGTCCGCGCGAATTTCATGTTCATTGGCGTGTCCTCCCTTGGGAATGGAATGTGCGATGTCCGGCGAATGTCTGCCCGGCTGAGGTCAATCGGCTTTGCCGGCCGTCGTGCCGAGGCCGCGGCCGGGCGTCCAGACCGGATCCGGCGCGGTCCAGAGCACGTCGTTGCGGATCAGCTTCACCAGTTCGCCCGCCTGCAGATCGAGGAAGCGTTCGCCCTTTTCCGCTGTTGCGCTGCGCGGATCACCCCAGGTTCCGGTGACCGGAGCGCGCTCCGCGAAGGAATAGAAGCGCGACACGTCCGCCGGCACGTCGACAGGATGCTGCTGGTTGCCGAAGGCCTGGCCGAACATTTCGGTTTTTACCGCGTCCGGAACGATCGCCAGCATGACCGACGCTTCGCCCTCGCAGGCATGATGGGCGCCGGTGTCGACCTCGAAAATCGTCTTGGCGTCCTCGGGAGCCAGCATCCATGGCGTTGTGGCGACAATCGGCATGGCAAACTCGACTGCCAGTTCGCGCACGGCAACCGCAAGCGGTTCCATGTTGCCGCCATGGCCGTTGACGATGAACAGGCGCGAAAAGCCGAGCGTCTTCAGCGAGCGGACGATGCAGCGGATGACACGGCTGAGCGTGTCGTAGTCGAGCGTGATGGTGCCGCCGAAAGGCAGGTGGTGCTCGCTCATGCCGAGCCATAGGCCAGGAAGAACTGCGATCGGAACATCATCGGCAACCAGACGTGCAGCGCGGATGGCGGCGGCCGATGCGCTGGCGGTGTCGGTAATGACCGGCAAGTGCGGCCCGTGTTGCTCCAGAGAGCCGATCGGCAGGACGGCAAGCGCCCCCGGCTTGCCGGCGAGTTCGCGCAGGCTGGGTGCGGTCATGCGCGCCCATTCAACTTCCTTCTTCATGCTAGGCCTCTTTCATCAGATCAAACTATTTTCGGGTCGCCGCGTGCGACCGCGTCCACCGCCATTGGGAAAGATACGGAAGCGGCAGTCGTCGGAGGGCGCCAACTGGTGTTGAGTCAGGTCAATGTCGTCTCCGGCAAGCGGCAGGTCGGTGCAGCGCTATCCGCTCCAAATATGCACAGCCGGAAACATCAATCAAATTATTTTTCCGATAAGAAAATTATCTTTCTTAAAATATCGGAACAGCGCATCAAATGACATTGAGCGGCTCCGCCGCCGCCCAAGTCACGGCCGGCGGAGCGCGTCTGCAGCTCTCGTCTGTGCTACCCCTGCGCCAGATGGCACCTTGCGCAGCGCGTGCCCTCGCCGAGGCGCTGGAGGAGCTGCGGCGCCTCGCAGCCGGCGGCAGCCTTGCCGCAGCGTTCCTTGTAGAAGCAACCGGTCGGCAGTCTCCGGTTGTTTGGAAGTTCACCGGTCCGCACCTCGGCAATGGTCGGCAAGGGACTTGCGAAACTCGGAGCCGCAGCCAGAAGCGTTTGCGTGTACGGGTGTCGAGGATGGCGTAGCACCTCGTCGGCCGGGCCCGATTCAACGATCTGGCCGAGATACATCACCGCAACATCGTCGCAGAAGTGGCGCACCAGTGCGACATCATGCGAAATCAAGAGATAGGTCAGCCCCCGCTCCCGCTGCAACTTCAAGAGCAGGTTGATGATCTGCGCCTGAACCGACACGTCGAGCGCCGATGTCGGTTCGTCGAGCACCATGAGGTCGGGATCCGTGCTGATTGCGCGGGCAATTGCGATGCGCTGGCGCTGGCCGCCGGAAAACTCGTGCGGCAGGCGATCGAGATGTTCCGGCCGAAGGCCGACGGCGGCAGCCAGTTGCTCTGCCTTCGCATGCAACTCAGCCTTGCTGTGTCCGCCGCGGATGTGCAGCGGCTCGCTGATGAGCCGCCAGACCGGCAGACGCCGATCGAGCGAGGCTTGCGGATCCTGGAAAACGATCTGCATCTTCTGCCGCAATTGGCGCTTCTCTCTCCCCTGCGCCGCCTGAAAGTCCTGACCGTCGATCGCCACCCTGCCCTGTTCGTAAGGCGCAAGCCCGATGATCGCCTGGGCGAGCGTGCTCTTGCCGCAGCCGGACTCGCCGACAATGCCAAGGCTTTTGCCTGCACGGACTCTAAGGGTGACGCCGTTGACGGCATGCACATGCGAGGTGGGCCGGCCGAGCCAGTCGCGGGACGCCGGGAAGCGGACATGGAGATCGGAAACCTCCAGAACCGGCCGCGCCATCGTTTCAACGCCTGCGATCATTGCCGACCCCCCTGCTCTGATTTTTCTGGCGCGACACCGCGTCGCCAGCATGCCACCTGTTGGCTGTCAGCCCCCGCCAATTGCGGAGACTGGGATCGACAGAGATCAACCGATTCCTTGCATCGCGGCTGGAAGTAGCAACCCGCCGGTGGGTGCAGAAGATTCGGCACCGCGCCCGGGATTGCTTCCAGCTCCTGTTTTGGCGCTACCCGCTCCGGCAGGCAGCGCAGCAGAGCCTGGGTATAGGGGTGCTGCGGCGTCTCGAGGACGGTGCGGGTCGCACCATGCTCAACGATCCGTCCGGCATACATCACGTAGAGCCGGTCGCAGAGCTGCGATACGACGGCAACATTGTGCGAGATGAAGATGACCGACGTCCCGGTGCGGCGGGCGCGGTTCTGGATCAGCCGCAGGATCACAGCCTGCACGGTGACATCGAGCGCCGTCGTCGGCTCGTCGGCGATTATGAGGCCGGGATTGCAGGAGAACGCCATGGCGATCAGCACTCGTTGCCGCATGCCGCCGGAAAGCTCGAACGGGTAGAGCTTCATGACCCGCTCGGGCTCGCCGATGAGCATGTCGGCGAGAATATCGCGCGCAATGCGCTTGGCATCCGCCAAGCTCGTCTCCTCGTGACGCATGATGACGTCAGTCAGTTGCTTGCCGATACGGATCGTGGGGTTCAGCGCGTTCATCGGCTCTTGAAAGATGGTCGAGACCACCTTGCCGCGCACATCCTGCAGTTGGCTGTCATCCATGGCGAGGGTGCTATGGCCAAAGAGCCTGACCGAGCCGCCGGTGATCCGGTAGCGTCCCCTGGGCAGCAGCCCGGTCGCGGCCATGGTCGTCACCGACTTGCCGCAGCCGGACTCGCCGACAATCCCGACGATCTCGGCCTTGCCGACACTGATCGACACATCGTCGAGTGCCTTGATCGCGCCGCTGAAGGTTGGAAACTCCAGTGACAGGTTCTGGATGGCCAGCGCCTGGCCGCGTAATTCTGCCGTTCCAGTCATCATCTGCCCCTCAAGCGCGGATCGAGCATGTCGCGGATGCCGTCACCAACGAGATTGCATCCCATCGCCGTGATCAGAATGGCGAGCCCCGGGAAGGTCGCGTACCACCACTGATCGAGCATGTAGCTGCGGCCACTGCTGACCAGCGCGCCCCATTCGGACGTCGGCGGCTGGGCGCCGAGGCCAATGAAGCTGAGGGCGGCTGCGATCAGCACGACGCCGCCAAGATCGAGCGTCGCCTGTACGATGATGGGCGACATCGCGTTCGGCAGGATATGCCAGCGGAGAATGTAAATCGGCGAAGCGCCGAAGGTGCGCGCCGCCTTCACGAAGACCTGCTCGCGCAAGGAAAGCGTTTGACCGCGAGCCAGGCGCACATAGGCGGGAATACGAACGATCGCCACGGCCAGCATGGAGTTGAAGAGGCTCGGACCAAGTGCTGCGGCCAGCGCCATGGCCAGCACCAGTGCCGGCAGAGCGAGAACGACATCCATGAGCCGCATGATGGCGGTGTCGACCCGCCCGCCAACCACGCCGGAAAAACACCCGATCAACACGCCGACTGCCGTTGAAATCAGGACGATCATGAAAGCGGCACCACAGGACGCCCTCGCTCCAAAGATCACGCGGGAGAACAGGTCACGGCCAACCTCGTCCGTGCCAAACCAATGCGCAGCGCTCGGCGGTAACAGGCGTGCTGTCAGCGAGACCTTGTCCGGATTGTACGGTGCGATCACCGGCGCGGCGATGATCATGATGAGAACGAGCAGGATGATGGCAGCGCCAACCAGGGTCAGTGGGCTGCGGCGGCTCAGGTACCAAAGATAGCGCAGCCGCTCGGAGATCGGCTTGGTCCTGCGCATCGCTGCACGTGCAGCAGGTTCTGTCGGCATGACGGCTGACATGATCAGACCTCCCTGATTTGCGGGTCGGCGAGCATGTAGGCGAGATCGACCAGGAGGTTGATCAGCACATAGCCGACGGATGCGACGATCGTGAACCCCATGATGGCGGGAAAATCGAGCGTCTGGATCGAGGTTACGACGTAGGTGCCCATGCCTGGCCAGGCGAAGATCGTCTCGGTCAGCACTGCGCCATAGAGAAGATCGCCGAGCGCCAGTCCCAACAGGGTGATCGATGGGATCAGTGCATTTCTGAGCGCATAGTTGAAGATGAACATGCCCTTACGCAGGCCGCTGGCGCGCGCGGTGCGGATATAGTCCTCCTGCAACACATCCAGCATCGAGGCGCGGATCTGGCGTGTGATCACACCCATATTGGCGAAGGCCAGCACGAAGCCCGGCAGGATGATGTGGTAGACGGCGCTGCGAAAGGCATCGAAGCGACCTTGCAGCAGCGAGTCGATCAGCAGGAACCCTGTGATGCGTTCGGGTGCGACGATGCCCATGGCCAGGCGTCCGCTGCCGGGCAAGATCTGGAACTTGGCGTAGAAGAGGTAGATCAGGATAAGGCCGAACCAGAACACCGGCATCGATATCCCGCAGACGGAAACCGTCCGTGCGATCTGGTCGATCGGACCGTCCTTGTAGACAGCCGACAGCACGCCAAGCGGCACGCCAACACAGATCGCGATGAACAGCGCGACCGTTCCGAGCTCCAGTGTCGCCGGCAGGAAGGTGCGGATATCGGCTGCAACCGGGCGGTTGGTCCGCAAGGACGTTCCCAGGTCACCCTGCAAGAGATTACCGATATAGATGGTGAACTGTTCGACGACCGGGCGATCCAGACCCAGGTTGCGCCTGACGTTCTCAAGCGTTTCGGCGCTTGCCCGGTCGCCCGCAATCATGCGCGCGGGATCGCCGGGGATGAGGTGAGAGATCGTGAAGGTGATGACGGCGACCCCCAGCACCACGAAAAGCAGAAGGATCAGACGAGGAAGAATGATGCGGGTGATTGCCATGGACGCCAGCCCTTTCGGCAGGGAAACCCTGACCTAGCTTTGGGAATGAGGAAAGCCTGCCGCCAAAGCCGTTGTGGCTCGCGGCAGGCGTTTCGTCGATGGGAGCTGCAAGGATCGGTTCGACCCGCGCAGTTCACTCCGTCTTCGACATCGTCCCAAAGTTGTAGACCTGGATCAGCATCGGGTTGTAGACATAGCCCTTAACCGCGGCGCGGCGGGCGAAGATGTCGTTCTTTTCCATAATGTAGAGATAGGGCGCGTCCTGCGTCGAAAGCTTCTGCGCTTCGACGTAGAGGGCCTTGCGCTTCGCCTCGTCGACGATCGATCCCGCCTCTTTCACGAGCGCGGTCACCTCAGTGTTGCGATAGAACGAACGGTTGCCCGGACCGCCCATTTTCTCGGCGTCGAACCAGTAGTTCATGAACATGTAGGGGTCGGCAAAATCGGGCGTCCAGGCGCCGGGCGACATGTCAAACTTGCCGTTGGCCACCAGTTCGCGTTTCGTCGTGTCGGCTACCGCCTGAAGATCGAGCTTGATGCCGATTTCGGCGAGCGAGGCCTGCAGCGCAAGGCCAACCGGTTCCCAGGCCGGATCGGCCTGAGAGAAGGTATAGGTCAGATGAATGTCGCTCTTGCCTGCTTCGGCGAGCAGCGCCTTCGCCTTCTCGATGTCGTAGGTGTACTGGAATCCCTGCGGGTCGTGGCCCCACATGCCGCTCGGCACCGCGCCGCGCATCTGCTTGGCCTGGCCGAGCATGATGCCGTCGATGATGCCTTGATAGTCGACCGCATAGGAAATCGCCTGGCGCACCTTGGCGTCGTCGAGCGGCGGCTGGCGGTTGTTCATGTATATGTAGTTCACATACATGCTGGGGTTGCTCTCGACCACGACGGAGGCATCCTTTTGCAGCGCCTCGGCCTGATCGAGCGGAATCTGTTCGATGATGTCGGCATCGCCGTTTGTCAGCTGAAGGCGGCGGGCCGACACGTCGCCGACGATGCGAATGACGACCTGCTTCAGCGCCGGTTGGCTGCCTGCGTAGTGCTCGTTTCGGTCGAGCACGATGCTCTGGTTTCGTTCCCAGGAGGTGATGCGGTATGGGCCGCTGCCCGCCGAGTGCTCGGCAAGCCAGGCCTTTGCCAAATCGCCGTCCTTCTCGTGTTCCATCACCTTGGGATTGATGATGGCCGCGCCGGAGACGGCAAGGGTGGAGATGAAGGGCGCAAATGGCGCCGTCAGGTGGAACCTCACCGTCTGCGGATCGACGACCTCCACCTCTTTCAGCACCGGGAACGCGTCGGACGGTCCGGCCTTCAGCTTAATCAGTCGATCAAAGCTGAATTTGACGGCTGCGGCATCGACCGGTGTGCCGTCGTCGAACTTGTGGCCGTTGGCGAGCTTGAAGGTCCAGACGAGACCGGCCGCGTCGGCGGTCCAGCTTTCGGCCAGTTCTGGCCCGACCTCCGTTGATGCGCCCTTGTAGGCGACGAGCCTCTCATAGGCAGCGTAAATCAGCGTGTATCCGCTGTTGCTGATTTCAACGCCGGGATCTGCGGTCGGCGGATCTTCCGCTCGCGCCAGCACCAGCACGTCCTGCGCTGCCATCACGCCGGAAAGAGGCGTCGACGCCAGAAGCAATGCAACGCCAATCGATTTCCACTTGGAACCATTCATCTCGTAGTCCTCCCCAGAACTGCGGCGCATGATGCCCTCCCGGCATTCACCGCAGCAGCAGACTAGGAAAGAAGTTTCCGAAGCGCAAGATTTTTTCCTATCGTACGCTATTTTTACAGGAGCTAATCCCTGTGTTTAATCGTCTGCGTGCTCTCAAGTGTGGAAACCAGCTCTGTTTCCGGGGTAGAGCAAACGCAGATGATCTGGGCTGGCTCGTCGCTCACACTGAGGTAAGCGTGGCCAGTCATGGCGTCAAAATAGGCGGAATCGCCCTTCTTGAGCCTTAGCGGTGCGTAGATTTCGGTGTGCAGTTCCAGCTCGCCTTCGAGAACATAGAAGAACTCCTCGCCTCGATGCCGAATAAGCGGCCCGAATTCCTCCAGCGTGCGCGCGCGCACCACCGCGAAGATGGGAACCATCGATTTCTTCGAAATCTCCGTGCAAAGGTAGAGATAGTCGTAGTTCCGGGTGATGATCGCCCGGCCATCGCCGGTTCTGGTGTATGTGCGACGCCCCAGCAAATTCTGAGTCTCGCCGGAGGCCGCGGGGGTGCCGAAAAGCTCGACGATGTCGACCTCAAGTCCCTGAGCAAGCTGGATCAGCCGGTCGTAGGTGAGCTGCATCTGATTGTTCTCGACCTTGGAGAGGGTCGACACCGCAAGCCCGGTCATGGAGCTCACCTCTGCCAGCGTCCAGCGATTGCGGTTACGAATATCCTTCAGGATATCACCGAGGCTGGATTTCGCGTCTGTCATCGTTGGCGTCTCCAATTTGCCTGCAGCCATCTGGCTTGCCTGCCAGGCCGCGCGCCCGAAAAACGGCAGAATCCGATTGGCATGATAGGAAAACCATTTCCTATAATACGAGGCCGAAATCAATATTTGCCTCGAAGGCAATCCGTTCTCCCGGCAGCGGCGCCCGCGGCCGCCATCGATCGAACCGCGCTCCTACTCCTGGAATGGGTCGGCGACCCTGGGCCAATAGGGGCGCTTCAGCTTGGTGAGCGCCAGTTCGGCGAATGAGGGCTGCAAGGCACCGGGCGCACTGACATAGAGAATGTCGCCTGCGATAGGCGCAAACCCCGCGCGGAAGTGGTTGCTGGATTTCACCACGACGATCTTCTTTTTCGCCGGGTCCAGGCCGAGCGCGGTCATGCATTCCGGGTGGAAGGTTTGGGTGCGCACGGTGTTCAGCACGATGTCGACGCTGCCGGCACTGACCCAGACGGCATCGCCGATGCCGAGCGGGGTCGGCCCGAAGCGCTGCGTGATACCAGAGGCGACGCGCCTGACCGTCACCGTCAAATCGAGCGGATCGCCGGAAGCAGGCCCGACTTTGCCGCCGATCCGCAGCGCCAGTGTGGCCCCCTCTCCCGCCTCGCGGCACATGCGCACCGCAATCGGGTCCCAGTAGAGGCAGGCGGCCACGTCCTCGATGCCGCGTTCGATGATTCGGCGCAGGATGAAGGTCGAGTCTCCAGGCGCTCCACCACCCGCGTTGTCGGAGACGTCGGCCAGTACGACCGGGCCGCTCTTCGCAGCGATGGCCCGATCCAGCGCGGCATCGATTCCGAGATAGTCTCCCCGCATGTCTTCGCGCGCATCGAATATCTCGCGGCCGAAGGACCGGGCGATCCGAGCAGCCCTTTCCGGGGCATTGTCGGTCACGACGAGCATCTTGGCTCCGACATCCTCGACGTCGCCCCAGGGAAAGCCGTGGCCGAAGGAGACCGAGAGTACATCATCTTGCCCCTCCATTGCTTTCATGCGGTCGACAATATCGCGCAAGGGCGCTCGGTGCGGATGGAATGTGTTGATCATGCGGCAGTCATGGACGCCCATGGTCGGTCGTACCTCACCAGCCAGGGTTCGCTCCATCAATCGGAACAATTGGGCGGCAACCTCCTCGATATCCGTGTGTGGATATTCCTTGTAGGTGGCGATCATGGTCGCATTGGCAAGCATGCGGTCGGTGATATGGCAATGCAGATCGAGTTCGGCGGCAACCGGCACATTTGGCCCTACCAGTTGACGCACATGTTCAAGCAGATCCCCCTCGACATCGTCATAACCATCGGCGACGCAGGCGCCATGCAGGGCAAGCATGATGGCGTCGACCGGCATGGCCGCCCTGAGGTCATCGAGGATGGTGGCGCGAAAGCTTTCATAGACCGCCCGCGTGGTTCTGCCGCCGGGTTCGGCCACGGCGCAGAGGCTTTCTACGACGTCCCAGCCCTTTGCCTCCGCAGCGCTGCGCCAGACGAACATCTGCGAGGAGCAGCAGTTGAGCGGTTTGGTGGTGGCGTCGCCGTAGGCGATCAGATTTTCCCGGAAGGCCTCGATGCCGGTTTGCATCGGCGAGAAGGTATTGGTCTCAGTGTCGAGCCCCGCGATGAACAGTTTCATTTTTTGCCTCTCGCCATTCAAGAAAGATATTTTCTAATCATAAAACTATGTTTATCGTCGGAAAGTCAAATGCATTATCCGCGCCATGGCGCGGCTGACCGGGGAGGCAGGAATGCGCCTATACATATCCGCAGATATCGAGGGGATCGTCGGGGTCGTAAGCCGCGACCAGCTGATGCCAGAAGGTTTCGAATATGAGAACGCCCGGCGCTGGATGACGGACACCGTGGTTCACGCCTGCGAGGCTGCGCATGAGGAGGGTGTGGGAGAGGTCATCCTCAGCGATTCCCACGGGAATGGCGAGAGCATCCTGATCGATCGCTTGCCCGATTATGTGCAGATCGTTCGCAGCTGGCCGCGCCCGCTGATGATGATGCAGGGCGTCGAGCTCGGCTCCTTCGTCGGCGCGATGCTTCTCGGCTATCACGCCGGCGCAAGCCATATCGGCGGTGTGCTGTCGCACACGATTGGCGGCTCAGCCTTTGCCGAAGTGAGGATCAATGGCACTGTCATGCCGGAGGCCGGGATCAACGCCGCCATCGCCGGGCATTTTGACGTGCCGGTGCTGCTCGCCTCGGGCGACAATGTGGCGTTGGAGGAGATAAACCAGGTCATCGGAGACATCGTTGCGGTACCGGTGAAGCAGGTCTACAGCACGCAGTCGGCGATCACGCTGACACCCGCCGTCGCCCATCGCCGCATCCGCGAGGGCGTCAAGAAGGCTTTGTCCAGGGCGGGTTCGGCCAAGCCGTTCAAACTGGAAAACCCTGTCCTGGAGATCGTGTTCCGAAATCGCCTGCCGGCCGAGTATCTCTCCTACCTCAAGGGCGTCGAGCGCACCGACGGCTATACGATCCGCTACCAGGGCGACGATATGGTCGACGTCTCGCGTTTCATCGAGTTCGTGGTCGGCTACAACTCGCGCCTCACCTTCTGACGAGCCCTTCTGCGGAATCAAACAATGACTATCTCTATCGTCCTCGGCGCCGGCATGGTCGGCGTCTCGACCGCGCTCGCATTGCAGGAAAACGGGCACCATGTAGTGCTCTTGGATCGCAAGGCGCCGGGGCGGGAAACCAGCTTCGGCAATGCCGGCATCATCCAGACCGAAGCCGTCGAACCCTACGCCTTCCCTCGCTCTGTGATCGACATCGCGAGGGTTGCGCTGAAGCGCGGCAACGACGTCGACTGGAGGCTGCGTGATATGCCGCGGCTGGCGGAGCCACTCTGGCGCTATTTCGCTCAGTCTGCGCCTGCGCCCTACGCGAGAACCATCGCCGCCTATTCGCAGTTGGCGTTGCGTGCGAGCGACGATCACGCGCGCTTCATCGAACCCGCCGGGGCTGGCGACCTGATTGCCCGCCAGGGCTGGCGCGCGGTCTATCGTTCGCCCGTGACATTCGATGCGGCAGCCATCGCCGCGGACCGGCTGAAGACTGTCTACGGTGTGCCGTCAGACGTGCTTGGGACAGACGAGCTCGCAGCAAGCGAGCCCGCGCTACAGCGCCGGCTCGCCGGTGCCGTCCATTGGACCTCACCCTGGACCTGCCGTGATCCGGGAGAGTTGGTTGCGCGCTACGCCGCACTCTTCGTCGCGCGCGGCGGTACGTTGGTCCGCGGTGACGCCATGACCTTGCGGCAAGATGGCGCCGCCTGGCGCGTATCGTCCGAGGATGGTGTGGTGTGCGCCGAAAACGCGGTCGTTGCCTTGGGGCCATGGTCGCCGACGCTCGCGAAGACCTTCGGTTATCGCATACCCATGGTGTTCAAGCGCGGCTACCACAGGCATTTTGCAGGCCATGACGGGCCGCGCGTGCCGATGTTGGATGTCGACAATGCCACGCTGGTTGCACCGATGAACGCGGGATGGCGGGTATTGACCGGTGCGCATATGGCACCGCCGGGCACTGCGCCTGCATCGCGACAGATACGGCACGCCGCCAATGCCGCGCGCGAACTTTTTGGCCTGCGCGAGCCTGTCGAAACCGCGCCGTGGTCGGGCACCCGCCCTTGCATGCCTGACATGCTGCCTGTCGTCGGTCCGACGCGTCATAAGGGCCTGTGGTTCCATTTTGGCCACGGCCACCAGGGCTTCACATTGGGTCCGACGACCGCGTTCCTCCTGGCGGAACAGATCGAGGGGAGACATGGCAATCCGCTCGCCCTGTCCCTGACGCCATCCGCTCGAGGCTGGGCGTAGGTCGTGCCCTTGGGCCATTCGGCTTGAACGCTGGATGGCCCAGCGCAAGCGCAGCATCTGCCGAATAGCGAGGCTTTGCTCGCTGAAGCGGTCCGGCTCGTGGGCAAACACCGGCAACACCTAAAGGGCGCTGCACCCTTACGCATTTTCTGCTCAAGAGACGATCCGATATACCGTCGTCCGCCGCAGCCTTCGTGCGGGTACGTCCCGGAGGGTGCCAGCTCGTCGCGACGCTTGTGGCTTCCGAAGCTGGAACCCCCTTGCCTGTCTACGCGCCGGCGACCTCGCTTTTCAATCACACGGTCCAAGCCTGCAGCGCGTTCAACACGAATATGCACAGGCGGAAATATTCGCCGATCGCCAGCTTGACTCTGTTTAGGCGTGTCACTATCAAGTTGTAGGCCTAACCCTACAATTGGATGCCATGCACCAGTCTCAGTCAAATCCAACGCCCGCGCTGTCGCTGACGGATCTTCCCGGTCCGGATGTCGCCATTCGCCGGCTGAACCACCCCGGACGCTGGATCAGCGGCGGTCTCGTCATCCTGCTGTTGGCCGTGATCGGACGTGCCTTTGCCGTCGGGCAAATCCAGTGGACGGTGGTCGGCGAGTTCCTGACCGCCGGCGTCATCATCACCGGCTTCGGCTGGACGCTTCTGATTTCGGCCTGCGCGCTGGTGCTCGGTGTCCTGCTCGGTTTCGCCTTCGGCATCATGCGGCTTTCGGAAAACCCGATCCTGCGCTTTGCCGCATGGCTATACGTCTGGGTTTTCCGCGGCACGCCGGTGCTGCTGCAGCTTCTCATCTGGTTCAACATCGCTCTGGTTTTCCCGCGCCTCTATATCCCCGGCCTCATTGATGCCCGCATGGTCGATGTGGTGACGCCCTTCGTCGCTGCCGTTCTCGGTCTCGGCGTGAACGAAGGCTCCTACCTGACGGAAGTGGTGCGCGGAGGTATCTCTTCGGTTGACAAGGGCCAGAAGGAAGCGGCCCACACGCTTGGCATGACGCCCGGACAGACCATGCGGCGCATCATCCTGCCGCAGACTTTGCGCCTGATCCTTCCCGTTCTTGGTAACAGCGCCATCGGCATGCTGAAGTTTTCCTCGCTCGCCGCCACCATTGCCATGGGCGAAATGCTGAACGCGGCGCAGCGCATCTACTTCATCAATGGCGCCGTCATCGAACTGCTGTTCGTCTGCGCCGTCTGGTACCTGGCGGGGACCACGGTTCTCTCCATCGGCCAATATTATCTCGAGCGTCATTTCGGCCGCGATGCCGTAACCGCAACCAGCGAGCGCCGCTGGTTCAAAGGATGGGCGCGTCGTCCCGCCACCACAGGTGCAGCATGAGCCTCGCAGTCAAGGCGGTCGGTATCCGCAAGAGTTTTGGCAGCCACGAGGTCCTGAAGGGTCTCGATCTGGAAGTTGCCTATGGCGAGGTGCTGTGCATTCTCGGACCCTCCGGCAGCGGCAAGAGCACCTTCCTGCGCTGCATCAACCATCTGGAAACGCCGAATGGCGGTTACGTCTGGGTCGATGGCGCGATCATGGGCTACGAGCTCAACCGCGGCGCGCTTCAGGAATTGCCGGTCAAGCGGCTGCGCGCCCAGCAGAGCCAGCTCGGCATGGTGTTCCAGCACTTCAATCTCTTTGCCCACCGCACCGTACTCGGCAATGTCATCGAAGGGCCGATGGTGGTGCGCGGCCTGAGCCGCACTGAGGCTGAGGCCAGTGCCATGGGCCTGCTGGAGCAGGTTGGCATGGCGGCCAAGGCGTCGAGCTATCCGTCGCAGCTTTCCGGCGGCCAGAAGCAGCGCGTGGCGATTGCCCGCGCGCTCGCCATGGAGCCGCGCGTCATGCTCTTCGACGAGCCGACCAGCGCGCTCGACCCGGAGCTTGTGGGCGAAGTGCTGGAAGTCATGCGCAGCCTCGCGCGTGGCGGCACGACGATGATCGTCGTGACACATGAGATCGGCTTTGCCCGCGAGGTCGCCGACCGTGTTGTGGTGATGATCGACGGCGAAATCCGCGAAATGGGCGTACCCGCGCAAGTTCTGAGCAACCCCGGCGACGCGCGCGTGCGGAGTTTCCTCAGCCGTGTGCTGGGCTGAAGACAAGAGTTCAAAAAGAGGGAGAACTGAAAATGAAACAACTGCTGCCAATGGTTCTGGGGCTCGCCTCCGCCACCTTTATCAGCCTTGCTGGCGGTGGCCTTGTGCACGCCGCCGACGAGAAGCTCGCGGCCGCTCTGCCGGACGCCGTGCGCGATACCGGCAAGCTGAACGTGACGATCAGCCTTGCCTATCCGCCAATGGAATACAGCGACGCCGGTTCTACCGAACTGAAGGGCTTCGACATCGATCTGGCCAAGGCGATCGCCGAGCGGCTCGGCTTGACCGCGGAGTTCCAGAACGTCGAGTTCCCGCAATTGATCCCGCAGGTCGTCACCGGCCGCTCCGATCTGATCATGACCGCCTTCTCCGACAAGGTGGAGCGCCAGACGCAGCTCGACTTCATC
Source organism: Ensifer adhaerens (assembly GCF_028993555.1). Taxonomy (NCBI): domain Bacteria; kingdom Pseudomonadati; phylum Pseudomonadota; class Alphaproteobacteria; order Hyphomicrobiales; family Rhizobiaceae; genus Ensifer; species Ensifer adhaerens. Next base: position 1,152,172 of record NZ_CP118611.1, on the reverse strand, counting down.
GACTACTTCAAGACCGGCAACGTCTTTTATACGACCGCCGATCACCAGGGCGAGATCAAGACCGAGGCCGACCTCTGCGGCAAGACCGTGGCGGTTGCGACCGGAACGAGCTGGGTCACCTGGGCAGAAAACCTCGGCAAGTCCATCTGCCCTGCCGACAAGCTGATCACCGTCATCCAGATCCCGACCCAGGCCGAACACATCATGCAGATCCGCCAGGGCCGCGCCCAGGCCTCAGTGATCGGCCTTGAAGGACTTCTCGACCTGATGAAGCAGGAGCCGAACAAGTTCTACCAGATCGGCGAGGTCGGCGAGATCAATCACTACGGCATCGCCTTCGCCAAGGCGAACGGGCAGCTGCGCGACGCGGTCAAGGGTGCCCTCGATGCGATGAAGGCTGACGGCACTTATGCACAGATCCTCGATCGCTACGGCTTGAAACAGGCTGGTGTCGAAGAGTTCAAGATAAACGGAGCCACGAAGTAACAGAACCGCGCCGGAGCCTGCCTTGACCCATCCTTCCATGCCAGACGCCTCCACCATCGCAGCAAACGGAAATCCGGACGACAGACTGTCCCGGCTGCGCCTCGATCTCTATTCGAGTGAGCAGCTCTACCGGCAGCTCTATCGGGCGCTGCGCGCCGCGATCCTGAGCGGTGATTTCTCCGAAGGCGAAGCCATTCCCTCGGAGAACCAGTTGCGCGACCAGTTCGGCATTGCCCGAACGACCGTGCGCAACGCGATGGCGCTTCTGGTTTCGGAGGGTTTGGTCCAGCAGGTTCGCGGCCGCGGGACGATCGTGTCGCACCGCCCGATCAGCCACAACATCTGGAACTTCGGCAGCTTCTCGGAACTCGCCCGCAGACAGGGACAGCGCCCGGTAACCCGGGTGCTCGAACATCGGGTGGAAAACGGCGAGCTGCTCCTGGTGCGCGCCCGTGGGCTTGCCAACGGCGACACTGTGACCTGGCTGAACGTCGACACATCGCAGCTCGATCTTTCCCTTTATCCGGGCATCGAGCGCTACGATTTCGCGGCGCAATCGCTCTATGAGGTCTTGCGCCGCGACTATGACCGCCACCCCTTGCGTTCGGAACTGCTGCTGACTGTCGTTCCGGCTTCCGAGCGCCTGCGGGAGGTCTTTGTCCCGGCACCTGAGGTGCCGGGCTATCTTTGCGCCAGCGGAGACGTACTCGACGCCGACGACCGGTTGGTCGAGCGCACGTCGATCGTCTACTCGCCGGCAGTCCAGATGAAATTCGCAACGCGCTGGGGGCGCGAGACCGCGCCGACTAGCGCGACGCAGGAGAACAAGACATGAGCCGCTTCGGCGAGACCTTCACGACACAGAAACCGATCCTCGGCATGCTGCACCTCGCCGGTGATGGCCCCGCGGCCAAGCTCGCCCAGGCCGAAGAAGAGGCCCGCATCATGGCCGGCGAAGGCGTGGACGGGGTCGTGGTCGAGAACTATTTCGGCGGTGCCGAAGACGTCGAGCGGGTGTTGGACCGGCTATTCGGGTTTGATCTCGGCACCCGCATCGGGGTCAATGTGCTGCGAGACGATGCGCGCGCTTTTGCACTCGCCAAACAATATCCCGTTTCCTTCATCCAGGTGGATTCCGTCGCCGGGCACCTGCCGCTAGATGCGGACGAACCCTTTGCGACCGAACTCGCGGCGCGCCGGGAGGACGTTTCGGCGTTGCTGCTCGGTGGCGTGCGTTTCAAGTACCAGCCGGTGCTGTCCGGTAGGCCGGAGTCGGAAGATGTCCGCATCGGTGCATCGCGCTGCGACGGTCTGGTCGTCACGTCGGACGCCACCGGCCAGCCGACCGACCTGGACAAGGTCGCGCGCTTCCGCGCAGCAACCGGCGGTGCGACGCCGCTTCTGATCGGCGCTGGCCTCACCGAAGCCAATGCCGCCAAGCAGTTGGCGAAGGCCGATGGCGCCGTCGTCGGCAGCTGGTTCAAGCACGACCACAAGGACACCGGCCGCGTTGAAGTAGCCCATGTCGCCGGGCTGATGCGTGTCGTGCGCGCAATCAGGAGCGACGCGTGAGCACCGCTGACACTGTTTTGGCTCGGCCAGTGACGGCCGAGAATTTTTCACGGTACGGCAGGCTCTACGACCTGACCGGCGACGCCGACCCCAAGGCGATCTGGACCGTCGGCGATGGCTGGCGCGATGGCTTCACGAGAACGCCGTTGATCGATGGCCACGGCCATCTCGGCGTCACCCGTGGCGGAAGCGCGCCCTGGAATTGCAGTGCGATGGAGCGGCACCCGCTGACCGAGGAGGCAATCTTCTGTCTCGCCCAACCCGTTGTTCTCGCGGTCGCGCCGGCCTCGGATGCCGACGCGCCGCATCGTGATGATATCGAAGCCTTCGTGGTCGGGCCCGGACAGGCCGTGGTGATGAACCGTAATGTCTGGCACGATGCCTGCCGGGGCGTCTCCGGTCCAACACCCTATTACTGGATGGCCGTTTGCGGCCTCGGCGAGAGCCCTTGGGTTCCGGTTGCCGGTGGTCCGAAGCGGGTGCAAGCCGCTCAAAGCGAAGGACCGGTGGCATGACAAGCTTCTTCATCGGCGACGTCGCGCTCGACGAGTATTACACCGCCGATCGCTGGCCGGGCCGGGCCGACAAGGGGATGGTCAAGGAGCTTCCAGCCGAAGCGGGCGGTTCCATCGCGAACGCCGCAGTCGTACATGCGGGGCTCGGCGGCAAGACACAGTTCATCTCGCTCCTCAACGACAGTCCCCTGTCGCAACGATTGATTGCCGATTTGAAGGAAAACGGCGTCGGCGTCGATCACATGCTGATCGATCCCGCCATTCCGGAATCGCGCAATCTCATCTTCCTCGTTGACGGCGAACATGTCGTTCTGACGGTCGAGATGGGCGAGCAGCCGATGTGGCTTGCCCCTGCTGCTCTCGATGAGCTGCGTCAACCAGGCTTTCTCTACACCACGCTATACCGTGTCCGTCGTCTCCATGCGCGAACGGATCAAGGCGTCGTCAAGCAGGCCAACCTTCTTGCCGATCTGCGCCAGCACGGCCGCCGCGTGATCTTCGATCTCGACGTCGGCGGCTGCACGCTGGAGGATATGCCGTATCTGACCGGTGCTGCGGTCGTTATCTTCAACCAGGTCGGCTTCCGTGCAGCTTTCGGCCACGACGAAATCATGATGATCGGCGACTGGATGCAGCAGCACGAGATCGACTGGGTCGTGCGCACCCTCGCCGCAGAGGGCGCCGAGGCCCGCAATGGCGACACGATCCTCCGCGTACCTGGGTTCCCGGTCGACGTCGTTGACGTCACCGGCGCCGGCGATACCTTCGGCGGCACGTTGACGTGGTGCCTGTCGCAAGGCCATACGATCGAAGAAGCACTGGACTTCTCCGTCGCGGCCGCCTCCCGCTCCGTCACCATTCACGGCCCACGGGCCGGCAAGGCAACCCCCGAAGAGATGCACCGCTGGCTCAAGGACGAGGGTCGGTCAAGGTCTCGGTGAACCGACGCACCGCGGCAGTAACTCACTTTGGGTGTAAGGTTATCGCTGTGGGGTTCCCGCACCATTTGAGTGGACGGCCGGACGTCTCGTCGCCAACCGCCCCTAACCGCGGGCGGCCTATCAAGAGCAGAGCGCGTTCGTACGACTTGCCGCCGACGAGGACAGTCAGATACCCAGCATGCGCCGGTTGGCCGCCTCGTCGGTGCCGCCACCGGCAAAGTCGTCAAAGGCTTTTTCGGTGACGCGGATGATGTGGTGCTTGACGAAGTCGGCACCCTCGCACGCACCATCTTCCGGATGTTTCAGCGCGCATTCCCACTCGACCACGGCCCAGCCGGAGAAATCATTGGCGGCCATCTTCGAGAACACCGCACCGAAATCCACCTGGCCATCACCCAATGACCGGAAGCGCCCGGCCCGGTTGACCCAGCCCTGGTAGCCGCCATAGACGCCCTGGCGCCCGGTCGGATTGAACTCGGCATCCTTGACGTGGAACATCCGGATGCGATCCTTGTAGATGTCGATGTTGTCGAGATAGTCGAGGCACTGCAGCACATAGTGCGAGGGGTCGTAGAGCATGCAGGCGCGGGCATGGTTGCCGGTGCGCTCCAGGAACATCTCGTAGGTGATGCCGTCGTGCAGGTCTTCGCCCGGATGGATTTCGTAGCAGATGTCGACGCCGTTCTCCTCGGCATGATCGAGGATCGGCTTCCAGCGCTTCGCCAGTTCGTCAAAGGCGGTCTCGACAAGGCCGGCCGGCCGCTGCGGCCAGGGATAGACGAAGGGCCAGGCAAGCGCGCCAGAGAAGCTCGCCATCGCGTTCAGCCCGAGGTTCTTCGAGGCGGTCAGCGCCAGCTTCACCTGCTCCACCGCCCAGGCCTGCCGCGCCTTGGGATTGCCGCGCACCTCGGGTGCCGCGAAACCATCGAAGGCTTCGTCATAGGCCGGATGCACGGCGACCAGCTGGCCCTGCAGATGGGTCGAAAGCTCGGTCACTTCGACGCCGTTGTCGCGCGCAGTACCCGCAAACTCATCGCAATAGGTCTTGGAGGTCGCGGCTTGTCTGAGATCGATCAGCCGTGCATCCCAGCTTGGAACCTGCACACCCTTGTAGCCGCAGTCGGCCGCCCATTTGGTGATCGCATCCCAGGAGTTGAACGGCGCCGCATCGCCGGCAAATTGCGCAAGAAAGAGCCCTGGCCCCTTGATCGTCTTCATGTCTCGTCTCCTCCATTGGAATGCTTTTCCGGACGATCGGAAGCCTTCGCCGGAGCCATCCGAGGCTCAGGACAACCAGGATTTCCGGGTGGGCCGGGCCAGGCTGCACGCACCTGGCGTTGATTGCGGCCCGCATCAGTTGCGGGCCGCACCTTGGCTTTACTTCCGGATCAGAACGGCGAATCCGGGAAGTAGAAGTCCTTGGCATTGTCCTTGGTCACCAGTGTCGCGTCGATCGTGTAGACGCCACGAACCGGAACCTGGCCGTAGAAGTTGGCCACGGTCATCTCGAGCGCCGTACCGACCATCGCCGGCGGATAGAGCACGTCGACCGGGATCATCTTGTCGCCGTCCATGACCTTCTTGATCATTTCCTTCGAGCCGGCGCCGGCAACGACATACTGAATGTCGGTGCGCTTGGCCTGCTCGATGGCCTGCAGCACGCCGACGGCCATATCGTCGTCCTGGCACCAGACCACATCGATCTTCGGGTACTTGGTCAGGTAGTCCTGCATGACCTTAAAGGCATCGTCACGGTTCCAGTTGCCGTACTGGCGGTCGAGAACCTTGACCTTCGAGCCTTCGATGCCCTTGTCGAAACCGTCCTGGCGTTGTTGATCGATCGGGATCGGCAGGCCGCGGATGACGACGACTTCGGCTTCCGGCGTGGTGGCCTTGATGTATTCGCCCGCGACCTGGCCGAGAGCCGGGTTGTTACCGGCGACGTAGAGATCGCGGACCGAGTTGTCGTTGACGCTCGGCGCACGGTCGACGAGAGCGACGAAGGTCCCCTTGCCCTTCACTTCCTTGATGGCGTTGACCAACGGATCCGGATCGGTCGGCAGGATGACGAGCGCGTCGATGCCCTGCGTCTCAAGGTCCTGCACGGCGTTGGCCTGACTTGCCGGATCGGGAGAGGTCTTGACGATGACGTTGAGGCCCGGATTGCGTTCCATCAGGATCTTGGCGACGCGCTCGGCATGGAAAACCACGCCGGCCGTCCAGCCATGGTCGGCTGCCGGGATCGAGACACCGATCGTCACTTTCTTTTCTTCCTGCGCGTGCGACACACCAGCAAGGGCGGTCATGGCCGCGAGGGTCAGGCCGAATAGCTTATTACGCATTAAGTTCCTCCCAAATATCAGGTCAGCCTGTTGCAGGCCGGGAGACCTGTGGACCCGGCCGTCTCACGATTTCCGCACCAGCGAACGCTGGACGAGCATCGCAATGATGATGATCGCACCCTGGATGGCGCCGATCAGGTATTCGCTGATGAAGTTGGAGAGCAGCATGATGTTGCCGACCAGTTCGAGAATGAACGCACCACAGATCGTGCCCCAGACACGGCCCGCGCCGCCCTTGAGCGCCGTGCCGCCGACGACCACGGCGGTGATCGCCTGCAGCTCCCACAGAATACCCGTTGTCGCCGAGGTGGAGCCGAGGCGCGGTACGTAGAGAAGAACGGCCGCCGCCACGCACAGACCCTGGATCACGAAGGCGACGGTGCGGACGCGGTTGACGGAGATGCCGGAGTAGCGCGCGACGTCACGATTGGAGCCGACGGCGACCACGTGCCGGCCGTAGCGCGTGCGATAGAGGATGAAGGCCGCCACGGCAGTCACCGCAAGGATGACGACGATCGGAACCGGCACGCCGAAGATGGTGCCGAAATAGGCGGGACGATAGATCTCTTGGAGTTCCGGTTCCTTGAGCGTGATCGCGCCGCCTTGCGAAAGCCAGGTCGTCAAGCCGCGATAGATGCCCATGGTGCCCAGCGTCGCGATGAAGGGCTCGATCTTGCCGACTGTGGTGATGAGGCCATTGGTGAGACCACAGAGTGCGCCGGCAACGATGGTGAACAGGATCGCAGCCAGGAGCATAAGCGCCGGATCTGCGATGACCCCGGAGTTCATGAAGAGGATCATCAGACTGGCGATGAAGGCAACCATGGCCCCGACGGACAGATCGAGATCGCCCGACGAAATCACGAAGGTGGCGCCGACCGCGATGATGGCGATGAAGGCGCTGCGGGTGGCGACGTTGGCGAGGTTGTTGATGCTGATGAAGTTGGGGTTGACCAGGGCGCCAACCAGCAGCAGCAACGCCAGCGCGACGAACGGCGCCACGGCCCTCAGATCGATGTCGCGCCAGCTGCGACGGCGAATTGCGCCCTGGCTGCCTTCCTCGTTTACGCTCATGTCCAATTGAACCTCCGTCCCAGCTCTCGGGAATCTTATTGTTCTCGGCATCTGCACAGGATGCGCCGGCCCTGCCTCAAGCCGCCGTTTTCTTCTTCAAGCCTGCGGCGTAGCGCATGATCTCCTGCTCGGAGATCTCGTCACCCTCAAGGATGCCGGCGATATGGCCCTCGCGCATGACCACCACCCGACTGCACAGGCCGATGACTTCGGGCATCTCCGACGAAACGACGATGATCGAGCGCCCGTCCCGGGCGAGCGCGGAGATGAAGTGGTAGATCTGCTGCTTGGTGCCGACGTCGATGCCGCGCGTGGGCTCGTCGATGATGATGATGCTCGGATCGGTCTCCATGACCTTGGCAAGCAGCAGTTTCTGCTGGTTGCCGCCCGACATGCGCCCGGCGACGACACTGTCATCCCTCACGCGAATATCAAACCGGCGGCGCGCCTTGACGAGTGCAGCTTCTTCACTTCCGGGATCGAGGTAACCAAGTCGGGTGTGCCGATCGAGCGATTGCAGTGTCAGGTTCGCCATCATGCCGGCATTGAGCAGCAGGCCCTTTGCCTTGCGATCCTTGGTCATGTAGGCGAGGCCGGCATTGTTGACCGCATGCACGTCACCGGATGCCACCGGCTGGCCACGAACGTGGACCTCACCGGCCAAACGCGCGCGCAACCCGACGATCGCCTCCATTAATTCCGTTCGGCCGGAACCGATCATCCCGGAAAAGCCGAGGATTTCGCCGCGACGGACCTCGAAGCTTGCATCCCGCACGTAGCCCGTAGAGACTGAACTGACGCGTAGCACGATTTCTTCGTCGACGTCGGGTTCGGTTTTGGCGGGATAGAGGCTTGAAAGCTCCCGGCCGACCATCAACTGGGCGATCGCCTCGCCGTCGAGGATGGAGGTCGGCGACGTCTTGATCCATTGGCCGTCGCGCAAAACCGTCACGCGATCGGTAAGTTCCATGACCTCGTCGAGCTTGTGCGACACGAAGACGAAGCTCGTTCCCTTGTCACGCAGCTTGCGCACCAACCGGAACAGGAAGTTCGTTTCCTCACGGGAAAGCACGGCGGTCGGCTCGTCCATGAAGACGACACGCGCATCACGGCTGATCGCCTTGGCAATCTCCACCATCTGCTTTTCGGCGATCGACAGTGAGCCGATCATCGCGTTCTCGTCGACATGAGAGCCGAGCAGATCGAGAACGCGGCGGGTTTCCGCGCGCATGAACTTGCGGTCGAGGACCCCGAACCGGGTCACCTCACGGCCGAGAAACAGGCTCTCGGTGACGGTGAGATGTTCGGTGAGATTGAATTCCTGGTGGATGATGACGATGCCGAGCGCTTCGGCCGCCCCGTTTGCCGGAAGCTTCACCGACTTTCCGTCGAGCAGGATGTCGCCCGAAGTCGGCTGCTCGAAGCCCGACAATATCTTGACGAGCGTGGATTTCCCGGCGCCGTTCTCGCCCATCAGTGCGTGAATCTCGCCCTGGCGCAACTCGAAATCGACGCTGAAAAGCACCTGAACGCCGCTGAATGACTTGCTGATGCGGCGCGCAGACAGCACGACGGGAGCCCCGTCGACAACCTCCGTGGTCATTTCCCCTCCCCGCGGCCTCCACCGCTTTTTCAATGATGTAAACCTTTACACTGAGCGATGTAAAGGTTTACATCATGCTTGTTCGACAATTTTTTCTGCTGGCGCGTTTGACCGTCAGGCAAGTCTGTGTAGTGTCTCGCAACAAAGCCCGAGGCCAACCGAGTGTCCGATTCCACCCCCGCAACCATCGAAGACGTCGCACGGATCGCCGAGGTGTCGATCGCGACGGTTTCGCGGGCTATCCACATGCCGGAGAAGGTTGCCAAGTCCACGCGACTGAAGGTCAACCAGGCCATTGCTTTGACGGGCTACACTACCAATGCGATGGCGCGCAGCCTGAGGCTTGGTCGGTCGAACATGATCCTCGTGGTCGCGCCCGATATCGGCGATCCGAACTTCTCCAGCATTCTGGTTGGCCTGGAAAACGAAGCGCGTGCCCATGGCTATGGGGTGCTGATCGGCCATACCCAGAACGATGCCCAACGCGGGTTGGAGTATCTCAAATTCTTCAATTCGAACCAGGCGGCCGGCCTGATCCTGTTTACGGGCATTCTTCCTCTCGGCCATCAGGAGGTGACGCCGCGCCTGCCGCCGACCGTCGGTGTGTTCGAGCCCGTCTTCAACGGAGGCATTCCCTATGTCGGCGTCGACGACGTCGAAGGCGCACGCAAGGCAGTCGATCTTCTCATTGCCGAAGGGCATCGGCGGATCGCCTTCATCGGGGACTCCCATACGCGGCTTGCCTATGGCCGTCGTCGGTCAGGCTACGAGGCGGGCCTGGCTGCGGCTGGCATTCCCCCGAACCGCCGTCTTGTCCTCGAGGGCGACGGAACGGTGGAAAGCGGCAGGCTGGCGCTGGAGCAGCTCTTCATGCGCGATGACCTTCCGACCGCCTTCATGTGTGTCAACGATCAGACGGCCCTTGGCGTCGCGCTTGGCTTGAAGGCGCGCGGCTACGAGATACCGGATCAGTTTTCTGTCACCGGCTTCGATGACGTCCCGCAAGCCAGCTTTATGACCCCTTCCCTGACCACGATCCGTCAGCCGCGCACCGCGATCGGCAAGCACGCGATGGCGCTGCTCCTCGAGATGCTTTCGGACCGCACACCCTCCGAAACGGAGATCCTGCTGAGACCCGACCTGGTGGTCCGCAACTCTGTTGGGCCGCCGCCGACGCGGCGGTGAACGCTTTAGACAAGATTACCGGCGCGCAGTCTGCGTAAACAGATACGGCGATACCGCACGTCTTGCGGGTTTTCGACAGGACGAGAAATTGCGATCGGCTCATCGCGGCTTTGCTCGGCGGCCCGATATCGCGTCTGAGGCGCGACGCGTGAAAGCCGACACCACTCAGGGGTTTCGGCGGGCCGAATCCGCTGGCGGGTGGCGCATCTGGAGCCGGGTTCCAATTCGGCACGCAGTTTTTTCAGATTTTTTTTCGTCGCGATGGATGAGAAGCTGCGTCCGCTCCGTATATGCGGGTATGGATTCGAAAAAGGGCGCCTTTGACGTGATTGGGCAACTGGCTGCGCTGAGGCGCTATGCCCGCTCGCTTGCGCGCAATTCGCCGGACGCCGAGGATCTCGTTCATGATGCGCTGGTGCGGGCCTATGAGCGGCGCTCGACATTCCGGTCGGGAGCGAGCCTTAGAAACTGGCTTTTCGCGATCGTTCGCAACACCCACATCGATCGCTTGCGATCCACGATCTCTCGCGGCCAGCGTGACGATCAGGCGGCGCAGGAGGCGGGTTCTTCTTATCCCGCCCACCAGGAACACAGCGTCCGGCTGGCTCAGGTCCGCGAGGCGTTCATGCTGCTGCCGCAGGAGCAGCGCGAGGCCTTGCATCTCGTGGCCGTCGAGGACCTCTCGTATCAAGAGGCCGCCGACATACTCGACATTCCCGTCGGGACGTTGATGTCGCGCGTCTCCCGCGCAAGAGCGACCCTGAGAGACTTCGAAAGCGGAACGAAAAAGCCCAACCACCTGAGGCTTGTCGGAGGCGACAATGACTGATGTCGGCGCGATTATCGATACCGATCTCGACGCCTATGTGGACAACCAGCTCGATGCGGCCGGTCGGTTGCGGGTTGAGACCTGGCTTGCCAGGAACCCGGATGCGGCTGCTCGCGTCATGGCCGATCTCGGAATGCGAACCACGCTCAAGCTGGCGATGACGTCGGATGTCGTTGCCGGACGCCCCGAGACGCGCGAGGCGGCGCGCCGCCTTTCGTCGGGACTGGCGAATGCCCGCGTGTGGAACGCGCTGCAGAAGGTGGCGGCGGTCGGCTTGATGGTTTCGGTGGGGTGGATTGCCCATTCGTCCGTCGGTCCGAGCGAAGTCAATGCGTCGGCCCATCCGCCGGCTTTCGTAGAGCACGCTATCCGTGCGCATCAGACCTCGCTGCTCAGGGCGGGTATGCCGTCACAGCCGGAAGTTCAGACCTACGACCGGGACGAAATTCGTGCGGCGACCGCCATCGTCATGCCGGAACTTCCGAAGGACTGGAACGTCGTCGACGTCCAGGTATTCCCCTCGGATTTCGGGCCAAGCGTCGAGACGAGCGTCAAGACCGATGCGGGCACACTCATTTCACTCTTCGCCGGCAGGCCAGGTCACTTCGCGGTGGAACCTGTGAAGGACCTCAACCTTTCCAATGCCGAGGCTGCCTGGTGGCAGGTTGGCGAGGTTGCCTATGCCGTCGTTTCAAGCACGCCGGGCGTCGGCCTCAGCGATGAGGCCGAGCTTCTCAAGAACTCACTTTACTGAGGAAACAATCATGTATTCGAACCAGAACCGCTTCGGCGGCATGAGCCAGGCCTCTGCCGCGGCCCTTGACGAGGGCCTTCGCCAGCACATGCTGCGCGTCTACAACTACATGGGCCTCGGCCTCGTTGTGACAGGCCTTGTGGCCTTCATCGTCGGCACCACACCGGCGCTTTACGTGCCGATCTTTTCCACGCCGCTGAAGTGGGTGGTGATGCTGGCGCCGCTCGCCTTCGTCTTCTTCTTTTCCTTCAAGATGCATACGATGTCGGCATCCTCGGCACAGATGACATTCTGGGCCTTCTGCGCGGTCATGGGACTGTCGCTCGCCTCCGTCTTCCTTGTCTTCACCGGAGCCAGCATCGCCCGCACCTTCTTCATCGCCGCCACCATGTTCGGTGCGACGAGCCTCTACGGCTATGTAACTAAGCGCGACCTGGCGAAATTCGGCTCGTTCCTGATCATGGGCCTGATCGGCGTAATGATCGCCTCGATCGTCAACATCTTCCTTGGTTCGAGCGCCCTTCAGTTTGCCGTCTCGGTGATCGGTATCGTCGTCTTCGTCGGCCTGACTGCCTGGGACACGCAGAACATCAAGGAACAGTATGCCGACAACTTCGACCAGGAATCCCAGCAGAAGCTCGCCGTCTTCGGCGCGTTGTCGCTCTATCTGAACTTCGTCAACATCTTCCAGCTGCTGCTGACTTTCACCGGCCAGCGTGAAGAGTAACACCCGCAGGAAGACATCTCATGGATCGCAGCGACCAGCAGGCCATTGACGGCCTGTTCTCCAAGCTTGCCCATGTCGAGCGCCAATCCGGCCCGCGTGACGCTCAATCCGATCGCTTCATCCAGGAGCGGATCGGCCAGCAGCCGGGTGCCCCCTATTACATGGCACAGACGATCGTCGTGCAAGAGCAGGCGCTGGAGGCGGCCCAACGCCGCATCGAGGAACTGGAGGCGCAGTCCGCGCAAAGCCAACAGCGCGGCGGTTTCTTCTCCTCGATGTTCGGCAGCAATGCCGCCCCTCAGCGCCCGGCGCCGCAACAGCCCGGATATGGCGGTACCGCTCCCGGCTCGCCGTGGGGCAACCAGAACCAGGCCTACGGCCAGCCGATGGCACAGCGGACCGGCGGCGGTTTCCTCGCCGGAGCCGCGCAGACAGCAATGGGCGTTGCCGGCGGTGTCCTGCTCGGCAATGCGATCGGGGGCATGTTTGGGGGAAACGAAGCGCAAGCCGCCGAGGCCAACGCTCCGGCTCCGCAGCCGGAGGAACCTGCGGACGACATGGATTTCGGCGGCGACGAAGACATTTGACGCCGCTTCTGGCTTCCGGGGATCATCCCCCTCCCCCGGAAGCCAATCCACTCAGAGCCAGCCTTTTCTCATGACCTCACCTGCGCCAAGCCCACTTTCTGCCTTCTGTCCGGTTGCAATGGTCCGACATGCTCTCGGATTTGAAGAGCACGCAGATTTCGGCCTGCTGCCTGCCGAATTTTCCCTGACCTTTTCGACAGAGCGGACCGAGCGGAATGCCTGACGACGCCGAACCTGACAGTTCACACAGTTGCGTTGTGACCGCACCGCCGTGCGGCCCAAGGTCGCCTGCCCTTCAGCTTGTGTCCGCCTATCGGGTGCCGGGCGAGGTTTGTATTCTCCGTTTAACAATAGAAGGATTGGCCTTGCCCTGAAGGCTGGCCTTTAAACTCAATGATGCTCGAATGGATGTCTGATCCGGCCGCCTGGGCGGGTCTCGCCACCCTTATCGTTCTCGAGATCGTGCTCGGTATCGACAACCTCGTCTTCATCGCCATCCTCGCGGACAAGCTTCCTGAGCATCAACGGGAAAAAGCCCGCCTGATCGGTCTTGGCCTGGCGCTTGGCATGCGTCTCATCCTGCTGGCGTCGATCGCCTGGATCGTGACGCTGACAACGCCCCTGTTCACCGTGCTCGGCTCCGAAATTTCCGGCCGGGATCTGATCCTGCTGTTCGGCGGCGTGTTCCTTCTGTTCAAGGGGACAATGGAGCTCCATGAGCGCCTTGAGGGCCACTCCGGTCACAAGGAGGGCAAGGTGGAGCATGCGGTGTTCTGGCAGGTCCTGGTGCAGATCGTCGTCCTTGACGCCGTCTTCTCGCTGGACAGTGTCATCACCGCCGTCGGCATGGTTCAGCATCTCTCCGTCATGATGATCGCGGTTATCGTCGCGGTCGGCGTGATGCTGCTCGCATCGAAGCCGCTGATGGCTTTCGTCTCGAAACACCCGACCGTGGTCATTCTCTGCCTCGGTTTCCTGATGATGATCGGCTTCTCGCTGATCGTCGAAGGTTTTGGCTTCCATATCCCCAAGGGCTATCTCTATGCGGCGATCGGCTTCTCGGTGCTGATTGAGGCTTTCAACCAGGTTGGGCGCCGAAACCGCGAGCGGTTCATGACCACAGGCGACTTGCGGGAACGCACTGCGAATGCCGTGCTTTCGCTGCTCGGCCGGCGCAAGAGCGAAACATCTCTCGGGGAGACGGCCGATGTTATTGCGGAACGGGCAACCGAGGACGAACTGTTTACGCCGGTCGAGCATGAAATGATCGAAAGCGTACTGACACTTGCAGACCGGTCCGCAAAGTCGGTCATGACCCCGAGGCTCGATGTCGAATGGCTGGACATCGAGGAGAGCGACGACGAATTGCGCCGCAAGATTATCGAAACCGGGCATTCGCGCTTCCCGATCGGGCGCGGCAATCTTGATGAGTTCCTCGGCGTTGCACTGGCGAAGGACCTTTTGAGAGACCTGCTCGAAACGGGCAAGATCGATTTCAACCGTTCCCTTCGCCAGCCCCTGGTCGTGCACGAAACCGTCAGTGCGCTCCGCCTGCTTGAACAGTTGCGCCAGTCTCCATTGCAAGTCGCGATCGTCCTTGACGAATATGGCTCGATGGAAGGCATGGTGACGCCAACCGATCTGCTTGAAGCGATCGCGGGCGATTTTGCGGACGATGACGACGACCAGTTGACGGTCGAACATGAAGAGGACGGTGCGCTGCTTGTCGACGGATGGATCGACATCCGGCATGTCTCGAAGCTGCTGGAAGTCGATCTCGTCGATGAGGCCGACCGCTACTCGACGCTGGCGGGCCTCATTCTTTGGCGGCTCGGACATCTGCCGAACCAGGGTGAAAGCGTGAGTTTCGGCGGCTTGTTCTACGAGGTTGTCGCGCTGGATGGCCGCAACATCGACAAGGTCAGGATCAGGGCGCTGGAAATGGCTGCTTGAGCATGTCAATGCTTGTCCATGCGTGGCCCGGGTCGCTCGCGGGCATGGCTGCAACAGGAAAGGCGCGGCAAGCCTGCGGATCGCCGCACGCCAGTCTGGGAAACGGGCTTTTTAGGTCAGCGCCCACTTCAGAACGAGCGTGGCGCCGGATCCATGAGTTTCACGCTCCCCGACGTCACCTGGTAGATCGCGCAGGTTCGCTCGACGGAACCGTTCTTCCCGAAGCGGAAGGCTGCTGCCGCGCCGATGAAGCCGTTTGGAGATCGAAGGCTCTCCTGCGTGATGGCGGTTTCGCCCTGGCTGCGCACAAGGCCGGCGGCAAGCGCGATCACGTCGAAGCCGTAGGCCGCATCGGTGCCCGCGGCCCTCTCGTATCGATCGAGATAGCGTGAGGTCATCCGCGAACCATTTTCAGGACCAAACAGACACAGATGGCTTCCTGAGAGCTCAGGGCGCTTGTAGGCGGTATTCGCCCATCCGGAACTTCCGACGACCATCGCGTTCGGTTTCAGGTAGCCGTTGGCCTTGAGTTGCGAAAGAGCGCCGACATCCGGATCTCCCGATCCGATCAGGAGCACGCCGTCCGTGTCTTTCAACGTGGTCTTGGAGGCGGCGTCGTCGGTAAATGCCGTGGTCCCCGTTACGGCGACGAGCGCCGGTTTGATGCCATAGCCGGCAAGTCCGCGATCGAGCCTTTGTCGCTCGGCGGCGGAGACGTCGGCCGGCAGGAGCACGACGAGCCGCTTGCGTCCGGACGCCACCGCATAGGACGCCCCCTCGACGGCGCTGTCGATACGATCGGAAACGAACGCGAAAGTGCCTGCCGGTCGCTCGGCGGCGTTGCCGCGCAGCGCCAAAAGCGGCGCCCGGGAAGAGCCGAGGCCCTGGCGCACGGTGGCGACAGGTACGTCGGCAACCGACAGTGCAACGAGCGCGACGTTCTGGCCGGCGAGCCGCTTTGCCGCTTCCTGGATCTGCTGTGGCGAACCGTCGGTGTTCTCGACCAGCAACGAGAGTTGGCCGCCGCCCACCTCATCAATGGCGAGCGCCGCGCCGTCCCGGATATCGCGTTCGCGTACCGTCTCTCCCGACGGTGCCATCAACGCGGTGATGAGCGCTATCCGCGTCGCACCGCTGCCGAAGGTCTCCTGCGGCTTCACAGCATGTTCGGCCGCGCGCCGGGCGTGCCGCGCCTGCGGCGATTCCACGTCGAGAACATCCTGGGGCGTAGGCGCGCCCTGGCAGCCTGTGAGTGTACCGAGCGCGAGGAGGCCAACGGCTAGCCACTGCCAACAGGACGACACCCGCCTTGCCGGTGAAACGACAGCGTACGACATGACGTTCAAACCGCCTGCGTCAATTCATGAAATTCCGCATCTTGGAATAGAAGCAATCGCACTTGGTGATGTAGTCCTCGTCGCGCCAGTTGGATTGCAGGTAGCCGTAGGCCTTGCCACAGGCGACCTTGGTCTCCGATGCCCAGACGAAGGTCGGCCGGGTCGACGAGATCCAATGCGGATCGTCGGCAACAGCGATCGCTTCGTCCATGCGCGATACGACCTCCTTGGTCAGGGTCGCGACATCCTGGTCAATGCTGAGCGAGGCCTGGCTGGCTTCGGCGCACTGCCGCGCAGTTGGCACGTAGTCGACGATGAGATCGGCCGCGAAACCTGTAACGGGCAAAAGAGCTACCATCGCCCCCACCAGCATGCTTCTGATCATGAAAAGGCTCCCCTTGGAAATGCGGTCCCCGGATGATTACCGAGAACCGCTGCACTGTCGAGATAAACGTAACGTTTATGAAACTATGAAACGTCCGGTGTCTTCGGCGCACCGTTTTCGGTGAAGAGGATCTTCACCACCTCGGTCGAAACCTGGAAGTCTTCCAGCACCGCGACTGTGTGCCACGCCGAAGCATTGCCGGCACTGCCGTCTGTGTCCACCTGCAGATTCGCATTCAGTCCGTCCTGGACCACCTGGACAAAGTTGCCGTCCAGGGTGGTTCCCGTGGGCAGATTGCCGAGCAGAGCGGTCAGATCGACCGTATCACCTTCAGCGTAGTTATAGTCGGTGATGACGTCATCGATGCCGATCTGCAGAGAGTCTGCGTCGATCACGAATGTGTCAGCCCCTGCACCACCACTCATGTGGTCGGAGCCGGTCCCACCATACAAGATGTCATCGCCCCCATTTCCATAAAGAAAATCCGTTCCGGCATTCCCATCGAGCGCGTTGTCAGATGAATTCCCGTTAAGTGTGTCGTCGAAATCCGAACCGATAATGTGCGGACTTGGTGACGTAGCGGTTGCAGTTTGCCCACTAGCAGCAAGCGAATAGTCTTGGATGCCCTGCCCAGCCGCTGTGAGCGTGACGTCTATGCTACTCGACGCCCTATCGCCGTCACCATCAACGACTTCGATCGGCACGTCAAAGGAGACTGGCTTGGTGGTTGGTACGGCAGCGCCGAATTGACCAAGTTTGAAGGGGTCCCCTGCGGCCCAAGTATATTCGACGCTATTGTAGCCGTTGGCAGTAAAAATACCGATCTGCGTTGACTTGCTATTGTCTCCGTACACGTTCCCGACGCTGACCGAACCGTCGAGATTTTCGCTAACCGTGAACGTGTGTCCGCCGACGGTGATCGTGTAGTTCTGCTGGAGCGCCGGCGTCAGGTCAACGATTTGGCTCGCGCCGTTGTAAGCTATGACAACGGCAGTGACAGCATCTTTACTGCCGTTACCTACTATCGTGTCCCCGTCGGGGTCGTCAAATGCGGTAATCTTGACCGTGCTGCCGTCTGAGATGAAGCTAGCGGTTGACCCGTTGACTGTGTAGTGACCATCGAAAACATGGTCACGCTTCAACAGAACATCGTAGTCGCCACCACCAGTGCCACTTGGATCTCCCCTTAGGTCAGTCACGAAGTCAATTCGGAATGTCTCGCCATTACCGACGCTTCCTCCCCCACTGACTCCCCCAGAGTTGGCCGAGGTGTTGATGGTGCCAGCCGGAAGACCGTTAATTGCGGGCGTGAGCAGCAGGTCCGGGCTGTTATTGTCAATTGGGTGCGAGACGGTCTCGCCCGCAGCGATGAAACCGGCCCACGGAGCGTTGCCACCGACGAAATCGTAACCGCTGCCGCTGAATGAAACATTTGTGGTGCTGTCAACTTTCCCGTTCATATCGACCGAGTAAGTGGCATTCGTCGGATTGAGATTGATAACAAAGATCGAGGTCGCACCTGCGAAGCCCGTGAGGGTGAGCCCATCTGGAGAGACGTGATACACAATCGGAACGCCATTAGACGTTAGGCCGCTAGCTTGGCTTCCAAGTGAACTGGGGAACCGCGCAGTACCAGTGCCGTCAGCGCCATAGTTGTTACTGAGCGTTCCGTCCTGATCCAATTCGAAGATAACGGGACTTCCTGCCGTATTTGTGACGATCGCATGGTCAGGTAAAACGGCCAAAGGTACGTCGTCGTTGAAGGCGACAGTCAGTGTGCCATTGGCAACCGAGTTGTCTGCGTCGGTGACGGTGTAGCCGAGACCGACCGAGACATTGTCCTCGCCGTTCGGACCGGCCGTGTGCAGCACGTTGTCCTTGAGCTCGACCGTATAGGCACCTGTAGCCGCATTCGTCACGGTCACCGTGAACAACACACCGCGTGGACCTGTTGCCGTCAGCGTGTTGCCGCTCCAGCTATAGTTCACTGTCTCTTGTCCGACCGTACCGCTCGTGCCATGCAAACCGGCAAACGAGAAGCCATTCGCACCCGCGCCGTCCGCACCGACACTGCCGCCGAGTGTACCGGAGAAGGTCGCCGCACCGGCAACCGGGGCCGGGTTGGCGCCGGTCAGGCCGTCGTCGTCGACATTCGCAGACGCCGTGCCACCGGTCGGCTTGTTGGCGTCCGTCACCGAGAAGCCGAAGTTTGCCGTCGACGTATCGCCGTCACCGTCCGTCACCGTGTAGGTGCCATTGACCGGTAGAGACGCTCCGACCGTCGGCGTGTCCGCCTGGAACTCGTAGCTGCCGTCTGCCTTGACCCGGATCGAGCCTGCACCGACATCGATCCATGCGGACCAACCGGAAACCGCATCGAAAGCGCCGACCGACGCGCCGTTGATCTGTGTCAGCGTTGCTCCATCCGCGCCAGCCGCAAAGTCGAACGAGCCACTGATCGTCGTGCCTTCCGAGACGTTCCCGCCGACTTCGATCGACGCCAAAGGTACGTCGTCGTTGAAGGCGACAGTCAGTGTGCCATTGGCAACCGAGTTGTCTGCGTCGGTGACGGTGTAGCCGAGACCGACCGAGACATTGTCCTCGCCGTTCGGACCGGCCGTGTGCAGCACGTTGTCCTTGAGCTCGACCGTATAGGCACCTGTAGCCGCATTCGTCACGGTCACCGTGAACAACACACCGCGTGGACCTGTTGCCGTCAGCGTGTTGCCGCTCCAGCTATAGTTCACTGTCTCTTGTCCGACCGTACCGCTCGTGCCATGCAAACCGGCAAACGAGAAGCCATTCGCACCCGCGCCGTCCGCACCGACACTGCCGCCGAGTGTACCGGAGAAGGTCGCCGCACCGGCAACCGGGGCCGGGTTGGCGCCGGTCAGGCCGTCGTCGTCGACATTCGCAGACGCCGTGCCACCGGTCGGCTTGTTGGCGTCCGTCACCGAGAAGCCGAAGTTTGCCGTCGACGTATCGCCGTCACCGTCCGTCACCGTGTAGGTGCCATTGACCGGTAGAGACGCTCCGACCGTCGGCGTGTCCGCCTGGAACTCGTAGCTGCCGTCTGCCTTGACCCGGATCGAGCCTGCACCGACATCGATCCATGCGGACCAACCGGAAACCGCATCGAAAGCGCCGACCGACGCGCCGTTGATCTGTGTCAGCGTTGCTCCATCCGCGCCAGCCGCAAAGTCGAACGAGCCACTGATCGTCGTGCCTTCCGAGACGTTCCCGCCGACTTCGATCGACGCCAAAGGTACGTCGTCGTTGAAGGCGACAGTCAGTGTGCCATTGGCAACCGAGTTGTCTGCGTCGGTGACGGTGTAGCCGAGACCGACCGAGACATTGTCCTCGCCGTTCGGACCGGCCGTGTGCAGCACGTTGTCCTTGAGCTCGACCGTATAGGCACCTGTAGCCGCATTCGTCACGGTCACCGTGAACAACACACCGCGTGGACCTGTTGCCGTCAGCGTGTTGCCGCTCCAGCTATAGTTCACTGTCTCTTGTCCGACCGTACCGCTCGTGCCATGCAAACCGGCAAACGAGAAGCCATTCGCACCCGCGCCGTCCGCACCGACACTGCCGCCGAGTGTACCGGAGAAGGTCGCCGCACCGGCAACCGGGGCCGGGTTGGCGCCGGTCAGGCCGTCGTCGTCGACATTCGCAGACGCCGTGCCACCGGTCGGCTTGTTGGCGTCCGTCACCGAGAAGCCGAAGTTTGCCGTCGACGTATCGCCGTCACCGTCCGTCACCGTGTAGGTGCCATTGACCGGTAGAGACGCTCCGACCGTCGGCGTGTCCGCCTGGAACTCGTAGCTGCCGTCTGCCTTGACCCGGATCGAGCCTGCACCGACATCGATCCATGCGGACCAACCGGAAACCGCATCGAAAGCGCCGACCGACGCGCCGTTGATCTGTGTCAGCGTTGCTCCATCCGCGCCAGCCGCAAAGTCGAACGAGCCACTGATCGTCGTGCCTTCCGAGACGTTCCCGCCGACTTCGATCGACGCCAAAGGTACGTCGTCGTTGAAGGCGACAGTCAGTGTGCCATTGGCAACCGAGTTGTCTGCGTCGGTGACGGTGTAGCCGAGACCGACCGAGACATTGTCCTCGCCGTTCGGACCGGCCGTGTGCAGCACGTTGTCCTTGAGCTCGACCGTATAGGCACCTGTAGCCGCATTCGTCACGGTCACCGTGAACAACACACCGCGTGGACCTGTTGCCGTCAGCGTGTTGCCGCTCCAGCTATAGTTCACTGTCTCTTGTCCGACCGTACCGCTCGTGCCATGCAAACCGGCAAACGAGAAGCCATTCGCACCCGCGCCGTCCGCACCGACACTGCCGCCGAGTGTACCGGAGAAGGTCGCCGCACCGGCAACCGGGGCCGGGTTGGCGCCGGTCAGGCCGTCGTCGTCGACATTCGCAGACGCCGTGCCACCGGTCGGCTTGTTGGCGTCCGTCACCGAGAAGCCGAAGTTTGCCGTCGACGTATCGCCGTCACCGTCCGTCACCGTGTAGGTGCCATTGACCGGTAGAGACGCTCCGACCGTCGGCGTGTCCGCCTGGAACTCGTAGCTGCCGTCTGCCTTGACCCGGATCGAGCCTGCACCGACATCGATCCATGCGGACCAACCGGAAACCGCATCGAAAGCGCCGACCGACGCGCCGTTGATCTGTGTCAGCGTTGCTCCATCCGCGCCAGCCGCAAAGTCGAACGAGCCACTGATCGTCGTGCCTTCCGAGACGTTCCCGCCGACTTCGATCGACGCCAAAGGTACGTCGTCGTTGAAGGCGACAGTCAGTGTGCCATTGGCAACCGAGTTGTCTGCGTCGGTGACGGTGTAGCCGAGACCGACCGAGACATTGTCCTCGCCGTTCGGACCGGCCGTGTGCAGCACGTTGTCCTTGAGCTCGACCGTATAGGCACCTGTAGCCGCATTCGTCACGGTCACCGTGAACAACACACCGCGTGGACCTGTTGCCGTCAGCGTGTTGCCGCTCCAGCTATAGTTCACTGTCTCTTGTCCGACCGTACCGCTCGTGCCATGCAAACCGGCAAACGAGAAGCCATTCGCACCCGCGCCGTCCGCACCGACACTGCCGCCGAGTGTACCGGAGAAGGTCGCCGCACCGGCAACCGGGGCCGGGTTGGCGCCGGTCAGGCCGTCGTCGTCGACATTCGCAGACGCCGTGCCACCGGTCGGCTTGTTGGCGTCCGTCACCGAGAAGCCGAAGTTTGCCGTCGACGTATCGCCGTCACCGTCCGTCACCGTGTAGGTGCCATTGACCGGTAGAGACGCTCCGACCGTCGGCGTGTCCGCCTGGAACTCGTAGCTGCCGTCTGCCTTGACCCGGATCGAGCCTGCACCGACATCGATCCATGCGGACCAACCGGAAACCGCATCGAAAGCGCCGACCGACGCGCCGTTGATCTGTGTCAGCGTTGCTCCATCCGCGCCAGCCGCAAAGTCGAACGAGCCACTGATCGTCGTGCCTTCCGAGACGTTCCCGCCGACTTCGATCGACGCCAAAGGTACGTCGTCGTTGAAGGCGACAGTCAGTGTGCCATTGGCAACCGAGTTGTCTGCGTCGGTGACGGTGTAGCCGAGACCGACCGAGACATTGTCCTCGCCGTTCGGACCGGCCGTGTGCAGCACGTTGTCCTTGAGCTCGACCGTATAGGCACCTGTAGCCGCATTCGTCACGGTCACCGTGAACAACACACCGCGTGGACCTGTTGCCGTCAGCGTGTTGCCGCTCCAGCTATAGTTCACTGTCTCTTGTCCGACCGTACCGCTCGTGCCATGCAAACCGGCAAACGAGAAGCCATTCGCACCCGCGCCGTCCGCACCGACACTGCCGCCGAGTGTACCGGAGAAGGTCGCCGCACCGGCAACCGGGGCCGGGTTGGCGCCGGTCAGGCCGTCGTCGTCGACATTCGCAGACGCCGTGCCACCGGTCGGCTTGTTGGCGTCCGTCACCGAGAAGCCGAAGTTTGCCGTCGACGTATCGCCGTCACCGTCCGTCACCGTGTAGGTGCCATTGACCGGTAGAGACGCTCCGACCGTCGGCGTGTCCGCCTGGAACTCGTAGCTGCCGTCTGCCTTGACCCGGATCGAGCCTGCACCGACATCGATCCATGCGGACCAACCGGAAACCGCATCGAAAGCGCCGACCGACGCGCCGTTGATCTGTGTCAGCGTTGCTCCATCCGCGCCAGCCGCAAAGTCGAACGAGCCACTGATCGTCGTGCCTTCCGAGACGTTCCCGCCGACTTCGATCGACGCCAAAGGTACGTCGTCGTTGAAGGCGACAGTCAGTGTGCCATTGGCAACCGAGTTGTCTGCGTCGGTGACGGTGTAGCCGAGACCGACCGAGACATTGTCCTCGCCGTTCGGACCGGCCGTGTGCAGCACGTTGTCCTTGAGCTCGACCGTATAGGCACCTGTAGCCGCATTCGTCACGGTCACCGTGAACAACACACCGCGTGGACCTGTTGCCGTCAGCGTGTTGCCGCTCCAGCTATAGTTCACTGTCTCTTGTCCGACCGTACCGCTCGTGCCATGCAAACCGGCAAACGAGAAGCCATTCGCACCCGCGCCGTCCGCACCGACACTGCCGCCGAGTGTACCGGAGAAGGTCGCCGCACCGGCAACCGGGGCCGGGTTGGCGCCGGTCAGGCCGTCGTCGTCGACATTCGCAGACGCCGTGCCACCGGTCGGCTTGTTGGCGTCCGTCACCGAGAAGCCGAAGTTTGCCGTCGACGTATCGCCGTCACCGTCCGTC
This sequence comes from Ensifer adhaerens, assembly GCF_028993555.1. Taxonomy (NCBI): domain Bacteria; kingdom Pseudomonadati; phylum Pseudomonadota; class Alphaproteobacteria; order Hyphomicrobiales; family Rhizobiaceae; genus Ensifer; species Ensifer adhaerens. Next base: position 1,129,087 of record NZ_CP118611.1, on the reverse strand, counting down.
ACCGTGTAGGTGCCATTGACCGGTAGAGACGCTCCGACCGTCGGCGTGTCCGCCTGGAACTCGTAGCTGCCGTCTGCCTTGACCCGGATCGAGCCTGCACCGACATCGATCCATGCGGACCAACCGGAAACCGCATCGAAAGCGCCGACCGACGCGCCGTTGATCTGTGTCAGCGTTGCTCCATCCGCGCCAGCCGCAAAGTCGAACGAGCCACTGATCGTCGTGCCTTCCGAGACGTTCCCGCCGACTTCGATCGACGCCAAAGGTACGTCGTCGTTGAAGGCGACAGTCAGTGTGCCATTGGCAACCGAGTTGTCTGCGTCGGTGACGGTGTAGCCGAGACCGACCGAGACATTGTCCTCGCCGTTCGGACCGGCCGTGTGCAGCACGTTGTCCTTGAGCTCGACCGTATAGGCACCTGTAGCCGCATTCGTCACGGTCACCGTGAACAACACACCGCGTGGACCTGTTGCCGTCAGCGTGTTGCCGCTCCAGCTATAGTTCACTGTCTCTTGTCCGACCGTACCGCTCGTGCCATGCAAACCGGCAAACGAGAAGCCATTCGCACCCGCGCCGTCCGCACCGACACTGCCGCCGAGTGTACCGGAGAAGGTCGCCGCACCGGCAACCGGGGCCGGGTTGGCGCCGGTCAGGCCGTCGTCGTCGACATTCGCAGACGCCGTGCCACCGGTCGGCTTGTTGGCGTCCGTCACCGAGAAGCCGAAGTTTGCCGTCGACGTATCGCCGTCACCGTCCGTCACCGTGTAGGTGCCATTGACCGGTAGAGACGCTCCGACCGTCGGCGTGTCCGCCTGGAACTCGTAGCTGCCGTCTGCCTTGACCCGGATCGAGCCTGCACCGACATCGATCCATGCGGACCAACCGGAAACCGCATCGAAAGCGCCGACCGACGCGCCGTTGATCTGTGTCAGCGTTGCTCCATCCGCGCCAGCCGCAAAGTCGAACGAGCCACTGATCGTCGTGCCTTCCGAGACGTTCCCGCCGACTTCGATCGACGCCAAAGGTACGTCGTCAGAGACCGACAGGTTGATCGTGCCCTCAGCCGTGTCGCCGTCGGTGTCCGACGCGATCACCTTGACCGAGCCGAGGGTCGCGAGATCGTCGGCGTTGATGTCGGGATGGCTGGCGTAGTTGTCGTTGAGCGTTGCGGTGACCGTCGCGCTGTCACCGTTGCGAACCAGGTCGAGGGTGACGATCGCCACACCGCCGGCACGGCCGACGATCTGCGTGTCGGAGATGCGATCCCAGGTCAATGCCCCGGTCAGGCCGCTGGTGTTGCCGAACACGATCGTCGAGATCGCGTCCGAACCGGCGGTAAAGCCAATCATGCCGGAGTTCGTGTTCGAACCGGCCGGCGTCGAGCCGTCCGAGAGGTTCTGGTCATCGAGCGTCAGCCAGGCGCTTCCCCCCTCCGCCGCGATCGACGGACCGCTACCATCGGTGACGGTGATCGTCTGGCTGTCGCTGGTGGTGTCGCCCTCGGCGTCGGTTGCCGCCAGCGAGAAGGTGACGTTGACGCCACCGGCATTGTTGAGGTTGCTGGCCGCAGCAAACGACCAGGTCTTGTCGGCATTGACCGTCAGTGTGCCTTCAGCAAGGGCAAACACCACCTTCTGGCCGGTCGTCAGCGCCAGGGTTTGCGTGGTGTTGCCGACCGTGACGTTGACGGTGCTGACACCGTCAGCACCGGCCGAAAGCGTCCAGTTGCCGGCAAGCGACTGACCTTCGACCACGTTCGAAGAGGCCGGATCCGTGATGCCGATCACCGGCACGTCGTCGGAGACGGAAACCGAGACAGTGCCCTCGGCCGTGTCGCCATCGGTATCGGAGGCGATCACCTTGACCGAGCCAAGGCTCGCGAGATCGTCGGCATTGATGCCGGGGTGGTTGGCGTAGTTGTCGTTGAGCGTCGCCGTAACCGTGGCGCTGTCGCCGCTGCGCACCAGGTCGAGGGTAACGATCGCCACACCACCGGCACGGCCGACGATCTGCGTGTCGGAGACCCGCTCCCAGGTCAGCGAACCGCTCAGGCCGCTGGTGTCACCAAAGGCGATCTTCGCGATCGCGTCCGAACCGGGGTTGAAGCCGATCGTGCCGGAGCTCGTATCGGAACCGGCCGGCGTCGAGCCATCGGCAAGGTTCTGGTCATCGAGCGTCAGCGAGGCGGAGGCCGCGAGCGGATCGACGGTCGGGCCGGCACCATCAGTGACGGTGATCGTCTGGCTGTCGCCGGAGGTGTCGCCGTCGGCGTCGGTTGCCGCCAGCGAGAAGGTGACGTTGACGCCACCGGCATTGTTGAGGTTGCTGGCCGCAGCAAACGACCAGGTCTTGTCGGCATTGACAGTCAGCGCGCCTTCAGCAAGGGCAAACACCACCTTCTGGCCGGCCGTCAGCGCCAGGGTCTGCGTGGTGTTGCCGACCGTGACGTTGACCGTGCTGACACCGTCAGCACCGGCCGAAAGCGTCCAGTTGCCGGCAAGCGACTGACCTTCGACGACGTTCGAGGAGGCCGGATCCGTGATGCCGATCACCGGAATGTCGTCGACGACGTCGATGCGCAGCGTCGCCGTCCCCGTCGCGCCGTCACCGTCTGTGACTGTCAGATTGAAGGTGTCCCGGTCCTGTTCGACGTTTGCACCCGGGCCCGCACCGGCAACGGGGCTTGTCAGTTCATAGGTATATTGCGCCACGCCGGTGACCGGGTCGTACGCGGTGATGGTCAGCACGCCGAAGATGCCTGCGACCGACTGGCCGACAAAACCGCCGATTGCGAAAGTCTGGCCGTTGATCGTCAGGCTGGAGATATCGCCGAGGCCATCCGGGTCGGAAATCGTGAAGACGCCGCTGACGGAAGCGCTGCCATCGCCGGCGCGAGATCCGCTGGCGAGGCCGGCTTCATCGACCTGCCGATCACTGACGACGATGCCACTGGGATCGCTGCCGCCGCCATCGGGGATGATCGAGGGGTTGTCATTGGGGTCAAGTGTGAAGGGAAGAAGCTCGGTCGCCTCAAGCGTCGGGAACTGCAAGGACGTCGGTGGTAGAAGATCGATGACCGGGCCCGCGTGGCCGATGTCCGCGTTGGCGTCACCAAAGCCACCGCCGCTGCTCTGGTTTGATACGACGCTGATGGTCCCGTCCGGACCCGCTGCAACGTTGATGCCGTTTTCGCCGAGCACGGCCACGAGGGTTTCGCGCGGGATTTCAGCATCGCCGATGACGAAGGTCGGAACCTTCAATGCGGCGTTGTGAATGGTGATCGTAGAGCCGTCCGGCTGTTCCAAAACGATATCGGTACCGACGACCTTGATATTTTCGATCGACGCGCCTGCGGGTAGGTGCACCACGTTCGAAGCATCGGCAGTGACCGTCGTGGGCATGGGCGGCGTCTGCGGCGCAGTTTCAGCACCTTTCACAGGGGCTCCGGTCGCCGGGTCGATGAGCTGGGGCTCTCCCTCGGCTCCTGTCGCCGCCTGCGCCACCAGTCGGTCAGCCTTGCCATCCGGCGCGTTGCGGAACTCGATTGCCTCTGCCTGCGCAGCAACAGCTTCGTTGGAATTTACGGTGCCTTCGGTTGCCATAGAAATACCCCTCGACCTTTGCGGGCAAGAAAACACCAAGTTTTTTGGATCGCAATCGCTCCCGGAGAGATAAACGAAAAACAGCATAATATGTTATGCTAATACCCAAAATTGGTGAGCTTAGTACAATTTTAGTATTTCTAGTCATCGGTGCGAAACCATCTTACACACGGGCACGCGACGCTCGATGAAGTTGTCCCACAAATCGTGCGCCACCACATCTGAACCCTTCGATAGATTCGGCGTGCAGGCTTATCGAGGCGGGAGCATCAAGAAGAGCGGCGAGACATGCGGTCAAGATCGGCAATCCGCGGGTCATGCCGTCAACTATGCCTTTTCCGGCGCGCGCCCATAAAGTGGCTAGTGACGTGTTCTGAAAGAATACACAAGTATAAAATTTGAATAAAATTTTACGAAAAGCGTATTAAGTCGGGACATACTAAATAATACATACCGCTTTACCGGCGTTTTTCTTTTCATTCGTACAGTGTCCTCACGAAACCGAGAGACACGGCAATGAACAAGAACAGCTGGAAGCACTGCGGAAAATTCCTGAAGACTTCGGCGGTCGCGATCGGCCTGGTGTCGCTAACCGCGACGTCATCAGTTCAGGCAGGCCAATCCGGCATGCTCCACCCCGGTCTCTTCCTGCAGATGCTGAGCATGGCAAGCCCTCTGGCAGCGGTCGCGACGGAGACGATCAACACCTGGTCGAAGCAAGCTTCCGAAGCGCTGACGAGCCGGCAGGTGCAAAAGGTGGCGGTGAGCGTTCGCCCGAGCCTCGGCGGCCAGGCGGCGGCAGAGTCGGAACCCTCCGCCGTGTTTCATTCGGTCGCTTTCCGCGTCTCTTCAATCCCGGTGGCACGCAAATGGAAGACCGTCTATCCGGCGGTCGTGGCGGCGGACTTCAATCGCTGTGCACAAGAGAGCGGTTGTGCCGCCCGCGGCATTCTCGGCAAGGCGATCGAAAATGCCAGCGGCCTTGCATTCCGCCAGAAGCTCGGCGGCATCAACCGCACGGTCAACCGCATCGTGCGCTACCTGCCGGATACGGAGAACTACGGTTCAAAGGACTACTGGGCGACGCCGGATGAAATTCTCGCCCGCGGCAAGGGTGACTGCGAAGACTATGCCATCCTGAAGATGGCTGCCCTGAAAGCGGCTGGCCTGCCATCGGAGGCCATGTCGATCGTGGTCCTGCGCGATGTCCGGCGCAACCTCTATCACGCGGTGCTCGCAATCACGACCAGCCAGGGCCACTTCATTCTCGATAACCTGAGCGACGAGGTGAAGCTCGATCGCGCGCTTCCGAGCTATCAGGCGCTCTTTTCGGTCAGCGCCGATCGGTCCTGGATCCATGGCATCAAGACAACCGGTGACAAGGTCGCGTCTGCCGCACCTTTCGCTGATGTCATGCCCGGCGAAGGCATTGCTGTTCGCTGAACGTCGGCTCCAACTGAGACGTCTCAACCGATCAGGCCTATTCACCGGCGCCGCCCTGCCGCCATCGCGGGGGGCGGCGCGTCTGTACGTTCACCCCAGGATAAAGCCGATGATCACGTCCTGGTCGGCAAGCGGAGCCAGTGCGGCGTTAAGCTTGCCGCGCGTCACCTGCCCCTGCACGCCGATCGTGAAGCCCGCAGGCTGCGGCTCGCCTGGAGCGGCCTTCAAGCGGCGAACAAGATCGACGAACTGAACATCGAATGCGAGCCTCAGGCCGCGCGCTGGCTGCGATTGCTGCGACGGCAGCACCCGCGACTGAACAAAGGAGAGGAACGCTGGGTTGAAGGCGACGATGTTCTTGTTTCCGGTGAGCGCAAAGGCAGGCGTCGGGCTGGCGCGAACCTGGCCGGCGACGATCGCCAGATTGCTGCGTTGCCCGGCAATCATAAGCTCGTCGCGCATGTAGCGCGTTGCGACATAGCGCAAGCGCGCCGTGAGATTGCCTTCGCCTTCAAGCTCCCTTTCGCAGGCCGCAACGATGTCGGCAATTTTTTGCCCCTGCCGTGCGGCAAGTTCACCAAGACACTGCCAGTAGATTTCTTCGAGCTTGATCCCGCGACGCTGGCCACCGACGCTGACGACGCGGAACCGCAGCGCGCTCAAGTCCTCAGCGGACGGTGGAAGCTGCGTATCGTTCATCCATCAGCGCTCCCGCAGAGCTTCCTCACGCGCCTTGTTGATCGGCTTCATCAGATAGGTAAGGATCGTCTTCTTGCCCGTCATGATGTCGACAGATGCGATCATGCCCGGCATGATCGCAAATTCCCGTCCGTCCTTCACAAGCGCAGCCGTGTCGGTTTTGACGCGCACGAGATAATAGGTCTCGCCATTGTTCTGGTCGACGAGACTGTCGGCGCTGACGGTTTCGACAATCCCGCCCAGGCCACCATAGATCGAGAAGTCATAGGCGGAGATCTTGATCAAAGCCGGTTGGCCCGCGCGCACGAAGGCGACGTCTCGCGGTGAAAGCCGCGCCTCGACAAGCAGTGTCTCCGATGTCGGCACGACGCCGCCAATCACCGCGCCCGGCGTCACATAGGCGCCGACCGTGTTGACATCCAGCGTGTTGATGATGCCGTCGACCGGAGAACGGATATCGGTGTTGGCGACCCGGCTGCTCGCCCCGCGGATCGTTTCCTCGATCACGGAAAGCTGTGAGAGCGCCTCGGTCTTTTCTGCGAGTGCTTCCTGTTTCAATTGCAAGGAGAGTTCGGTCACCTGCAGCGACGCTTCCTTGAGCGCTGCCTCAAGCTTGCCGACGGACTCCTTCCAGAGTGCGAGCTGGCCCCGCGTGTCGGTCAGTTCCTTTTCGACCCGCAGCAGCTCCGTCTGGGCGATAAGCTTGCGCTTGGCCATCGGCTCAATGAGCCCCTGTTCCCGTTCGGTGACCTTGAGGCTCTCGCTCAGCCGGGTGATGTTGGCCTGCGCTTCCGCCAGTTCCTTCTGGCGCTGGCCTTCGCGTGCCTGCATGACCGAGAGTTTGTTGTTGAAGTTGCCGGCCTTCGCCTGAAGCAGTTGCTCTTCGTTGGCGCAGATTTCAGGTGCGGCCTTGGCGATGTCTTCGGGACAATTGTATTTTGCGTCGTAGGCCCCGGTCTCTTCCAGTTCCAGGCGCGCGATCTGCGCCTGCAGTGACCGTGCTTTGGCCTCGAGTTCGCCCAGCGAGGAACCACTGGCCGTATCGTCTAGCCGCAGGATCAGATCGCCACGGCGGACGACCTGACCGGGCTGCACCGCGATCTCGCGTACGATTCCGGGCTCGCTCGACTGGATAATCTGCGTCTTTGAGACCGGAATGACCTTGCCTTCGCCGCGTGCGATCTCATCGACCTCGGCAATCGCTGCCCAGGCGACGAAGCAGCTGATCAGCAAGCCGATGACAAGCAGCCCAGCGCGCGCAGCAAGCGGCGGTTTCTCAGTCATGCTGGCCCCTCCCCACCGCTTGCGCACCGATATTGCTTCGCCGTCATGTCGAGAGCATGGATCATAGCCCCGCTCCCTCCGCCGGTCCGGTGGGCCCGGAGCGTCGTTGCAACTGTTCGATGACGGCGGCCTTCGGGCCATCGGCGACGAGGCGCCCGCGGTCGAGAACAAGCAGGCGATCGACAAGGCTCAGCATGCTGTGGCGGTGCGTCGAGATCAAAAGGGTTACGTCGCTGCTGAAGACATTGGAGAGCTTGTTGATCAGCTCACGCTCGCTGGCGAGATCCATGGCCCCGGACGGTTCGTCGAGGAACACCACCTTCGGCTTGCGCAACAACAGCCGGGCTATGGCAACCGCCTGTCGTTGCCCGCCCGAAAGCTGGGACCCGCGCTCGCCGACCGGCATGTCGTAGCCGCGCGGATGATGGGAGACGAAGTCGTCGACGCCGGCAAGTCGCGCTGCCGCGACCACCTCTTCATCGCTGGCGGTCGGGTTCGCCATCAGCAGGTTTTCCTTGATGGTGCCGGAAAACAGGTCGGAATTCTGCGATACGAAGGAGACCGCCGAGCGGACGACGGAGGGGTGCAACTGCCGGATGTCGACGCCATCGAGCAGAATACGTCCGGCGCTTGGCGCATAGAGGCCTGCGAGGAGCCGTCCGATCGTGGTCTTGCCCGAACCGATGCGGCCAATGATGCCAACACGCTCGCCCGCTTTTATCGTTACATTCATGCCGCTGACGACTTTGTGGTCGGTCCCCGGATAGGCGAAGTCGAGATTGGTGAAAGTGATGCTGCCGTTGCGGATCTCGCGGTTGACGAAACCGATCGTGTCCGGCCGGTCCTCGGGCTGCTCCATGACCGCATTCAGGATTTTGAGCGACAGAATAGCCTGACGCAGTCGGGCCAGCGTCATTGCGATCTGCCCTAACGGTGCGACGGCCCGGCCGGCAAGCATGCTGGCTGCAATGATCGCACCCGAGGAGATGTTGCCCTCAGTGAATTCGTAGGCGCCGGCGACGACAATGCAGACCGTCACCAATTGCTGCACGAACTGGGTCGCGTGTGAGGCCCAGGAGGAGATTTCCTTGATCTGCTCGGCCGTGTTCGAAGAATGCTTGGCCAGTTCGTTCCAGCGGCGCAAGAGCTGCTTTTCCGAATGCAGCGTCTTCACCGTCTCGATGGCGCTGATCGTCTCGACCAATAGCGCCTGACGCTGGGCAGATTCATTTGAGGCAGCGGCAACTCGGTTGCCGATCTTGTATTGCGCGACGTAACCGATCAGGAGGCTCAAGAGGAACGCAACCGCCGGGATAAGCGCGATCCAGCCTGCGACCGCGTAGACCGCCGCGATGAAAACGAAGACGAAAAGGCTATCGATGAGGGTGCTCAGGGTATTCGACGTGAAGAACTCGCGAACGAATTCATACTGCATCGCTCTGTTGGCGTACTCGCCGGTAGAAGCTGGCCGCGATGCCATCGTCGCATGCAGGATCTTCTCGAACAGCATGTAGGAGAGCTTCAGATCGGCCTTCCGTCCGGCAAAATCGATCAGTGCGGCACGAACCGTCTTCAGCAGGAAGTCAAATAGAATGGCGGTGCTGATGCCGAGCGCCAGCACCCAAAGCGTGGCGATCGCCTTGTTCGGGAGAATCCGGTCGTAGACATTCATCGTAAAGAGCGGAGCGGCCAGCGCCAGCACATTGATGAAAAAGGCGGCGATCGCCACCTGCACATAGGCCTGCCAGAAGGGCTTGACCGTGGCTGTCAGCCAATGCCTGCGGTCGATGTTGCGGGCCTCGCCGACGCCACGGCCGGAAGCCGTATTGAGATAGGTAGCCGAGAAGGACACAGCATAGGCGAGATTGCCGAGCTGCAGTTCAGACAGTCTCACCGCCGCATCGCCGAGTGCCGCGGCTCTGTTCGAAAGGCTCAACGTCCCGTCAGGCGCCTCTTCCAAAAGCGCCATGGCGCTGCCGTCGCGGAAGACGAGCAGCAGCGGGTACACGAAATCACGGTTGCCGATCTCGCGCCCGGAAACGATTTCCGTTTCCAGGCCAACCCGCTCCGCAATGCGTGAAACGTCTTCGGCGCTCGGCAACCGCGCGTCGAAAGGAACGTCGGAATAGAGTACGCTATCCGACGACGGGCGGTTCAAGAAGATGCAGATCTCCTTGAACGCCTCGGAAAAGCCAGTCAAAGACGGGCCGATCTGGAAATGCCTGTCAATGCTTTGCACTACCACCGATTGTGTCCACCCTGACGAGGACTATCATTTCTGCCGGATCGGCGCCAACAAATCGAGCGGCAAGTCGTTCGTCTGGCGCGACGGTACACGGCGATAGGTCTCCGTGGGCGGCGTATCCGGGACATTGAACTCGTTGCGGGCATAGGCTTCGGCCTGGGCCGGCGCCTTGATCTGCATCGTCGACAGGAGCTGGCCGGTCGCCGCAAGCAGGCGGTACTCGGCAAACAGAGCGGCGTACTGCGAGGTTTTCGCCAGAACGCTGACATTGAAACGCGAATTCTGCGCACCGAGCACGTCAAGCAGTGAACGCTGTCCGACCTTGAGCTGTTCACGATAGGATTCGACGAGCTGTACGTTCATCTGCGCCTGCGCGTTCAGCGTACGGGAGATCTCGTACTGGCTGTTGCGGCGTTCCCAGGAAATGCGGACGGCTTCCTCGACTTCGCGATGCGCCTGGTGGAAGACCAGCCGCTGCTCGCTTGCACGGCGCATCTGCTCCTGCTCGTTGGCGATGTCGATACCGCCACGATAGAGGTTCCACTTCGCCACGATCCGCGCCTGAGCATCCCAGCTGTTGCCGGTCTCGCCGCCGATATCGTTGCCCGTGCGCACGCGCCCTTCCGCGAAGACTTCCGGAAGCATGTTCGAGCGCGCAGCCTTCACCTGCGAGTCGGCAGCGCTGATGTCGGAATCGGCGGCCTTGATGCGCGGGTTGTTGCCGCGGGCAATACCGATTGCCGTCTCCAGCGTCTTTGGCAGGACGCCGGCCACCGACTTCGGCATGGACGGCTTCGTGATCGGCTGGCCGACCAGGCGGTTGAAGCTGATCTTGACGGTTTCGAGCGCTTCCTCCGCTTCCTGCAGACGCGCCTTGGCCGACAACAGGCGTTCACTCGCCTGTTGTCGGTCGGCATCGGTCAGCGCGCCGCCTGAGATCAGCGAACTGATATCCGACAGGATCGACTGGTGCACGCCGACGTTCTTGCGTGCTTCGGCGACGATTTGCTGCTGGAGAATATACTCGAAATATTCGCGGACGATCTGCAGACCGATCGTTTCTGACCGTTCGAGAACGCGGAAGGAGGCGCTGTCGACGCGCGCCGCCTGACGCTCCAGCTCAGCGCGACGACCACCGCCGTCGAACAGCTTCTGCGTGATGGTCAGGCCGACGTCGGAAGGATAGAGCGGATCATTCTCGATTGAACCAAGGCGGCGGGCCTCGTCCTCGAGATGTTGAACACCCGTCGAAGCTTCGACGTCGATGCTCGGCAGATAGAGACCGCGCGCCTGCCGCAGTTCAAATTCGATTGCCTCGCGATTCTCGATCGACTGCCCGATTTCCGGATTCGATTCCATCGCAATCTGAAGCGCTTCCCTCAGCGTCATCGCTTCCGCGGCGCCACTTGCAAATACGGTTGTCGCGAGCAGAACGGAAAAAAGCCCGCCCTTAAAATTCTTCCCCACTTTCAATGCCATCCCCCTCGCAATCAGTACGTCATGCTGGTTAATCCGAGCGTGCGCTAGAACTGCCTAAATTTATTGATAGATAATACAGAGGTAATATATGGCGGTCACCAATTTTGGGGTGGTTCCGTAGCGTCCCAAGCTTTCGCACGGCTATGTTGCAAAAATGGAACATCCGTACGCCAGTCAACGAAACCGTAACCTATTGAAATAAATAAATCGGCGGCAAGTGCTCTGGGCCGCAAGAAGTATCAGGCGACTGCAACGTTGCCGACGACTCAACGTCTGCGCGATACAATAGTTTAGCCTCAGCCGCTGCGAGCGGAGATTACCCGTCTTTTCGGCACTGACCCTGGCGCCCGCCAAATCAGGCGGAGGGGAGCCGGACGAAATCGACGGTTTGGGTTCCCTCGCCGGCAACCAGGACAGTCTCGGATGCTGCCGCACGGCGCAACCGTTCGAGGTCGACGCTGCCGTCGAACAATGCGCCGCCGACGCTGAGGGCCAGATCGACCTTGCTGCCGTCTGCCGAGAAGTGTGCCGAAGCCAAAGCCTTCGTCAGGCGGATGGAGACCTGCTCGGCATCTTGTTCGCTGGCGCCGACCAAAAGGACGTCGAAGCTCGCAGGGCCGGTTCGCGCAACGATGTCGTCGCGCCGCACCGAGGTGCTGATCGTGGACGCGACGAACTGGAGCAGTTCCTCGCTCCAGGCCGGGCCGAAAGCCGCACCGACATCATCGAGGTTGTTGATCCTGAGATGGATGAGTGCTCCGTGGAGCTCTTCGCCGGCGCGTTGCCGGCGGCGCTCGAGGCCGTTGACCTGCTGGACCAGCCCGCGGCCGGTTACGCAGCCCGTCGTGGCGTCGTGGGCGACGACATGATTGATCTGGTTGCGAAGGCGCTGTGCCCGGCGAAACTGGGTCGCCGCCACGACGATCAGCGGCACGCCCATCAACAGGGAGATCAACGCGGCGCCAACTACGGCGGCGGCATAGGGCCGATCAACGAGAGCGACGAGGCTGAGATAGACCAAAACCTGGGCGAGTACGGCGAAACCAATAATGCCACCGATGACATATTGCGCGATTCGCCAGTCCCTTTGCCCGTTGAATTGCACTTCTCTTCGCATCCACCGCTCCCGATTCACCAATGTCGATCGGTCTAGCGCGAGTTTATGGATATTCCATTTCCTGGGTACCTACAACTTTATGCAGTGGACGAGCTTTCCAAGAAAAATGCTCCAAATCGGGATAGCCGGTTCGCCGACAGCAGCTTTCCGGTCCATCTCGTGGCCATCAGCGCGCCGCCAACAACCGCCGCCGAAAAGAAGCGATTCGATACCGGATGTCACCCTGTCGATGAGACACACGCGCAGCAGCGCTTCCCAAGCAGTCGCCGGCGCTGATTGATCCTTTGGTCCTCAACAGACGAAAGCAAGGCCGACCTGATGGGGCGCGGCCGGTCTCGAGTGCCCGATGGCCCCCTGTTTCCGTTCAATTACGGCGGGTCGGGAACCCTCCCCGTCGTTCGGCGTTCCTACTGCGCGGGGCGCCATCGCCCGATGCTGAAGCGCCATGAAAGGAACCGATGATGTATGACAGGGAGCGTTGGCCGGAACAAAGGGCATCAACCGGACTGCCGGTCGGAATCATGCTCCTTTCAGCCTTAGCCTTAACCGCCTATCTCGCCGTCGGGGGCGCATTTTCGGACGGTGGTGATCGGGTTGTCGTTTACATCCCACAGGCAATCGGAAAGTGACGCACGCGGCCGGGTGGCGAACCCCTCAACTTGGGCTAGGCGGTGCTGATCTCGGTGTCGCAGTTTGTGCCTATTGGTTGGTTGTGCGATCGCCCGTTCTCCGTCCTTGAGACGACGGAGTGCCGACTGCCCTGCTTCTTCTCGGCCGAAATGATCACGTCGTGGCGAGACGGATGTGGATCTTTCGAACCGGCCCCTGCGCGCGGCCCCAATGTTTGCTAGATCGGCTATAAGTCATTCACTCAATCCAATCAGGAGAAATCATGGAAACCGTCGAGATCAGCGGTCGCAGCGACTTCGCACTCTGGGCAATCCAGCGCGCCCAGGAAATTGTTACGGCCGAGGGCGCCGCCTTTGCTATGGCAGCGCGCGACATGAATGAGCAAACGCTCGGCGAAACGGCGGCCGCGCTCGGCAAAGCGATTAGCGATGCCATGCTCGAAGTTTTTGACGGCCTGACCGAGGAGTGACCTGAGCCGCCGGGGTGCTGCCGGTTTCGCGAGAACGGCGTGCGCCGCATATTTAAATGAAGGGTGATTGCTCGCGATCCGCCGCAGATCTGGCATGTGGTTCGCGGCCTGAAGGGCCCACCTTACGCCTGCCACAAATCGGCCTTCACGTCGGCCTGAACGCAAGTGTTCGCACCAGTCCTCCATCAACGCATCCAGTGTTGGCAGGCTCATTTCCTTCGCACGTCGAGGCCCAATGCTTCGGCGATGGTGATGGTTTGGTCGATTGTGATGATCGCGCCTTTGAGGTGCACGTTCTCCGGTTCGATCGCACTGAGGTCGCTGCCCCTGAGGTCACAGGCTGAAAAATCGACACCGTGCAGCCACGCGCCGGAGAGATCGGCGTCTCTCAGCGAGCCACCCTTGCAGGAGGCACCGGTTAGGTCTGCCTCCCGCAAGCGGGTTTCCTTGAAGGATGCGCGGCCGAGACCGGCGCCGGGCAAACCCACGAAAGACCAGTCGCCGCCTGACACCTGCATCTGGTCGAGGTCGCATGCATCGAACATGCTGCCGACGAACTTGCACTCGGTAAACCGGCTGTCGAAGAATTTGCAGGACACGAAGGTGCAGTTTACGAAGGCCCCCGCCTGATGCGACGAGGCATTGAAACGCGCCCGCCGGAAAGTGCATTCTTGAAAGACGATGCCAACGGTCTGCGCTTCGGTCAGGTCAAGATCGACGAACAGAGTGTTCTGATGACGCTCGCGATCGATCTGCCGGCCGTACCAGTCCGCACCGGCAATCGTAATCTCTGTCTTCGGCGGCGCTTCGCCGTATCGTCGTTCAGCCATCTTCATCCATCCATGGAGCGCGTTTGACCGCGGACGGCTTCCATTCCGTCATCCTGTTCGACCGGGCAACAATTCACGACACCGGCACGACCTCGTTTCGGGCGAGCGCCAACGCGTTGTCCGACCCGATTAGCAGAGTCGACAGATCCAAGTAACTGGCAAGCGCCGCAGACCAGCCCGGTCGTGGGTCAGTCGTCGATCCGGAAACCGACCTTCATGACCACCTGGTAGTGGGCCACTTCGCCATCCTTGATGTGGCCCCGGATCTGATCGACCTCGAACCATTCGAGATTTCTCATGGTTTTCGAAGCCCGCGCGATCGCCGTTTCGATCGCCTCCGTGACGGAAGACTTTGAACTGCCGACAAGTTCCACCTTCTTGTAGACATGGTCACTCATGACACCCTCCCGGTTGCCTCTAGAAGCGAACCACAAGCCTACACGCAAAACACGAAAACAGCACCTGACCCTTGCATCGAGCGCGACGCTGAACTGCAGGTATCGCCACGACTTGCTTCGCATGTCCGTCTGACGGCAAGGCGGGCGTGACCAAAAGCGGATCATGTCCGGACCGCCGCGCCAGCTTGATTTGCACAACGAACGTGCAGTTTGCCTGGGAATGCCCGGTCTTTGCCGCAGATCGGGCGCGCGGTCGCGCAAATGCAACGCCATTTCAGATGGCCCAACTCTTGCTTCACATCGTCTGAAACATCCAACCAGGGGAATGTCGAATGATGTTGAGTGGGGTGCTGCTATCGCTGCTGCTGAGCGTTTCAATGGCCTTCAGCCTGACGGAGCTGAGTTTCGCGCGCATTGACCGCAGCCAGCAATCGGGCGGCGATGCGGTGCGAATGACGCTCGCGATGTCAGCTGGATTGACCGCTCTAGGATTGGCTTTCAGTCATCAGGGGCCATCGCTCGGTGCAATGGCAGTCATTGTCGGCATAGCGCTCTCATGGCTGGCGGCGCGGTTCGCCTCACGAAGCGTTGCGCTTGCCGTCGCTATCCTTTCGCTCGGCATCTATCTGCAGTTCGCAGAACTCGCACCGTCGGGCGTTTGAGCTCGGGCGCATGAAACCGTTCGTCCTTCGGTCACGATCGCATCCATCGCGATGTCGTGCCATTGCGGTCTGATGCTCTCCATTCTTTGCTGTTCGAAGCCGACACCGATCACGAACGGCTTCGGCTGAAGGACGGCGAGTGTGCGATCGTAATAGCCGCCGCCATAACCCAAGCGATAACCGCTTTCATCGAAACCGACGACGGGTGCGATGACGATCGTTGGCCGAACATCCCGCCCCTTCGACGGAAAGGGGATCCCCCAAACCCCTCGCTCAATCGCTTCGCCCGCGCGCCAGGATCTAAAGCCGAGAGGCTTGCCCTTGGCGAGGACCAGCGGCAACGCGCAGTCAGCGCCCCGGGCAATAAGCGTGTTCATCCAGGCGCGTAGATCCGGCTCCCCACGGAACGGCCAGTATAGCGAGATCGTTTCGCCTCGAACGTTGGCCAGAAGTTGGTCGAGCGCAGAGACGATCGCGTCTGTCCGTGCGGACCGTTCTACACTCGGAATGCCCTGTCGCGCGGGTATCAATCTCTTTCTTTCCTGCTCCCGCCACTGCGCGATCGAGAGCGCCTCCGGAAACGCCAGCCCCATATAGGCTGGATCCACCTCGTGCATCAGGCACGGCGGTGACGAAAAGCGTGGGGGAATATCATCCTCATCAGACGTGCACATGGTCGATGGCCCTTCTCCGTTTCGGGAAATGTTTCGAACGCAGTTTCACGACCTCACCTTGATTATCATTTCCTATTCGAGAACAATAACGCAGCTTCATTCCCTATAGTAGATGAAATGGACTTCACGAGCCTTGAGATCTTCCTGCTGGTAGCCGAGCGCACCAGCGTGACCCATACCGCCGCCGAAATTGGCCGTGCGCCGTCCAACGTCACCAACCGTATTCGCGCACTTGAGGAAGAACTGGGCGTCGGCCTGTTCAACCGCGACGGCAAGAAGATGACGCTGACGCGCGAGGGACGTGTTTTCCGCTCCTATGCCACCCGGCTGGTGGCGCTCCGTGACGAAGCCTGCAACGCGCTGAAGCCGACGACGGTGCCTGAAGCCTTGCGGCTTGGCAGCATGGAGAGTACCGCTGCCAGCCGCCTTCCGCCGGTCCTGCAGACGATCAATCGAACGCACCCGGAATTGGCGCTGAGGCTCACCATAGGTTCGACGGCGGAACTGACCCGGGCAGTGCTTGCGGAGGAGATCGACTGTGCGCTGATCGCTCGTTTGCCAAGCGATCTTGCGATCCCGCGACCCGAGCTGGTCGCCGACCTCGATGGCGAAGCGATTTACCGCGAAGACATATTGATCGTCTTGCCCGCGTCGCATCCGCCGATCACAACGGCACTGGACGTGCGCGTGAACTGGCTAGCGGCGCTTGAACCTGGATGCACCTATCGTCGTGTCGCGGAACAGTGGGCTCGTCCTTCGCCAACGATTGCGACCAAAGAGGTTTCCTCCTATCACGCCATACTGGCGAGCGTTGCCGCGGGTGATGCAATCGGTGTAGTGCCACGCTCCGTGTTCGAACTGATGGACTGGCCAGGCTCCCCCCAAACCCATTCGTTGGGTGAAATTCAGACACTGCTCATCTATCGTAGGGCGGCCAGCTCCCCTGCGATCGAAATCCTGCGCCACGCATTGCTCGCTGACGCCGGGTCCACTGAGAATTCTAAGCTACGCACTGCCAAGCACAGGTGACTGCATGACCAATTCGCCCAATCAGCCGCCGCCGCAACCGACGGGCCGTCGTTTCTTCGCGCCGATCCTGGCTGGTGCGACATTGAGGGAGCGCCTGATTGCGTGTCTCGGTGCATTGGTTGGTATCCTCCTGACCGGCATGATCAGCGGTAGCATCTTTGGCGGCGGTCCCAGCCTCCCCTTGATCGTCGCGCCGATGGGCGCGTCCGCGGTTTTACTATTTGCTGTTCCCGCAAGCCCGCTCGCCCAGCCGTGGTCAATCGTCGGCGGCAATACGATCTCCGCTTTCGTGGGTGTGCTTTCAGCGATGTTCGTACCGGATCCGCTGATCGCAACCGGTATCGCCGTGGGGCTGGCGATTGCGGCGATGTCTTTCACCCGCTGTCTGCATCCGCCCGGCGGCGCTGCTGCGTTGACGGCAGTGCTGGGCGGCCCGGTCGTGGCGAGTTGGGGCCTGCTCTTCCCGCTGGTACCCGTCGCACTCAATTCATGCCTGCTGGTGGCCCTCGGGATCCTTTTTCACAAGCTCGCGAGACGCAACTACCCTCACGTCGTCGCTCCGCCCGCAAACACGCACGCGACCATTGATCCGCCCGCCAGTCGTCGGGTCGGCTTTACTGGCGCGGATGTCGATGCTGCGCTCGAGGCGTTGGATGAAACGTTCGATATCAGCCGGGAGGATCTTGATCGCGTGCTGCGCCAGGTGGAATTGCAGGCCGCAATACGGGCGACACCCCACATCCTGTGCCGGGATATCATGTCGCGCGACGTCATCTGCGTCCATCAGGACGACAGCAGCGAGGTCGCGCGCGCCTTGCTTCTCAAGCACAATATCCGGACCATACCTGTAAAGGATGGGAACGAGAGGCTTGTCGGTACTGTCGGCCTGAGGGAGTTGACTGAACCCGGCGCCACCGTCGGGGGCGACGTTGCGACGCCAGTGGTTGCGCGCCAAGACGACCGGGCGATGAGCCTGCTCCCGGCGCTGACCAGCGGATCAATTCACGCAGTCATCATTGTCGACGACGATGATCGCGTTCTGGGGCTGATTTCGCAAACGGATCTGCTGGCCGCGGCAGCACGGACGTTGTTCGATCACAACTCAGGCCGCGAACAGGCTGCGTAAGCTCTACTTCGCCCCACCCGGGATCAAGCCACGGTGTCCGTCCCGGGGACGAAAAGATCAGCGCTGGCTCAATGCAGCGAAACCTGTCGCGTCGGTTGCCCCACATGATACACGAGCGGTGCTTCGCTCGAGATCAGTCGCGCAACCAGACGCCCCGACGCCGTGATCACATCGATGACGGCGTCGCGATAATCGTCGTCCTTGGTCAGTTCGTCGACGATCCTTTGACCATAGGCAACTGCGGGTCCGTCTGATGGGTATTTCCGGCCAACTTCGTCGCGGCTAACGACGCCTGCTGCATAGATATTGAACAGATAGCGGCGCATGATATTCCACTCCATACGGGATGCCGTGTCGGCGCTGGCCATGCTGAAGGAAGCGAAGGCGCTGTGAGCGGCATTGCAGGGTTTGAAATGACCCTGCAGCCTAGCGCGACCTCGTCTGCTTGTCGCGTGACCCGAGCGTGACAGTTGCTCTATGTTAAGCATCATCACTGTTCACCGCGCTGGTGCCAACCAGACAGACACGATTTCGACCTGGCTTTGCCGGCCTCGTGGATGCCTGACGCCTGCGCCTAAGAGGCAGTCAGATCACGACGGAAGCACGCGCGGTTCTGGTTGTTTGCGCAAGCACAAAGACCAAAATCCTCCCCTCGCCTAGTCAAGAAAGATCCCAGCACTGCACGGCAGTCCGGAGGTCGCCGGCGCCGGGGCGACCGTCATGCGTTGCGCTCAATTCTAGTCGGTTCAATGCGTCCGACTTTTTCCAGGCGCCGCGTGGATCCCGTCTGCAAGCATCCAACAAGGAACAGATGATGACCAACCTCAGCCTCGAAAGCACAGTCGCAACGATCGCAGCCGAATTGCCGGGAGCCGCGGAACTCTTCCGCCGCTACGGCATCAGCTTCTGTTGCGGCGGCAAGATGTTGCTGTCGGAAGCCGCGCTCAAGGCTGGCATCGTCCCTTCGGCCTTGTTGACAGAACTGGAAACGCTGGAGCGGGCCGCAAGTCGAGATGCACCCGAGGAGACTGCCGACCTTATCGCCCATCTCCTCCACAGGTACCACCAGACGCACCGTGCCGAACTCACATGGTTGATCCCGCTGGCTCAGAAGGTGGAACGTGTGCACGGCGGCCATCCGTCGGCGCCGGTTGGGCTTTCTCAAGCCCTGGAAGCGCTCCGGGAGGAGCTCGAAAGCCACATGCTGAAGGAAGAGCTTGTGCTGTTCCCGATGATGCAGCGCGGCGACGACGCGACGATTTCCTATCCGATCGCGCAGATGCGCCGGGAGCACGACGACGAGGTGGAACATCTGAGAAAGATCGAGCATCTCACCCACGGACTTTCCTTGCCCGAAGGCGCCTGCGGTTCGTGGACAGCACTCTATACCGGGTTGCGTAAGCTCACCGACGACCTTGTCACTCATATGCATCTTGAAAATGCCGTATTGTTTCCGCGCTTCGAGGCCGGCCTCCAGACGGTTTGACGATCGTGGCGCCAAAGGCCTGGGCAGCAATCTGGGAGGCGCCGCATCGACCTCTGTTCTTTCTGGCGGGCCTATGGGCACTGGTTGCGCCTGCTGTCTGGTTTCTGCCCGAGGGCATGGGGCCGGGCAAAATTGCCTGGCATCGCCATGAGCTTCTGTTCGGCATGGCCGGGGCGGCTGCAGGAGGGTACCTGCTGACCGCCCTGCCCGCCTGGACAAAGAAGGGCCCGGTCTCTCCTGATGTCACCATGTTCGCGACCGCTCTGTGGTGTTTGGCCCGGTTGACGACGGCAATTTCGACGCGCCTGCCGCTCGCCGCTGCCGCGATCGGGATGTCCGCCTATTTCGTGTTCATCGCGGTTGTTCTTGCCCATGGGGTTGCGTCAAGCAGAGCGGGACGCCGCCTGTGGGCACCGCTTGCCATGGCGCTGATCGGCATGCTCAGCCTCTCGTGGCTACGCGGAGAGACGGGCTACGCCGACGAAGCGCCGCGGGTCTTCCTCGTCCTGATTACCCTGATCGGCGGGCGTGCCGTGCCCGCTTTCACACGCTCCTGGCTCGAACGAACTGGTGACGCCGATTTCGTTCGGGACCGGCCCGGGTTTTCCTACCTGGCGATCGCTGGCATGGTTGCAGCCGCCTGGTTTAACGCTTCCGAACAATCGAATGCAGAGGGTCTCGCCCTCGTAGTGTCCGGCTTGGCCCTTGTGCTACAACTGAGAGGCTGGCAATGCCTCAGGGCCCATCGCTACCCGGCGCTCGTCATTCTGCATCTCGCTTATTTCTGGACGCCGGCGGCTCTCCTGCTCATCGGCTTCGCGACCATGTCTCCAGACCATCTGTCACCTGCGACGGCCGTGCATGCAGCGACCATGGGGGCAATGGGAACAATGATGGCCGCGCTCATGATGCGCGCGGCGATGGCCCGCGACGAAGGCCTGCTCGTACTCGGCCGGATCATGGCATGCGCCTTTGCGCTCATCTGTCTCGCAGCAATGATCCGCATTCTGGCCGAATGGCTCGCTAACACATATTTCGATCCGATCGTTGCCGCAGCGACGTGCTGGATGTCGGCATGGGCACTGTTTCTCATCGCCTACATACCAGCACTACGCGGCCCTGTTCCCAGACCGGTCCTGAGTGCCGACAGGGCACGATTGGCGCTGAACGAACATAAGCTTTAGTCTTTTCGCGCGCGGTAGACTTCAATCAGGCGCCGAAGGCGATTTCTGTTGGTAAGTGCGCGCCGGTCACTAGGCAATGACTCATGAACATTTTCAGGTCACAAGGTCGCGCTAGCTTCTGGAAGATCCTTTTAGCGGTAGCCGATGCCACGCCCTCCCAAGACCTCGCCTCACAATGCCAACACCTCCAGTCATGGGGCCAATCTCCCGGAATTTGCGGGATCGGCTGCCGAGCCCCAGGCGTCCGCTTCGGACCCGTCGGAAGGGGCTGGACAATCCACGGAGCCACCACCGTCCCAAAGGCTGTTCGGCAAAAGCAGACAGGCAGCTCGCCATCTGCTGCAGGCGCTCGGTCACGATCTGACAGCAGGTTTCACCTTAGCTCGCATCAGAGCCAAGCATGCTGCATCTCACCTGAAAACGAAACTTAGGCCCTCGAATGAAGGCGACGGTACGTCAACTGTCGACCATCTCCGTGGGCGGTCCGTCGCCGCTTTCACCAAAGTCGGAGGCCGCCTTCGCGCTCTGCGTAAGACGCCCGCCGAAGATCACGAGCGCACGTTCACAAGGCCAGGCTGGTGGAAGTTTGCCATAGGGGTGGCGCTCCTCGCCTGCGTCCTTCTACCGGGCAGCGTACTCGTGTGGGCGCTGAAGGATGTCCCCTGGAGCGAGATCCGCGACGGAACGCTGAAGCCTATCGTGGTGTTGGAAACGGCAGACGGAGGACCGCTGGTAAGGCAGGGCCCCTATCAAGGGCCTTACGCGCAGTACGACCAATTTCCGCCGCAGCTGATCGATGCCGTGTTGTCGATCGAAGACCGCCGTTTCATGGACCATTTCGGCGTCGATGTCAGAGGGATCGGACGGGCGCTCGTGCGCAACTTCGAGGCCGGTTCGGTGGTCGAGGGCGGCAGCACCATCACCCAGCAGCTGATCAAGCTGCAATATCTCGACAGCGACCGAACGATAAAGCGAAAGATCCAGGAATTCGTGATCGCCCTGTGGCTGGAGTGGAAGCTCGGCAAGCAGGAAATACTGACGCGTTACCTCAACAGCGCCTATCTCGGCGCCGGCGCAACCGGTATGCCGGCAGCCGCGCGGATCTATTTCAACAAGGACATCGGCGCACTCAACCTGCAGGAATCGGCTATGCTGGCGGGGTCGCTGCGGGCGCCGAGCCAGTGGAACCCGATCGACAATTTTGAAGGTGCGCGGCAACGCACGTCGGTCGTCCTCGACACGATGGTAGCCAATGGCAAGATCACCGCGCCAGAGGCCGCACAAGTCAAGGCGAGCTTCGCGAAGCTCCACCCGACGACGCCGACGCCCAGGTCCGGAAGCTGGTTCGCCGACTGGATCTCGCCGCAGGCGAGTGAAATCGCCGGCGCATCCCCGGGTTCGACCACGGTTCGCACGACACTTTCCCCACAGCTGCAACAGATCGCTGAACGGGTTGTGAGGAATGCCCTGGACACTGAAGGAAAGAAGGTAGGCGCTTCCCAGGCTGCCTTGGTTGCGATGACGCCGGATGGCGCAGTCGTCGCCATGGTCGGCGGTCGCGATTACAAGCAAAGCCAGTTCAACCGCGCGGTCACGGCGAAGCGGCAACCGGGCTCCACTTTCAAGCTGTTCGTCTACTATGCGGCCCTGAAGGCCGGGCTCAACCTGAACGACCAGGTCCTGGACGCGCCGATCGATATAGACGGCTGGTCGCCGGAGAACTCCAGCGGCGGCTATCGCGGCTGGGTCACACTTGCGGAAGCCTTCGCCCGATCGCTGAATGCGCCGACGGTGGCGCTTGCCCAGGAGGTCGGGCTCGACAATGTGATCGCCGCTGCGCGCGAACTGGGCATAAACGCGCCGCTAGCCAATACGCCTTCCCTGGCCCTTGGCACTTCGGAGGTCAACTTGCTTGACCTCACCAGCGCCTATGCCTCCGTCCATTTCGGCAAGGCGCCCGTCGAGCCCTGGGGCATCATCGATTTTCAGGCAGCCGGGCAGTCGGAGGCGTTTCGGGTTGGCTCTCAAGCCGCGCCGACCGTCGATCTTTCAGCCTATCAGCAGGATCTTGTTGGCCTTCTGCAGTTGGTGGTCGAGCGCGGAACCGGACGCGGGGCTGCTCCCGGCGCATTTGCGGCCGGCAAGACGGGAACCAGCCAAAACAATCGTGATGCCTGGTTCGTCGGTTTCACAGAGCCGCTCGTCGCCGGCGTATGGGTGGGCAATGACGACGACACGCCGATGAAGGGGGTCACCGGCGGTGCGTTGCCAGCACATATTTGGCGGGACTTCATGCGGGAAGCGATGGCGGCGCCTGCGGCAGGGACGCTTGTTGAAAGCCCGGCCGCGCCGCAGTCCTGCAATATCACGGCCTGCTCGCGCAGCTATCGCTCCTTCCGACCGTCGGACTGCACCTATCAGCCCCACTTCGGCGGACGGCGGCTTTGCGAAAAGTGAACTCGGTTTGAGCCAAGCCAGCTGTGCGGCGTCAACCAACAACCGCAAGGCTCGCATTTGGCCCGACACCGCCACCTTCGAAACACCGGGACCGATGCCTGATTGCCGGAACGCGTTCGAGCGGTCATTTGTCTGTCCGGGAAACCGCAGGATCAGCGACAGCTTGGCGGACGCTAGTCGGCGGTTCTTCATGTCTCGTTGCCAGCAACCCGCCGCGAACCAGATTTGAGACCCACCGCCTCAGGTCCTCCATGTAGAGATAGATCACAGGCGTCACGAAGAGTGTGACGATCTGCGATACCAGCAGGCCACCGACCACCGCGATACCAAGCGGCTGCCGCAATTCCGCGCTCGCGCCACTGCCGACCGCGATCGGCAATGTGCTCATGATCGCCGCCGCGGACGTCATCATGATCGGGCGGAAACGCATCAGGCACGCCCTTTCGATTGCCTCTCGGGCCGAGCTGCCGGAGCGCTGCAGCGCGAGTGCCACATCGATCATCATGATCGCGTTTTTCTTGACGATGCCGATCAGCATCAGCACGCCGACGATAGCGATGACGGAGAGATCGAAGCCGCAGAAATAGATCGCGAGAAGCGCCCCGGAAATGGCCGACGGCAGACCGGAGAGCACGGTCAGCGGATGGATGAGGCTTTCGTAGAGCACGCCGAGCACGAGATAGATCGTCACGATCGCCGCAAGGACAAGCAGCCCCTGGTTGGCGGCGGCATCCTCGAAGAGCTGCGTGGTGCCGTAGTTTCGTGTAGTGATCTGCGAGGGCATCCCGATCTCCGTCTTGAGGCGAGCGGCCTCCGCAAGTGCGTTGCCAAGAGCGACCTGGGCCGGCAGGTTGAAGGAAATGGTGACTGCGGGCAGTTGGCCCAGCTGATTGATGGTGAGTGGCCCTGACACCGTTTCGACGCGGGCGAAGGCACCGAGGGGCACGAGCGCGCCATTCGCGCCGCCGACGCGCAGTTCCGAGAACCTATCGGCAGACCACTCGATGCTCTGGTCGAGCTCCATGATGACCTCGTAGCTGTCGCCCGCCGTGTAGATCGTGGAGATCTGCTCTGCGCCAAAGCCGCCATAGAGTGTCGTCCGCACTTGACTGGCATCGACCCCCAGTGTCGCGGCCTTGTCGAGATCGACGACCAGGCGCGTTTGGGGCGCGTTGATCTGAAGGTCGCTGTTGACGTCGGTGAAGAAGGCGCGATCGGAGCTCATCGCATCGCTGAGCTTTTGTGCCCACTCGTTCATCATCGGCTGATCGAGGCTCTGGAGCACCAGCTGATACTGACTGGCGGAGGCGCGCGACCCGACGGAAAGGTTCTGGATCGGCGACATATACGCCTGGATGCCGGGAACGGCCGCAAGTTCCCGCCGGAGTTCGGCAAGAACCGTTTCAAGCGGCGGGCGGTCGCGCTTGGGCTTGAGCTCCACGAAGAGACGCCCGGTGTTGAGCGCGGTCGATGCGCCGCCCGAACCGATCGTGCTTGCCACGTGAGCAACATAGGGCGATTTGGCAAAGACCGCCTCCACCTTGTTCTGAAGCTCCGACATCGCGGCAAAGGAGATATCTTCGCGCGCCTGGGTGGTGATTTGGAGCTGGCTGATATCCTCCTGAGGGAAGAAGCCCTTCGGGATCGTCGTGATCTGATAGGCCGTGATCGCGATGGTGAGCACGAAGAGAAGAAGCACCAGGCGACGCTGCCGGATACAGACCGAAAGCAGCCGTTCATATGCATTCAGGACGCTAGCGAAGCCGCGCTCGAACGCAAGGTCCAGCCGCGCCAGCACGCCGTCGCCTGGCGCGTCGTCCCTGC
Source organism: Ensifer adhaerens (assembly GCF_028993555.1). NCBI lineage: Bacteria > Pseudomonadati > Pseudomonadota > Alphaproteobacteria > Hyphomicrobiales > Rhizobiaceae > Ensifer > Ensifer adhaerens. Next base: position 1,104,449 of record NZ_CP118611.1, on the reverse strand, counting down.
CGGCCGGCAGTCGCGCGGCGAGCATCGGCGTCAGTGTGAGCGAGACGAAGGCGGAGGCGAGGATCGCCACGGTGACGACCACCGCGAACTCGTGAAGGATGCGGCCGATGACGCCACCCATCAACAGAACCGGGATGAAAACTGCGACCAGCGACAGCGAGATTGCAACGATGGTGAAGCCGATTTCCTTCGAACCGGCAAGCGCGGCGGAAAAGGCGTCGATGCCCTCCTCTTCCATGTGCCGAACGATGTTTTCCAGCATCACGATCGCATCATCCACCACGAGACCGACGGACAGCGTCAGCGCCATCAGCGAGATGTTGTCGATCGAGAAGCCGAGCGGGTACATCGCGGCAAATGTGGCGATGATCGAGATCGGTACGGCCAACGCCGGAATGAGCGTTGCCCAGAGACGGCGGACGAAGACGAAGATAACGAGGATCACAAGACCGACGGTGAGCGCGAGAGTAAATTGGACATCGTGCACCGCACCGCGCACCGAAACCGAGCGATCGTTGAGTGTTTCGATGGTGGCCGACGCAGGAAGTGACTGGCGCAGCGACGGCAGGAGCGCCTGCACCCGGTCGACGACTTCTACCGTATTTGCATCCGGCTGGCGCTGGATTGCCAGGATTATGGCCCGCGACCCATCATGCCAGCTCGCCGTCTGATCGTTGGCGACGGAATCGATCACCGTCGCAACATCGCCCAGCCGCACAGGCTTGCCGTTGTCGCTCTTGATGATGATGTTTGCGAAGCTCGCAGCGTTCATCCGCTGCGTATCGGCGACGATCGCCACCTGGCGGCCTTTCGTTTGCGCGGTACCGAGCGGCGAATTGTCGTTCGCCGCAGCAACCGCTGTCTTCAGCGCGTCCACGGAGATGCCACGCGCTGTAAGCGCATCCGGATGCATCTGAATGCGCACGGCGTACTGCTGGCTGCCGAAGATGGACACTTCTGCCACCCCGTCGAGTACGGACAAGGTGGGAGAAATCACCTGTTGCGCGATCGCATCGAGGTCGGTGAGAGGCACGGTATCGCTCTTCAATGCCAGCAGCAGTACCGGTGCATCGGCCGGGTTGACCTTGCGATAGCTTGGCGGCGCCGGCATATCCTGCGGCAGGAGCCTCAGTGTCCTGGTGATCGCCGCCTGCACGTCGGCCGCGGCGGCATCGATGTTGCGCCCGAGCACGAACTCGATGGAGATCGACGTGGAACCTAGCGCGTTGGTCGTCGAGATCGTGTCGATCCCGGCAATGGTCGCGAACTGCTTGATCAGCGGCGTCGCAACCGAAGTTGCCATCGTGTCCGGTGCCGCGCCCGGCAACGAGGCCGAGACGTTGATAACAGGGAAGTCGGTGCGCGGCAGGGCCGCAATCGGCAGGACGAGATAGCTGAAGGCACCCGCAAGGATAAGCGCGACCGACAGCAGCGCGGTGGCGATCGGACGGCGAATGCTGAACTCGGACAGTGGCATCTCGTTCACTCCCGGTATATCGCGGGACATCAATCCGTCAGCGGTTGTGTGCCCGGAGGCACCGCCTTTACGGTGTCGCCCGGTTTCAGGCGGGATTGTCCCTCGACCACGACGCTATCGCCTGGCGCGAGCCCCGATGCGATCACGGCCAGTTTGCCGTCGTCGAACAGAGGCTTTACGGCCAGCGTTTCCACTGTGTTGTCATTCTTCACATGGAAGACGAAGGGTCCGTTCTGGCCCGGCTGAACGGCAACGCTCGGGATCACCGGCACCTGATGCAATTGCTCCCGTTCGATATCGATGTCGACGAACTGTCCGGGCCAGAGCTTCTGCGCGCCATTTTGGAAGGTTGCCCGCATGGCGATCGTGCCGGAGGCGGCGTCGACGGAGGAGTCGATGAAATCGAGCACGCCCTCGCCTATGGCCGTGTCCTCGCCGCTAGGCTTGGCACGCACGCGCGGCGGTTTGCCCTCATCAAGCAGTGTCTTGAACGTCTGCAATTGTTCTTCAGGCAAATGGAACGTGACCTCGATCGGGTCTATCGCCGTAATCGTCACCAGGTTGGTCGAAGTGGCTCCGGTCTCACCGACAAGATCGCCAAGCGCGACCTGAACTATGCCGAGGCGTCCATCGATCGGAGCAGTGATCCGCGTCAGGCTCAGCGCAACCTGATCGGCCTCGACGGTTGCCCGATCGGCGTCGAGGGTTGCCTGCGCCGACTGTTCGACCGAGAGGGCGGTGTCATAGGTTTGCTGCGTGCCCGTCTTGTCGTCGCGCAAGGTTTTTGCGCGCTCCAGTTCCGTTTTCGCGTCCGAAAGCTGGGCGGTGTCTTTGACAACGATGGCCGTGTCACGTGCGAGTTGTGCCTGTATCGCGCGGTCGTCCAGCGTGAAAAGCAGATCTCCCGCCCTGACCATCTGCCCGTCCTTTACGTGGATGGCAGTGATCTGGCTTGCGATACGGGCACCGACCTCCACGGTATCGGGCGCCTGGACATTGCCCAGGGCATGGACGATGACAGGCACGTCCTGAAGTGTAACCGTGGCGGTTTGAATCGATACGATGCCCCCATGCCTGCCGCTTGTGGGTTTTGCGTCGGCAGGTACCATCTTGCGCGTGATACCGAACCCCGCAACGGCAACGCCAAGTAGGACCGCAACAATCAGGATCGTGATGTTTGAGCGACGGGCCATCTGCACCTCGACAATCCTCGATCGGCACCGACCCCAGCCGGGGCGTGCATTCCGACGACTTGGAGCCAAAAGCGTGTCCACGCAGCCAGCATCATCCGTTTCCCGGAATGCGTGCGTACGGTGGAGTACCGGCCCGGTTCAATCCATTGAGGCGGCGCTGGTTCCTGGGAACGTTCGCGTCGTGCCAACGCTTCCAAAATTGGGCGTGAATCTGGCCGCTTCAATGACGCAACACGCTGGAAAACAATTAAAAATTGTTCATGTTCGAAGGCACGCGCAGTGCACCTAGCAAAACCTGGTGCTTGTTGGGACCCCTAGGCAGGCTTCGCCAAATGTCCCCGCGGTGAGGTCAGATACAGTCATCTGGCCTCGTCGCCACGACGGGGCCATTTCTTCCGAGGAATCTTCCCCAGCACACGCGCGCTGTTCTGCTCGCCAATGATCCAAAATCCCTTGGGATCAAGGTAGAGATCAATCGACATTCGGGCGGACGTAGAGCTCTTTGCAGGGCACACTCATTCTCGTGTTCTGATACTACAACTTCTAAAATATACGCGAACGAGTGCGGAACGCGCGCTGCACGAAAGAGGTCCGTACGACTTGCCTTTACCTAAGTGGGTGAGGAACAAAGGCGAACGCGGGGAAACGGCAAACCTGGGACCTAAGTCTGATGTCCATAGAAAAAGGTCTGGGTCGCATTGCCAACTTTAAACTACCTTGCCATTGCTAGTTGAGCGTCAACCGCACCATTGACGCTAGTGATCCCAGGGCGCGACCCGCCCCAAGCACTGCCGCGCTCTGGGGTCCGTTGCAAGCCTCCCAGCTAAACTGCTCCCTGTTCGACGTTTCGAGTTGGAGGTGGAAAAACCCCGGACTTAGGTCCGGTGCATAGCCGCAAAGGTCCTAGTCAGATTGTTCAATCGAACGACACCCGCCATGGTAGTTGCGCACCAATGAGCAGCGGACAGCCCTCCGTCATTGGCGCTAGTGACCCCAGAGCGCACGCCCCAGTCCCATCGACTCGCGCTCTGGGGTCCACCCCCCCAAAAAAAAGGAGATAGTGAAGGCGATCCGCATTAATCATCGGATAGAGCGGTACGGGGCAACAGTGCCGGAAGCCGAAGTCATCGACTTACTGGCCGAGGAGCTGTGGAGCGTGCCCGTGGCGACCACGAAGGAACTCGTCGGCATTGACGCCAACAAGCGGGACGCCGCCAAACGAACGATCACCAACGTGCTGCTGGCCGCCCTCACCTCCGGATATGAATGCACTTTCTTTAGGCCCGAATACCGCGGGATGGGTCCATCATCTCATTCGCAGGACAGAAACATTGACGCTGAACGGTGACGCGATACCGTGCTCAACATGTCTCTGACCACCGCCTTCATCTCCGAGCTCGTCTGGGCGGCCAACCAAGTCGAACACCTGACCAACTTCGAAAAGCGCCGACTTCTCGAGCGCGCGGTCGTCACAATCCGCGAGATGCGCGACCTGGTTGGCATTCCTGAGAGTAAGACTGAAGCAGACACTGTCATCAATCTTCAGACCACCGCGGCCGGCATCGAACGGCGGACTGCCGACCAGATAAAGACCGCGCTTCTCGACGCGGCCGATATGATCCGGATTTTGCGGATTATTCTTGATGGGAAGGAGTGAGCGTCTCGGCACGCAGCTGCCGGCAAGCGGTGGCGCGCTCGCCGGCAGGTTTCGGCAAAAGCGCGCTTCACTCCCCCTTTTTGTCGGGGAGGAGCGCAGCGATATCAGCGGGCGGATTTGACGTTTCGAGCCACTGGCCAAATCGGGCAAAGGTGTGGGCGGGCTGGCTTGGCTGGGCTTTTTCTCTGCTCATATCAGACAGGATCGCAGCCGCGAGCGCACGTGGCGTCTCGTAAGGGATGGTGGCAACAGGGTTGCCCTCTGGGTTCCATTCTACGCTACGCACAACGGTAGCGATGAAACCCCAATCATATGGGATGCAGACTTGCTGCTCTTCGAGAGACATCGCATGCCACGCACTTAGAGCGACGTCTGCAAGGTCTATGGCAGTTCGACGCAACTCAACGCTGCTGGATTTGTTCCATGCGGCGCGCAGCGAGGGGGATGCGCCGAGGGCGTCGGCCATGTTGGCCCAAACACAGATGGCGGCGTCAGAACGTTCAATATATTCAGTCTCATGCATTAACAGGGCGCTCCTATTTGATTGCCCTCCCGGTGTCTTCTGCGCGCCCCTGATTCGTCAACATTAAGTTGCATTTTGAAGTAATTTACCAACAACCAGAAGCGTGCTCCGATATCTGCTTCAGACTTAGGTCCGGTGTGACCACGCAAAGGTCCTAGCAGCGTTGCCGAATCTGAATTGCCCCGCCATTGCTGCCTAAGCACCAACGGTTCGGAGGCCCCCGCCGTTGGCGCCAGTGATCCCAGAGCGCGACCCCAGCCCCAAGCGACCCAGCGCTCTGGGGTCCACCTCAGGGCTAGGTTCCGCAACGGTCGAGCGCGCGGCGCTTCATCTGAGGTTCACGCTTGAGGAACCAAGCTGAGACCTTGAGAGGATGCATCAAATGAAAAAGCTATTCCCCACCCTCGCAGCCATGGTCCTAGCGGCATCTTTCGCGCTACCGCTAAACGCCGCACCGATCTTCGTGCCGAAACCCGAACAAGTGCAGGCCGGCGATGTAGAGCAGGTAAAACACTGGAAGCATCGTCATGAGCACGCGGATCGCCACTGGAAACGGCAGTACGCCCACCGTCCGTGCGATTACTACGGCCGGTGCTATTCCCGGTATTACGGCTATCGCGATCGTTACCGGTACGGCTATCGTGACTATTATCGCTACGAACGGCGGCAAGGCGTAACAGTGTACTTTGGTTACTAGCCGGCAGCGCCCTGTTTGACCAGCACACTCTTTCCTAGCCCCACGTGATGGCGGGGCCATTTCTTTGTCTGGATGAAGGGGAAGAGGCTCCGGACTTAAGTCTGGCACGCTCCGGCAAAGGTCCTAGCTGCGTTGCTCAATCCGTATCTGCCCGTCATGCTGTTTGCGCGCCAAAAGAGCATCGGTCTGCCCTCCGTCATTTGGCGCTAGTGACCCCAGAGTGCACGCCCCAGTCCCACAGACTACGCGCTCTGGGGTCCACCCGCCCTCCCCAAAATCTTAGGGTGCATTTCTGCGCCTATCGGCCCGCCGCACCCTGGCCTAGCCTCCTCACTCAAAGGAGAACAGGGGTGGCCGAGTACAAGCGATGAGAGAGCCTTGTCGGTTGCGATAACGCTTTCGGTTCCGAAGTCACCATCGGCCCCGAACATGGGGAGTGAAAAGTGCCAAGCGCGATCAATCGCCGCTGTAGTGCCTGCACGTTCATAATCATGTTGCGACCTTTTGGTATGAGTAACAGTTAACCCTTTGGGCGGCGCCTGAAGGCGAAAACGCCGGTTTCCGATAAGATCGGACGCCTCACAGTGCGATTGCTCAGCTCCGGTGGCAGCTTTCAAGCACTCAGGTTCTTTCGTTCCCTCCAACATTTGAGGGCAACCGATGAAACAGCAGATATATTTTCACGTGGTCGCCTGGACGCGGCAGAGTACTGAGGATCCGATTTTTCTGTTCGGCGACCTGAGCGAGACGCAGCTCAAGCGACAATTTGTCAGGCCTTACCGTATCGGAGGAAAACTCCATCTCGGGCAGAGGGTCCTGAACGCCGCAGAACTTACGCGGGTCATGATAATCGAAACACTTGAGCCAAAGGCCGAGGTTCTCAAGGCTTTACAGGAGCGCAGTCTGAGACAGATTGAGGAGGTTAACCTCCATACAAGTTGGGAATACTGGGTTTCGACCGGCTATGGCTGGGACGATGATGACATTACATATGCCGGCAACGACGTCACTGCCCGCTATGTTAGGGGTAGGCCTGGTTCCCCTAGCCTACTGTACCAGATCGCTCATAGTCACTGGCTCCGCGTCGTGGGTGCCGGGCTTGTGCTCCTCGCGATTTCTGCCTGATCTAGCTTTGAGATCAGGGTTATCCGGGGAGTGTCATTGGGATGACGCACGCGGGCGTCGGGAGCGCGGCGTCATGCGTAGCGAAGCCCGTCAGACTTCGCAGTGTGGTTCATTTTGGTCTCCGTCAATCGCTGTCGATCAGTGAAGCTCAACCCCGCGATCTTGCGGCAGATTGAGACGTTTGCGGATAAACGAGATTTCAGGAACCTATCACGTGCAGGTGTTCTCGGCTCGTGTCGACCCGCGCCAAGGCATGTTCGAAATCGCGTTCAACGGTAAGACTCTGCGCGCGTGTGCGATTTACGAGGCCGTAGGTGAGACCGATGTTTCTAGTGGTCAGCGAAGGTTAGTGGCTGCAACTGATCCAATCTGGGTTACTGCCACAACCCCTCGGTCAGCAATTGACGCCTTCTTCCAGGCACTCATCGAGCAGTCCGAAGATGCTTGATCCAGCGTATACTTGCAACATCTTCACCGGCTGGAGCTATTCAGCGGCAATCGGTAGGTCATGATTTAGCTCATTGTTAGGACGACTAGACACCATCCAGCGTTGTGGCATGATGCCAACGGGAGGAGCATGATTGGTTATGACTGGGACGGCGCGCGCAGGCGCCGTATGAAGATTGCGCGATTTGGAACTGCAGTCGCACTAGCTGCTCTGTTGGCTTCACTAACCGCACAGGTTGTATCAAAGGCACTCTGAGCATCTACTTAAATCGTCGATTCAACTCGACTTTTTCCCCCTCTGAGACGACCGATGAAAAAAATCGAGCAGCGATACTTCCACGTCATCGCTTGGACCACGCAGAGTGGTGACGAGCCGAGATTTCTCTTGGGCGATCTCAGTGAGAACCAGCTCAAAAAGCAATTCGTCAAGCCATATCGCACTGGCGGGAAAATCCTTGCCCAACAGAAAATCCTGAACGCCACGGATCTGAAGGCGGTCAAGATCATCGAAACGCCGGTCGTAAAGGACGAAGCCCTCAAGGCTATGCAAGATCGCAGCTTGGTGCGGATCGAGGAGTTTAGGCGACAACGAAACTGGACATCCATGACCTTCGCCGGCTACGGCTGGGACGATGTGGACATTGCCTATACCGGTAACGAGGTCACCACTCACTATGTCAATGGTAAGCCTGGTTCCCCTAGCCTACTGAACCAGATCATTCATAATCATTTGCTCCGCGTCGTTGGTGCCGGACTTATACTTCTCGCGCTCCTCGCCTGGCTAACGACTTGAGGCGCCGGAAGAACGACCGCATTCCGCCTTCGGCTTCAAGCGCGATCACCCACCGGCTTCCACCATTTGTCGAATACCTGCATTTTTCCATCCGCTCATATTCTTGAGCAAATGGGGCAGCATGGGTTCTAACCTATGTGTTTCAGGGGGCATTTATGGAGCACGACGATACAACGATCAGCGCGCAGTTTTTGGGTAGCGGTGTCAGCCTGATATCGAGGGATCCGCTTTTGGGGAGCTTCGAGTTGGTCTCATCGACGGGCGCTACGATCGAAGTTTCGCTAGACCGTCCCAGTGCGGAGGCACTGCTGTCAGCGCTCGTCCAGTTCCTCTCGCAGGGGCAGGCTGCGGAATTTGATGATGGGATGTGACTGAGAATGGCCGACGCGGACGCCGCATGAAGATCGCGCGATTCTGGACCGCCGTCGCTCTGACGGCTTTGCTGGTGTCAGGCCTTCGATCGCTGCAACGATCCCGTTTCTGAGCGCACACCCAACCAATCGTGATCGGGCATGCCCGTCGCATCCTTTACTCGGTTCACGTAACGGGTGAACCGCCTGACCATGGCTTCTTCGTCCGCCATCCTTGTCGGTGCTTGCGGCTCGATGGATTGACAGAGCGCATTTCACCGGAGAGATGATCGAGGCGAACATGATCGCGGCTGGCCCAAGATCGCTTTCTGCCAAAGGAACAAGACCGCCAAACCGATGATGCACAGCAATCGCTCGATCTTCGAACGCCCCTTCTATCTGGTCATCCTTTGGTGTGTCCTCCTGCTTGTCGCAGCAGGCATGCTGGCGGGCTGGGAACGGCAGGCGCTGGTTGGTGAACTTGAGCAAGAGAGCAAGCTCCTCCATAGCCTGGCCTCCCAGCGCGTCGACCAGCACGATGCCCACCTGACCGCGCTGTCGGCCGTTGCCGTCGCATCCGAAGGACGCAGGCACGACCTGTTCCTGGAAGTCGCCCGCACGATTGCACGCTTCTTTCCACGGATCGATGAGGTTCAGCTCGTACCTCTCGATCCAAATGCGGAACCTGTCGGGACCGATCCACTCGATATCAAGTCCGCAGAGCTCATCCGGGCCGCTGCCATTGCTTCGGACGGGCGCATCGCTCTCCTGCCCCATCCGCAACGCGCCCACCACTACATCATGGTCAAGCGCAGCCCGAACACCGCCGAGGCGCGCTATGGTTTGATGCTTGGTATAGACGCGGCAAAACTGATCGGAGATGGCGGGCCATTCTGGTCTCGCCCGGGCGTCGCGGTTCGCCTATCTCTGCCGGACGGACACCTCCTGCTTCAGCCGGTCGCCCTGCCTGAGGCAATCCGTTTTTCGAAGCCACTGAGCAGCGTGTCGCAGCCGTTGCGGCTGGAAACGGGCATGGAGATCGGGTTCGCGGACATGTTCCCGCCCGTGCAGACCGGATTAGCGCTTTTGTTGGTCAGCCTCGCCTACCTCGCAGGTTTGGCCGCATTGCGCCAGCGTGCGCGTACGCGCACTGCAGAACAGCAGGCAACGCTCAGCGCGCTGGAATCGCGCCTCACGCACGCCTCGCGCGTCAATGCGCTTGGCGAAATGGCGAGCGGCATGGCACATGAACTGACCCAGCCGCTGACCGCAATCCTGGCGCAGGCGCAGGCCGGGCGGCGGCTGCTCAGTCACGGGCAAGACACAGCACTTGGTCCGGTACTCGAAGACACCGTCAGCCAGGCGCGCCGGGCATCGGCCATATTGGAAAGGTTCCGCAACTGGTCGCACCCCCATGCCGCGCCGGTTGTGACCTTCGATCTGCGTGACGCGCTCGCAAATGTTGAAGCACTCCTTCAGCCGGACGCGAGATCCCGCGGAATTCAGCTTGATTTTCAGGTTCCGGAAACGCCGGTTTCCGTCGTTGCCGATCCGGTAGAGATCGAGCAGGTCGCGTTCAATCTGGTCCGCAACGCCTTTGAGGCATTGGTCCCACAAGCAGGCGATGCCGGACGCGTGACCGTTACCTTGAACGAAGACGATAGCACAGTGGTTTTCGAGGTCACCGACAACGGTCCCGGCGTTCCGGAAACGCTTCGCCCACGGCTGTTCACGCCATTCGTGACGACCCGCGCCGGTGGTACCGGGCTCGGACTGGCGCTGAGCCAGCGACTGGTGGAACGCGCCGGCGGTGAAATCGCCCTGGTTGAGAGTGACCGTGGCGCCACCTTCCGGGTGACCCTGCCCCGTGCCCGGCGAACCGAGGAGCCGTTGCGATGACCCTCCCCGTCTATCTCGTTGACGACGATGATGCGGTGCGTCGCGCACTGAGCCTGTTGCTCTCGACGGTCGGCATCAAGGTGACGGGGTTTTCCGATCCGCAGGCATTTCTGGCCCAGGTTTCGCGCCTTGCTCCCGGATGCCTGGTGCTCGATATCCGCATGCCCGCCATCTCTGGGCTGAAGCTGCAGGAAAGACTGACGGAGCAAGGGGTAGCCTGGCCGACGATCGTCATCTCGGGTCACGGCGATATCGAGGCCTGCCGTCGTGCCTTTCACAATGGCGCAATCGACTTTCTCTCCAAGCCCGTGGACGAGCAGGATTTGATCGACGCGATCCACAAGGGTCACGAGCTGTTGGAGCGTACGTTGCGCGTGGATGCCGAGAAGGCAGAGACGCTTGCCTTGCTGGCGATGCTCACACAGCGGGAGCGCGAGGTTCTCGACCGTATCGCTGCGGGTTTCACCACCCGCCAGATCGCCGAAGGTCTTGGCCTTTCGCCGCGCACCGTCGAAAGCCACCGCGCCGCAATCGGCGCCAAGCTCGGCAGTACCTCGCAAGCGGAGATGACGCGCATCTGGCTCGATGGGACGAAGACTCCGTAGAACTACGGATCCGCGCGCAAGGCCTACGAATACCCGCGATGTCAGATGCCGGGTAACCTTTCCACATCAACAGGAAAGGAACCTATGATGATCCGCAATATCGTGCTCGCAGCCGCGCTTCTCGCTCCCGTCGCCGCCACGGCGCAGGAATTGCCGACCGCGGCCTACCTGCCGCTCGACATGGCCGTCAAGGCTGCGGAAGCCGCAGTGAAGGCTTGCGCAGCGGAAGGCCACAATGTGAGCGTTGCTGTGGTTGGCCGCGATGGCGCAACCAAGGTGCTGCTGAAGGCCGACAATTCCGGTCCGCACACCGGCAATAGCGCGCAGGGCAAGGCCTTCACCTCCGCAGCCATGGGCCGCGACACCGCTGGCCTGGGCGACTTCATTGCCTCCAAGCCGGCGAATGACGGCCTTCGCGACATGGATGCCCGCATGGTGATCCAGGCTGGCGGCGTGCCGATCAAATTCGGCAAGGCCCTGGTGGGCGGCATCGGCGTCGGCGGTGCGCCGTCGGGCGATATCGACGCGAACTGCGCGACGGCCGGCCTTCAGGCTATCGGCGCCAAGTAATCCGCTGAGCATCACGAGTGGCTCTCACAGAGGGCCACTTTCGGCTGGAGACTCTGCTGGTGCCTCAATGATCCGTAAGGCGCGAAAAAGCCCCTGCGGATCACTTTCACCCTGTCAGAAGCGGACCCGGGCGCCGACCTTGGCGCCGGCCGCCTGCGACCCGTCGCCCTCGATGTTGAACAGCAGCGAGAAGTCGAGGTCCCAGTTGTCGTTGTTCGACAGCGCCAAGCCGGCGGAGACCCGGCCGAACACACCTTCGCCATCGAGCGAAGCGAAGCCAATATCGGCGCCGACCGTCGGCGACAAAGTTAGCCCGTTCTCCAGCTCCAGCGTCCGTTCGACATCAAACCCAATACTGAAGCGCGCCTGCTCCTCGATGAAGCCCTTGAGATCGATCGCCTCGCCGAGCGCGTTCTTCACCGTGTAGTCATCGGTTTCTTCGTTGAAATAGACCGCTCTGAGCTTCGGCGTCAGAACGGTGATTTCGTCGAGTTGCCATTCACCCGTCACCTTCACGTCCGCCATCCAGCGGGTTGTGTCGAAGCTGCCCTTGAAGAGCCCCGTGTCGATGTCGTTCGATGAGCCGCCATAGAGCAGGTTCGCTTCGAGGAACACGGATTCGCTGGCCCCGCGCAGCACGAAAGCGAATTGCAACTTTTAGAAGTGCCGCAGTATCCCAAACGGTCGACTCGTCAATCAGGCAAATATGGATGCTCGAAACGGGCCCGCACCATTCCCTTGAAATTCCCGGCGGCCACTCCATCTATGGCGCATCACCCGTTTCGAGAGCTTGTCATCAGCGATGCTATCAGCATGCGATGACGGCACTCCGGGTTCGAACAGGGCGCTCCCCGGGATACGGGTCGAGCGCCTTGTGTCGTTTAGCGCGGGCGTAAGGGATGTGACGGCGATGTCCTAGATGGCCGGGATCGGCCGCCCAGAAAAAGACCGAGCCTGGTTGGCGCTATCAGTCTGCCTTTATCCGCTGCCGATAGACGAAATACGCACCGGCGGCGCTCATGGCTGCAAGTGCAAACCACGTCAGCGCATAGACCAGATGGCTGTTGCGGAAGCGGACGATCGTAAGGCCGCCGATCGGCAGCGCACCGGGATTGGGTGTTGCATCCGCATCGATAAAATAGGGCGCCACCTTGTGCAGGCCCTTGGCCGCGGCGATCGCGGCGACGTCTCGCGAAAACCACCGATCGCTTGGCGGGTCATTTGACCGCAGGAAGGCGCCGCCAGGTTCGGAGATGCGCAGAAGCCCGGTGACCATGGTGGTTACGTCGGTCTCGCTCGGAGTGCGTGTGATAGCATCGCGGCGATCGGTTGGCACGAAACCGCGGTTGACCAGCACCGTCGAGCCATCGTCGCGGCGCAGCGGGGTCAAAACCCAAAATCCGGCGCCAAGCTCCGTGACGGCCTGTACCAGCGCGGTCTTGTCGTGAGCAAACGTACCGGTGGCGGTGACGCGGCGATATTCGTCCTTCTCCCGGTTGACTGCATCCCAATCGGATTGCGGTGGCGCCGCCACCGCGGGCGCCCCGACGCGCGCCTCTACTCGTGCGATGAGATCGAGTTTCCAATAGAGCCGTTGCACCTGCCAGGTGCCAAGTGCCAGGAACACCGCGACGAGGAAGAGCAAGGCACCCGTCATCAGCAGACGGGCGCGGGAAGATGCGAGGCCCCTCCCCGTTGCCTTGTCGTCGGTATTCATCGTCCTGTCCGCCTGCCCCGTCCCACGCTCAGGGCATGTTCTTCATCATCTCGTGGGTCATCGGCATCATGTTGGTGTTGAGATGATGCATGACCCAGAGCGAACCCGCGAGCGCGATGCCGACGATGACGATCGTGAAGATCAAC